>NZ_JAGPXS010000002.1:0-546600 GCF_018070425.1 Micromonospora sp. C81
GGGCGGGGGGTTTTCTGGGTTGGTGATGGGGGGTTTGCGCTTTGCCCGTTTGCGCTGTCGCTTGGCCGCTTGGCGCCTTGGCTCTCCCCCGGCCAGCCCGGTGACCGTCTGGACCGCCAGCACCGCGCCCCACGGCCCTGCCACCCAGGCCGGCCAGAAGTAGAGCAGGTCCTGGCTGAGCAGCGACGTCACCGCCCAGATGGTCACCACGATGGCGATCACCTTCAGGTACGGCAGCCACACCTCGGCCAGCCAGCGGGCCGTGACGCCGCGCGCCACCGGCGCAGGCTGGTCACCGACACTCGGCGGGGCAGCCGGGGTGAGCGGCGACAGCGCCGAACGCTCCACCGGCGCAACCGGCGGCAGGTCGGTCAGCAGCCCGTCCAACTCGGCGTACGTGCGCGCGGCGTAGGCACGCTGCAACCGCTCGTCATACTCGTGCAGATCCAGCCGACCCTCGTTGAGGGCGACCCGTAACCGGTCGGCCACCGCCGTACGGTCCGAGTCCGAGGCTCGCATCCCGTCGCGCCCGTCCATGCCGGCAAGCATGCCACCGTCACGCCAGTCATGCCCCACCCCAGGACTCGGTCGATCATGAGGTTATCGCCACCGACGCCGGCGTGTCGTGACCACAACTTCATGATCAACGGGCGGTGCCGGGGGTGGAGGCCCTGGGGTGGGAGGTTCAGGGGGTTTTGGAGGCAGCGGGTTGACGGGCGGTCACCAGGTCGCCCAGGCGAGCCCGGCCGCCGTCGAACGCGGTCAGCACCCAGACCCCGTCCGGCAGCAGAGCCATCGAATGCTCGACGTGCGCCGCAACCGAGCCGTCGCGGGTCACCACCGTCCACCCGTCGGACAACTCGACGGTACGCGGGGACGCCATCGTGATCATCGGCTCGATGGCCAACGCCATGCCGGGGACCAGGCGTGGGCCCTTGCCCGGCCGACCGTGGTTGAGCACGTGCGGGTCCTGGTGCATCTCGGTGCCGATGCCGTGCCCGCCGTAGCCGTCGACGATGCCGTACCGGCCACCCTTGCGGACGGCGGTCTCCACCGCGTGCGAGATGTCGGTGAGTCGGCCCTTGCCGCTGGCCGCACCGCGGGCGGCGGCGGCGATGCCGGCCCACATCGCGTCCTCGGCGACCGCGGCCATCTTCAGCAGAGCCGGGTCGACCTCGCCGACCCCGACGGTGATCGCAGAGTCGCCGTGCCACCCGTCCAGGACCGCACCGCAGTCGATCGAGATCAGGTCACCGGCCTGGAGCACCTGCTTCGGCGACGGGATGGCATGCACGATCTGCTCGTTGACCGAGGAACAGATCGACGCCGGGAAACCGTGGTAGCCCTTGAACGACGGAACGCCACCTGCCTCGCGGATGGTCGACTCGGCGATGGCATCCAGATCGGCGGTGCTCACCCCGGGGGCGACAGCCTCCCGCATCCGGCGAAGCGCCTCGGCGACCACCAGCCCGGCGGCCCGCATCTTCTCGATCTGGTCAGGGGTCTTCAGCTGGATGTCCAGCTGGGGACGACGCATGGAGCGATTACCTTTCGTTGCCGAACAGCGGGGCACATAACGCGTACCCCGCTGTTCGCACTCTATCCGCCGTGGCCCGGCCGGACCTCAGCCGCCGTACGACCGCAGGGCGTCGATGGCCCGGGTGGTCACGTCCTCCACCGGGCCGGTGGCGTCGATCCCGACCAGCTTGCCCTGAGCGCCGTAGTAGTCGACCAGGGGTGCGGTCTTCTCGCTGTATTCGCGGAGCCGCGTCGCGATCGTCTCCGGCTTGTCGTCGTCGCGCTGGAACAGCTCGGCGCCGCACCGGTCACAGATGCCGGGCCTGGTCGTGGCGTCGAACTCGACGTGCCAGATCTTGCCGCAACCCCGGCAGGTGCGCCGGCCGGAGAGCCGCCGGATCACCTCGTCGTCGTCGACCACCAGCTCCAGGACCAGATCGAGCGCGGTGCCCAGGTCAGCGAGGAGCTTGTCCAGAGCGGCCGCCTGCGGAGTGGTCCGCGGGAAACCGTCGAGAAGGAAACCCTCGCTGGCGTCGGGCTCGGCCAGCCGGTCCCGGACCATGTTGATGGTGACCTCGTCCGGAACCAGCTCGCCCGCGTCCATGTAGCGCTTCGCCTCGACCCCGAGCGGCGTGCCCTGGGTGACGTTCGACCGGAAGATGTCTCCGGTCGAGATCTTCGGCACCGAGAGGTGCGCGGCGATGAACTCGGCCTGTGTGCCCTTGCCCGCCCCCGGCGGGCCAACCAGAACGAGTCTCATCTACCGCAGGAACCCTTCGTAGTTCCGCTGCATGAGTTGGCTCTCGATCTGCTTCACGGTCTCCAGACCGACGCCGACCATGATGAGCACAGCGGTGCCGCCGAACGGGAAGTTCTGGTACTGCTGGTTGTCCAGCCAGATGAAGAAGAAGTTCGGCAGGATCGAGATGACGCCCAGGTAGAGCGCGCCCGGCAGGGTGATCCGACTGAGGATGAAGTCCAGGTAGTCGGCGGTCGGCTTGCCCGGGCGGATGCCCGGCACGAACCCGCCGTACTTCTTCATGTTGTCCGCGACCTCGGTCGGGTTGAACGTGATCGAGACGTAGAAGTACGTGAAGAAGATGATCAGCAGGAAGTAGACCGCGATGTAGATCGGGCTGCTCGGGTTGACCAGGTTGTTCTGGATCCACGCCTGGGTCTTGCCCGGGTCGGTCTGATCGAAGAACTGCAGGGCCAGCTGCGGCAGGTAGAGCAGCGACGAGCCGAAGATGACCGGGATGACACCCGCCTGGTTGACCTTCAACGGGATGTAGGTCGAGGTGCCGCCGTACATCCGCCGGCCGATCATCCGCTTGGCGTACTGCACCGGAATGCGGCGCTGCGCCTGCTCGATGAAGGTGACCGCGGTGATGACCACCAGGACCAGCGCGATGACCAGGGCGAACATGTCCCAGCCCTTGCTGGTCTTGATCTGCCAGCCCTCGCTGGGCAGCCGCGCCGCGATCGAGGTGAAGATCAGGACGGACATGCCGTTGCCGACGCCGCGGTCGGTGATCAGCTCACCGAGCCACATGACCATGCCGGTGCCGGCGGTCATCGTCATCACCAGGATGGTCAGGGTCAGCCAGTCCGGGATGCCGGTGCCGGTGGGGATGATCGGGAACTGGTCGCACTTGTTCTGGAACAGCTGCCCGGAGCGGGCCAGGGCCACGAAGGCCGAGGCCTGGAGCACACCGAGGCCGAGGGTCAGGTAGCGCGTGTACTGCGTGATCTTCGCCTGACCGGCCTGGCCCTCCTTGCGGAGCTGCTCCAGACGCGGGATCACGACGGTCAGCAGCTGCAGGATGATCGACGCGGTGATGTAGGGCATGATGCCCAGCGCGAAGACCGAGAGCTGTAGCAGCGCTCCGCCGGAGAAGAGGTTGAGCAGGTTCACCACCCCGGTGGTGTCACCCTGGATGGTGTCGAGGCACTTCTGCACGTTGCCGTACGAGACGCCCGGGCTGGGGAGCGTCGCGCCCAGCCGGTAGACCGCAATGATGCCTACTGTGAACAGCAGCTTCTTGCGCAGGTCAGGCGTACGGAACGCACTGAGAAAGGCGGACAGCAACTTCTTCCTCCTGCGCGAGGCGGGCCGCCGGTGATCCCTGGCGGGTCGGGGTGGATCACGGGCGAGCGCCCGCAATCCATGGCTGGGATGGGACTCTAACAGCCCCACCCCGGTCCGGGCAGATGCGCCCGACTACATAAATCGATTCCGATATTACCGGGCGCTAAGGCCCCAGGCAGACCATGGCGCCCGTCCAGTTGCTCACAACTGAACGGGCGCCATGGGTTGTACGCCTTACAGCTCGGTGACGGAGCCACCGGCAGCAGCGATCTTCTCCTTGGCCGACGCACTGAACGCGTGCGCAGACACCTGGAGCGCCACACCGCCGAGATCCCCGGTGCCGAGGACCTTGACCGGGTGACCCTTGCGGACCGCGCCGGACTCGACGAGCTCCAGCGGGCCGACCTGACCACCATTCGGGAACAGCTCAGCGAGCCGGTCCAGGTTGACCACCTGGAAGACGACCTTGAACTTGTTCTTGAAGCCCTTCATCTTCGGAAGGCGCATGTGGATGGGCATCTGCCCACCCTCGAACGCCGCCGAGATGTTCTTACGGGCCTTGGAACCCTTGGTGCCGCGACCAGCGGTCTTGCCCTTGGAACCCTCACCGCGACCCACACGGGTCTTCGCGGTCTTGGAACCGGGCGCCGGGCGCAGGTGGTGAACCTTGATCGTCATTACTCGACCTCCTCGACCTTCACGAGGTGGCTCACAGTGAAGATCATGCCGCGGATCTCGGGCCGGTCCTCCTTGACCACCACGTCGTTGATCCGCTTGAGACCGAGCGAACGCAGCGACTCACGCTGGTTGTGCTTGGTCCCGATACCGGACCGGAGCTGGGTGACCTTCAGACGTGCCATCAGCGAGCCACCCCCGCACGCGACGCCAGCATGGCTGCCGGCGCGACGTCCTCCACCGGCAGACCACGACGCGCCGCGACCTGCTCGGGGGACTCAAGCCCCTTCAGGGCCGCCACGGTGGCGTGCACGATGTTGATCGGGTTCGACGAGCCGAGGCTCTTCGAGAGCACGTCGTGGATCCCGGCGCACTCCAGCACGGCGCGCACCGGACCGCCGGCGATGACACCCGTACCGGCCGAGGCCGGCTTGAGCAGCACGACGCCAGCGGCGTCCTCACCCGTGATCGGGTGCGGGATCGACTGGCCGATCCGCGGAACCTTGAAGAAGTGCTTCTTGGCCTCCTCGACACCCTTGGCGATGGCCGCGGGCACCTCCTTGGCCTTTCCGTAGCCCACGCCGACCGTGCCGTCGCCGTCGCCCACGATCACCAGGGCGGTGAAGCTGAAGCGACGACCACCCTTCACGACCTTGGCGACGCGGTTGATCGCGACGACCCGCTCAAGGTGCGGGGTCTTCTCGACGGGCGCGTTTCCGCGGCCGCCCTCACGGCGGTTGTCGCGGCGACCACCCTCGTTGCCACCGGACCCGCCGCCACGGCGCTGTTGACCTGGCATCAGCAGCCTTCCTTATCTCTCGTGACGGGGTTGTTAGAACTCGAGCCCGGCTTCGCGGGCGGCGTCGGCAAGCGCGGCGACTCGCCCCGCGTACCGGTTGCCACCGCGGTCGAAGACGACCTTGGAGACGCCGGCGGCCTTGGCCCGCTCGGCGAGCAGCGCGCCCACCTTGCCGGCCAGGGCGCTCTTGTCGCCCTCCGTACCACGCAGCGAGGCGTCCAGGCTCGACGCCGACGCCAGGGTGTGACCCTTGGTGTCGTCGACGACCTGGGCGACCATGTGCCGCAGCGAGCGGGTGACGACCAGGCGCGGACGCTCGGCCGTACCACTGACGTTCTTGCGGACGCGGAAGTGCCGACGCGCACGCCCGACGGCGCGCTTGGCGGCAACGCCGCGGCGGCGCTTGAGCAGCGTGGCGCTCACTTCTTACCTGCCTTTCCAGCCTTGCGGCGGATGACCTCGCCCTGGTACTTCACGCCCTTGCCCTTGTAGGGCTCCGGCGGGCGGATCTTCCGGATGTTGGCGGCGACCTCACCGACCTGCTGCTTGTCGATGCCAGCCACGTGGAACAGGGTCGGCCGCTCCACCGTGAAGGTGATGCCCGCCGGGGCGGGGACGACCACCGGGTGCGAGAACCCGAGCGCGAACTCGAGGTCCGAACCCTTGGCGGTGACCCGGTAACCGGTGCCGGCGATCTCCAGGCTCTTGCGGTAGCCCTCGGTGACACCGACGATCATGTTGGCGACCAGCGTACGGCTCAGGCCGTGGAGTTCCTTGGCCTTGCGCTCATCGTTCGGCCGGTTGACGCTCAGCTGCCCATCCTCGGCCCGCTCGACCGTGATCGGCTCGGCGAGGGTGTGCTCAAGCTGGCCCTTGGGGCCCTTGACCTTGACGGTCTGCCCGTCGATCGTGATGTCGACGCCGGCTGGCACCGGGATCGACTTACGTCCAATTCGCGACATTTCTACCAGTCTCCCGTTACCAGACGAAGGCGAGGACTTCCCCGCCAACACTCCGCTTGCGGGCCTGCCGGTCGGTCAGCAGCCCCTGGGACGTCGAAATGATCGCCACGCCCAGCCCACCGAGCACCCGCGGGAGCCCGTCCGACTTGGCGTACACCCGGAGACCGGGCTTGGACACGCGCTTGATGCCGGCCAGGCTCCGCTCGCGGCTCTGGCCGTACTTCAGCTCGACGACCAGTCGCTTGCCGACGGCGCCCTCTTCGGGCTCCTCGACCGACCAGGCAGCGATGTAACCCTCGGCCTTCAAGACCTCGGCGATGTTCGCCTTGATCTTGGAGTAGGGCATCTTCACCTGATCGTGGTACGCCTGGTTGGCGTTACGCAGACGCGTGAGCATGTCTGCGATCGGGTCGGTCATCGTCATGGATTTCGTCAGCCTTTCTCGCCGGGGTTCCCCGGGCATCAGCCCCGGGCCTACGGCGAAGAGCAATACCTAATCGGTGCAGGAGTTCCCGGCCGACGGCCGGGACGCGGTCGCCCTTACCAGGAAGCCTTGGACACGCCCGGCAGCTCACCGCGGTGAGCCATCTCCCGGATGCAGACCCGGCAGAGCCCGAACTTGCGGTAGACCGCCTTCGGACGCCCGCACCGCTGGCAGCGGGTGTACGCGCGAACCGAGAACTTCGGCTTCGCGGCCGCCTTGATGATCAGCGCCTTCTTGGCCATCTCAGTTCTCCTTGAACGGGAAGCCCAGGAGCTTGAGCAGCGCCCGGCCCTCGTCGTCGGTCGTGGCGGTCGTGACCACCGTGATGTCCATGCCCCGCTGGCGATCGATCCGGTCCTGGTCGATCTCGTGGAACACCGACTGCTCGGTCAGACCGAACGTGTAGTTGCCGTGCCCGTCCAGCTTGCGCCCGTCCAGGCCGCGGAAGTCGCGGATACGCGGCAGCGCGATGGAGAGCAGCCGGTCCAGGAACTCCCACATCCGGTCGCCACGAAGGGTGACCTTCGCGCCGATCGGCATGCCCTCGCGGAGCTTGAACTGCGCGATGGACTTGGTCGCCCGCCGCACCTGCGGCTTCTGGCCGGTGATCGTGGCGAGGTCACGGACCGCGCCGTCGATCAGCTTGGCGTCGCGAGCAGCCTCGCCGACACCCATGTTGACGACGACCTTGACCAGCCGCGGCACCTGCATGGGGTTGCCGTAACTGTGCTGCTCACGCAGCTGGGCCACGATCTCGTTGCGGTACCGCTCCTTGAGGCGCGGCAGGGTCTTTTCGGTAGCCGTGGTCATCACAGGTCCTTACCGGTGCTACGCGCGATGCGGACCTTCTGGCCGTTGTCGTCGAACCGGTAACCGACGCGGGTCGGCTTGCCGTCGGAGTCCAGGACCTGCACGTTCGAGACGTGGATCGGGGCCTCCTGAGTGACGATGCCGCCGGTCTTGGCGCCACGCTGGGTGGTGCTGATACGGGTGTGCTTCTTGACCCGGTTCACGCCCTCGACCAGGACCTTGTCCTGCCGCGGGTAGGCCGCGATGACCTTGCCCTTGGCACCCTTGTCCTTGCCGGCGATGATGACGACCGTGTCGCCCTTCTTGACCTTCACGGTCACAACACCTCCGGCGCGAGGGAGATAATCTTCATGAACCGCTTGTCCCGCAGCTCCCGGCCCACCGGGCCGAAGATGCGGGTACCACGCGGGTCCCCGCCGTCCTTGATGATGACGGCGGCGTTCTCGTCGAAGCGGATGTACGAGCCGTCCGGCCGACGCCTCTCCTTGGCGGTGCGAACGACGACTGCCTTGACGACATCGCCCTTCTTCACACCGGCACCCGGGATCGCGTCCTTGACCGTGGCCACAATGACGTCGCCGATGCTCGCGTAGCGCCGACCCGAGCCACCGAGAACCCGGATGCACAGGATCTCCCGAGCACCCGTGTTGTCGGCGACGCGCAGTCGCGACTCCTGCTGAATCACGTCTATCTCCTATGTCTGCCGGTTCTCCGGCCGCCGTAGCGGCCGGCCGGAGCCTGGCGGAACCTACGCCCGACGCAACGCCGGGCTCGAGCCTTCGCTACTTGGCCTTTTCCAGGATCTCCACGATCCGCCAACGCTTGGTGGCGCTCAGCGGCCGGGTCTCCATGATGAGAACCCGGTCGCCGGTGCCAGCGGCGTTCTGCTCGTCGTGCACCTTCAGCTTGGCCGTACGGCGCATGATCTTGCCGTACAGCGCGTGCCGAACCCGGTCCTCGACCTCGACCACGACGGTCTTGTCCATCTTGTCGCTGATCACCAGGCCCTCGCGGACCTTGCGGCGCGACCGCGCGGCGGCGGTGGCGGTCTCTTCGGTCATGATGCAGTCACCTCAGTCGGCGCGGCCGAGAGCCCCAGCTCACGCTCACGCATGATCGTGTAGATCCGGGCAATCTCCCGACGGATGACCTGCAGCCGCCGGTTGTTGTCCAGCTGCCCGGTTGCGGCCTGCACGCGGAGGTTGAACAGCTCCGCCTTGGCCTCCCGCAGCTTCGTGACCAGCTCCTCTTCGGAGAGCTCACGCAGCTCGGTCGCCTTAACGCCCGCTGCCATCAGGATTCACCCACTTCGCGCGTAACAATGCGGCACTTCATCGGGAGCTTGTGGATCGCGCGACGCATGGCCTCTCGCGCGATCTGCTCGTTGGGGAAGGACATCTCGAAGAGAACCCGCCCCGGCTTGACGTTGGCGACCCACCACTCGGGCGAACCCTTACCGGAACCCATCCGGGTCTCGGCAGGCTTCTTGGTGAGGGCCTGGTCCGGGAAGATCGTGATCCAGACCTTGCCACCACGCTTGATGTGGCGAGTCATCGCGATACGTGCCGACTCGATCTGCCGGTTCGTCACGTACGCCGGCTCGAGAGCCTGGATCCCGAACTCGCCGAAGACCACCCGGTTACCACCCTTGGACGCGCCACTGCGGTCCGGGTGGTGCGGCTTGCGGAAGCCCTTCGGGGGCTTGCGCGGCATCAGCATCTGTCAGCCCTCCTGCTGCGTTTCTGCCGGCTGAGTCGCGGCCGGAGCGGTAGCCGTTGCGGCGACAGCTGCGCTGTCGACCGGCTCGCCACTCGGCGTCTCGGCCTGCTGCGCGATGGTGGTCGCAGCAGCCCGGCCGGCCTCGGTGCCACCAGCCGTGGTGCCGGACGAACCCGACCGACCACGGCGCGGACGCTCGGGACGGTCGCCACGCTCACCACGACGCGGGCGGGACGGACCGGCCTCGGCCGGAGCCTCCCGGCCCGGAACGGCGTCGCCCTTGTAGATCCAGACCTTGACACCGATCCGGCCGAACGTCGTACGGGCCTCGAAGAAGCCGTACTCGATGTTGGCCCGCAGCGTGTGCAGCGGAACCCGGCCCTCACGGTAGAACTCGGTCCGGCTCATCTCGGCGCCGCCCAGGCGACCCGAGACCTGAACCCGAATGCCCTTGCAGACCGGGTTCTTCATCGCCGACTGCATGGCCTTGCGCATCGCCCGACGGAAGCTGACCCGGCTGGACAGCTGCTCGGCCACGCCCTGCGCAACCAGCTGGGCGTCCGACTCGGGGTTCTTCACCTCGATGATGTTCAGCTGAACCTGCTTGCCGGTGAGCTTCTCCAGCTCGCCGCGGATCCGGTCGGCCTCCGCACCCTTACGGCCGATGACAATGCCCGGCCGGGCGGTGTGGATGTCGACGCGAACCCGGTCGCGGGTGCGCTCGATGTCGACCTTGGAAATCCCGGCACGCTCGAGGCCCTTGGACATCATGCGGCGGATCTTGACATCCTCGCCGATGTAGTCCTTGTAGAGCTTGTCCGCGAACCAGCGGGACTTCCAGTCGGTCGAGATGCCGAGCCGGAACCCAGTGGGGTGAACCTTCTGACCCATTACTCGGCGTCCTCCGTCTTGCTCTGCGCTTCGGCCGGTGCGGCCTCCGTGGCCGGGGCGGCCTTCTTCGCCGCGGCCTTCCTCGGCGCTGCCGGCGCGACCGCTTCGACCGCCACAGTGATGTGGCAGGTGCGCTTGCGGATTCGGTACGCCCGACCCTGCGCCCGCGGCTGGAACCGCTTCATCGTCGGGCCCTCGTCAACGAAGGCCTCGCTGACGAGCAGCGCGTCAGGGTCCAGCCGCTCGTTGTTCTCCGCGTTGGCGATCGCGCTAGCGAGCACCTTGTACACCTGCTCGCTCGCAGCCTGCGGCGCGAACTGCAGCACCGTTAGCGCCTCCTTCGCGGGCAGGCCGCGGACGAGGTTGACCACCCGGCGCGCCTTCATCGGCGAGATGCGCACGTGCCGCGCAACCGCCCGCGCGCCCGGAAGCACCGGAGCGTCGCCCTTTCCTGGCATCGCTGTAACCCCTTGTTCCCTCTATCCGTATGCCCGCGGCGTCAGCGCCGACGGCTCTTCCGGTCGTCCTTCTCGTGACCCTTGAACGTGCGGGTCAGCGCGAACTCGCCGAGCTTGTGCCCGACCATCGCCTCGGTCACGAACACCGGGACGTGCTTACGTCCGTCGTGCACGGCGATCGTGTGCCCCAGCATCTCGGGGATGATCGTCGAGCGCCGCGACCAGGTCTTGATCACGTTCTTGGAACCCTTGTCGTTCTGTACTTCCACCTTCTTGAGCAGGTGGTCGTCGACGAACGGGCCCTTCTTCAGGCTGCGAGGCATGTCTTATCTCCCTCAGCCGCGCTTACGCGTGGCGTAGCGGCGGCGGACGATCAGCCGGTCACTCGGCTGGCCCTTACGGCGGGTGCGGCCCTCGGGCTTACCCTGCGGGTTGACCGGGTGGCGACCACCGGAGGTCTTACCCTCACCACCACCGTGCGGGTGGTCGACCGGGTTCATGGCGACACCACGGACGGTCGGGCGCTTGCCCTTCCACCGCATCCGGCCGGCCTTGCCCCAGTTGATGTTCGACTGGTCGGCGTTGCCGATCTCGCCGACGCTCGCGCGGCAGCGCACGTCCACCCGCCGGATCTCGCCGGACGGCATACGCAGGGTCGCGTACGCGCCCTCGCGGCCGAGCAGCTGGATGCCGACGCCGGCGGAACGAGCCAGCTTGGCCCCGCCACCCGGACGCAGCTCCACGTTGTGGATCGTGGTGCCGACCGGGATGTTGCGCAGCGGCAGGTTGTTGCCGGGCTTGATGTCGGCGCCCGGACCGGACTCGACGCGGTCGCCCTGCTTCATGTCCTTCGGCGCGATGATGTACCGCTTCTCGCCGTCGGCGTAGTGCAGCAGCGCAATGCGCGCCGTGCGGTTCGGGTCGTACTCGATGTGAGCGACCTTCGCCGGCACGCCGTCCTTGTCGACCCGCTTGAAGTCGATCAGACGGTACTGACGCTTGTGACCGCCGCCGTGGTGCCGCGTGGTGATCCGGCCGTGGGCGTTACGCCCGCCCTTCTTCGGCAACGGAGCCAGCAGCGACTTCTCCGGCGTGGACCGGGTGATCTCGGCGAAGTCAGCGACGCTGGAGCCACGTCGGCCCGGCGTCGTCGGCTTGTACTTACGGATAGCCATTGTCTACACCCCTCAGCTGACCGGGCCGCCGAAGGCCTCGATGCGGTCACCGTCAGCCAGCTTCACGATCGCCCGCTTGGTCGCCTTGCGCTGACCGAAGCCGGTCTTGGTGCGCTTGCGCTTACCCTGGCGGTTGAGCGTGTTGACCGTCAGGACGCGGACGTTGAAGATCTGCTGGATAGCGATCTTGATCTCGGTCTTGTTCGCGTCCGGGTGCACCAGGAAGGTGTACCAGTTCCGGTTCAGCTCGCTGTAGCTCTTCTCCGAGACGACCGGCGCGACGATGATGTCGCGCGGGTCGGCGATGGTGCTCACTTGCCACCCTCCTCGGTGGTCTCGGCGGGCACGCCCAGGAACTCGTCCAGGGCGTCCTTGGTGAAGACCACGTCGTCGGCCACCAGCACGTCGTACGTGTTCAGCTGGCCGGACTCGATCAGGTGCACCCGCGGCTCGTTGCGCAGCGACACCCAGTTCAGTTCGTCGGTGCTGCTCAGCACGACCAGGACCCGACGGGCCTCGGTGAGCTTGGTCAGCGTGGCCAGGGCCGCCTTGGTCGACGGCTTCTCGCCCGAGACGAACGCCTCGACGACGTGCACCTGCCCGGCGCGTGCCCGGTCGGAGAGGGCACCCCGCAGAGCGGCGGCCTTCATCTTCTTCGGGGTCCGCTGGCTGTAGTCGCGCGGCACGGGACCGTGCACGACGCCACCGCCGGCGAACTGCGGCGCGCGGATCGAGCCCTGGCGGGCGCGACCGGTGCCCTTCTGCTTGTACGGCTTCTTGCCGCCACCGGCGACCTCGCCGCGGGTCTTGGTCTTGTGCGTGCCCTGTCGGGCCGCCGCGAGCTGGGCCACCACGACCTGGTGCATCAGCGCGACGTTGGCCTGCACGTCGAAGATGTCCGCCGGCAACTCGACCGAGCTGCTGGTGGTGCCTTCGACGGTGCGCACGTCAACGGTGGTCACTTGGCCGCACCGCCCTTCTTCACCTTGCTCTTGGCCGCGGTCCGGACCAGAACCAGCGCGCCCTTGGGACCAGGAATGGCACCCCGGACGAGCAGCAGGTTGTTCTCGGTGTCGACCGCCTGGACGGTGAGGTTCTGCACGGTGTACCGCACGCCACCCATCCGGCCGGCCATCCGGGTGCCCTTGAAGACACGACCCGGAGTGGCGCAGGCGCCGATGGAGCCGGGCGAGCGGTGCTTGCGCTCGACACCGTGACCGGCACCCAGACCGTGGAAGCCGTGCCGCTTCATCGGGCCGGCGTAGCCCTTGCCCTTGGTCTTGCCGGTGACGTCGATGGTGACGCCGGCCGGGAACTCCTCGACCGTGACTTCCTGGCCGAGCGAGTATTCCCCAGCGTCCGTGGTGCGCAGCTCGACGATGTGCCGGCGCGGCGCCACGTCCGCCTTGGCGTAGTGGCCGCTGATCGGCTTCTTGACCTTGCGCGGGTCGATGATGCCGTACGCCAGCTGGACCGCTGAGTAACCGTCCTTCTCGGCGCTACGAACCTGGCTGATGACGCACGGGCCGGCCTCGACCACGGTCACGGGAACAACACGGTTGTTGTCCCAGACCTGGGTCATGCCGAGCTTGGCGCCCAGGATCCCCTTGACTTGCCTGTCCATTTGTCCGGTCCCTACAGCTTGATCTCGATGTCGACGCCAGCCGGCAGGTCGAGGCGCATGAGCGAGTCGACCGTCTTCGGGGTCGGGTCGATGATGTCGATCAGCCGCTTGTGCGTGCGCATCTCGAAGTGCTCGCGCGAGTCCTTGTACTTGTGCGGCGAGCGGATAACGCAGAAACGGTTGATCTCCGTGGGCAGCGGCACCGGGCCCGCGACCTGCGCCCCGGTGCGCGTCACCGTCTCGACGATCTTCCGAGCCGAGGAGTCGACGACCTCGTGGTCATAGGCCTTGAGCCGGATGCGGATCTTCTGTCCCGCCATGGTGGCTTCTGTTCCTTCTCTCGATGCCGCTGTGTTGCGGGCGCCTGTACCGGCTGGTACAGGCCCACTTCGCCGACCCCCGCGGTCGGGCGTGTCGCGCCCTCGGATCGGGCTCCGCCCCGTGGTTCCGGAGCGGTGCTGACCGCGCGGTGGGTCAAGGCGCCGATCGCATTACCGCGACCTGAACGCCGTGCGAGGGTGGTTGGCGACTGGGCCGCCAACCACCCCACGCTCGACTGCCTCGCCACCCGGAGGTTCAGCGAAAGCCGAACACAGGCGACGAACTGTCGTTACGCAACCTGACTAGTATGCCGCACGACCGGCGGCGGGTCTAATCGGGGTTACCTAGTTCACTTGATGATCTTGGTGACGAACCCGGCGCCGACGGTGCGGCCACCCTCGCGGATCGCGAACTTGAGGTTCTCCTCCATGGCGATGGGCTGGATCAGCTTCACCGACATGGTGGTGTTGTCGCCCGGCATGACCATCTCGGTGCCCTCGGGAAGGGTGACGACACCGGTGACGTCCGTGGTCCGGAAGTAGAACTGCGGGCGGTAGTTCTGGAAGAACGGGGTGTGCCGGCCGCCCTCCTCCTTGGAGAGGATGTAGACCGTCGCCTCGAACTCCGTGTGCGGGGTGTTCGAGCCCGGCTTCACGACGACCATGCCGCGCTCGACCTCGTCGCGCTTGGTGCCACGCAGCAGCAGGCCGACGTTCTCGCCTGCGCGGGCGTCGTCCAGGGTCTTCCGGAACATCTCGATCGCGGTGACCTTGGTCTTGAAGCTCTTCTCCTTGATACCGACGAGCTCAACATCCTCGTTCGGCAGGAGAACGCCGCGCTCCACGCGACCGGTGACGACGGTGCCACGACCGGTGATCGTGAAGACGTCCTCAACCGGCATCAGGAACGGCATGTCGACCTCGCGCTCCGGCTGCGGGATCGAGGTGTCGACCGCGGTCATCAGGTCCAGCAGCTTGCCGGTCCACTCGGGGTCACCCTCGAGGGCCTTCAGCGCCGAAACCCGAACCACCGGCAGGTCGTCGCCCGGGTACTCCTGCGACGAGAGCAGCTCACGGACCTCGAGCTCGACGAGCTCCAGGAGCTCCTCGTCATCGACCATGTCGCTCTTGTTGAGCGCCACGACGATGTACGGCACACCAACCTGACGGGCCAGCAGCACGTGCTCGCGGGTCTGCGGCATCGGGCCGTCGGTCGCCGCGACCACCAGGATCGCGCCGTCCATCTGCGCGGCACCGGTGATCATGTTCTTGATGTAGTCGGCGTGCCCAGGGCAGTCGACGTGCGCGTAGTGCCGCGACTCGGTCTGGTACTCGACGTGCGCGATCGAGATCGTGATGCCGCGGGCCTTCTCCTCCGGCGCCTTGTCGATCTCGTCGAACGGCGTGTAGGGGTTCAGGTCCGGGTACTGGTCGTGCAGGACCTTGGTGATGGCCGCCGTCAGCGTCGTCTTACCGTGGTCGATGTGACCAATGGTGCCGATGTTGACGTGCGGCTTAGTCCGCTCGAACTTAGCCTTCGCCACTGGTGTCCTCCTGTGGACTTCTTGGTTCGTACGCCCGGCGCGCCGGTCGGCGCTTAGGACTCTGTCGACAGCCTTTCCGGCCAGAAGGCCGGGAAGCCATTGTGGGTTCTGCGGCGATGAAGCCTACAGGCCCGGTCTCACGCGATCCGATCGTGGTGGCCGCGGGCGGGTGAAACCTCCCGCGACCAACCACGAATCACCTGCTCAGGGCGTTACTCGCCCGTTGCCTTGGCGATGATCTCCTTCGCGACGCTCTGCGGAACCTCGGCGTAGGAGTCGAACTGCATGCTGTAGCTAGCCCGGCCCTGGGTCTTCGACCGCAGGTCGCCGACGTAGCCGAACATCTCCGACAACGGCACCAGAGCCCGGACGATGCGGGCGCCGCTGCGCTCCTCCATCGCCTGGATGATGCCGCGGCGGGAGTTGAGGTCACCGATGACGTCACCCATGTTCTCCTCAGGAGTGGTGACTTCAACGGCCATCATCGGCTCGAGCAGCGCGGGATCGGCCTTGCGGGCCGCGTCCTTCATCACCATCGAGCCGGCGATCTTGAATGCCATTTCCGACGAGTCGACCTCGTGGTACTGGCCGTCGAGCAGCGTCAGCTTCACACCCACCAGCGGGAAGCCCGCCAGGATGCCGTACTGAAGCGCGTCCTGCGCACCGGCGTCCACCGACGGGATGAACTCCCGGGGGATGCGGCCACCGCTGACGGCGTTGGCGAACTCGTAGGTCGGCGATTCGTTGTCCAGCGGCAGCGGCTCGACGCTCACGATGACGCGGGCGTACTGGCCGGAACCACCGGTCTGCTTCTTGTGGGTGTACTCGACCTTGTCCACCTTGCGGCGGATGGTCTCGCGGTACGCCACCTGCGGCTTGCCGACGTTGGCCTCGACGTTGAACTCACGCCGCATCCGGTCGACCAGGATGTCCAGGTGCAGCTCGCCCATGCCGGAGATGACCGTCTGACCGGTCTCCTCGTCCAAGCGGACGCGGAAGGTCGGGTCCTCTTCGGCCAGCCGCTGGATCGCGGTGCCGAGCTTCTCCTGGTCGGACTTGGTCTTCGGCTCGATCGCCACCGAGATGACCGGCTCCGGGAAGGTCATCGACTCCAGGATCACCGGGTTCGCCGGGTCGGAGAGCGTGTCGCCGGTGGTGGTCTGCTTGAGACCCTGCACGGCGATGATGTCGCCGGCCTGCGCCGTCGGACGCTCTTCGCGCTTGTTGGCGTGCATCTGGTAGATCTTGCCGATCCGCTCCTTGCGGTCCTTGGTGGAGTTGACCACCTGGGAACCGGATTCGAGCAGACCGGAGTAGACCCGGACGTAGGTGAGCTTGCCGAGGTGCTTGTCCGTCTGGATCTTGAAGGCCAGACCGGAGAACGGCTCCGACTTGGAAGGCTTGCGGAGCAGCGGCGTCTCGCCGTCCGGCGCGGTGCCCTCGATGGCCGGAACGTCCAGCGGCGACGGCAGGAAGTCGACCACGGCGTCGAGCATGGGCTGGACGCCCTTGTTCTTGAACGCCGAGCCGCACAGCACCGGGTTGGCCTTGCCGGCGATGGTGGCACGCCGGATGGCGGCCTTGATCTCCTCGGGGGAGACCTCCTCGCCTTCCAGGTACTTCTCCATCACCGAGTCGTCGACGTCGGCCAGGGTCTCCATCAGCTTCTCGCGCCACTCGGCCGCGGAGTCGGCCAGCTCGGCCGGGATCTCCTCGATCGCGTAGTCGTCACCCTTCTGGGTCTCCCCACGCCAGGTGAGAGCGCGCATGCCGATCAGGTCGACGACACCGATGTGGTCGCCCTCGAGCCCGATCGGGATCTGGAGCACCAGCGGGGTGGCGTTCAGCCGGTCGATCATCATCTGCACGCAGCGGAAGAAGTCGGCGCCGGTCCGGTCGAGCTTGTTGACGAAGCACATACGCGGGACGTTGTACTTGTCGGCCTGCCGCCAGACGTTCTCCGTCTGCGGCTCCACGCCGGCGACACCGTCGTAGACCGCGACCGCACCATCCAGAACCCGCAGCGACCGCTCGACCTCGACCGTGAAGTCGACGTGGCCCGGCGTGTCGATGATCTGGATCGTGTGGCCCTTCCACTCACACTTGGTAGCAGCGGAGGTGATGGTGATGCCACGCTCCTGCTCCTGCTCCATCCAGTCCATGACGGCAGCGCCCTCGTGGACCTCACCGATCTTGTACGTGATGCCGGTGTAGAACAGGATCCGCTCGGTGGTCGTGGTCTTACCGGCATCGATGTGCGCCATGATGCCGATGTTGCGTACGTTGGCGAGCGCGTCTGCGGCGGCCACTTCAATCCCTACTTATCGTCGTCTCGACTCAACTGGTGGCGGTTCCGGCGCCGCGAGGGCGCCGGAACCAGGGTGTTACCAGCGGTAGTGCGCGAAGGCCTTGTTCGACTCGGCCATCTTGTGCGTGTCCTCGCGCCGCTTGACGGCGGCACCGAGGCCGTTGCTCGCGTCCAGCAGCTCGTTCATCAGCCGCTCGACCATGGTCTTCTCGCGACGAGCGCGGGAGTAGGTGACCAGCCAGCGCAGGCCCAGCGTGGTCGCCCGGGTCGGGCGGACCTCGACCGGCACCTGGTAGGTGGCGCCACCAACACGACGGCTGCGTACCTCGAGGGTCGGCTTGACGTTGTCCATCGCCCGCTTGAGGGTGACGACCGGGTCGGTGCCGGACTTCTCGCGGCAGCCCTCGAGGGCCGCGTACACGATCGACTCGGCGAGCTGACGCTTGCCGCGGAGCAGGATCTTGTTCACCAGCTGGGTGACCAGCGGCGAGTTGTACACCGGGTCAGCGACCAGTGGCCGCCGCGGAGCGGGTCCCTTACGCGGCATGTCAGCTCTTCTCCTTCTTCGCGCCGTAACGGCTGCGCGCCTGCTTGCGGTTGCGGACACCCTGGGTGTCCAGCGAGCCGCGAACGATCTTGTAACGCACGCCGGGGAGGTCCTTCACCCGGCCACCGCGCACGAGCACGATCGAGTGCTCCTGGAGGTTGTGACCGACGCCCGGGATGTAGGCGGTCACCTCGATCTGGCTGCTGAGCTTCACGCGAGCGACCTTGCGCAGCGCCGAGTTCGGCTTCTTGGGAGTGGTGGTGTACACGCGGGTGCACACGCCGCGCCGCTGAGGGGAACCCTTCAGCGCCGGGGTCTTGGTCTTGGTCGTCTTCGCCTGGCGGCCCTTTCGGACCAGCTGCTGGATCGTGGGCACCGGGTTTCTCCGCTCCCTTCGGCCGCATTCGCGGCCGCGCCGTCGCTCGTTAGCCGGCCTGATGACCGGCTCTCCTACATTCCGACCAGGGTCACCTTGCGGAGACCCCGGCACCCGCGGTCGGGCGTGTCGCCCTCGTCACGGCCCCGTTGCGACGCTTTCGCGTGCGTACCGGGTTTGTTCACCGGTGCGCGGGTCGCCCCGCCCCGGATCTTTGGCTTGTCGTGCCGCCGCCCGAACTCCGGGGACAGCGCACGCACGAGTTGCCCGGGCATGCCCGGGCACAAGGGGAAAGAGTACCTACCACAACCGCCCAGGTCAAAACGGAATGGCCCGGCGACTGTCTCACATCCGCCGGCCGGATCTCGTCCTGCCCCGTCGCCCGCGATGGGCACCTGCAGACACAAGTGTACCGGCTTCCCCGCGCGGCCACCCGTCGGCCCCAGGCCGGCACCGGGCAGTCACCGCGGGGGCCTCCGCATCGCGGACCGGACGGTGACGGGCCTCAGGCCAGGGTGAGAAGCAGTGCCAGGCCCAGGCCCAGGAGGCTGAGCACTCCTCCCGCCACGCCACAGCTGATTCCGGCCACGGCAAGCCCACGGCCGGTGAACCGGACCGCGGGAGGCGCCACCGGCCGACGGATCTGCCGCTGGCCGAGCAGACCGGTGACGATCGCCGCCACGCCGGCCAGCACCCCGAGCACGGTGAACGCTCCGGAGGCCCAGGCCCCGCCGTCGTCCTTGAAGCTCACCCCGAAGCAGATCACCAGCAGCGAGACCAGGACCGAGGCCACCCCGGCCACCAGCGCCCCGACGGCCAACCCGGAGGTGACCGGCGCCACGTCCAGGTGCACGACACCGAACGGCGTGCCGGGCACCATCTCCACCCGCTTCGGCGGTCGGCGTTGGTCATCGGTGGGCGGCGGCACCGGATGCCCGGTCATGCCACCCCAACCGGGCGCGTGACCCGGTGGCGGCGGCCCCCAACCCGCAGGCACGCCAGGCGTGGACGAGGGCGGACCCCAACCGGAAGGTGCGCCAGGCCCAGACGAGGGCGGACCCCATCCGGGAGGTGCGCCAGGCCCAGACGACGGCGGACCCCAACCCGGCGGGGTAGGCGCACCGGAGACCGGGTACGGCTGGCTGGGGCCGGTCGGGGTGGTCGCGCCCCAGCCGGGGTGCGGCGCGGGAGATGACGGCGCGGGAGATGACGGCGCCGGCGATGACGGCGCGCTCGGCGTGGCCGCGGGCGGGTGCGGCTCGCTGTTCGGGTCCGGTCGCGCCCAGTCACTCGGCTCGGGCGGGGTCGGCGCGTCCGGATGACCGGCCGGTTCGTCCGCAGGGGGCCGCGCCGGTTCCGTCACGAGGTCCTCCTGTCGAAAGGGCACCGCCGCCGCACGGCGGACACCGGCCAGGCTACCGCCGAGGGCACCGCCGTCCGCGCCCGGCGCGGCCACGGGCGGCTCAGTCCATGTTCGCCGGGTAGTCATGGCCGAACGGCGCGCCGGCCAACCGCACCACCCCGATCACCACCGCGGCCACCACGGTGACCGCGACCAGCACGAGGCCGGTCCAGGCCATCCGCTCCCCCCGTCGCAGCCAGGCGCCGCCGGTCAGGAAACCCCCCGAGGCGTACGCCTCACGGCGCGCCTGCCGGGCCAGTTGCAGCGCCACCGTCGCCGGCACCACCCCGCCGATGAAGAGCCCGGTCAGCATGCCGAGCAACCCCAGCGCGAAGACCGCCCGCGCCTTCGTGGCACGGGCCGGATCCGGGTCCAGCGGGTGGCGCAGGCCCTGCTGCGCGACGGGCACCTGCCCGGGTGCGGTCGTCATACCCCCATCATGCCGAACTCGGCCCGGGGGTGGGTGGGTCCGGACACGACGAGGCCCCCGGCGGAAACCGGGGGCCTCGTCGTGCGATTGGTGCTTAGCGGTACGACCCGAAGTCGAAGTCGTCCAGCGGCACAGCCTGCCCGCCGGCCGGCCCGAAGCCGTAGTCGGTTTCCGGGTACCCGGTCATCGAGTAGACCTTGGCCTTGGCCTCCTCGGTCGGCTCCACCCGGACGTTGCGGTACTTGCTGATGCCCGTACCGGCCGGGATGAGCTTTCCGATGATCACGTTCTCCTTGAGGCCGACCAGCGAGTCGCTGCGCGAGTTGATCGCAGCGTCGGTCAGCACCCGGGTGGTCTCCTGGAAGGAGGCCGCCGAGAGCCAGGAGTCCGTGGCCAGCGAGGCCTTGGTGATACCCATCAGCACCGGACGACCAGCGGCGGGCTCGCCGCCCTCCGAGACGAGTCGGCGGTTCTCCGACTCGAACAGCGCCCGGTCGACCAGCACACCCGGCAGGAACTCGGTCGAGCCGGAGTCGATGACCGTCACCCGCTTGAGCATCTGGCGGATGATGATCTCGATGTGCTTGTCGTGGATGAGCACACCCTGCGAGCGGTAGACCTCCTGGACCTCACTGGTCAGGTGGACCTGGACCGCCCGCGGACCCATGATCCGCAGAAGCTCGTGCGGGTCGATGGTGCCCTCGGTCAGCTTCTCGCCGACCGCGACGTGACCGCCGTCGTGGGTCCGGAGCTTGACGCGCTTCGAGATCTTGTCGTAGACGATCTCTTCGCTGCCGTCGTCCGGCACCACGATGATCTTGCGCGAGCGCTCGCCGTCCTCGATCCGGATCCGGCCGGGGGTGTCGGCAATGGGCGCCTTACCCTTCGGGACCCGAGCCTCGAAGATTTCCTGAACACGCGGCAGACCCTGGGTGATGTCCTCACCAGCGACACCACCGGTGTGGAAGGTACGCATCGTCAGCTGCGTACCGGGCTCACCGATGGACTGGGCGGCGATGATGCCGACCGCCTCGCCGATGTCGACCGACTTACCGGTCGGCAGCGACCGGCCGTAGCAGGCCGCGCAGACACCCAGCTTGGACTCGCAGGTGAGCACGCTGCGCACCCGGACCGTCTCCACGCCGGCGGCGACGATCTTGTCGACCCCGATGGAGTTGATGTCCTGGCCGCGCTCGGCCACCACGGTGCCGTCCGGCCCCTTGATGTCGTCGGCCAGCGTCCGGGCGTGCACGCTGGTCTCGGCGTGGGTGTGGACGACGAGCTTGCCGTCCAGCTTCTCGCCGATCTGCATCGGGATCGCCCGGTCGGTGCCGCAGTCCTCTTCACGGATGATGACGTCCTGCGAGACGTCCACCAGACGACGGGTCAGGTAACCCGAGTCGGCGGTCCGCAGCGCGGTGTCGGCGAGACCCTTACGAGCACCGTGCGTGGAGATGAAGTACTCCAGCACGGACAGACCCTCCCGGTAGCTGGCCTTGATCGGCCGCGGGATGATCTCGCCCTTCGGGTTGGCCACCAGACCACGGATCGCCGCGATCTGCCGGAGCTGGAGCAGGTTACCGCGGGCACCCGAGTGGATCATCTTCCACAGTGGGTTCTCCTGCGGCAGCGCGGTGTCCATCTCCTTGGCGACCTCGTTGGTCGCCTTGGTCCAGATCTCGATGAGCTCGCCGCGACGCTCCTCGGCGGTCATCAGACCACGCTGGTACTGCTTGTCGATCCGGTCGGCTTCCTTCTCGTACTTCGCCAGGATCTCCGCCTTGCGCGGCGGAGCGATGACGTCCTCCATGCCGATCGTCACGCCGGACCAGGTGGCCCAGTGGAAACCGGCCTCCTTGAGCCCGTCCAGGGTGGCGGCCAGCGCCACCTTGGGGAAGCGCTCGGCGAGGTCGTTGACGATCGCGGAGAGCTGACCCTTGCGGATCTCGTAGTTCACGAAGCGGTAGCCCTGCGGCAGCGTCTCGTTGAACAGCACCCGACCCAGGGTGGTCTCCACGGTCAGCGCGTCACCCTCGACGAAGCCCTCCGGAGCGGACCACGCCTCGGCGCCGGCACCGTTGTCGACCTCGACCACACCACGAAGGCGGATCTTGACGGGCGCCTGCAGGTGCAGCTCACCGTTGTCGAAGGCCATCCGCGCCTCGGCGTCCGAGCTGAACGCCCGGCCCTCGCCCTTCTCACCGGCGGTGAGGTGGGTGAGGTGGTAGAGACCGATGACCATGTCCTGGGTGGGCATGGTGACCGGCTTACCGTCGGCCGGCTTGAGGATGTTGTTCGACGACAGCATCAGGATCCGCGCCTCGGCCTGAGCCTCGGCGGACAGCGGCACGTGCACCGCCATCTGGTCACCGTCGAAGTCGGCGTTGAACGCCGTGCAAACCAGCGGGTGGATCTGGATGGCCTTGCCCTCGACCAGCTGCGGCTCGAAGGCCTGGATGCCCAGGCGGTGCAGGGTCGGCGCCCGGTTGAGCAGCACCGGGTGCTCGCCGATGACCTCTTCCAGCACGTCCCACACGACCGGGCGCTGACGCTCGACCATCCGCTTGGCGGACTTGATGTTCTGCGCGTGGTTGAGGTCCACCAGCCGCTTCATGACGAACGGCTTGAACAGCTCCAGGGCCATCTGCTTGGGCAGACCACACTGGTGCAGCTTGAGCTTCGGGCCGACCACGATGACCGAACGGCCGGAGTAGTCGACGCGCTTGCCCAGCAGGTTCTGGCGGAACCGGCCCTGCTTGCCCTTGAGCATGTCGGACAGCGACTTGAGCGGGCGGTTACCCGGGCCGGTGACCGGCCGGCCGCGACGGCCGTTGTCGAACAGCGCGTCGACGGCCTCCTGGAGCATCCGCTTCTCGTTGTTGACGATGATCTCGGGAGCACCGAGGTCGATCAGCCGCTTGAGGCGGTTGTTCCGGTTGATCACGCGGCGGTACAGGTCGTTCAGGTCCGAGGTCGCGAACCGGCCACCGTCGAGCTGCACCATCGGGCGCAGGTCCGGCGGGATGACCGGGACGCAGTCCAGCACCATGCCGAGCGGCGAGTTGCGGGTGTTCAGGAACGCCGCCACGACCTTGAGCCGCTTGAGCGCCCGGATCTTCCGCTGGCCCTTGCCGGACCGGATGGTCTCCCGCAGGCTCTCGGCCTCGGCGTCGAGGTCCATGTTCTGGACCAGCGCCTTGATCGCCTCCGCGCCCATGGAACCGGTGAAGTACTCACCGAACCGGTCGCGCAGCTCGCGGTAGAGCAGCTCGTCGGTGACCAGCTGCTTCGGCTCCAGCTTGCGGAAGGTGTCCAGCACCTCGTCCAGGCGGTCGATCTCGCGCTGGGCCCGGTCGCGGATCTGGCGCATTTCGCGCTCTCCGCCCTCCTTGACCTTGCGCCGGACGTCCGCCTTCGCGCCCTCGGCCTCCAGCTCGGCCAGGTCGGCCTCGAGCTTGGCGGCGCGCTTCTCGATCTCCGAGTCGCGGCTGTTCTCGGACTGCCGCTTCTCGGCCAGGATCTCGTTCTCGATCGTCGAGAGGTCACGGTGACGCGACTCCGCGTCCACGCTCGTCACGACGTACGAGGCGAAGTAGATGATCTTTTCGAGGTCCTTGGGGGCGAGGTCCAGCAGGTAGCCCAGCCGGCTCGGAACGCCCTTGAAGTACCAGATGTGGGTCACCGGAGCAGCGAGCTCGATGTGCCCCATCCGCTCACGACGGACCTTGGAGCGAGTCACCTCGACGCCGCAGCGCTCACAGATGATGCCCTTGAACCGAACGCGCTTGTACTTACCGCAGTAGCACTCCCAGTCGCGCTGCGGACCGAAGATCTTCTCGCAGAAGAGCCCGTCCTTCTCCGGCTTCAGGGTGCGGTAGTTGATCGTCTCAGGCTTCTTGACCTCGCCGTGCGACCACTGACGGATGTCGTCGGCGGTGGCGAGACCAATGCGCAGCTCGTCGAAGAAGTTGACGTCGAGCACTATGTCCCCTATGTCGTCGTCTGTACTGCTAATTCTCGGGCGGGGTCGGGGGGCGGGCGACCCGCCCCCCGACCGCTCACCTCAGACCTCTTCGACCGAGCTCGGCTCGCGCCGGGACAGGTCGATGCCCAGCTCCTCAGCGGCCCGGAACACCTCGTCGTCGGTCTCGCGCATTTCCAGGGCCACACCGTCGCTGGAGAGCACCTCAACGTTGAGGCACAGCGACTGCAGCTCCTTGAGCAGCACCTTGAACGACTCCGGGATGCCCGGCTCCGGGATGTTCTCGCCCTTGACGATGGCCTCGTAGACCTTCACCCGGCCGAGCACGTCGTCGGACTTGATCGTGAGCAGCTCCTGCAGGGCGTACGCGGCGCCGTACGCCTGCATCGCCCAGCACTCCATCTCACCGAAACGCTGACCACCGAACTGCGCCTTACCACCCAGCGGCTGCTGCGTGATCATCGAGTACGGCCCGGTCGAACGAGCGTGGATCTTGTCGTCGACCAGGTGGTTGAGCTTCAGGATGTAGACGTAGCCGACCGCGATCGGGTCGGGCAGCGGCTCGCCGGAACGACCGTCGAACAGCTGCGCCTTGCCGGTACGCCCGATCAGCTGCTTGCCGTCCCGGTTGGGCAGGCTCGACTCGAGCAGACCGGAGATCTCCTCCTCGCGGGCACCGTCGAAGACCGGGGTGGCCACGTTGGTGTCCCCCTCGGACTCGTGCGCGTCGATCGAGCGGAGCTGGCGCTTCCAGTCGGCGTCGTCACCCTCGACCTTCCAACCGGTCTTGGCGACCCAACCGAGGTGGGTCTCCAGAACCTGGCCGATGTTCATCCGGCTCGGCACACCGAGCGGGTTGAGCACGATGTCGACCGGGGTGCCGTCCTCAAGGAACGGCATGTCCTCGATCGGAAGGATCTTCGAGATGACGCCCTTGTTGCCGTGCCGGCCGGCGAGCTTGTCGCCGTCCTGGATCTTGCGCTTCTGGGCGACGTAGACCCGGACCAGCTCGTTGACACCCGGCGGCAACTCGTCGCCGTCCTCGCGGGAGAACGTGCGCACACCGATGACCGTGCCGGTCTCGCCGTGCGGCACCTTCAGCGAGGTGTCCCGAACCTCACGCGCCTTCTCACCGAAGATCGCGCGGAGCAGTCGCTCCTCCGGGGTCAGCTCGGTCTCACCCTTGGGCGTGACCTTGCCGACCAGGATGTCACCGGGGACGACCTCGGCACCGATCCGGATGATGCCGCGCTCGTCGAGGTCAGCGAGCATTTCCTCGCTGACGTTCGGGATGTCGCGGGTGATCTCCTCCGGACCGAGCTTGGTGTCCCGGGCGTCGACCTCGTGCTCCTCGATGTGGATCGAGGTGAGCACGTCCTGCTGCACGAGGCGCTGCGACAGGATGATCGCGTCCTCGTAGTTGTGACCCTCCCAGCACATGAACGCCACCAGCAGGTTGCGTCCGAGTGCCATCTCGCCTTCGTCGGTGCACGGACCGTCGGCGATGACCTGACCGGCCTCGACGCGGTCGCCCTCGAAGACCACCGGCTTCTGGTTGACGCAGGAGCCGGCGTTGGAGCGGCGGAACTTGTGCAGCAGGTACGTCCGGCGGTGGCCGTCATCCTGGTGGATGGTGACGTAGTCGGCGCAGAGATCCTCGATCACACCGCCGACCTCGGCGACGACCACGTCGCCAGCGTCGACCGCGGCCCGGTATTCCATGCCCGTACCCACGAGCGGCGCCTCGGCCTTGACCAGCGGCACCGCCTGGCGCTGCATGTTCGCGCCCATCAGTGCCCGGTTGGCGTCGTCGTGCTCGAGGAACGGGATCATGGCGGTCGCGACCGAGGTCATCTGCCGGGGCGAGACGTCCATGTAGTCGACGGCACCGGGGACGACGTCCTCGGTCTCGCCGCCCTTACGACGGCAGAGCACCCGCTCCTCGGCGAACGTGCCGTCAGCCTTCAGGCGCGCGTTGGCCTGGGCCTTGACGAACCGGTCCTCCTCGTCCGCGGTCAGGTAGTCGATCTGGTCGGTGACCCGACCCTCGACGACCTTCCGGTACGGCGTCTCGATGAAGCCGAACGGGTTGACCCGGGCGAAGGTGGACAGGGCGCCGATCAGGCCGATGTTCGGGCCTTCCGGCGTCTCGATCGGGCACATCCGGCCGTAGTGGGACGGGTGCACGTCGCGGACCTCGAAGCCGGCCCGCTCACGGGACAGACCACCCGGGCCGAGCGCGCTCAGCCGGCGCCGGTGGGTCAAGCCCGCCAGCGGGTTGGTCTGGTCCATGAACTGGGACAGCTGCGACGTACCGAAGAACTCCTTGATCGCCGCCACCACCGGGCGGATGTTGATCAGGGTCTGCGGCGTGATCGCCTCGACGTCCTGCGTGGTCATCCGCTCGCGGACGACCCGCTCCATGCGGGACAGGCCGACCCGAACCTGGTTCTGGATCAGCTCACCCACGGTGCGCAGGCGACGGTTGCCGAAGTGGTCGATGTCGTCGGCCTCGTAGCCGTCCTCACCGGCGTGCAGCCGGCACAGGTATTCCACGGTGGCGACGATGTCGTCCTCGGTCAGCGTGCCAGTGGTGATCGGCACGCCAACTTCGAGCTTCTTGTTGAACTTGTAGCGCCCGACCTTGGCGACGTCGTACCTCTTCGGGTTGAAGAAGAGGTTGTCGAGCAGGGTCTGGGCGTTCTCGCGCGTCGGCGGCTCGCCAGGGCGCAGCTTGCGGTAGATGTCGAGCAGGGCCTCGTCGGCTCCGGCGATGTGGTCCTTCTCGAGCGTGGTCATCATCAGCTCGGACCAGCCGAACCGCTCGCGGATCCGCTCAGCCGACCATCCGACGGCCTTGAGCAGGACCGTGACGGCCTGCCGACGCTTACGGTCGATACGAACGCCGACCGTGTCGCGCTTGTCAATGTCAAACTCCAGCCAGGCACCCCGACTCGGGATGACCTTGACGCTGGAGAGGTCGCGGTCGGAGGTCTTGTCCGGCTCCTTGGAGAAGTACACGCCCGGGGACCGGACGAGCTGGCTCACCACGACGCGCTCGGTGCCGTTGATGACGAAGGTGCCCTTGGGCGTCATCATCGGGAAGTCACCCATGAACACCGTCTGGCTCTTGATCTCGCCAGTGGTGTTGTTGGTGAACTCCGCGGTCACGAAGAGCGGAGCGCAGTAGGTCAGGTCCTTCTCCTTGCACTCCTCGATCGAGGCCTTGACCTCGTCGAAGCGTGGCGCCGAGAAGGAGAGCGACATGGTGCCGGAGAAGTCCTCAATGGGACTGATCTCTTCAAGGATCTCCGCGAGACCCGAGCGTGCGTGCGGGTCGTCCGCCGACCGGCCCTGCCAAGCCTCGTTGCCGACGAGCCAGTCGAAGGACTCGTTTTGAATGGCAAGGAGGTTGGGGACCTCGAGGTGTTCGGTGATCCTGCCGAATGAAACTCGGCGGGGAGCGAATGCGCTCGACGTACGACTGGTCTTCGCAGGGCGGGAAGCTGCCAAGATGCGTCCTTCCGAGGACCGGTGCTGCAGAACGGCTGGTACGCGTGCACTCCAATGACCCCACCAGAAATATCCGTAAACGGACATTTCCGAGCAGGGGTCAAGTCGGAAGGCAGCGCAAACTAGCAGTGTAGCCGAGAGGCTAACCGCTGTCCAGCCCACCCCGCAGGTAGTTTGCGGAACGTGCCTCGGCCCCCGTCAACCGGGGTCTGCCGGGCCGCTCAGAACGCAACGTCCCCACTGGGCCGCTCAGGTCGAAGCGGCCGATGGTGCCGCCGCTGTCATACCCACGTCGTGGCCGTCGCAAGCGCGGTGTCTTGCTGGTGTCAGCGTGCCTGGCAGCCTGGGGCCGCGTCAAGGGCCGGTATCCGGGTCGCCGCTTCTTTCCTCCTGGCGGGCGACCCTCCGCGCTCGTTCGGGCCGCTGGCGCCGGTGGTCCTGGCCCAGCTCAGAGCCGGTCGGCGCCGGATCCACCAACACGGCGGGCGGCGATCCGTGTCGGATCACCGCCCGCCGCGATGCGATCGTGTCCCGGCTCACGAGCCGGGACACGCGCGCTGGTGGAGCTCAGGTCACTTGAGGGTGACCTTGGCGCCTTCGCCCTCGAGCTTGGCCTTCGCCTTGTCGGCGGTCTCCTTGTTGACCTTCTCAAGGATGGCCTTCGGCGCGGACTCGACCGCGTCCTTGGCCTCCTTGAGGCCCAGGCCGGTCAGCTCACGCACGACCTTGATGACCTGGATCTTCTTGCCGCCGTCAGCCTCGAGGATGACGTCGAACTCGTCCTTCTCCTCCTCGACCGGAGCAGCAGCAGCGCCGCCGCCGCCACCCGGGCCCGCCATGGCGACCGGAGCCGCGGCGGTGACCTCGAAGGTCTCCTCGAACTGCTTCACGAACTCAGAGAGCTCGATCAGCGTCATCTCCTTGAACGCGTCGAGCAGCTCGACAGTGCTGAGCTTCGCCATATCTGGCGTCCTTTCCTGATTCTGTTAAGTAAGAACTGGTGCGCCGTGGGGACCATCAGGCCGCCTCGGCGCCCTCCTTCTCGCGCTTGTCCTGCAGAGCTGCCGCCAGGCGGGCGGTCTTCGACAGCGGGGCCTGGAACAGGGCCGCAGCCTTGCTCAGGTTGCCCTTCATCGCGCCGGCCAGCTTGGCCAGCAGCACCTCGCGGGACTCCAGGTCGGCAAGCTTCGTGACCTCGGCCGCAGAAATGGCCTTGCCCTCGAAGACACCGCCCTTGATGACGAGCTTCGGGTTGGCCTTCGCGAAGTCGCGAAGCCCCTTCGCCGCCTCGACGACGTCGCCCGAAACGAAAGTCAGCGCGGTAGGACCGGTGAACAGCTCGTCGAGGCCGGTGATGCCCGCGTCCGTCGCAGCACGCTTCGCGAGCGTGTTCTTCGCGACCGTGTAGCTGGTGTCGGCGCCGAGCGAGCGCCGAAGCTGGGTGAGCTGGGAAACCGTCAGACCGCGGTACTCGGTCAGCACGGTGGCGCCCGAGCTGCGGAAACTCTCGGTCAGCTCAGCAACGGCCGTGGCCTTGTCGGCCCGGATCGGCTTGTCCGCCATGTCCCTCCTCTCTCGTTACTCGAGGCTGGTCCCCGTCACCGCCGAGGCGGGAACGGGGGCGGAGGCAGCACGACAACGAAAAGCCCCGGCGCAGGGCGCACGGGGCGAGGGCCGGAAGATCATCACGGTCGGCGGACCATGAACACTGCCGAGTTACGCTTGCCGCCCTACGCGGGTCGCCCGATGTCGCGGGGCCTTCGACCGTGCCGAAGCACGGTGACCAGCGGTCTCTGGGTGGTTCCTCATCCGTGAGAACACGGATGACGGTTGAAGAGTACGCGCCCCGGCCACCAGCGCCAAATCGCGGTGGGTGAGCCGCGCCACGGACGCTGGCAGCGGTCAGCCCTGGGCCCGCCGCCGCCACAGATAGCCGCCGAGCACCGCAGCGCTCCAGGCCAGCGCCCACCCGCTCAACCCCAGCAGGGTCAGCGCGGCCGCGTCGCCACCGGTGGTGCGTGCGGCGGCCATGATCGGCGGCGCCAGCCAGGGGGCCACCGACCCACTCAGGCCGAGCACCACCGCGCCGACCCCGCCGAGGGCCAGCACCGCGACGCCGTACCCGGCACCGCCCACCGACGCCCGGCTGGCCAGCGCGCCGAGGGCAACCGCAGCGGGTACGGCGAGCAGGTGCGCCCACACTCCCAGCGCGAGCCCGACCGGGATCGACCGGTCCCCCGGGTCGACCGGGCCGGAGACCCCGCCGACCAGCCACGGAAAGAGCAGCGCCACGGCCACCGTCACCAGAGCCACCACACCGGCGGCGAGGAGCCCGGCAAGCCGCTCGCGGGCCACCCCGACCGCCACCTGCGCCAGGCGGCGCTGCACGTCCGGCTCCACGTCCAGAAGGATCTTGGTCTGCCAGGCGACGACCGGGAAGAGGACCACGGCCGAGACGCCGTACGCCTCCGCCGGTTGTGCGCGGCCACCGCCGTAGAGGGTGCCGAGAACGACCAGGCCGGCGAGCAACGGGGCCACCGCACGCCCGGTCCGCAGGAAACCGGCCAACCGCATCCGCACCAGGGGGATCACCGGGCCTCCCCCGCTGCTGGCTCGATCATCGGGTCGACGCCCTGGTCGGCCCCGGACTGCGCGGGTGTCGGCTCACCGGTCGCCGATCGGATCGACGGTGCGGCGGGTCGCGCCTGTGCGGCGGCGGTGGAGGCGTCGGCGCGTACTCCCAGGACGTGGTGGCCCTCGGCGCGCAACCGGGCGACGGTGCCGGCGACCCGCGCGGCCGGCACCGCGACCTCGACCACGGCGAACGTCTCGTCCGCCGACGACGTCTCCTCGGTCAGCGAACCGTCGGCCACCAGCCAGCGGCGCGCGGCCGGCAGCCGGATCGTCTCGCCACGGTGGTCGCTGACCAGAACGGCGCCGTCGGCGGCGAGCACCTCGGCGATCAGCTCGGGAACCAGCTCGCGGGTGGCGGCGTCCAGCCCCTCCCACGGCTCGTCGAGCACCAGCAGGCCCGGCGGGCGCAGCATCGCCTGGGCCAGGCCCACCTTCTGCGCGGTGCCCTTGGACAGCTCGGGCAGTCGGACCGAGCGGAAGGCGGACAACCCGAGCCGGTCGGTCCAGGATGTCACCGCCTCGTCGGCCGCCGCTCCGCGCAACCCCGCCACCCGGGCCATCCCGGTGAGATAGCGGACCACGGTGAACGGCTGGTCGGCCGGGAAACGCTCCGGCACCCAGCCCACCCGCGTCGGGCGGCCGGTGACCCGGCCCCGGCCCGGCCGGAGCACGCCGGCGGCCACCTGGAGCAGCGTCGACTTGCCCACCCCGTTGCGGCCCAGCACGACCGCCGCCTCGCCCGGACCGATGTGCACGTCAATGCCTCGCAGCACCCACGGCCCGCGCCGGTGGTACCGCAACCAGACGTCTTCCAGCCGCATGGGCCGAGCCTGCCACATCTCAAACGCGCCGGGGCGCCGCCCCCGTAGTGGCGGCGCCCCGGCGGAGCGAACTGTCGGCTCAGGCCTCGGCCTGGTCCTCCCGGAGGTTCTTCACCAGGTTCGGGTCGACCGGGACACCCGGGCCCATCGTGGTGGTCAGGATGACCTTGCGGAGGTACTTGCCCTTGGACGCGGACGGCTTGGCACGCAGCACCTCGTCGAGCACCGCAGCGTAGTTGTCCACCAGCTGGCTCTCCGTGAAGGAGGCCTTGCCGATGATCAGGTGCAGGTTGGAGTGCTTGTCCACCCGGAAGGTGATCTTGCCACCCTTGATGTCCTGCACCGCCTTGGTGACGTCCATGGTCACAGTGCCGGTCTTCGGGTTCGGCATGAGACCGCGCGGGCCCAGGATCCGCGCGATCCGGCCGATCTTGGCCATCTGGTCCGGCGTGGCGATCGCCGCGTCGAAGTCCAGCCAACCACCCTGGATCCGGGCGACCAGCTCGTCGGTGCCCACCTCGTCGGCACCCGCGGCGGCGGCCTCTTCGGCCTTCGCGCCGCTGGCGAACACGATCACGCGGGCGGTCTTACCGGTGCCGTGCGGCAGGTTGACCACGCCGCGGACCATCTGGTCCGCCTTACGGGGGTCGACGCCGAGGCGCATGGCGACCTCAACCGTGGCGTCGAACTTGACGTTGGTGGTCTCCTTGGCCAGCTTCACGGCCTCGGAGGGGGTGTAGAGCTTCGACCGGTCGATGACATCGGCGGCCTTGCGGTAGCTCTTGCTGCGCTGCATTGCTGATTACTCCTGTGGTCTCTGGCGGGCCGCTCGGCGCGAGCCCTCCCACGGTCGGGTCGAAGGCTTTGGCCGACGTCAGTCGTTGACGGTGATGCCCATCGACCGGGCGGTGCCGGCGATGATCTTCTCGGCCTGGGCCAGGTCGTTGGCGTTGAGGTCGGCCATCTTCTTCTCGGCGATCTCACGCAGCTGGGCGCGGCTGACCGACCCGACCTTCTCGGACTGCGGAACACCCGAGCCCTTCTGCACACCGGCGGCCTTGATCAGCAGCCGGGCAGCGGGCGGGGTCTTCAGCACGAAGGTGAAGGACCGGTCCTCGTAGACGCTGATCTCGGCGGGGACGATGTCGCCCCGCTGGGACTCGGTCTGCGAGTTGTAGGACTTGCAGAACTCCATGATGTTCACGCCGTGCTGGCCGAGCGCGGGGCCGACCGGCGGCGCCGGCGTGGCCTGGCCCGCCGGCAGCTGAAGCGTGAACGTCTTGACGAGCTTCTTCTTCGGAGGCATGTCACTTCCTGGGGCTTGGAGCTGGGAAAATGCGGCTGTCGCCGCCCTCGGAGCGCGCACGGTCAGCGCGGTGCGACAGCGGCGACATTCAAGAGTAGCGCAGGCCGCAGCCCACTCGTCCGCCGAGGTCGAGCGGGAGGGCATACGCCGACGTCGGCGGCGGGCCAGGCCCGCCGCCGACGACCAGTCAGATCTTGGCGACCTGGTTGAAGTTGAGCTCCACCGGGGTCTCGCGACCGAAGATCGACACCAGCACCTTGAGCTTCTGCTGGTCGGCGTTGATCTCGCTGATGGTGGCCGGCAGCGATGCGAACGCGCCGTCGGTGACGGTGACGGAGTCGCCCACCTCGAAGTCGAGGACCTTGATCTCCGGCTTCGACTTCTTCTGCTCGGTCTCGACGGCCGGTGCCAGCCACTTCAGCACCTCGTCGAGGGAGAGCGGGGCGGGCCGGTCGGCCCGGTCGGTCGCGCCGACGAAGCCGGTCACGCCCGGGGTGTTACGGACACAGGAGTACGACTCGGCGGTCAGCTCCATCCGGACCAGGATGTAGCCCGGGAAGACCTTGGCCTGGATCTGGGAACGCTTACCGTTCTTGACCTCGACCTCTTCCCGGGTCGGCACCTCGACCTGGTAGATGAAGTCCTCCATGTCGAGGCTCGTGATCCGGGTCTCGAGGTTGGTCTTGACCTTGTTCTCGTAGCCGGCGTAAGAGTGCACCACATACCAGTCACCCGGCGCGTAGCGCAGCTTCTGCCTCAGCTCGGCAACTGCGTCGAACTCCTCGTCCGGTGCGGGCTCGGTCGTTGGGAACTCCGGCTCGCTGGCGGCCTCAACCGACTCGTCACCAGCCGCCGTCGCGACCGTGGACTGCTCGTCCACCTGTCCGGCGGTCTCGTCGTACTCAGGCACGCTCGCTCACTTCCGTCACTATCGGCTGGAGGCAGCCGGTCAGTCCGAGTTGCCAAAGACAAACAGCACGACCTTGGCGAAGCCGTAGTCCAGCACACCGACGATCGTCAGCATGACCGCGACGAACGTCACCACCACGGCGGTGTAGGTCAGCAACTCCTTGCGGGTCGGCCAGATGACCTTACGCAGTTCGGCTACGACCTCGCGGAAGAACCGGGCGATGCGGCCGAACACGCCCACCCGACCCGTTTCCGACCGGGTGGTCGGCCGGCTGTCTGCCGACTCTGCCCGGGCGCGGGACCGCGTGGCGGTGCCTCCCCGGGATACCGGCTCGTCCGCGCTGGAGGCGTCGTCGTCGGCTACGTCGTCGACGACCTCGTCGTCCAGACGATCGTCGCCGGCGTCCTCGCCGTGCCGCTTGTTGTCGGCCACTTCGCCCTCCGTCGCGGAATCTCGGGTCGCACGCCGAGTGGCGTACGCGGCGCTGGTCACGCCGGCCGGGCCTAACCGTCCCGCGACGGGCCGCGGCCGGTGGATCATCCGGAGGGCCCCGATTGCCTCGGAACCACCCCGCCGATGCCACCACCACGGGCCGGACGCCGCCAAGCTGGCGGCGCGACCCACGGGAACGGTCAGGCCTGAGGCGCAGGGGTGACAGGACTTGAACCTGCAGCCTGCGGTTTTGGAGACCGCTGCTCTGCCAATTGAGCTACACCCCTATGTGGCAACACTCGCCCCACGCGGCCACAGACGACCGAGCAGGGGTCACTTGCCCCACGGCGGACCAGTGTACGGGTAGCCACCCGACTTTCCCAACCGGTCTCCCCGCCACGCGTGGCGGGGAGAGTTCAGCGGGTCGAACGGATGGTCGCCCGTGCCTGTGAGAGCACCTTCTCGCCCCCGCAGACCGCTGTCACATCGATTCGGGTCAGGCCGTCCTCGGTCACCTCACGGACCCGCGCGGTGACCTCGATCTCGGTCCCCTGGTCGTCGTCGGGGACGACCACGGGCCGGGTGAAACGGACGTTGTACTCGACCACCGCGTCGGGTGCCCCGGCCCACTCGGTGATGGCCCGGCCGACCAGCGCCATGGTGAACATGCCATGGGCGATCACCCCGGGCAGACCCACCTTGGTGGCGACCCGGTCGCTCCAGTGGATCGGGTTGAAGTCGCCCGAGGCGCCGGCGTAGCGGACCAGGTCCGCGCGGGTCACCCGGAACGTCTGTGCTGCCAACTCCATCTCAGGCCTCCCCGCGTACGACGTACTTGGCCCAGACGGACACGACCGGGTCCCCGCCGACGGTGCTCACGTCGGTGCGGGTGGTCAGGAAACCGTGCCCACCCCGGGTGCTGACGTCCTCGATGGTGTTGGTGCAGACCAGCTCGTCGCCGGCGACCACCGGCCGGGTGTACGCGAACCGCTGGTCGCCGTGCACCACCCGGCTGTAGTCCACGCCCAAGGCCGGGTCCTCGATGATCTGGCTGCTCGCAGCCATCGTGATGATCACCGGGAAGGTCGGCGGGGCCACCACGTCGGAGTGGCCCAGCGCCCGAGCGGCCTCCGGGTCGTGATGAGCCGGGTCGGTGGCGCCGATGGCGCTGGCGAACTCACGGATCTTTTCTCGGCCCACCTGATAGGGGGCGGTCGGCGGATAGGTCCGGCCGACGAAGGAAGGGTCCAGAGACATGCCGCGAACCTACACGGAAAGCACAATCGCCGATCTGGTCGGCAGGCGGCGGCGGAGCCGCGCCAAACCGGTCAGATCGGCGATTGAAAGCTTCGACAGCGGCCGGCGCGAAACCGGCCCCGGGTCAGCGGGTCTCGCGGTGGACCGTGTGCCGACCGTCGCGCGGGCAGAACTTCTTCAGCTCGATGCGGTCGGGGTCGTTACGCCGGTTCTTGCGCGTGATGTAGTTGCGCTCCTTGCACTCCACACACGCCAAAGTGATCTTCGGCCGGACATCGGTAGCCTTCGCCACGGCGGAGTGCCTTCCTCGCTAACGGAAACAACTACGACGCGCCAGCCTAGACGCTGACAGCGCGGACATGCAAAGTGGGCGCCAGAAGCGCCCATTTTCTTACGACCACCGGCAACGAGCCCGGAAGACGAGAGTAGCGGTGGCCGGACTTGAACCGGCGACACAGCGATTATGAGCCGCTTGCTCTACCATCTGAGCTACACCGCTGCGATGGGTCCAGCTGAACCCTCGAGCCCCCTTACGGAATCGAACCGTAGACCTTCTCCTTACCATGGAGACGCTCTGCCGACTGAGCTAAGGGGGCCTGCGCGATCTCCCCGTGGGGCGCGCAGGAGTAAGAGTACACGGCCCGGCTCGACAGGTGAAATCGGATCCCCGGTGATCGTTTGCGCCCTGCTCAGGGCACGACACGCAGGCGCGGAAGCTCCCCGCTGGCGACCGTCTCCGGCTCGACCTGGGCACCGAACCAGGCAGCCAACCGCTCGTACGGCAGTGGCCTGCTGAACAGGAAGCCCTGCCCGATCTCACAGCCGATGTCCTGGAGAAGCTCCAGGGTCAACTCGCTCTCCACGCCCTCGGCCACCACCGCCAGGCCGAACTGCTGCGAAAGGGTCACCACGGCGTTGACGATCGCCAGGTCCCCCGGGTCGGTCGCCATGCCCTGCACGAAGGAGCGGTCCACCTTCACCTCGTGCACCGGCAGCCGGCGCAGGTGCGCCAGGGACGAGTCACCCGTGCCGAAGTCGTCCACCGACAGCCGTACGCCGAGATCCCGCAGCCGTTGCAGGGTGGGGATCGGCCGGTCCGTGCCGTCCAGCACCCCCGACTCGGTGATCTCCAGGGTGAGCCGCTGCGCCGGCACCCCGTACTCGGTCAACAACTCCTGGACCCGGTCCGGGAAGTGCTGGTCGATGAGCGTACGAGCCGAGAGGTTGACCGCGATGGGCAGCGGCTGGTCGGCCAGCGCCCAGTCCCGGCTGCGCCGAAGGCCCTCCCGGAGCACCACCTCGGTGAGCCGGCTCAACTGGCCGGTGTGCTCGGCCACCGCCACGAAGTCCTCGGGCGCGACGGTGCCGTGCGCCGGGTGCTCCCAGCGGGCCAGACACTCCACACCCACCAGGCGGCGGTCCCGCAGAGTCACCTTGGGCTGGAAGTAGACCTCCAGCTCGTTCTGGTCCAGTGCTCGGCGCAGATCGCCGGCCAGACCCAACCGGCGCAGTGAACGGGACTCCAGCGCGGGATTGAACAGCTGCACGCTGCCCGGCACCGACTTGGCCGCGGTGGCGGCGAGGTCGACCCGCAGCAGCAGGGTCGCCGCGTCGCTGCCGTGATCCGGGTGTACGGCCACCCCGACAGCGGTGTTGACGTCGAGGGTGAGCGCGTTGAAGACCATCTCGTCGCGGATCTGCTCACGCAACTGGCCGGCCAGCTCAAGTGCCGCCTCGGCGCTCTCCAACCGCAACGTCACCAGGAACTCGTCGCCGCTCGCACGGCCGACCAGCGCCGACGACGGAGCATTGGCGCGCAACCGGTTGGCGACCTCGGCCAGGACCTTGTCCCCCGCGGCGTGGCCCAACGACTCGTTGACCTGCCGCAGCCCGTCCACGTCGAACAGCAGCAGCGCCACCACCTCACCGGGCGCACGGATCTTGACCGCTTCTTCCAGCGCGCCGGTGATTCGGCGCCGGTTGGGCAGCCGCGTCAAGGCATCGTGGTACGCGTCGTGTCGCAGTCGGTCTACCAGCCGGGAGTTTTCCAGGGCGACGGCCGCGTGCGCAGCCACCGTCTCGAACAACGGCACGTCCTTGCGAACGAAGTAGTTGCTGTCGCCGAGCCGGTTGGCCACCTCAAGGGTGCCGATGATGACCTGACCAGACCGCAGTGGCAGCACGATCACGTCCTTGACCCTCTGCCCGGCCAACTCGCCACGCAGGTCGGCGTCGGTGGTCATGCCACGCCCGACCGCGACGACGCGACCTTCGTCGCGAGCCCGCTTCCGCAGGACCGCCGGGGTCTTGGCGAGGTCGAGCAGACCGGGATCGTCATTGCGCGCAGTCAGCAGCACCTCCGGATGCCGGCCCTGAGCGGGTAACCAGAGCGTGGCGTACTCCGCCTGCATCAGCGCGCGCACCCGCAGCAGGAGCGCGTCCGCCAGGGTGCCGTCCTGGCCGCTCTCGACCACCGCCCGACTCAGCTCGTACATGTCGGCGAGGGTGCGGTGCTGTCGGAAGAACTGCGCGTACGCGCGATAGACGATGGAGAGGGCGACGACGAGGGCCGCCAACAGCAGCAGCGACCACCAGGTGACCGCGATGAGAATGAGGACGACCAGACCGCTGGCGATGTTGATGGCAGCGGTGAGCAGTGCCGGCGGACACCGTCGGATGGCCTCCCAGCCCACCTGCCATCCCTGCAGGAGCGTGTGCACTCCGGCCACGGAGAGCAGGCTCACCACGTTGACCATGCTGGCCGCGACGAAAAGTATCAGCCAGGTGCCGGGGCCGATACCCTGCACGGACGGCAGGACCTGCAGCACCAGGACCGCCAGTGACGAGCCGGCAGCGGCTCGAGCGACGTTGAACCAGAACTTCGTCGCACCGAAGCGATGCCGCAGGTGCGTGATGACGGCCGCGAGGGTGTAGATGGTGACCACCGTCAGTGGCCGGACGAGGTAGAACGCCATCACCAACGGAATCTCGGTGAGGGTCACCCCGATCGACTGACGGCGAACGGTGAAGTTGAGCACCGGAAGGCCTGCGGCCACCATGCCGACCAGCAGGGCGGCTGCGAGCGGCCATTCCCCGAACGGCTCAGGAGCAACCAGGCCGACGACTGTGGAGCAGACGACGGCCAGCAGCGCCATTGGCCCGGTGATGAGCCAGGCACGCTCGGTGGAGCGGGGGCCCGCGCGGCCGCTACCCGCCATGCAAAGCCCCCTCACCGCCCCGCTGGTCTACATCGTCGAGATTGTGTTCCTCAGTGGGGTGCCGGCATGTTCCAGATGAAGTCCGCCGTGTGCATGTACCCGTCCCAAGGGCCACCGACGAAGACGCCGGCCGCGAGGGCGGAAAGCACCAAGAACGAGCCAAGCAGCCGGCCCAGCGTTCGACCAGACATTTTTGCTCCTGTCGGGGAAGTGTCACAGGGATGGTGGAGGTTCCACGATCGTGCCACACGGCCCGTATGCGGAGAAGCGCTCGGTGCGGGACCGGTCCGAGCGTTGACTAGGTCGCGCCCTTCGGACAGCCCGCTGTGTCGTGCAGTGCCAGATCAGGGCCCGTTCCGCGCGTCAGGCAATTCGGTCGGCGCTTGATACGACCATCAGCACATTTCACCCATGCTGCGGCGCACCACCTGGCTCGTTGCTTGTGATCACTCCCCGTGACCGACCGCCTCGCACCCCGGGCAGCCAAATACATCGACCACCATACCCGTTTACGCCTTGGACACAAGTGGCCTAGACGGACAAGCCACACGCCGACGCCGAGGGCGATAGCAGCCCCTCGGAGAGCTGTCGGCGGGATGACTCACCACGACAGGCATCGATGGACTACGCCCAGAGCCCCGGCCGAGTCCGGGCGATCCGGTGGAGGCCAGCCAGGGTCGGAGCCGTCATTGGCCCACCCCGAGCGCGAGTCGAATGCGGTGGTCTCGGGTGCCGGCCCGCCGATACTGTCCGGGCTCACCAAGAATCCGAACGGCGAGGTCGACATGAACAGCGATGACGGTACGACGGTGCTGTGGCGCCCAACCGGGCCGAACGAGCTGGCTCTCGTCCGCGAGTCCGGATGGCGGGCATGGCCGCCGCGCCTGCCGGATCAGCCGATCTTCTACCCGGTCCTGAACGAGGACTACGCGGTGATGATCGCCCGGGACTGGAACGTGCCCGCGTCGGGCGTCGGCTACGTGACCCGCTTCCGGGTGGAGTCGGACTTCCTGAGCCGCTACCCGGTCCGCCAGGCAGGCGGAAAGACCATTCTGGAGCTGTGGGTGCCGGCCGAGGAACTGGACGAGTTCAACGCTCACATCGTCGGGCTGATCGAGGTCGTACACGAGTTCCGGTAGCCGCCAGCCGGCGGCGGGGGCGTCATCGGATGATCCCGACGGCCTGGGGCCTGTTGTGCTGGACGACGCCGACGAGAGGCAGCACCGTGGCTGATGCCGGCGGCATCACCGGAGCCGGGCGGCGCAGGTCGACCGCCGCGGCTCGTCGAGCGCCCAGACCGATCTGCCCGCCCACTATCTGCCACAACCAGTTGTCGACGACTGGACTCAGCCGGACTCCGCTAGATCAACGACAACGGCCCCTGATCAGCATCTCTGCTGGTCAGGGGCCGTGTCTGCACCTGGTGGCGGGTAGAGGATTCGAACCTCTGAAGCTTTCGCGACGGATTTACAGAGCGTCTGTGGTCTCGCGCCAAGCACTCCCGCTGAGCTGCGGCTTCTCGACACCGGCCGACGCTTCTGCGCCCCAGTGCCCACCATCTGCCCACGCCATGACTACTCACTCTTCAGGCAGGACCAAGCCCTCCGGCCGGCGCCCGGCGGGCCAATAGCTGAACTTGGGCGGCACGTGGAAGGTTGCGTTGTCAAAAGAGACATCTCCGCCAGTAAACTTTGCTTGACGGAAGTGCACCTCCCCACCATTGAACTTCGCCATCCGAAAGGTAGTGTGTCCGCCGCTGAACGCCGCAGCCAGGAACGAAACTTTCCCTCCCTTGAACTTGGCCATGAGGAAGGACACCTTCCCGCCAGTGAAATTGCCCCGGCTAAAGCGCACCACTCCAGCGCTAAACGTCGCATCAAAGAAGGACACTTCTCCATCGGTGAACGCCGCCATGGAGAAGGACACCTGACCGCCGCTGAATGCCGCCCTAAAGAAGGAAACCTCCCCGCCGCTGAAGGCGGCCTGACTGAAGATCACTTGTCCGCCACTGAACGTCGCCCTGCGGAACGACACCTCCCCTTCGCTGAACGTAGCACCGCGGAACGACACCTCCCCGCCACTGAATGTCGCTGCAGCAAAGGACACCTCCCCGCCAATGAAAATCGCCCTGCGGAACGACACTCTTCCGCCGCCGAATGTCGCTGCAGCGAAGGACACTCGACCGCCGCTGAACGTCACATCGGAAAAGTCGCCGCCGTCAAACATGGCGCCGGTGAAGTCAAAGTCGTAGTTGCGCCATGATGTTGGATCATCTCCGGCAAGACGTAGATGCCTGCCGACAAGACGGATGACGGTATGGCGCACCTCTCGCTCTTCCCGAGCGGACCGGGCCGACTCCGCATCCACGATCGGCACATCGTCGTCCGCTGGCGCCTGCCCCTCCTCTGAAGCATCCGGCGGAGGGCTGTAGGGCATGCGAAGGTAGGCGCAGAGGACGTCTATACAGGTTTGCCGCCCTTCCCGCCAATCATCAGCAAGACCGGCCATGGCATAAACGCCCGCTAGGCGTACGGCTGCCTTCTCTGACCCAAGTTGCTCGGATGCTTTAGCGAATCGTTCGTTGAATAGCCGGACACCGTTCCGGTCAGTCTCGATCTTCGCCCGTTCGTCGGCCGCCTCAGCGAGGGCCCTGGTCGCTTCGGCACGGAGGTCAGCGGCATGGGCCAGTTGGTGGGCGAACTCAGCCAGCGCATTTGTGTGCTCCGCTACTCGCTGCCGCCGGTAGGCGACCACTAAGGCGGCGACACCCCCGACACCCGCCACGACTGCGAATACAAGCTTCAAAAGATCAAATAGCGTCGCCGCCGTAACGGTTGCGTCACGCTTAAAGCCAGGCCAGTCGGCGTACCAAAACGCCGCTGCGATCAGCCCTCCGACGAGCAGCAACGCCACCGCTACTGCCAGAGCGATTGACCGGCGGATGCCCCAGAGCCGCAGCTCTGGCACTGGGCTCTCTGTGGCTGTGACCGAACCAAGCGTGACATGGACTTCGGGTCGGCTTAGGTACGTTGATCCGGGCAACTTCACCCTCTCCTTCTAGCGCACGCCGTCCACATCAACGATCAGCACGGCGTCTGCGGCCAGTACCCACGGCCTCATCCCAGCGCATCGCCGATCTTGTCGTTCATCGTGTCGTCTCCGCCGTCGATGCAGTTGGCGTAGACGCGGAGCAGGACGGCGACGCCGTGGCCCAGGCGTCGGGCGACCTCGGTCGGCGGGACGCCGGCATTCAGCCAGAGTGATGCCGCCGCGTGGCGTAGGTCGTAGGGCCGACGGACGAGCGGCGAGCCGACCTGCGATTCGGTCAGCGCCTTCTCGCGGGCGAGCTTCCACCACCGGTCGTAGACCGATTCGGAGAGCGGCCCACCGTGAAGACCCCGGAAGAACCGACCGTCCGGGCCGACTCCGTGGTTGTCGACGTGCGCGCACAGCAGCTCGACGAGCCGGGGCGGGATCGGGACCGTCCGAGTCTCGGCCCTCCCCCGGTGCTTGAGCCCGCGCCGCTCGTGGGAGCCGCCATCATCAGTCCAGTGCGAGCCGGCGCGCGGCGAGGTGCCGGCGAGCACCAGGCGGCCCCAGCGATATTCGATCTTCTCGTGCTCGCAGGACCGGGAAGGCTTGACCGCCGCCAGGTCGTCGAAGTCGGTCCCGCAGTCGACGCACCGGCCGGCAAGGTCGCAGTCCTCCCGCCGAAGGTCCGCGGCTTCCGAGGGACGCATACCCGCGTAGTAGAGGCAGCCGAAGAACGCGGTGACCTTGTCCGCGCGTTTGCCGAGAGATTTCACCGCCTCCAGCAGCGTGGCGACCTGGGCCGGGTTCGCCACCACCCGCCGGTCGATGGACTGCGCCACCTCGGGGGCGGTCCACTGGACCCGGTCGACCGGGTTGGAATCGATCAGCTCCAGCTCGACGGCGTACCCGAGCACGTTGTAGAAGGTGGCCCGCTTGCGCTGGACGGTGGAGGCAGCCGCGGGCCTTCCGTCGAGGCGTACGCACAGGCTGTCGAGGACGCGGCGGACCATCGCGGGCGAGTCCAGCTCGACGACCGGGACCGACGCGGTTTCGAGCCAGGCCAGCGCCGCCGCATGATCGCCGGGGATCTCGTCGGACCAGCGGCGTGGGTTGAGGCCATAGAGGTACAGCGCCTCACGGAGCAGGGCGTCAGTCGGTCGGCCCCGCTTGGCCGGGCGCGTCAGGGTGACCGTGATGGAGGTCAGTGCTTCGACGATCGACCGCCGAGTCTTGGCCGCCGCCCGAGGCCACTTCATCTCGACGTACGCGCGGCTGTGGGCGTACCAGGTGGTGGGGTTCTTGGTTCTGGCTTCGGAGACCGGGCGGCCGGTGGCCGGGTCGAAGGGCTCCCCCGCGTTGGCCGCCTGGACCAGCTCGGCGCGGAACGAGTGCGCCAGTGCCTTGGTACGGAACATGTCCTCGAAGCGCTGGCCGCTCACCGCCCAGCGGACCCGCCAGGGCCGAGCCTTCCGGTCAGCGCGTTTGGCGATCTCCCAGATCTGGACCTCGTAGCTCTTCATGCGGCGTCCTGCTCCAGGTCGCCGAGCCACCGACCGAGCGCCGACCGGCGGACCCGCAGCTGCCCGTTCGGGAGCTTGATCACCCGTGGCCCCTTGCCGGTCTGCCGCCAGTAGAACCAGGTGGAGCGCGGTACGCGCAGCTCGGCGAGCACTTCCGGCACGGTCAACAACTCCTCGTTCACTGCGTTTCCTCCCCGTCGTGCTGTGCGCTGTGCTGAGTTGCCGAGAGATCTGGAGGCTCCTGCGCGGCCCGATCCTTGGCGGCGAGCAGTTCGGATCGCCAGCGGGCCCGTTCGCTGATCGACCGCATGAGCCGGTGGGTCATCGGGCCGACATCGGGGTCGTCGGGTCGGGCGAGTTCCCAGGCGTGCCGGACCCGTTCGGTGGTGTCGCCCTGGTCGTCGACGAGCTGCGTGCCGTCGGTGGTGACGCCGAGCAGTGCCCGGACCCAGGCCCGCGCGTCGTGTTTGTGGTCGGCGAGGGTCTTGCCGGACCAGTCGCGGGAGATGAGGATGCGCCGGCCGCCGATGCCGAGAGTGTCGCGCTGGTGGACCTTGCCCTTGCAGCGGCCGGGCTTGAGCTTGGCGTGTGCCTTCTTGGGCTGGACGCCGTAGAGCAGCCAGTTGGCGCAGCGGTCGGTGCAGGGGGTCAGCTGGAGTTGCTGCCAGAGCCGGTCGAGGTGCTTGCGTTGCCGGTCGGTGGTGGCCTTGTGGCAGTCGCCGGTGTGCTTGGTGATGTATTTCGTGACGTACCGGATGGTCCGTTCGGCGTCCTCGGTGCCGGGCATGACGCCGCGGGCGTCGACCTGGGCGCCGAAGCGGACGACGTGCACCGGTTCGGCGTCCGGGTCGTCGTCGATGGCGTCGAGGGCTTCCGTCCAGGTGGCCAGCGACTCGCGGGTGTCCGGGTCGACCCATGTCGCCGCCTGCTCGTCCCAGATCGGGAGCCGGTCGAGGGTGTAGCGCTGGACGTCGACCGAGGGCCACCACACCTGGTGATAGGTCGCCGCCGCCACGGTGCGGAGCACGTCGCGAGGGATGGTGCCCCGGATGGCGAAGTGGGCGTGCGGGGCGAGTCGGCGTTGCGGCTCGACGCAGCCGGCGTACTGGACGTTCCAGCCCTCGCACCGCCGGAGGTTCTGCCAGAACCGGTCCAGCAGCCGGGGGAAGTGCACGGCGTCCCAGGCGGCGCGGCGGTAGTCGTACCGGTTGGGGTTGACGGGGGTGCCGTCGTGGCGGACCGGGCCATACGAGTCGAGGGTGAGGGTCAGCCACATCGACGGTTGGTAGGTGGAGCCGTCCGGGGCGGTGTAGGTCCTGCCGACGGTGCGGCGCTCGACCTTGCGCCGAGGCAGTTCGGGGGCATCCTGGCGCCGCTTGGTGGAACGCTTGCGTCGCTGGCCGGGCTCGTCGTCCTGGTCCTCGTCGTCGGTGGCGTGTGGTGGCCCGACGCGCCCGCGCAGGCCCTCAGCGGCGATGGCTTCCTCTACCTCGCGGATAGCTTCGTCGAGGTCTGTCACCTGGTCCCACTGGGCGGCGCGTACGGCCTCATCGCGGGAGAACTCCAGGTGTGCGCGGAACAGGATCAGGGACTTCTGCGCCTCTGTCGCGGGTTCTGGGCCCGGTAGTGGTTCGTCGTCGCGGTGCCAGCCCTCGCGGATCTGGGCCTGCCGTAGCCGGCGGTTCTTCTTGGCGCACGGCGGGCACTTGTCCTCGCGGGTCGCGCCGCAGGGCAGGTCGATGACTTCGGTCAGGCCGGTGTCGAGGTCGGTCCGCCGCATGGCGAGCGGGCGGACGCAGACGCCGTACTCGATGGCGATGGCCTTGAGCACGTCGATCGAGCGGGGCAGCGCCATCCGAGCCGCCCGCGACCCCGGCCGAGGAGCAACCGGGGTCGGGGCGGGTTCGAGACCGGGCAGGGTTGGAGCCGTCATCGGATGATCCCGACGACCTGGGGCCGGTTGGGCTGGGCGGCCTTGATCGGAGGCAGCACCGCGGCTGATGCCGGCGGCATCACCGGAGCCGGCGGCGCGGGTTCGAACGGCTGCGGCTCGTCGTACCAATCGCCCTGCGGCTGATCGGGCTGCGATGCCGGCGGGGTGGCGGGTTCGCTGGACAGGACGACCTTCACCAGGGCGAGAAAGGCCAGCGACGGCACCGCCGCGACGATCCAGCCCCAGACGGACGGTTCGGCTTCGGCGACCTGGGCGGCGAGGGAGAGCAGCGCGAACGCGATCAGGAGCACGCCGACCAGGCCGACGGGTCGACCATCACGGCGGCGGGCGCGGATCTCCAGGCCGAGGTAGATGGCCATCAGCTCTACGGCTACGGCGTTGGCCCAGCCGATCCAGTTGGGCTGGCCGTGGGCAACGGTCAGGTCGTGGACGTGGGTAAAGGCGGCGGCGCCGGCCATGGTGCCGACGACGAGCAGGATCAGCACCCGTACGCCGGACTCGGCCCGTTCGCGGATCATCGGCCGTCCCTGTTGTCTTGGACGGTCAGGGTGATGCAGATCTGTTGGCCGTTGAGGTCGCGGCGGCGGTTGACCATGTGCGCCAGGCCGTGCAGGGCACCGGCGAGCCGGTCCGGGGAGCCGTTGAGTTCGATGTGCAGCGGCTTGAGGCGGTGGGTGCCGAGGAAGAAGCTCTTGAGGGACATCGGTTACCTCCGGGCCGGGGCGACGCGGGTACGGATGTGGTCGGGCGGCTCGCCGAGGGAGGCCACCGCTTCGGAGAGGCAGCGCCACAGCGCCCACGCCTCATCGGGGGTCAGGTACATGCGGCGCCGACCGCCACCGACCGCGAGATACACCGGGTACGCGTCGGGCCGGGCAGGGTCGACGCGCACGGACACGGCCGTGCTGGTGCCGCCGTCGGTGCCGGGCGCACGCAGCCGGTAGAAGGTTCGGCCGTCGGTCGGTGCGGTCACCGCGGCTCACCCCCGTCGGTGTCCCGGTCGAGAATGTTCAACAGCGCATCGGGCAGCAGTGGTCCGCGACGCTGCCGGGGCAGAGGCGGCCGGGTCGGTTCGGTGGCGGTTTCCCGGCCCACCTGGGCGAGGATGTCCGCCGCGTCGGCCGGCGCCGGGTACTCGGCGGCCAGTTCCCGAATGTGGTCGTCGGAGATGTAGGAGAAGCGGACCCGGGCCGGTTCCGGCGTGCCGTCGAGGATCACGTAGCCGACGCCCTTGGCCCAGCGGGGCATCTGGTCGGCGAGGGCACCCCGGTTGCGGGCACCGTCGCCCAACACGAGGTCGACCTGAGCGGCTTCGGTTAGGCCGAGCGCGATACGGGTTGGGAACAGGTCCCGGAACGGCAGCACCTCCTTGCGGGGGTCCTGCAACGCGGCCACCACCAGGACGCCGACGCCGGCACCCTGCGACAGCAGCAGCCCGAGGGATCCGGCGATGCGCTTGCGCAGGTCGACGTCCTGGAGGTACGCGGTCAGTGCCGCCATCTCGTCGATGACGACCACGACCAGGGGGTCAGCCAGGGTCGGAGTGTGGACCCGCACCGCGCCGGCAAGCCGGGTTTGCCGTTCCCGCATCACGGTGACGGCCTCGTCGAGCAGGTCGGCCATGGCCTCGAACGACTTGCAGGCGAACCGCGCAAACAACGGCCGACCCATGGCGAACTCCATGCCGCCCTTGGGGTCGATCACCCAGAGCCGCACCAGCCCGGAGGAGATCCCGCCAGCGAGGACGCGGACCAGCGACCACAGCACCGAGCCCTTACCGGAGCGGGTGGCGCCACCGATGAGTACATGCGTGGCGAGCAGGTGCAGGCACCAGTGCCGCAGGTCTTCCCGGCGAGCCAGGGGCAGCGCGGTGAAGTCGGGTACCGACGGGACGTCGAACGGGTCGACCAGGGTGCGCAGCGCGTCCGTGCGGACCACCACTAGGTAGACCACCGACGGCCGGTCCCGGAACCGCAGCCGGTCCACCGCGCCCAGGACCAGCGCCCAGTAGCCCGACCGGATCGGCGGGTCGTCGGGGCGTTCGGAGTAGACCCGGGCGTGTCGCCGGCCGAAGGCGTACGCGAGATTCGCCGTTGCCTTCTGGAATTCCTCGGGTGTCTGGCCGCGGACCATGCGGATGGTCAGCACGTCGAGTGCCTGATCCGAGCGGACCCGCAGCAGCTCCGGCAGGACCGTGCGATGGTCGTAGACCTTGGCCAGGCCGCACAGGGTCATGGCCTCACGCCAGGTCCGCCGGTAGACGAACAGCTGACGGAACCGGCCGAGGATCGGGCCGGCGCACCAGGTCCACCAGGACGACTCGTGCCGCCACCGCCATATCGCCGACACGGCAGCGGCCAGGACCGCGGGCACGATCACGCCGGCCCGGCCGAACTCGCGGTAGAGGCTCACCCCAGCCACGGCCAGGCCGACGGCGATCGGGTGACGGAGGCACCACCACAGGCCCCGCCACAGCCACCGCAGCACCAGGCCGAGCGCGATCAGCCAGACCGGCAGCTCCAGCCGACGCGGCCGGATCACCATCAGATCCCCGGCGGTGGTCATCACGACCTCGCCACGCGGCCGGCGCATCATCGCGCACCCGCCACGACGAGCCGCCGCAGGACGGCAGGCATACGCTTGGACATGTCACTACCTCTCTCGACAGAGCAGGGGAAAGAGACAGAGGGCGGGGCTGCCGTCCGCCAAGACCTGACAGCCCCGCCCCCACCAGATGCGGCTACTGCGCCGCCTTCGTCGCTACGCCCGCCGGGGCACGCATCCCGGTCGCCCGCAGCGAATACGCCATCCGGCCGTTGTTGCCCACGTACGGCGTGACGGTCATGCCGTCGAACTCCACCGCCTCGAACAGGCCGCCCGTCGGCGGGACCGGCTGGTAGTCCGCCGAGATCTTCACCGTCGTCTCCCGCGACCGCTTCCCCAGCTCCGGATCCAGGTCCATCACCCGGACCTGCCACACCCGCTGGCCGGTCAGCTTGTCCTTCGCCGGGCTACGCCGACCGGTCTTCTCGTCGTAGTCCTCGACCTCGCCCAGAGACTCGGGCACCAACGCGCACCCCGCCGGGAACACGTCCTCACACCGCACCGCGAACCTCGTGCCGCCACGCAGAGCCATCGCTCAACCTCCGACTTGTTAACTTGTCTGCCAAGTTGAGATCCAAGGTAGACGGCACTTGGCAGACAAGTCAACAAGTTGTCGCCGCAGAGACCGGAACGGCAACGATGATCAGCGGCAGGCTCCCGCGCGGCTCGATCCGGTGGACGGCCAACTCCGCAGGCAACTACAGGCAGGATCGGCAGGCACACAACCGTTCGCCCATCCAGCAGTTGGGTCCGGGCATCACAATCACCCGAGAGAAACCACAGTTTGTGCTGCCGGAGCTTGGTAGTTCTTACCGCTACCGAGTATGGTGTCGTCGGAACTCAATAGAACTTGCTAAGGAAGACGCTAAGCGTTGAACGTTCAACGCAAGAGATTCTTCGAATAGACGCGTGGTGGTCGGATCTAGGCATCTAGCCAACACGGGTAGCGGACCGCACCCTCCCGTGCCTGGAAGCAGAGGGGTGCGGCCCGCTGGGAGAGCCGGTCCGCTAGTCGGGCTAGCTGGGCCGGCCTCCGCCACCGTTCCGGAACCAGTCCATGACCAGTGCTACCACGATGGGCGCGACCAGCCTGAAGTACCAGGCAACACGGTCTCGTCCGAGGCTCACCAACCAGGACTTTTTCTCGGTACTACCTCGCCGTCGTACGTGAGGAACTACCGATTTTGGTGGCTTAGCCACACGCTCACCTCCTGCGCGAACATAAATGAACCGGCCTCACAATCGCGAGAGGCCGCCATATCTATTCGCACCGCGCGGTGGTCGAGTGCGCGACTCGGACGTATGATATCCCCGCACCTGCGGACGTTTGCAAGTCGGAAGTCCCAGTGTTGCTCTGCCGCTTGCTAGATGCCCTAACCGCTGATCCAGCATAAGAATTATTCGCATTCATCTCCACAGTAGGCAGCTTCTTTCGGTGCTTCGGGCGTCCCGAGGGTGACCGCAACGATGCACGGGTACAGGTGAGCGATGACCAACAAGCGTGACGGCAGGGCCATCGATGATGCGCACTCGCGGCCGATGGGCGCACAAGACAAGACTGTCGAGGCCCTGGGTGAGCTGAGTAAAGCTTTAGAGACCATCCACCGCGTACGCGGGCACCTGTACTCCGTCCATCAGCTCGTAGGTGGCGCAGACCTAACTCTTGATCGCGTGGTTGAGCTGCTACGGCATGCAGGTCATGACGAGGTCGCCCAGCGGGTAGAACAGGAGCTACTGGGACGCAACGTGCTACCCGGCCGCTGGACCTTCCAGATCGTCGAGGAGTTCGACGACGGCTACTACGCCGCGTTCCAGGAGATCGAGCGGGACGCGCGGGAGAAGCTGGCCGGCGGACGGCGGCACATCTTCGAGGCAGAGATGAAGGAGCGGCGGCGTACCCACGGCATGCCGGGGCACGAAGCTACGCCGTAGCGCTGCCGTCGAAGCCGTTCGGGATCATCGAGGCCAGGGCGTTGGCTCGGGCCTCGATGATCCTCATCCGAGCCCGGTACTCGGCCGGCTCTCGGTGCGCGGCCTGGCTGGTCACCTGCCCGGGCCACTTGCGGTAGAGCAGGCCGTATTCGCGGGTGAAGTAGCCCGCGCTGACCGCGTTGGCGGCGAGCAGGAGGCCGGTGTCCTCGGAGGCGGGCAGGGCCATCCAGCCGCCAAGGGCGAAGACGAGGTCCCGCCGCAGGCACAGGGTCGCCGGGTGCACCGATGCCCGGTAGTCGTTGGCCTTCCAGAACGACAGGACCGAACCGCGGTCGATGACCCCGCCGGCCGGGTCCTTGTCCCATCCGGCGGTCGAACCGTCGGGCAGCAGGTCGAGTACCCGCGAGGTGGTCCAGCCGATCTGCGGGTGCGCGCCGAATGCGGCGATGTCCCGGGCGAGTGCGCCGGGGGTCAACTGGTCGTCGGCGTCTAGCACCTTGATCAGTTGCCCGGAGACGCGGGAAAGAGCGAGCGTACGGGCAACACCAGGCCCACCGGGACGGCCGGAGCCGAGACTGATCCGGGGATCGTCAGCCAGCGCGTCGACCAGGGCGCCGGTCTGCCCGTCCTCCTGGACGAGCCATTCCCAGTCCCAGCCGTCAGGCATCTCCTGCTTGGCCAACGACTCGTAGGCGCCAGGCAGGTGCTCGATGCTGGGCGCGTGGACCGGGGTGATGACCGAGACGAGCTGCGTCAAGTTTTCCACCGCTGGAGTTTGTGGGAGTAGACAAGCTCGGCGCGGTCGCCCGGCATCACCACGTCGGCGACCTCGACGACCCGGCCCGTGGTGTCGGTCGAGGTCTTCCGCACGGTGAGCACGGAGACGCCCGGGTCGATGTCGAGCAACTCGGCCTCATCGGGCGACGGCGGACGGGCGCGGATCTCGTCGTCGATACGGTCCAGCTCGATGCCAAGCGTGTAGAGCTGGTGCTGCGTGCCGCCCGGCCACGGCTCCTTGCCCGCGTCGAGCAGGTCCGGGTTCGCGGCCACCAGGTCGTAAGGCAGGTAGGAGTACGACACGGTCAGCGGCGCGTTCTCGTGCCGCGACGACGTCCAGTAGACCCGGCGCAGCAGCGAAGTACCCGGCTCGACCTGCAAGGCCGCCGACATCTCCGCATCAGCCTCCACCCGCGAATACTCGGCGTGGAACTTCAGGTCGTCGACAGTCAGGCCGGTGTCGTGCTCGGTGGCGCCAGTCTTCAGCCGCTCGTCCTCATCGAGCAGGACGCGATCCTTCTCCCACTGGTACCGCTCGGTGTTGCGACGGCGTACCCGCTGACGAGGTGCCCGCACGTAGGTGCCGCGCCCCTGCTCCGCCCGGACCAGGCCCCATTCGCGGAGCTGCCGGATGGCGTTGCGGACGCTCGTGCGCGACAGGCCCGAGGTGTCGGCCAGCTCGGTCTCGCTGGGCATCAGGGTGCCGGGGGCCAGTTCACCGCTCACGATCTTTGCCCGCAACTCTTCGGCGAGTTGCAGGTAGCGAGGGCGCCAGTCCCGGCCTTGCACACCGGTCACCGTACCCCCTAGACGTTCCAACGTCTGCCAGGTGGTGCCGCCGGCGGGCCGTTCAGGAACCGGCGGTACGGCTACCGCTGCGCGCGGTGGCCGCGCAGGGCGCAGGCCAGGAGTACCCCGACGGGTGTCGGCTTTCACTGCGTCTCTCCGGCCCGCTCGCCGCCATCTGCCGGTGTCAGCATCTCCATCTGGGCGTACACCAGCTCGTCAATGAGCCGGTCCACCTGCGCGGACGACAGGAGCACGGTCTGCGTCGCGCCGTAACGGGTCGCGTCGAGCTTCACGGCCAGGTCCCGGCGGGCGAACCGGTCGACGATCAGTTGGACGGTGACCCAGCCGGTCCGCTCCCGTCCGATGGTGGAGAGAAGCCCGCGGTGCATCGGGTCGTTGGGCCCGCAGCCTCGACACCAGACCGGGCACACGAACGGCGCGATCGACGACGGCGACCGACCCCTTCGGAATGGCAGCGCCCTCACTCATCGCCGGCCCCCTGCTGTCCGGTGGCCTGTGCCAGCGATCCGCGAAGTTGCTCGACCAGTTGGGCTGCCTGCGGCACGGACAACTCCGCCCAGGCGTTCCCGGCCCGGCACGTCACGTGAACACCGACCATGGGAACGCCCAGAGTCTCACTGCTGATGAGGTACGTGACGACGAGCCCGCCCGCCCGGCTCTCGCCGACCCGCCGCATGGGGCCGCGATGACGACGGGCCATGTGCGTCATCACCGGCGGCACCAAGTAGCCGCAGCGATCCGGGGCGCACCAGTCCGGGTGGCTCGTCACGGCAGCCGGCTTGTTCGTACGACTCATCGCGGCCACCGCCCGCCATTGCCTCGGAAGAGCTGGGCTCGCGTCATCAAGGGTGCGTACCGGAGCGCAGGCAATTCACGGGTGACACCCGTCGACCACCGCGGCGAGGAGGTAGTAGATCGCGCGCGTGGACTCGACTGAACGTTGCTGGTGATACGCCGGGCAGATGGGCGCCTCCGAGGCCACCAGGACGAGAACCAACGGTGTCGACGATGAGAGCCGGACATCGCACCTCCACAGGTAGGCGGGGACCGGTGGCCAGCCACGGGGGAATGCGGCCGGCCACCGGCCCGGATGAAGACACGGCGCACCGTCCGACGCCGGACGGGTCGGGTATCGCCGAGCCAACTTGTACGCGCGGCTACCGCAACCGGTCCGACAGGACGCCGCGCATCAGGTGCGACCAGGGCGGGCGCGAAACCACCGCTGACACGGGCCGTCACTCCAGCCGCACACCATGAAACGTATCTACAAGTGGACGAGTTGTCTAGACGTCGAAACGGGTCACTTGGTTGGCACTTGGTAAGACAAGTGCCAGGTACGGTGAGCAGGTGCCCACCCCGCACTACGGCCAGCCCCGCTACCGCGCCATCGCCCAAGAGTTGAGTGAACGCATCGAGAGCGGCGTCATTCCGCCCGGAGCCCTCTTGCCGACCGAGAGCGCGCTCACCGCCGAATTTCAGGCCAGTCGCGGGACGATCCGCCAGGCTCTATCCGCCCTACGAGAGAACGGCCTGACTACCACGGAGCACGGCAGGGGCACTTATGCGAACCCTCATCCTTACGAACCGGCTCCGACTGAGAACCTCATTCGGGAGGTAAGGCAGCGTGAGGTCGTTGCGGATATAGAGCTCGCGACACTTTTCAGCATCGAGGTCGGATCGACGTTGGTTTTGCACGAGAGCGTTACACGATCACAAAGCGGAGTGGAGGCAGTCAGCAGGACTTATCGGCTAGCCGAGGGCGACCAATGAGGAATTACCGTCGGGCGCGGAACGCCATGGGACCCCTTCAATCGGCCCCAGGCTTTCCTGTAGACCGCATCCTCACACGGGCGCCTGAGATCCAAGACCCCTACCCCAGTCAGGTATGCACTATTTGCAGGATTTGACCCTTTGTTGAGGGTAGTTGCGCTGGCTGCCTGATCTCTAAGCTAGGTGCCATGCAGCCGACCGAGTCGAACGCGGAGCTGAAGAAGCTCTACCGCCTCGACCCAAAGCCAAGAGGTAATGGCGGTTTTGCGGAGGTGACTGGGGCGGTCCACAAAATAGATGGCTCCGAGGTTGCCATCAAACGCGCCAAACACTTCCCTGAGGCGCAGGATCGAATCAAGCGAGAGATTGTCGCCCAGAAGCAATTGGCCCATCCGCACATCATGCCCATCTTGGACCACGATCCCGCATTCCTTTGGTATGCTATGCCGCTAGCCGAAGGCAATCTTTTCGAGTCACGTGATGACCTTGGCGAAGAGGATTTGGCTTCTATTCTTCTCGACTTAGCCGATGCGCTCGACCTAGCCCACAAACAGGATTTGATTCATCGGGACGTTTCACCCAGCAACATTCTTGGTTTGCCAGGAGCTTCCGGAGGTCGGCTCAGATGGGTGGTGGCGGACTGGGGGATGGTGAGGGTCTCGCCCGACCTTGCGTCTCGGGCCCTTACACGGACTGGTCAACGGATGGGTACGCCCGGGTTCGATGCGCCGGAGCTAGATGATGATCCGAGCCGAGCGACTCCCGCCGTGGACGTTTACAGCCTTGGGCGCGTCGCCGCCTGGTTCTTGACACGCCGTGACCCGAGAGCTGGGGTTCAGTTGCTGCCAGACGGCGAGATGCTTCACTGGCGACCATTCGTACGCGCTTGCACTGAGCAGGACGTGAATCTACGGGTCCCGACGATGGATGGTCTCCGAGAGCTTCTCCAACTTGTCTTCGAGCACCGTGACGACCCGCTGCCTGAGCGAGCAGCCCGACTGCTTGGGATTCTGCTCGATGGTGACGAGGAGGGTCTGACAGAACTGGTATCTCTCGCTGAGAGCTTTCGGGAAGAGCCCCTCATCTTCCTGGACTATCTCGCCCAAATACCCAGCGGCAAGGCCAGGGCTTGGACGACCAGGGAACCTGATCGCGCGGCCTCGCTAGCCCGATCGATGGCTGGGCATCTACTCCGTAGTCCGTGGGGAGACCGTGACGTTCAGTATGCGGCCACTCCGCTGACCTTCGTCCTTACAGTCTTGCGGGCGCTGGTGGAGATGCGAAGCTTCGGACCGGCACAGGACGTGGCCGGGGTGTACTTCGAGGCAGATGTCAAGTGGGACCAAGCATCCCAGCGGACCCGGACTCTCGAGTGGCTAGCAGACTTGAACGACAGCGTCGTCGGCGCAGTCCACCCAGAGCTAGCTCGCAGGCCGGCGGCCGTTGATTACTACAGGGAGCCCGGCTGGCATCCGCGGAGCGTCGCCTTACGCAACCTCTTCGCCTAATGATCTAGAAGATTCGGCCCCAGCGTGGCTTCCGACCCAACACCGTGGTGGAATGAGCGCGTGTCCACCGAGCATGCCCTCCCCCACGTGCCCGAAGTAACCCCATCTGACCGGTATGCGCAGCCTAGCGAGCTGCTCTCACCGCTCACGCCTGCCTCGGGCCGGGGGCGCAGCCATGGTACGAGCAGTAGCGCAGCCTTCGACCGCTGGTTCAGGTACCCTGCCGGCTTTGCTTCCGACTACGTGTCCTTGCTGCTCCGACGTCTCGACATTCCGACCGGAAGCATGATCGTTGACCCCTTCGCTGGTTCCGGCGTTACAGGCACATCTGCGCGTGAAATGAAATATTCGTTCTTTGGCATTGAGGCCCATCCGGCCATCGCAGAGTTGGCCGCATTGAAGCTTCAGCCGCAGCCGGGCGACCCCGGCGAGTTGGTTAAGATCGCCAAACACTTGGCAGCGCGTGCGGAGCAAGGCGTTAAAGACGTTGACCCCGACTTCGAAAAAGAAACGGATTTGATTCAGCGGTCTTTCACTCCGCAGGTCCTCGCGCAACTAGTGATGTTGCGCGATCTCATCAAGGGCGGAGAGGCCGGCGATTGGTACCTCCACGCCAAGTGGGCGTTGCTAAGCACACTGCGCGATGTTGCAGCCGTGCGCGTCGGATGGCCTTACCAGAATCCTACGAAAGCACGCAAGGCGCGCTTTTCTAATGTTCTCACACGTTTTCAGCAGCGCATTTCCTGGATGCGAGACGATCTTGATGTGGACGCACCGAGCGACTCTGAAGAGCTTAAGCTTCAGGTCGTACACGGAGACTCAACCGACCAAAGGTCGTGGGAATTTCTGCCGTCAGGATCCGCACACGGCTGCGTCTCGTCGCCCCCCTATCTGAACAATTTTGACTACGCCGACGCGACACGACTTGAGATGTATTTTTGGGGGGATGTCGGCAGCTGGGCGGAACTGTGCGCAACGATCCGGTCGAAAATGATCACCGCAACTACTCAGCAGAGTAGCGTCGGTGCCGCCGCAGCGGCCAGCGAGATGCTGGAGAGCTACGGAGATGTTGCTAAGCGAATCACCGACGTAACCAATGATCTAAAGACTGAACGCCTTGCTCGAAAACGTGGGAAAGAGTATGACCGCGTTGTCCCTGACTATTTTTCTGCCATAGGAAAGGTCCTAACCAACCTTTCATCGGCCATGAGGCCTGGGGCACCCGTCGTCTGGCTAATCGGGGACAGCGCGCCTTACGGGGTATATGTGGACACGCCTTCAATCATTGCTGAGATCGCGGAACATGTTGGGTTTACAGCCGAGGATGACAAACCCTTGCGGCGACGGGGCCAACGTTGGGCACAGAACACCACGCGCCATCAAGTTGAGCTGTCTGAGCGTCTACTAACGCTGCGTCGATAGTAGGTTCAGGATCACAGGGACGGATCGTTTCCCGGGCGATTACTGGAGAATGACGCCAGCAAGCCGGTCCGGAGGTCCCTGGTATCAGCAGGGCGTTCGAAGATCATCGAATGGTGTGCGAGGTTGCCTGCCTTTGCTCTAAAGGCAACGGCTAACTGGTCGAATGCAAGCGCGAGTTTTTCCTCGGTGAGAGAGGGTCGCCGAGCGAGGTCCCGTCCGACGAAATCGACAACTTCTTGTCGGTGCGCAGTCGGAATGTAGAGAAGTACGCGGCCACTCTTTCTCGCTACCACCAACTTGGGCGCCAGCCGACGGCGCGCTTCACTGAGACCGTATCCCCCCTTGAGGCGATGCTCGCCTGCGGAGCGACCATCGCTACCCGTGACCACTTGGGCGAACCTTTCGGCAGCGGCAAAGACTGCAGAGTCGATAACGTCACGCTCCGGCGACGTCGGATCAGGCTGGATGACGGCCCTTTCAGGCGAATCCGAGCGATTGACCAGCAAGGCGAGCACGACGCCAACTGCAATTGCTTGCATCACCTCTTTCCCTCGGCCGCTCCGAAGATCGATCACTTGGGTTAGCTTTGCCAGCCCCCAAGACCGATAAAACTCAAGCGCTCTATGTTCAGCAGCGGCGATCCTGCCGGGCGACACGATAATTAGGTCGTCATTCAGATCGATTTGCTCTTCAAGAATCTCGATCAGGAGCCGGCCTTCGAGTCCGATGAGAAGAGCGTCATCCCCGCCGTCAATAATCAGAGGCGGGCCTAGCCCATTCAGGCTGCGACGTAGACTCGGTGGAGTTTTAGGAAGGTGCGAGAGCCTTTCCCGTAGGGACTGCCCTCTCGCCAGTGGATCGAAAAACCTCCTACACGCGTCCAAGTCGGCATCGATCCGCGAGGGAACCTCCCCGTAGGTGAGGCGCCATAGCTGGGAAAGGCCCGCCAGAAGCGCCTTAGCCTCTGACTCAGCAAGCACTGCTGGAGCGCCGAATGCCTGTCTAACAGTAGCGGATCTGTCGTAGGTCATAGTGAGAACGCCTCGGTGAGGTAGCCCCGCTGTCTGAGATCCTTGATTCGTGCTCGCTGCTTGTGGTCCCCTCCCTCAGTGGGAGGAATCCTCTCGAGCGGAAGGATCACCACTATCTGGTCATTCGGCTGACGCAGTCGACGGTCATCCAGGTAGGTTGCAAGATCGCGCATTCTTGCAGCATCGAGGAAAGCACCGAACTCATCCAGTGCAATGAGTCGATTCGCTGCCCTAGGCTCCTCCGACTCCAACTGCGCAAGCTGAGCGTGAGTGTAAGCAAAGGCTTGTTGGCCGCTAGAGAACCCGGAAAGCGGCCTGCTCATTTCCTCTCCCGCCGCCGTCCAGTGGACTCTCAAGTCGCGCCAATCCAACCAGAGATCATCAGCATTTTCGAATAGAGATCGACGAAGAAGCGGGTCGGTGAACCAATTCCGCACCTCGCCAGCCAACCACATACGGGCCGCTTCATCCCAAGGAGTGGGGGCGGTTACTACGCCGGACGACTTGCCTAGCTCTCCGTATAAGCGACTGAGGGCTGCCCCAATACCCTGAATTGCAGTGAATTGCTGCTGAAGTTTATCGCGCGCTCGCTCTAGGCGGCCGGAAAGAGCATCTAGATTAGTCGCCTGCTGGATGACTGATGCACGTGGCAATGCAGCAACTTCGGGCACGGCCGTCCGTAGCCAAGCGTGGTCGTCGCTTTGCGTTAGCAGTTCCACAACTTGTGCGACTCGCGACTTTCGATCTTGGAGGACTCGATGTGTCCGCTCCGTGGTCTGAACCGCTTGAACATGCCGTCTCGTCAACTGATCGAGTTCTGAACGCGCGTGCTCACGGCGACCTCGGACACGGACCACCTCGACCTCTGCTTCCCTGCATAGCCGATGAAGCTCTGCGACCAAGGCATCTTCGGTCATGCCGCCGCCCAGGAGCTCTCGGGCGTGCTCTAAACGGGCATGGGCAGCTTGGACTGAGCGGCTTCTCTGATCGAGATCGTTCCGCGTCCTGATGAGCTCGTCGATAGTTTTTGCTGCTTGGGCCGGCAGCGATTCTGATGCTTCCTTCAGGCGCCTCTCTGCGCGCGAAAAGTTAGCTTGGGCCTGCTCTACCTCAGCGAGCTTCCCGGAGGCTTGTACGACTGCATCGATTCGCGAGCGAACCATATCAATCTCGGCAGCTAGCTGTTGCGCATCTCCAGACGGTGTGCGCTCCCGCAGCTTGGCAGCCTGTCGGAGGCATGCATCACGTAGAGCGGCAACGGTCCAACTCGAGGCGCCTTCTTCCTCTTCGAGCAGAAGTGTTTCGCCGAGGTCGTGCCGTTCCGCATCAGACAGTCGGTCCGCAACGTCATCAAGGACTGACACGAGCATCGGCGCAGCATGCACCTGAGGTTGGCGCTCCAGAAGCTCGTTCAATCTGCGGCTGAGTTCTCTTTGGGTAAGTAGAATCTGCTCGTTGTTCGGCTCGACTCCAGCCTCTGTGGTAAGTCTTTCCAGCTCATTCGTAGCCTGCCGAAGCGCGCTGTCGTGTCGGATAAGGAACTTTCTCGCGTTCTCAAACTCGCGCTCGGCCTGCTCATTTAGATGCTGACGACTGCTTGCCTGGGTGATCTGTTGGTCAAGCTGCTCGGTTTTCGCCTCTAGCTCGTCGAGCTCCTTTTTGAGGCGATCAAGCTTGTCTTGCATCTCGGGACCTTGCCCCCGAACTTGGTCAAGGCGGTCCAACACGCCTGCAGCTCGGTCCAATATGTCCATGCGCTGACGCCGTGCGTTAAGCTCGATCGTCAAGATTTCGCTTGCCTTCGCAGATTCCTCTGCCGCTTTCAACTCGGACTGCAACTGTGAGGGCAGGCTCTGAAGTATAAGTTTTTGGACCTCGTCTATTGCGAAGTCGATATCTCGCTGCCTGTCCTCACCTGGATTTTCTAACCAGTCGAAGATGTGCCTGCGGGACGTTTCGACTCGGTTGGCCAAAACCCTCAAGGGCGTTTCAGCGGCGATGATATGGTGAACGCTGAATAGCGTACTTATGTCTCTATAGCTAGCACGCTTACCGTCGACTTCTATTCGCCCTAGCCTGTCCTCCAACGGCCGCGGCTCCATCGGCCATACGGACGGGTCTAGCAACCACTCGATAGTTCCAGCGTGCTGCAAGCCTGTTACCGTCACTCGGGCTTTCACTAGCTGCTCGCGGAAGCTCCGCCAGTCCTGGTCATGTTCGGCGAAGGGTTGATCGCCCGCACATAAGCGCAATAGCTTGATGGCCGCGGTCTTCCCAATCCCGTTGTAGCCCTCGATCCTGCACAGCGGGATGTCTGGAATCTCATCGATGATGCGTAGGCCACGGCGCGACTCGGCCTCAATCCTGATCTGCACTACGCATCAACCTCTCCGCGACAACCTTGATGTCGAGCGGGTCCCCAGTGAGAGCCTTCAACAGGTCGAGGTCGATGAAATCACCAGTCCCGCTGGTGTCATCCCTCGCGTTGCTCAATGACTCAGAGGCGCCCGTAATGTCGCTTACTGCTCGTAAGACTTGCTTCCCCCGACTTACCACAGGCATGCTCCCTCGCCAAGGTGACCGAACTTGTCATTCTTATCTTGTGTAGAGCAAGCGATCAAGATGCCGTTCGGTCACTGGTGCACGGCTGTCACGGATGCCCTCCCTCATGTCTTGCCTCATGTGATCCGTCAGATCTGCCGAAATACTCTTTATCTGATCAAGGCGCCGCGCTCCGCGCGGCGCGGGCGGTAAGCCGGCCGGCGGCAAGCCGCCCCGGCCGCCTGCGGCGCCGGGGCGGAGAGCCACCGACTGCCGCCGGACCGCCGCCCCGAAATCGCTGATCCAGCAGCACGACCACGGCCAGTCGATACGGAAGCCGGCAAGTCGACCTGATCGAGGGCCAAGGCTTCCGACTGCCGCGCCAGTCCAACCCCCGGACTGGCTTGCCCCCGGCCTACCTGCGCAGCCAGGTAAGCCCCACGGCAGCCTCAACCGGTCGCTCCAGGCGCGGTCGCGCCAGGCCGGCAATTCCCCGGAGCACGAGTGTTCGCAGCCTCAGAGAACCCCTGAGAGGCAAGATCGACCTGCCCACCATCTGCCCACAACCAGTCGTCATCGGCTGGACGCAGCCGGACCCGGCCAGACAAACGACAACAGCCCCTGATCAGCATCTCTGCTGGTCAGGGGCCGTTTCTGCACCTGGTGGCGGGTAGAGGATTCGAACCTCTGAAGCTTTCGCGACGGATTTACAGTCCGCTCCCATTGGCCGCTCGGGCAACCCGCCAGGGCACCCCACCGCGTCGTAACGCGGCGGCGGAAGCAAGGATAGCGGCTTCCCCCGGGACCTCCGCAACCGGGTACGGTCAGGGGGTCGTGCCGCTGGTCGGCGGCCGACGGCAAGCCCAGACCGCCGGACAGCAGGAGCAGAAACATGGCAGCGAACCCGTCGTTCGACATCGTGAGCAAGGTTGACCGCCAGGAGGTCGACAACGCCCTTCGGCAGGCGGAAAAGGAGCTCGCGACGCGGTTCGACTTCCGCGGCACCGGTGCGGAGATCTCCTGGTCCGGCGAGGAGGCGATCGGTCTTCAGGCGGAGACCGAGGAGCGGGTCCTCGCCGCACTGGACGTGTTCAAGGAGAAGCTGGTCAAGCGGAACATTTCACTGAAGTCGTTGGACGCTGGCGAGCCGCGCCCGTCCGGCAAGATTTTCAAGATCGACTGCAAGGTGATCCAGGGCATCGAGACGGACAAGGCCAAGGCGATCAGCAAGAAGATCCGCGACGAGGGCCCCAAGGGCGTGCAGGCGCAGATCCAGGGCGACCAGCTACGGGTCACCGGCAAGAAGAGGGACGACCTCCAGGCGGTCATCTCGCTGCTCAAGGGTGAGGACTTCGGCGTCGCCCTCCAGTTCAACAACTACAGGTAAGGCGGCGACCCCCGGCCTGGTAGGCGGGTCGATCATGCTGCAAAGCTGACCCAGATGACCGCCCAGAGTCACTGGCAGGCGTGGCATGAGCCGTACGCCGACGAAAACTCCCCGCTGTCTCGTCGGCTGCGGCTGGTCCAGCAGCACATTGCCTCGTGGCTTGATCAGCGCTTCGACGAACGGCTGACTGCGATAAGCGTGTGCGCGGGGCAGGGTCATGACCTCATCGGCGTCCTCGCCTCAAGGGCTGATGCTCAGCGTGTACGCGGAACCCTGCTTGAGTTCGACTCGGGCAATGTGACTGCCGCTCAGGCCGCCGCCAATCAGGCCGGGATCTCCAACATCGTGATCAGGCAGGCCGACGCGGGCCAACTCTCCGCGTATGCGGGGATCGTTCCGGCCGACCTGGTGCTCATGGTCGGGGTCTTCGGCAACATCTCGGACGCAGACGTGAAGCGAACCGTTGCTGCCCTGCCCCGGCTGTGTGCTGAGGGTGCCACCGTGATCTGGACCAGGACCCGGCGAGACCCGGACCTGACGCCAGCTGTACGGGAGTGGCTCCGGGATGCCGGCTTCGTGGAGCAGGCATTCCACGCTCCAGACGATGTGCAATTCTCGGTGGGCGTTAACCGGTTCGAAGGGTCTCCACAGCTTTTGGACCCTGCGGGAACCATCTTCACGTTCCGGCACTGACGCCAACTGGTCGCTGCCCTATATCTAGCTCTCTGGCCAGGCAACCGATACGCAGCCGACGGCGCCGCGATCCGTTCACCAGCGGGAGAGGGCCGTGTCCTACTGCCTGATGCGCTCCGGATGCACACCGTCGACCATGTCGTGCCCCGGCACCTGGATGCAGAGCGCCCCCGGCTCTGCCCCGCACACCGGGCAGCGCCGCCAATCCTCGATCGAGCCCGGATCGTGCCCCAGTTCAGCAGCCATGCGGCTGATTTCCACCGCCGCCTGATGCAGGTCGTCGTCCTGATGCCGGGTAGCGGCCCGATGGACCTTGCGCACCGCGCTCTTCGCACGCTCTTCCATGGGATCAGGGTCGGGGTCGGGCATGGCAGCGTCGTTCCCGGGATACGCGACCTGAAACGGATTCAGTTGCCGAGCGGCGGGGTTCAGCGGTCGGCCGTCGAAACACCCAGGCAGGCATGAACCTCCGGGTCGGCATGGACCAACCAAGGCCGTCGTCAACCACCGGGTCGGCGTCGACCGCCCCAGCCCGGCGGCGGCTCGCTCCGCTCGTCAGGCGGGAGTCCATCGACGACAAGGCATGGACAGTCGGGTTCAGTAGACGAGGCTGTACCAGTGCTCGGTCTCGCCGGGCAGTGGCACCAACCGCACCTTGGTGCCACCCGGGTGGTCGAACATGCGCACCCCGTCGCCGAGCAGCACCGGGGCGAAGAACATCAGGATCTCGTCGAGCAGACCAGCCTCGATGCATTGCTTGGCGACATTCGCGCCGAGGATGTTGACGTACCGGTCCCCGGCGGCCTCCTTGGCCTGGGCGACGGCGGTGTGCAGGTCACCGACGAACGTGACGTCGGCGGGTGGCTCGGCCGGTGGTTGGTGGGTGAGGACGAACACCGGCCCGTGGTACTGGCCGCCGAACGCGCCTTCGCTGTCGGTGCCGCGGTTGGGGTCGTCGCCGCCGAAGGTGCCGTTGCCGGCCAGGATCGCGCCGACGCTGTGCAGCAGGCGCTCCGCCGTCGGGTTTTCGCCGCCGAGGTGGTCGGTCAGCCAGGACATGTCGCCGCCGGGGCCGGCGATGTAGCCGTCGAGTGACGCCGTCGCCGAATATAGAACCTTGGCCATGCGCCCAGGGTAGGCGGCGGAACTCGGACTCCTTGAAGTCGGGGTATCCGCCGCGCAGGAACACCCCGACTTCAAGGAACCCGAGTGAATCAAGCCCGCACGGAACGCACGCCCGCGGAAGACGGCGGGGTCAGACCGTCACGGGCTGTTCGGCGCGTACCGCCGTGTTTTCCGCACGGGCGATGGGTCCGGCGGGCAGCGCGGCGACCGCGGCCCCGACTGCGACGGCCGCTCCGGCGAAGAGGAACGCCCAGCTGACGCCGCCGGTGTGGTCCACGATCAGGCCGGCCACGGAGCCGCCGGCCGCGCTCGACGCGACCGCCACGGTGACCACCCAGGTGTACGCCTCGTTCAGCATTCCGGCCGGGGCGATCCGGCCGACCAGGGTGTTCTCCAGGGTCAGCGCGGGCGCGATGGCGGCCCCGCCGACGACCAACGCGACGCCCAGCGCCAGCGGGGTGGGCATCACCGCGAACACCACGAAGGTGCCGGCCACGGCGGAGAGCAGCAGGGCGAACTGGCGGGTCATGTTGGGTGCCGGCTTGCGGACGCCGAACCAGAACCCGCCGATGGCGCTGCCGACCCCCCAGACGGCGAGCAGAATGCCGGCCAGGCTCTCCGGGTCGTCGGTGGTGTGGCCGCTCGCGTACGCCGGGACGATCACCCCGGCGGCGCCGAACGCGATGCCGAGGCTGGCCACGCAGACCAGCAGGGCCGGGAATCCACCGACCCGCAGCGGCCCGAGCCCTCTGGCGTGGTGCTCCTTCGCGTGCGGGCGCCAGCCGCGCATCACCTCGCCGAGGGCCACGGCGGTCGTGCCGACCAGGGTGACCACTGCCGCGCCGATCAGCGCGGCTGCCGCGTCGGCGAACAGCACGAAGCCGGCGACGAGCAGCGGGCCGAGCACGAAGACGATCTCGAACAGCGACGTCTCGGCGGCCAGCGCGGTGTTGCGCAGGGCGTACCGGCCGGAGCTGGGGCTGGTCAGGTCGTTCCAGGCGTTACGGATGGCGGCGGTGAGCGGCGGGTACGTGGCGCCGGCCACGGCACTGGCGAGGTAGATGGTGGGTAGGGCGTCGTCACCCGAGCGGCTGGCCAGCAGCAGCGCGATGAGCGCCACCGGGTGGGCCACGGCGGTGACCAGCAGGACGGGGGTGGGCCCGACCCGGTCGGCGACCCGGCCGGCCACGGGGCTGAGCGCGGCACCGGCGACGGCGTAGATCCCGCCCGCGATGGCGGCCAGCGCGTACCGCCCGGTCACCTGCTCGACCACCAGGAGCAGCGCCAGTGGGGTCATGCCGATCCCGAGTCGCCCGATGATGCCGGTGATCAGCAGCATCGGTGCGCCGGGGATCCGCCACACACCCAGGTACTGACGCAGCGCGGCCACCGAAACCTCCGAAAATGTAATGAGCGTGAGCCGTTACGACCCTAACGCCGCCGCCTGACGGGACGACACCTGATATCAGCCTCGACACAGCGCTCCGCCCGTACCCGGCGTGACCGGGTACGGGCGGAGGCGTAAATCAGTGGGTCAGCGCTGGAACTGCACTGGCCCCGCGTTGGCGGCCATCTGCTCCAGCCGGGCGACCCGGTCCTCCATCTTGGGGTGGGTGGAGAAGAGCGCCGCCATGCCGCCGCCCCGGAACGGGTTGGCGATCATGAGGTGGGCGGTGCTGGTGAGCTGGCCCTGGGCCGGCAACGGCCGACGGCGGGCCACCGCGTCGATCTTGCGGAGCGCGCTGGCCAGGGCCAGCGGGTCGCGGCTCAACTCGGCACCCGAGGCGTCCGCCTGGAACTCACGGCTCCGGCTGATCGCCAACTGGATCACCGTGGCCGCGATTGGGCCGAGGATCAGGGTGAGCAGCAGCACGGCCGGGTTCGGCCGGTCCTCGTCGTCCCCGCCGCCCAGCGGGATGAAGAAGGCGAGGTTCGCCAGCAGGGTGATGATGCTGGCCAGACCCGCCGCCACGCTGGAGATCAGGATGTCCCGGTTGTAGACGTGGGACAGCTCGTGCCCGATCACACCGCGCAGCTCGCGGTAGTCGAGGATCTCGGTGATCCCCTGGGTCACGCAAACCGCCGCGTGCTGCGGGTTACGACCCGTGGCGAACGCGTTGGGCTGCGAGGTCGGGCTCACGTAGAGGCGCGGCATCGGCTGCTGGGCGTCGGTAGCCAGCTCCCGCACCATCCGGTACAGCTCGGGGAACTGTGCCTCGGTGACTGGTTGCGCCCTCATCGAGCGCAGTGCGAGCTTGTCGGAGTAGAAGTAGGTGACGCCGTTCATGACCAGTGAGACGACGACAGCGATGACCAGACCGCCACTGCCGCCGAACCAGTAGCCCACCGCGAGGATCAGGGCGCTGAGCAGGCCAAGCAGCGCTGCGGTCTTCAGACGGTTGTGGTGCACGATGTCTCCTTCGGTGCACGGATCGCCGGGATCCGCTGACCGGTGTAACAACCCGGTACCCACCAACCATCCGTCTCAACGCTGAGAGTTCACTGAGACGAGACGAGACGAGGCGCAGGTCAGGTCAGTGGCGGGCCAGATCGAGCACCAGCTGAGGGGCGACGCCGAGCACCACGGCGGCCACCGTCGCCACCGCCAGCACCACGGCCACCACGGGTACGGCAGCCGCACCGCCACCGGCTTGCGCCGCGGCCGGGCCGGGCGTCGTCGTCGCCGGTGCCCAGAGCGCGGCGGTCACCCGCAGGTAGTAGGCGAGCCCGATCACCGCGTTCAGCGCCACCACGAGCGCCAGCCAGGCCGCCCCACCGTCGAGCAGCGCCCGGACCACTGTCACCTTCGCGAACAGGCCGGCGAGCCCTGGCGGCAGGCCGGCCAGGCCCACCAGCGCGAGACCGAGCGCCGCGGCCCGCCAGGGGTGCCGGCGGGCCGCCCCACGGAGGTCGTCCAGCGTGCCGCCGTCCGCACCGGCCGGGCGCAGCGCGGTCACAGCGGCGAACGCGGCCAACTCCAACACCACGAAGAAGACGGCGTACGCCATCGCGGCGGCGTACGCGGCGGAGCGTGCCTCGTCGGTGCGGCCGGCGGCCAGCGCCAACGCCCCCAGCGGGGCGAGGATGTAGCCGGCCTGCGCGACGGACGACCAGGCCAGCAGCCGGACGGTACGCCGCTGGCGCAGCGCGACCAGGTTGCCGACGGTCATGGTGAGCACCGCGAGCAGGGCGAGCACCGGGCCGGTCTGATCCGGCGGGAGTGCCCGCTGCACGACGGCGAGCAGTGCGACCAGGCCGCCCAGCTTCGACGCCGTCGACAGGTACGCGGCCACCGGCAGCGGCGCGCCGTCGTAGGTGGCCGGCGCCCACGCGTGGAACGGCACCGCCGCCACCTTGAAGGCCAGCCCGACCAGCAGCACCGCCACCGCGGCGGTGGTCAGCGGCAGGTCGCGCAACTCCGGCCGTTCGGCGAGCAACGCGCTGAGCCGGTCCAGGTGCAGCCCACCGGTCACCGCGTACAGCAGCGCCGCGCCGAGCAGGGTCAGCGTGGTCGCCACCACGCTGACCACGAAGAACGTCACCGCCGCCTCGGCGCTGGCGAGGCTCCCCCGGCGCAGGCCCACCAGCACGTACAGCGGCAGGGTCAGCGTCTCCAGGGCGACGATCAGGGTGATCAGGTCGCCGGCCGCGCCGAGCACCACGCCGCCGGTCATCGAGCAGGCCAGCAGGAAGCAGTATTCCCCCACCGGCGACCGCCCCGCCCGCAGCGCGGGTGCGGAGAGCCCGAGCACGCCCAGGGTGAGCAGGGCCACCACCGTGCCGACGAGTGCGGCCCGGCCGCCGAAGATCCAGGAGCAGTCCGCGCCCACACAGAACGTCCGCCGCTCCCCAGCGGCGCCGACCAGGGCGGCGCCGACGGCGGTGGCGAGCGCGCCCAGCGCGGCCACCACGATGGTGGCCCGTGGCCGGGCCAGCAGCAGGTCGGTGAGGAGCACGAGCACTGCGGTGCCGGCGGCCAGGTAGGCCGGCAGCAGCGCGACGCTGTCCACGCTCTGCACCACGTTCATGTGAGCCTGCCTCTGTTCGCGACTGCGGGGCTCCGCTTCGCCGTACGCCTGGCGCTCACCGGGAGACCACCCCGATCAGGGCGTCGACGGGAGCCTCGGCGACGCCGAGGACCAGCGCAGGGGCCAGCCCGATGGCCAACGCGAGCAGCACCAGCGGCACCCACGCGGTCAGCTCCGCCCCGGCCAGGCCGGGGCCGACCCGCCCCACGGCGGGGCTCGGACGGTTGTGGGTGACCTGGCGCAGCAACCGCAGGAAGTACGCCGCGGTGAGCGCACCGCCGATCGCGGCCAGCACCCCGAGGGTGGTCCAGAGCGGGCCGCCCACCTGGACGGCCGCGATCACCGCGAACGCCTCACCCCAGAAACCGGCCAGCCCGGGCAGACCGAGCGACGCGACAGCCGCGAACGCCAGCAGACCGGCCAACCGGGGCGCGGTCTCCCGCAGCCCGGACAACTCGGCGAGGGTGCCCGTGCCGGTCCGGTCCTTCACAGCCCCGGCCAGGAAGAACAGCAGACCGGTGATCACCCCGTGCGCGATGTTGCCGATCAACGCCGCCTGGATGCCGATGGTGGTCAGCGTGGCGACGCCCAGCAGCACGAAGCCCATGTGCCCCACGCTGGAGTACGCGATCAGCCGCTTGACGTCGGACTGGGCCAGGCAGACCAGTGAGCCGACCAGGATCGCGGCAACGGCCAGCACGCCGAGCACCGGCGCCGCCCAGCGGGCGCCCTCCGGCGCCACCCCCACCGCCACCCGGATCAGACCGTAGGTGCCCATCTTCAACAGCACGCCGGCCAGCACCACACTGCCCACCGTTGGCGCCTGGGTGTGCGCGTCGGGCAGCCAGGAGTGCAACGGCCACAGCGGGCTCTTCACCGCGAAGGCCAACGCCAGCAGGGTGAACGCGGCCAGCTGGGTGCCCCTGGACATCCCCGCACCGCCGGTCAGGGCCACCACGTCGGCGGTGCCGGCCGCGGCGACCACCACGTACACGCCGACCAGCAGCAACACCGAGCCGAACAGGGTGTAGAGCGCGAACTTGCGGGCCGCCCGACGCCGGTCCGCGCCACCCCAGCCGGCGATGATCGCGTACATCGGCAGCAGGACGACCTCGAAGAACAGGAAGAACAGCACCAGGTCCAGGGCGAGGAAGGTGCCCAGGATGCCCACCTCGACCACCAGCAGCAACGCGACCAACGCCCGGCCACTGCCGCCGTCCGGAACCCGCCACATCGTGTACGCGCAGCAGAGCAACGTGAGCAGCGCGGTCAACACCACCAGCGGCCACGAGATGCCGTCCACGCCGAGGTGGAAGCGCAACTCCAGGCCGGGCACCCAGGGCAGGTCCAGTTGGTGCCACGGGCGCACCGCCGGCGCACCGGCCGACCAGGCGACCCAACCCCGACCGCCGAACACCAGCGGCACCGCGGCCAGCAGGGTCAGGGCCGCCGCGACAGTGCCGACCAGCCGGGCCGCCCGGTCCCGGGGAGTCGCCGCCACTGCGACCGCGCCGAGCGCCGGCACCGCCAGGACGGCGACCAGCAACACCTGCCCAAACGTCATTGGATCGCCTTCGCTCGCGACTGCGGGGCTCGCAAACCCGGCTCACTCCTCGCGCTCACAGCTTCACCCCTATTACGGCGGCCAGCCCGATCAGCAGCGCGCCGGCCAGCACACCGGCGGCGGCCCGGGGCAACGCCGCTCGGTGCAGCGTGGCCAGCCCCGCGCCCAGACCGGACGCGGCCTGGCCGCTGCCCTCGACCGCGCCGTCCACCACCACCTCGTCGCCGGTGCGCGCTACGCGGGCCAGCGCGCGGACGGGACGTACGACAAGGGTGTGCTGGACGTCGTCGAGCCGGAACGCGCGGGCGAAGACCGGCCGCAGCGGGCCCAGCGCGACCGCCGGGTCGGCGGTCGGGTCCCGACGCCAGCCCAGCGTGACCAGCCCGGCACCGACCAGCAGCAACGCGAGCGGCAGCAGCATCCCCGGCCCCACGTGGACCAGGCCGTCCTCGGAGCCCGCCACCGGCACGGTCGGGAAGCGCAGGCGGTCGGCGAACGGCCCGACGAACCCGGCCAGACCGAGCAGCGCGGCCGGCACGGCCAGCAGCAGCACCGGCCAGCGCAGCACCGCCGGCGGGTCGTGCGGGCGGACCAGCGGCAGGCGTGGTGTGCCGAAGAAGGCGCGCAGCAGCAGCCGGCCGGCGTACCAGGCGGTGATCGCCACGCCGAGCAGCCCGGCCATCCACACCAGCCAGCCCACCCACGACGGTGCTGGGCCGGTGCCCTCCAACGCGGCGGACTCGGCGACCGTCAACACGCCGTCCTTGCTCCAGAAACCGGCGAGCGGCGGCACCCCGGCCAGCGCACCCAGGCCCACCACGGTGCACCAGAAAGTCACCGGCATGCTGCGCCGCAGCCCGCCCATCTCCGACATCAGGGTGGTGCCGACCGCGTGGATGACCACGCCGGCGGCGAGGAACAGCAGCGCCTTGAACGCGGCGTGGGTGAGCAGGTGGAACAGCGCCGCAGACGGGGAGCCGACCGCCAGCGCGCCGGTCATGTAACCCAACTGGGACACCGTCGACCAGGCCAGCACACGCTTGATGTCGTCCTGGGCGGTGGCGGCGAGCGCGCCGAGCAGCAGGGTGATCGCGCCGACCACCCCGAGCACGGTCAGCGTCACCGGCGCGGCCGTGAACAGCGGGTAGAGGCGGGCCACGGCGTAGACGCCGGCGGCGACCATCGTGGCGGCGTGGATCAGCGCGGAGATCGGCGTCGGACCGGCCATCGCGTCCGGCAGCCACGTGTGCAGCGGGAACTGCGCGCTCTTACCGGCGACACCGGCGAGCAGCAGCAGGCCGGCAGCGGTCAAGGTCACGCCGGAGTGGTCGTGGGCGAGCACGTCGGCGATCCGGAAGCTGCCCGTCGACACGCCCAGCAGCGCGATGCCGAGCAGGAAGCCGACGTCACCCACCCGGGTCACCAGGAACGCCTTCATCGCGGCGGCCGGCGCGCCGGGCAGTCGACGGTCGTGGGCGATGAGCAGGTACGAACAGAGGCCCATCACCTCCCAGCCGACCAGCAGCATGATCAGGTCGCCGGCGACCACCACCAGCAGCATCGCACCGGTGAAGAGGCTGATCTGGGCCGCGTACGGCGGGTAGCGGTGGTCGACGTCGATGTCGTCGTGCGGGCCGCGTCGCAGATAGCCGATCGAGTAGACCTGCACCGCCAGGGCGACCGCGGTGACCGCCACCGCGACCAGTGCGGCGGCGCCGTCCAGCCGTACGCCGAGGGTCACCATCAGCCCGCCGACGTCGACCCAGGTGGTCGACGTCTCCGTCGGCCCGTCGACAGTCAGCAGCAGCGCGACGGCCAACGCCAGCGCGACGGCCGCACCGGCGACCCCGAGCGCGACGGCCGTGCTGCGGGCCCGATCGCCGCCGGTCGCGCTGTTGCCCCGTGGGGCCGGTGGCAGCAGCAGGCCGAGCAGGCCGGCGGCCAGCGGTACGGCGGGCAGCAGCGCCCCGATCAGCCCGGTCACCGGCGAGCCTCCGTGTCCAGGACGGCCGGCTCTCGCCCGTCGAAGGGCTGCGCCGGCTCGGTCAGCGGCACGTCATCCACCGCGACGGTGGCCCGCAACCGGTAGAGCTGGAGGACGATCGCCAGCCCCACGCCGATCTCGGCGGCGGCGAGGACGATGACGAACAACGCGAAGACCTGCCCCGAGTGCGGCAGCACGGCGCGGGCGGTGGTGTCCGCGGTGACCAGGATCAGGTTGACCGCGTTGAGCATCAACTCGACCGACATCAGCACCAGCACCGCGTTGCGGCGGCGCAACACGCCGTAGACGCCGAGGCCGAACAGCAGCGCGGCGGTGACGTACGGGATGACCGGCCTCACCGGCGACCCCCGGGCTCGACGTCGACCCGGGCATCCGGTGCTGCCGTGGATTCGCGTTGCGGGGCGGGTCGGCCGATGTCCGGCCGGGACAGCACGATCGCGCCCACCAGCGCGGAGAGCAGGAGCACGGACAGCACCTCGAACGGCAGCACCCAGGACTGGAAGATCTGCTCCCCCATCCGCTCCGCGGTGCCCGCGACGGGAAGCGCGACGCTGCTCCAGCGGTACGCGTCGATCAGCAGGACGGTCAGCCCGAGCCCGGCGCCGCCACCGATCAGGGCGGCCGGCCAGCCAGGCCGGTCCAGGTCGTCGGAGGCACCGATCGGGGCCCGGGTCAGCATCACCGCGAACAGCAGCAGGACCACCACCGCGCCCACGTAGATCAGCACCTGCACCCAGGCCACCAGCTCGGCGCTGAGCACCAGGAAGTCACCGGCCAGCGCGCCCAGGCACACCACCAGGTAGAGCCCGGCCCGGACCAGGTGTTTCGTGGTCACCACCAGCACGCCGGCGCCAACCGCCACCGCGCCGAGGGCGAGCAGCAGCACATCCGCTCCGGTCACCAGGCTGCCTCTCCGGCTCGGGCGGTCACGACGCGGGGTCCTGGTCGGCGTCGGATCGTACCGATGGAGGGGCCGGACGGGCGGCGGCCGCCTTGCGCGCGGCGGCGGTCTCCTCCTTGGCCGGCTCACCGCTCGGGTCGTGCGCGGGCGGCGGCGGAACCGTGGCCATCCACTGACCCAGGTGGTCCTTGTCGTGCAGCAGGTCCTTGATGTCGTACTCGGCGTACTCGAATTCCGGTGACCAGTAGAGCGCGTCGAACGGGCAGACCTCGATGCAGATGCCGCAGTACATGCAGAGCGAGAAGTCGATGTCGAACTTGTCGAGCACGTTGCGCTGGCGGGGGCGGGCGGCGCCGGGCACCGCCACCTCCTCCTTGTGCGAGTCGATGTAGATGCACCAGTCCGGACACTCGCGGGCGCAGAGCATGCAGACCGTGCAGTTCTCCTCGGACAACGCGATCACGCCACGCGAGCGGGGCGGCAGCTCAGGGGCGACGTCCGGGTACTGCTGGGTGGTCGTCCGGCTGGTCATCGTCTTGAGGGTGACCGCCAACCCCTTCACCAGGCCCGCGCCGGGCAGGCCACGCGCGCCGGTGGCGCTGGCCGGGTCGCCGTGCTCGCTGGGGTCGCTCATGCCGACCATCCTGCCCTGTGGCCCCGGCGCGCGCGACCACCACCCACAGGTCCAGGGCGGTACCGTGGTCGCGGGGAGAACGAACGCACCTGGAAGGACCTGCCATGACCGCCGCGCTGCAGAGCGACTACCCGCCCGAGAGCGAGTGGACGACTGACGATCTGGATGCGCTGCCCGAGGATGGCCGCCGCCGGGAACTGCTCGATGGAGTGCTGCTGATGTCCCCCTCCCCCACCCGCACGCACCAAATCATCGCTGGGCTACTGATGGCCGAGCTGCACGCTGACTGCCCCGAGGGCTATGACGTGACCCAGGGCGTCGAGGTGCGGATCAACCGCACGCGGTCCTTCATCCCCGACGTGCTGATCACCACGGCCACCGCGGCGGCGCGGGAGCCGTCGAAGTACGAGCCACACGAGGTGGTCCTTGCCGTCGAGATCGTCTCACCGAGCACCCGCTCCATCGACCGGGTGTTGAAGCCGGCGCTGTACGCCCAGGCCGGCATCCCGTTCTACTGGCGGATCGAGACGCAGGGTGGCGCGCTGGAGGTCGTCACCTACCGGATCGACGCGGTGAACGAGGTCTACAGCGAGACGGGGCGGTGGACGAAGTTCGTCGACACCGGCGAGCCCTTCCCGATCAACCTGGCGATCAGTCGGATCACGCCCCGGGTCCGCTGACGACGGTCGGTGGGAGCATCTCGACGCCGAGCTGCTGGAGGAGCTGGAACAGCTCGTTGCAGCTCCACACCTCGACGATTCGGCCCGCCCCGTCGAAGCGCAGGAACGTCGCACCGGAGTAGCTGACCACCTGCCCGGTCGGCGGCACCGGCCCGAACTGCCCGGCGTGCGTGCCGGCCGCCCGCCAGTGCACGGCCACCCGCTCGCCGGCCGCCACCACGTCCACGATCTTGTAACGCAGGTCCGGGAAGGCCGCCCGCCGCTCCCGGTGCCAGGCCAGCGTCGCCTCCGGCCCGGTGCCGCCCAGCCCCGGGCAGTCCTCGGCGATCAACTCGTACGCGGACTCCTCCCGGCGCGCGTTCCACACGTCGGCGATGAACCGGCGGGCCGCGGCCTCCACATCCGTCATGCCGGCAGGGTAACCGGGTCCACTCCGCGTCGCTGAGCGGTAGATCCGTAAGGATGGGGTAGAGACACTGACCAGACCGGGAGGGTGACGTGGGCGAGGAAACAGGCGGGAAGTACGTCGAGCCGGGTGGCGAGTTCACCCGCGACCAGCGGTACATCGCCACTCGGATCACCGAGGACGGGCGGGACGGGTACCCGGTGGAGCCGGGCCGGTACCGGCTGGCGGTCAGTCGGGCCTGCCCGTGGGCCAACCGCCTGATCATCGTGCGACGGCTGCTCGGCCTGGAGGACGCCATCTCGATGGCGGTGGCCGGCCCGACCCACGACGCCCGGAGCTGGACCTTCGACCTCGACCCGGACGGGCGGGACCCGGTGCTCGGCATCGAGCGCATCCAGGAGGCGTACTTCAAGCGCTTCCCCGGCTACGAGCGCGGCATCACCGTGCCGGCGATGGTGGACGTGCCGACCGGGCAGGTGGTGACCAACGACTACGCGCAGATGAGCCTCGACCTGTCGACGCAGTGGGGCGCGTACCACCGCGACGGCGCTCCACAGCTCTACCCGGAGCACCTGCGGGCGCAGATCGACGAGGTCAACGCGGTGGTGTTCCGGGACGTCAACAACGGCGTCTACCGGTGCGGCTTCGCCGGCAACCAGGAGGCGTACGACAAGGCGTACCACCAGCTCTTCGACCGGCTGGACTGGTTGACCGAGCGGCTGACCGACCAGCGTTACCTGGTCGGTGACACCATCACCGAGGCCGACGTGCGGCTGTTCACCACCCTGGTCCGCTTCGACCCCGTCTACCACGGTCACTTCAAGTGCAACAGGCAGAAGCTGAGCGAGATGCCGGTGCTGTGGGCGTACGCCCGGGACCTGTTCCAGACCCCCGGTTTCGGCGACACCATCGACTTCGACCACATCAAGCGGCACTACTACGAGGTGCACCGCGACATCAACCCGACCGGGATCGTGCCGCTCGGCCCCGACCTGTCGAACTGGCTCACCCCGCACGGCCGGGAAACGCTGGGTGGCCGCCCGTTCGGCGACGGCACCCCGCCCCCACCACCAGCCGAGCCGGTAAACCCGGCACATACCCCGCTGCGCTGAGCGGCGCTCCTACAGGGCGACGCGGACGGCTGCCGTGAGGACCAGTTGGGCGAGGGACGCTGGCACCAGCACCAGCCAGCAGAGCCGCTGAAGCTGGTCCTCGCGCAGCCGGGGGTAGGACACCCGGAGCCAGATGATCACGAAGGACACGGCGAAGACCTTCAGCAGCGTCCAGAGCCAACCCAACTGGTCGTCCGCGAACGGGCCCTGCCATCCGCCGAGGAACAGCACAGTGGTCAGCGCGGCGATCACCACGATGCCGACGTACTCGGCGAGCAGGAAGAACGCGAAACGCAGCCCGGTGTATTCGGTCATGTAACCGAAGACCAGCTCCGAGTCGGCCACCGGCATGTCGAACGGCGGCCGGCGGATCTCGGCCACCCCGGCGACGAAGAAGATGATCATCGCGGGCGCCTGCCAGAGCAGCCACCACGGTTGCCACGCCTCGACGATGCCCGACAGGCTGAGCGTGCCCGCCGCCATCGCCACCGACGCGGCGGCCAGCACCAGCGGCAGCTCGTAACCGAGCAGCTGTGCGGCACCGCGCAGCCCACCGAGCAGGCTGTACTTGTTGGCCGACGCCCACGCCGACATCAGCACCGCCACCACCCCGACACCGACCACGGCCAGCACGAAGAACAAGCCGATGTCCAGAGGTTGCCCGACCAGGTCGTTCGGGCCGAGCGGGATGACCAGCAGCACCAGCAGGTAGGGCACCAGGGCCACCACCGGGGCCAGCCGGAACACCGCCCGGTCCGCCTCGCGTGGGGTCACGTCCTCCTTCTGCACGAACTTGACCCCGTCCGCGACCAGCTGGGCCCAACCGTGGAAGCCGCCCGCGTACATCGGGCCGAGCCGGCCCTGCATGTGCGCCATCACCTTGTGCTCGGCCTGGCCCACCAGCAACGGCAGGGTGAGGAACGCGACCAGCACGCCACCCACCCGCAGCACCAGCTCCACCCAGAGCGGCATCAGGTCGTACCCCCGTCGTCGTCGGTGCGCTCGGCGCGGGCCGGCGGGTCCGCGACCGGGCCGGGCGCCGGCTGGTCGGGTGAGCCCGGGCCGGCAGCGGGCGCGGGCTGCTCGGGCACGGCCGGGCCGTCCTCGGCCGCGGCAGACCGGGGAGTACGCGCCGGACGTGCCCCCGGAGCGGGCCGTGCCGGACGGTCACCGGCGGGTCTGGCCGGGGTGCCGCCACGCGGCCCCTCCCCCACACCACCCGCGCCGGCCGGGGTGGGCGTGGGGCCCCACTCACCCGGAGCCGGAACACCCGGCGGGCGGATCGGTCGACGCCCACCGCCGGCCTCCGACTCGCCCGGTTCCTTCGCGCCCGGCCAGGGCTTGGCCACCCGGGAAGCGAGCACGAACTCCTTGCGCAGCGGGTGACCCTCGAACTCCGGGGGCAGCAGCAGCGGACGCAGCTCGCCGTGGCCGGCGAAGTCGATGCCGAACATCTCGTGCGTCTCCCGCTCGTGCCAGGCGGCACCCGGGTAGACGTCCACCACAGAGGCGACAGTGGCCTCGGCACGCGGCAACCGGGTACGCAGCAGCACACCGTGCCGCAGCCGCGTCGACCAGAGATGCGCCACCACGTCGAAGCCCTCGGCCAACTCGTCGACGGCGGAGAGCCAGTCGAAGAAGTCGCAGGCCAGCTCGGTGTCGTCGCGGGCCGCGCGAACGGCGGCCAGCCAGCTCTCCAGTGGCACGTCGACGGTGGCCCGGGCGAACCGCTGCCCGCCGGAGACCGACGGGGTCGCCTCGACCGGCGCGAGCAGCGCCACCAGCCGAGCACCGATGGCTTCGGGAGTCATGCCGCTGATCCTAGTGCCGACCGGGCCCGGGCCCTGGCCGCCGCCGATGCCAGATGATCTGCCGGCTTTGGGCGCGGCGCAGCCCCCGGCGGGGAAAGATGAGGGCGTGCGCGCTGTGACTGTGAAACCCGGGGTCGCCAACTCGCTGAACCTCGTCGAGGATCAGCCGGAGCCGGCTGCCGAGGAAGGCTCGGTCCTGGTCGAGGCGCTGGCGGTGGGGATCTGCGGCACCGACCACGAGATCATCGCCGGAGAGTACGGCGAGGCGCCACCGGGGCGGGACCGCCTGGTCATCGGGCACGAGTCACTGGGCCGGGTGATCGAGGACCCGAGCGGCACCATGCAACCCGGCGACCTGGTGGCCGGCATCGTCCGGCATCCCGACCCGGTCCCCTGCCCCAACTGCGCGGTCGGCGAGTGGGACATGTGCCGCAACGGCCAGTACACCGAACACGGCATCAAGGCGCTACCCGGGTTCGCCCGTGACCGCTGGCGGATCGAGCCCCAGTTCGCGGTCGCGCTCGACCCGGCGCTGGCCCAGGTCGGCGTGCTGTTGGAACCGACCAGTGTGGTGGCGAAGGCCTGGGACCACATCGAGCGGATCGGGCACCGGGCCGAGTGGCAGCCGCAGACCGTCCTGGTGACCGGGGCCGGGCCGATCGGGCTGCTGGCCGCGTTGCTCGCCACCCAGCGCGGGCTCACCGTCCACGTGCTGGACCGGAACACCGACGGGCCGAAGCCGGAGCTGGTCGCCGGGCTCGGCGCCACCTACCACACGGTGCCGGTCAACGACCTGCCCTTCGAGCCGGACGTGGTGATCGAGTGCACCGGTGCGCCCACCGTGGTCCTCGACGTCATGTGCAAGGCGGGCCCCACCGGGATCGTCTGCCTGGCAGGGGTGTCCAGCGGCGGCCGGACCATCAACTTCGACGCCGGCGCACTCAACCGGGAGCTGGTGCTGGAGAACAACGTGGTGTTCGGCTCGGTGAACGCCAACCGGCGGCACTGGGACATGGCCGCGCAGGCGCTGGCCGGCGCCGACCAGGTCTGGCTCGAGTCGCTGATCACCCGTCGGGTGCCGGTGAACAGGTACGCCGACGCGTACACCCCGGGGCCGGACGACATCAAGGTGGTGCTGGAGTTCGCGTCCTGAGCGACGCCACGCCCGATCAGATGCCCGGCAGCCGGCCGTTGCGGAACAGGTCGACGAAGAGCTGGTGGTCCTGCCGGGCGCGCACCCCGTACGCGTGGGCGAAGTCCACCAGGTGGGCCACGAAGCCCGGCTCGTCGGCGTCCACCGCCGCGACGATCGCCTCCTCGGTGGAATAGTCCACCAGGTCGTGACTGGACTCGTCGTCGGCGACCGAGTGCATCCGGGCCACCGCCCGACCGAGGTCGACGAGCACCCCGGTCAGCTCCTCCGGCTCGTTGACGTCCGACCAGTCCAGGTCCGCGGCGTACGGGGAGACCTCCGCGACGAGCTGCCCGGCCCCGTCCAGCTCGGTGAAGCCCAGCCACGGGTCGGCGTGCGCCTGCAACGCCCGCTGCGACTCGGCTGTCCGGTGACCCTGGTGCTGGAAGTAGCCGCGGACCGACTCGTCGGTGACGTACCGCGCCACCGCCGGCACCTGCGCCTGCTTCATGTAGATGACGACGTCGTTCTCCAGGGCCTGGGTGTGCCCCTCCAACAGCAGGTTGTACGACGGCAGCCCGGCCGAGCCGATGCCCACCCCCTTGCGCAGCACCACGTCCTTGATCCGCGCCGCCACCGGCCGAAGCTGCGTCGAAGCGTTCGGCAGGGTGCCCAGGTACTCCTGGAAGGCGGCACGCACCCGGTCCCGGGTGGCGTCGTCGATCTCGAAGACCCCGTCACCGATGGAGAACCGTCGCTCGTAGTTGTCGATGGTGGTCTGCGCGGCCAGCAGGTCGACGCGGGTGTTGAGCCGGGCCTGCTGAAGCACCCGGCGCAGCACACCGTCGGCATTCTCCAGGGTGATCGAGCCGATCGCGTCGTCCCCTCCGGCGGCGATCGCCCGCAGCTCGGTCAGGTACGACCGGGCGAAGCCGGCCACCAGATCGCCGATCGCCGTGTCGGAGAGCGCCTTGCCGTAGCCGAGCAGCGCCACGCTGGCCGCGAGCCGCCGCAGATCCCAGGTGAACGGCCCGACGTACGCCTCGTCGAAGTCGTTGACGTTGAACACCAGCTGCCCGGAGGCGTTCATGTAGGTGCCGAAGTTCTCCGCGTGCAGGTCACCGTGGATCCACACCCGGCTGGTCCGCCCGTCCAGGAACCGGTCGTCGGCGAAGTCGCCGAGCTGGTCGGCGTAGAACAACGCCGCGCTGCCCCGGTAGAAGGCGAACGGCGACGCGGCCATCTTGCGAAACTTGCGGCGGAAGGCGGCCGGGTCGACAGCCATCGACGCGCCGAACTCCTCGGTGAGCACGTCGATGATGTGGGCGGACCGCTGGTCCACGGAATTGCTCATAGTGCGCAGGCTAGCCGGGCCCGGCGAGCACCGGAGTCAGCTCGCGGTGGGTGGGCGTACCGGCGGGGCCGTGAGCGAGTCGACCGAGCGTGGCGCGGCGGCCTCGCGGGGCGGGGCGTCCAGCGGCGCGGCGAGCACATCGCGCTGGGGCACTCCGCCGATGCCGGACTGCTCGGCGGCGATCTTCTCCTGTAGGCGCAGGATGCCGTGCAGCAGCGCCTCCGGGCGCGGCGGGCAGCCGGGCACGTACACGTCGACGGGGATGAGCTGGTCGACGCCCTTGGTCACCGAGTACGAGTCCCAGTAGGGGCCGCCGCAGTTGGAGCACGCGCCGAACGAGATGACGTACTTCGGCTCGGGCATCTGGTCGTAGAGCCGCTTGATGGCCGGGGCCATCTTGTCGGTCACGGTGCCGGAGACGACCATGAGGTCGGCCTGCCGGGGGCCGTGCGCGAACGGGATCACGCCTAGCCTGATGAAGTCGTGTCGACCCATGCTGGTGGCGATGAACTCGATCGCGCAGCAGGCCAGCCCGAAGTTGAAGACCCAGAGCGAGTAGCGGCGCCCCCAGTTCAGCACGAACCGGATCGGCTCACCGAGCACTGCCGGTAGCTGCACCTCGGGCCTCCCTCAGCTGTCTCCGAGTCGACAGTCAACCACAGGCACCACGGCGGCAACCCGCGCAACCGATACCCGCGTCAGGGCGTGTGACCGACGTGACCGCGTTGGCGGCACGCGTACGGGGAGGACCAGATGACGGTGATGAGGGAGCCACGGCTCGACGAGCCGCCACCCGAGGGGACCGCGGAGCGGTCGGCGCGCTCGCAGGAGCGCGAGGTGATCGACTTCGACGGGCTCTACCATGCGCACTTCCGGTCGTTGACGCTGCAACTCGCCGCCTACTGCGGTGACCTGTCGCAGGCACAGGACCTGGTGCAGGAGGCGTTCTGCCGTGCGTTCGCCCGCTGGTCGCGGGTGTCCCGCTACGACGATCCGGTGGCCTGGGTGCGTCGGGTCTCCTGGAACCTGGCTACCAGCCGCTGGCGGCGGCTGCGGACAGCCCAGTCGTGGCTGCACCGGCAGCGCGAGGAGCACATGCCGGGGCCGGGGCCGGACCGGGTCGCGCTCACCGCCGCCCTGGCCCAGTTGCCGAACAACCAGCGCCGCGCCGTGGTGCTGCACTACCTGGCCGATCTCAGCGTCATGCAGATCGCGGCGCAGGAGGGAGTGCCGGAAGGCACTGTCAAGTCCTGGCTGCACCGAGGACGGGCAGCCCTAGCGGTCAGCCTGGCCACCGCGAACGAGGTGAACGACAATGACTGAGCTCGACGATATCCTGGTCGGCGGCGAGTTCGCCGCGTTCCGCGAGGCGTACGCCCCGGCGGTGCACCCGGCCGGGACGGCTGCGGTGCGGGAGACAATCCGCCGTCGGCGCCGGCGTACCTCGATGGTCACCGCGGCGGCCGTTGTGCTCGCCGTGGCGATCCCGGTGGGCGCGAACGCAGCCCTGCACCGGCCGCCCGAGCCCGGACCGGCTCAGACCGTGACTCCGACCCCGTCGGGGACGAGCGCCTCGCCCACCCCGCCCACCTCGCCCGCACCGAGCACGGCCAGCCCCACCTCGGCCGCGCCGGACGGCCGGATCACCCGGTCGCAGCTGCTCGCCGCCCGACTCGCCCTGCCGCGCTGGCCGCAGGGCGCCCCGACGACCTGCCTCACCGACGAAGTCCGGCTCCGGTCCGGGTCGCAGCAGGACTCGGTGCCGACGCTGCTGGGCGACCCCCGCTACGCCGACCTCGACGGCGACGGTGCCACTGAGACGGTCGCCCTGGTCGCCTGCCGCCAAGGCGAGGCCTCGGCCAAGCAGGTGATCGCCTTCGACCGGGACGGGGCCGGCCGCGTGGTCACGATGGGCCGAGTGGTCGGCACCCGGGAGGGGATGGACGACGTCACGGACTTCGCCGTGCAGGCCGACGGAGAGATCCGGGTGCACGTGGCGGACATCCAGCCCTGCTGCAGCACCCCGGAGTGGGCGCCGCAGCGGCAGTGGCGGACGTACGCCTGGACCGGCGAGCGGTTCGACCAGACCGCCGGGCCGACGAAGTTCGGGGTCGACCCCCGGCTGACCGACCTCACCCTGACGGCCGGTGACCTGATCGTCGGGGCACCGGACGCGAAGGGCAAGCGGGCCGCCACGGTGACCGTCACGGTGGTGAACAAGGGACCCGTAGACGTGCCCCTGCTCGGGTTCAGCAACTTCTACACAGTTGGGGAGCCCGCCGGCGGGGACCTGGCCCGGTGCCGGGAGGTGCGCTCCGATGGGCCGGACGCCTGCGTCCTGGACGGCCTGCCGGCCGGGGATCGGAAGACGTACACCTTCACGTTCCGCTACGCGCCGCCGAGCATCGACAATCCGCCGAACCTGCAGGTCATCCACTACGACTCCCAGGAGCGGTGGTGGAGCGACCTGAAATGGACTGACAACGAGGTCGAGCTGAAGACGGCCGGCTAGCCGCGCGACGACCCGGGCCGCGGTGTCAGATTGGCGACAGGCGCAGCCGCAACCAACCATCCACATAGGACGTGTGCACACCATCGGGCGACGGAGATGCCGCCGCCCAGCAACGGGGATCCACGGGAGGACTTCGACATGACCACACGCACCGTACGGCGGCTGGCCGCCCTTGTGCTCGGCCCGGCAGCGGCGCTGCTGGCGTTCAGCGCACCCGCGGCGGCGGCACCTGCCGGCCACGGCCTCGACGCTGACGTCTCGGTGGGCCAGCTGGTGCTCAACCCGACCGAGCGCGGTTACCAGGGCAACCTGCCGATCACGGTGACGAACCGCGGTCGAGCCGACACCTACTTCAGCGTCACGATCGTCGAGCCGGTCGCCGGCTCCATCGGCAACCTGTCGCCGGACAGCGCGTGCGGGTTCCAGGGCCTGCAGGACAACCGCCGGGTCGTCAACTGCTCGGTGCCCGGCGACAACCTCAAGCCGGGCGAGCGGCGGTCGTTCACTGTCGCCTTCCAGGCGCTCACCACGCCACGCGGCGTCGCGATGATCGCGAGGGGAGGCAGGGTCGAGGTGAACGTCGGCGACGGCAGCGAGGCGATCGGGGACACGGAGAGCTTCGCCGCGCGCTTCCGCTCCACCTCGGGCTCTCTGCGCAACCCCGTGCCGTACGTGCAGGACAGCCAGGCACGAGCGTCGATCAGCACGGCCGCCGCGGCCACGCTGGTGCGGCAGGAGGACGGCAGTTACCAGGGCCGACTGCCGGTGACCGTCCGGTGGGCCGGTGACGCCGCGCACGATCTCCTCTTCGGCGAAGCGACCACGTTGCCGGCCGGCGTGCAGATCTGGGGCACCGACCCGCAGGACATGCCGAGCTTCTTCACCAACTTCGTCGTCCCGGGTGGGCGCTTCATGGCCGGCGAGGAGCGGAGCTTCGATGTGCTGCTCCGGGCGGAGCCCGGCACCGTCCCGGGTGATCTCGGTGCCGCCACCTTCCAGCTCGACACCCAGTGGGACAGCATCGTGGTGGCGGACGCCAACCCGGCCGACAACACCGCCTCGTTCACCGTGGCAGCCGCCTGATCACGAGGCACCGCCCGACCAGGGCCCGGGACCACTGCGGTCCCGGGCCCTCGTCGTCGCCGGGGTCGCACCCGAGCAGCTGTCCGGGACCCGACAGACAGTTCCGCCGGTACCCCGCAACCGGCTGGCGCGTCCGGCTGTGTGATCGATGCGGGCGGACGTACGCCCGTGGCTACCGCGGGGGAGGACGGGTGGTTGTGACGAGAGACGAAGGTGTGGGCGGGCGTCCACCGGACTGGCCGGGAACCGCCGTCCTACCACCGACGAAGCTGGTCTTCGACGACTTCTACCACGCGCACTTTCGCGGGCTGGTGGTGCAGCTGACCGCATACACGGGCGACCGTGGGCAGGCGCAGGACCTCGTCCAGGAGGCGTTCTGCCGGGCCTACACCCGCTGGGACCGGCTCGCCGGGTACGAGGATCCGCTGGCCTGGGTTCGTCGGGTCGCCTGGAACCTCGGCCACAACCGGTGGCGGCGACTGCGGACCGCCCAGTCGTGGCTGCTGCGGCAGCGGGAGACACACGTCGCGGGGCCGAGCCCCGACCGGGTCGCGGTCGACGCCGCACTGGCGAAGTTGCCGCCGAAGCAGCGGCGGGCCGTCATCCTGCACTACCTCGCCGACCTGACGGTCGCCGAGATCGCCGACCAGGAGCGGGTCGCGGAAGGGACCGTCAAGTCCTGGCTGCACCGGGGCCGGGCGGCACTCGCGACCCACCTGCACGACCCCAACGAGGAGGTGCGGGATGTCTGAGCAGGAGCCCCTCGGCATCGCCGAGGAATTCGCCCGCTACCGCCGTACCGTGCTGGCGGAGGTCGAGGCGCCCGGGCCCGCCGCCGTCCGTCGGGCCGCACGGCAGCGCGGCCGGCGCCGGCTGGCCGCGACGACCACGGCGGCGCTCGCGCTGCTCAGCGGTTCCGCCATCGGGTACGCGGCGACGAACGGCCCGGACCCTCAGCCGGGCCCGGTCGAGCCGACGCCGAGCGTGTCGGCGTCGCCGACGCCGAGCGACATCCCCAGTCCCTCCGTGACCAGCGCCAGCCCGACCTCGACAGTGCCCGACGGTCGCATCAGTCGAGCCAAGCTGTTGGAGACTCCGGTGACCCTGCCGGCGTGGCGGGCCGGTCCGGGCTGCCCGACGTCACAGATCCGGCTCACCGCTGACGCTCGTGAGGGCACGAACTGGCTCATGGTGCTCGACCACGGGGACGTGGACGGGGATGGTGCGGTGGAAACCGTGGCGCTCGTGCAGTGCGTGCTCGGCACGGGCGGACCGATGCAGGTGGTCGCCTTCGACCGGAACGAGGACAACGAGGTGATCACGCTCGGCCGCGTGGTGGCGAGCACCCGCGACAAGCCACAGTGGCTGTTCGCACTTGATGTGGTGGACGGCGGCACGGTTAGGGTGCAGGTCGGCGACCTCGCGCCCGGGGGCGGCTGGGACGCCAGGTGGTCGCAGCGGCAGTGGCGGAGCTATCGCTGGACGGGTGACGCCTTCGCGCAGACCTCCGGGCCGACGACCTTCGGTCCGAATCCACACCTCGTGAACCTCTCGGTGACGGCCGCCGACTTCTCCTGGGGTCCGAAGGAGCCCGACGGGACCCGAACCGGCACGATGGAGGTCGTTGTCCGCAACGTCGGTACGACGCCCGCCGCCCTCGTCGAGTTGAACCTGGGCTTGCAGCCCGGTGCCGTCGCCGAGGGCGGAGGCTGGTCCGTCTGCGCGGGCGGACCCCCGTCGAAGTCGCCACTCACCTGCCGCATCGGACCCCTCGCTCCCGGTGCTACGCGCACCCTCCAGCTCGGGCTGCGGGACAAGAGCACGATGAGCGGCAGCGGCATCGCCCGGGTCAGGCCGATCGGTGCCGCTGACAACCCGCTGTTCGAGTCGGCGCAGGAGGACAACGAGGACCGCTACCGCTACCGATGAACCATCCAGTGGTACGGCACGCCCGAATTCCCGGCGTGCCGTACCACCGTCCGTGGCTGCTCCGGACGACGGGCACACGGTCGTCGCCGCGTCACCAGGCGGGACGTTGAAGCAAGCCCACGAACTCCACAAGCAGTCGTTCCCGCAACCGCGCCGGGGCCGCGTCGAGCAGGGTGTTCACGGCCGCCATCCGATCCAGGGCCCCGGTGCCGAGGCCCAGCCCGGCGGCCAGGCCGGCAACCAGTTCCGGGGTGAGCGCGTCCGGGGTCAGCGACGTCGCCAGCGCCCGCAGTTCGGGCGGGAGGGCGACCGGGCCGGTCGCCCGAGCCGCCGTCACCGCGTCGGCCAGGTCCGGGCCGAACTCGGCCACCCGGGGCGCGACCGAGGCGGTCACCGTGAGGTGCACGCTTGCCGGCAGGCCGGCGTACGACAGCTGGGGTTGGGTGTGCCAGCCGCGTGCGGTCAGCTCGTCGACCAGGACGAACAGGTCGGGGCCGTCGTCAGTCGCGGTGAAGCAGACCACCGTGGACTCCGGCTCGGCCATCAGCCGCAGCCCGTCAACGGCGCGGACCGCGTCGGCCAGGCCGGCGACCGCGTCCCGGGTGACGCCGGCCAGCCGCAGGTAGCCGGCGTCGCCGAGGTGTCGCAGGGTGGCGTACGCGGCCGCGATCGGCCCTCCCGAACGGGTGGACGCGATCACCGGGTTGATCATCGTGTAGCCGGGCCAGTCGGCGTACGCGAAGTACTGCGGCGCACGGAGCGCGGCGTCGCGGTGCAGCAGCACCGACACGCCCTTCGGCGCGTATGCGTACTTGTGCAGGTCCACCGACATGGAGGTGACGCCGGGCACCGCGAAGTCGAACGCCGGCACCGGTTCACCGAGGCGACGCAGGTACGGCAGGGTCCAGCCGCCGAAGCAGGCGTCCACGTGGCAGCGCACCCCGGCCTCGGCGGCCGCGCCTGCGATCTCCGCGACGGGATCCACCACCCCGTGCGCGTACGACGGCGCGGAGCAGGCCACCAGCACCGTCTCCGGGCGGATCGCGGCGGCCATCGCGGCCGGGTCGGGGCGCAACGTGTCCACCGAGACCGGCACCACGTCCAGCGCCACCCGCAGGTAGTGCGCCGCCTTGGCGAACGCGGCGTGCGCGCTCGACGGCACCACGATCCGGGGTTCGGCGATCTCCGGGTGGGCGTCCCGGGCCGCCTTGACCGCGAGGATCAGCGACTCGGTGCCGCCGCTGGTGACGCTGCCGACGACGTCCGGCGCGGTCGTGCCCGGCCCGCCGCCGAGCACCCGGCCGGCAGCGCCGACAAGCGCGTTCTCCATGGCCAGCAGGGACGGGAAAGCGGTCGGGTCGAGCCCGTTGACGTGGGCGCTCTCCCGGTGCGCGGCGGCAGCCAGGTCGTCCAGCCCAGGCACCGCCGGGTCATAGACGTACGCGAACAGACGCCCGCCGTGCGTGGGCCGGTCGGCGGCACGCAGTTGGCGAACCTCCGCGAGCGCGACATCGGCGGCCACCCCGTCGGACGACAGTGCCCCGCCCGCAACCCTGCTCTCGTCGATCATGGAGTCGTGGTGCCTTTCTTTTTAGGTTTTGCCGCTTTCATCCCCCACCACAACTCCATGATCGACGCGTCCGTTGCTAGTGGCGGCGGCCAGCACGGCGGGGGTCAGGGTGTAGCGGCGGAGGAGGAGGATCGGAGGGCCGATCAGCAGGGCCGGGAGGACCGTGAACCCGAGGAGGACGCCCAGCCGTGCCGTGTCGGACTGGGTGGCGGCCGTGCCCGTGTCGGAGGAGACGTACCCGGAGAGCTGGAGCACAAGGCCGTAGATGCCCGGGCCGAGGGCCAGACCGAAGGTCTCCCCGGCGGTCCAGAGGCCGGTGAAGACGCCAGCCTGCCGCCGTCCGGTGCGCGCCGTGTCGTACGCGATGCAGTCCGGCAGCATGGCCAGCGCGAACACCTGCTGCCCGGCGTACCCGACGCCGAGCACCGCGACCACCAGGTAGACGGCGACCGGTGGCAGCACCGGGGCGGCGACCAGGGCGAGCGCCCCGGCAGTGAGGATCAGCGCGGCGACGACAAGTGCGACCCGCTTGCCCAACCGGGCGCCGACCCGGGACCAGAGCGGCATCACCAGCAGTGCCGGCCCGACGAAGCAGACGAAGAGCAGAGTCGGGCCGCTCTGCTCGTCGCGCAGGACCTGCCCGGCGAAGTAATTGACCCCGGCGAGGATGGTCGCCACGCCCGCGGACTGCACCACGAAGCAGATCAGCAGCGCCCGGAACGGCCGGTTGGCGCCGGCCACGGCGAGTTGGGCGCGCAGTGTCGGCTCGCTGCCGCCCACCACACCCCTCGGCGCGGACCGGGTGCCGAGAAACGCGCCGAGGGCGCCGAGGACGATGAGCGCCGCCACGAACAGCCCCATCCAGCGGTGCCCGGGCACGCCGTCGCCGCCGGCCGTCACCACCAGCGGGGCAACCGCGCCGGAGACCAGGATGGCCAGCGCAAGCACGGCGATCCGCCAGGTCATCAGCCGGGTGCGCTCGGCGTAGTCGTCGGTCATCTCGGCCGGCATGGCCACGTACGGCACCTGGAAGAACGCGAACGCGGTGGCGGTGGCCAGGAAGGCGAGTGCCACGTACGCCACGGCGGCCGGACCGTTGCCGAAGGGCGCGGCGAAGATGGCCGCGAACAGCACGGCGAGCCCGAGACCGGCGACGAGCAGGTACGGCCGGCGAGCGCCCCAGCGTGACCGGGTGCGGTCGGAGATCCGCCCGGCGACCGGGTTGACCAGCACGTCCCATGCCTTGGGCAGCAGCACCAGCAGGGCGGCCAGGCCGGCGGCCACGCCCAGCGTGTCGGTCAGGTACGGCAGCAGCAGCAGTCCGGGCACGGTGCCGAACGCGCCGGTGGCCAGCGAGCCGAGCGCGTACCCGGCGTGCACGCCACGGGGCAGCCGGCCGTTGGCTGACGAGCCGGCGCCCGGCTGCGTTTTCATGGGGCCGAATGTTACTCACGTCTGGACGGCGGTCACATCCCCTCATCAGGCGACCAACGGGCTGCCCTGATGTCCACGCCCTCGCCGCGCAACGGCACCCCCTCGGCGCGCAGCCGGGCCCGCGCCTCCCGCTTGTGGCCCGGCGGCAGCCGGCCGGCGGAGGTCACCACCCGGTGCCAGGGCACCGAACCGCCGTGGCGGGCCATGATGTTGCCCACCAGCCGAGCCGAGGCACGGCCCGAGCGCTCGGCCAAGGCGTCGGCGACCCCGCCGTACGACATCACCCGACCTTCCGGGATCCGCTCGACCAGGTCGAGCACCGCCTCGACGTACTCGTCAGGTGTCACAATCGGCCACCATATGGGAACGCCGCCGGGCGATGCGGCCGTGACCACGCAGAATGGGCGGGTGCGCGACGCAGTCACGACGGCCCGGCGGGTCGTCGTCAAGATCGGATCCTCCTCGTTGACCACCGCCACCGGCGGCCTGGCCGACGAGCGCGTCGACACGCTGGTCGACACCCTCGGTCGGCTCACCGCCGAAGGCCGCGAGGTGGTGCTGGTGTCCTCCGGCGCGATCGCCGCCGGCCTCGCCCCACTCGGCCTGATCCGACGCCCGCGCGACCTGGCCACCCAGCAGGCAGCCGCCAGCGTCGGGCAGGGCCTGCTGATCGGCCGGTACGCGGCCAGCTTCGCCCGACACGGCCGCACTGTCGGGCAGGTGCTGCTCACCGTCGACGACGTGACCCGGCGCGCGCACTACCGCAACGCGTACCGAACGCTGCGCAAGCTGCTCGACCTGCGGGCGGTGCCGATCGTCAACGAGAACGACACGGTGGCCACCCAGGAGATCCGGTTCGGCGACAACGACCGGCTGGCCGCGCTGGTGGCCGCCCTGGTGCACGCCGACCTGCTGGTGCTCCTCTCCGACGTGGACGCGCTCTGGACCGGCGACCCCGCCAAGCCGCAGTCGACCCGGATCACGGAGGTCCACGGCGACGCGGATCTCGCCGGGATCACCATCGGCGGGGCCGGCCGGTCCGGTGTCGGCACCGGCGGCATGGTGACCAAGGTCGAGGCCGCCCGGATCGCCACCGGTTTCGGCATCCCGGTGGTGCTCACCGCCGCCGACCTGGCCGGTGCGGCGTTGGCCGGCGAGCCGGTCGGCACCCTGTTCCACCCGCAGCGGCAGCGCCCGACGGCCCGGCTGTTCTGGCTGGCCCACGCCACCTCGCCCCGGGGGCGGCTGCACCTCGACCCGGGTGCGGTGGCCGCCGTCGTCGGGCGGCGCAAGTCGCTGCTGCCCGCCGGCATCACCGCCGTGGACGGCACGTTCACCGCTGGCGACCCGGTGGATCTGGTGGACACCGCCGGCGCGCCGGTCGCCCGAGGGCTGGTCAACTACGACGCGGTGGAGCTGCCCGGGCTGCTCGGCCGCTCCACCTCCGAACTCGCCGCGGCGCTCGGCCCGGCGTACGAACGAGAGGTCGTCCACCGCGATGACCTGGTGCTGCTCTAAGGAGTCAACAGTGAGTGAGCGTCAGCGAACGAATCATCGGCTCAGGGCGGTGGTGCCTCAGGGCGGCACGGAGCGCAGCGGAGTGCCGGCATGAGCGTCAGCGAGCAGGCCCGACGCGCCCGGGTGGCGGCGGAGACGTTGGCCGTGGCCACGCGTACGGTCAAGGACGCCGCGCTGGTGGCGATGGCCGACGCGCTGGTGGCGCGTACCCCGGAGATCCTGACCGCCAACGAGACGGACCTGGCAGCCGGCCGGGAAGCCGGGCTGAGCGCGGCCGTGCTGGACCGGCTCGCCCTCGACGCCGGCCGGGTGGCCGGCATCGCCGACGCGCTGCGCCAGATGGCCGCGCTGCCCGATCCGGTCGGCGAGGTCGTCCGCGGCTCGACCCTTCCCAACGGGCTGGAGCTGCGCCAGATCCGGGTGCCGTTCGGGGTGGTCGGCATCATCTACGAGGCGCGACCGAACGTGACAGTGGACGCCGCCGGGATCTGCCTCAAGTCCGGCAACGCGGCGCTGCTGCGCGGGTCGTCCTCGGCGGCGCACTCCAACGCCGCGCTGGTCGCGGTGCTGCGGGACGCGGTCGCCGACGCCGGGCTGCCGGCCGACGCGGTGCAACTGCTCGACGCCAGCTCCCGCGACTCGGTCAAGGAGCTGATGCGCGCCCGGGGGCTCGTCGACGTGCTGATTCCGCGCGGGGGCGCGTCGCTGATCCGCACGGTGGTCGAGGAGTCGACCGTCCCGGTGATCGAGACCGGGGTGGGCAACTGTCACGTCTACGTCGACGCCGCCGCCGATGTGGCCAAGGCCGTCGCGGTGACGCTGAACGCCAAGACGCAACGCCTCTCCACCTGCAACACCGCCGAGTCACTGCTGGTGCACGCGAGCGTCGCCGACGCGTTCCTGCCGCCGATGCTGGCCGCTCTCGCCGAGGCCGGGGTGACAGTGCACGGCTCCCCCGAGGTGGCTGCCTACTCCGCCGCCGTGGTCCCGGCCACCGAGGAGGACTTCGCCACCGAATACCTGTCGGCCGACATCTCGGTCGCCGTGGTCGACTCGCTGGACGCGGCGGTCGCACATATCCGCCGCTTCGGCACCGGGCACACCGAGGCGATCCTCACCGACTCGGCGAGCGCGGCCCGCGACTTCGTCGCCCGGGTGGACGCGGCGGCGGTGATGGTGAACGCCTCCACCCGGTTCACCGACGGGGGCGAGTTCGGGTTCGGCGCGGAGATCGGCATCTCCACCCAGAAGCTGCACGCCCGCGGCCCGATGGGTCTGCCCGAGCTGACCAGCACCAAGTACGTCGTCACCGGGGACGGGCACCTGCGCTGAGGCCTGCGTCCAGGTCCTCGGCCCGACCGAGGATCTGGACAGGCTGTAGGCCAGCCTCAGCCCGGCTGCGAGGCGGCTCCGGCCGTCGCGGGCCGGGCGGCCCGGATCGCGGACAACGTGGCGTGCACGTCGAATTGGTGGCCGTCGTCGCTCTCCCAGCCGCCGTCGCTGCGCTGCGTCTCGGTCAGCCGGCGCAACGCCCGCACCATGATCCAGTCCTGCGGGTCGATGCCGGCCCGGCGCAGCGTGGATGCCAACCACGCCACGTCCCCAGGGGACATCTTCGGCATCCGTTCGGCGAGCACCACCTGGATCCGCGCCGACTCCTGGAACATCTCCTGCCGGTGCAGCACGGCCGCGCTCAGCCAGCCGGCGGCGAGGTACGAGGGCCAGCTACCATCCGGGCGCAGCCGCGCGGCGAGCGAGTGGGCCGCCGCCTGCACCACCCCGGCGTACGCCCCACCGACCCGATGGTCGAGCGGGCCCGACGCGCGGGCGTCCAGGCCGGCGACGGTGAGCCAGAAACCGGCGTTGGCCGTCTGGAGGAACCCGGCCTCCGGATCGCCGGGCCGGGCCCACTCCGGGGCCGAGTCGGCCAGCGACGCGTCCTCGTCCCAACTGCCGTCGGCCTGCTGTCGCGATGCCAGCCAGTCGAGCGCCCGGCGAGCGGCGGGGCGGCCGAGCGCACCCAGGTCGTCCAACTCGGCGAGCCGGAAACAGGTGGCGTCGATCGAGGCCATCGCACCGCCCCAGGTGGCTGGCCAACCGCCGTCGGGTGACTGGCCGATCTCGGCCGTCTCCAGCAGCTCGGGGGGCACGGCGGTGCCGTTGCGAAGCCAGGAGAGGCGGGCTCGTTCCACCGCGTCCCCATGCGCCACGACGAACCCGATCGCCGCTTCCAAGTCGACCACGGCGGGAACGCTACCTGCGCAGACGCGATTCCGCCTCGGAGAATCGGTTGGCCCGGAGTGGCTGCGTCGCTCCGGGTGCCCGGGCGGGGCGGCGTCACGTGCGTCGATTTGCCGGGGCGGCGGTGTGGGCCGCCCCGGCACATCGATCAGTACGCGGGCAGCGCCGGGTCGATCTGCTTGATCCAGGAGAGCACGCCGCCCTGCACGTGCACGGCGTCCCGGAAACCCGCCGCCTTGAGCGCGGCGAGCGCCTCCGCGGACCGGACGCCGGACTTGCAGTGCAGCACGATCTGCCGGTCCTGCGGCAGCTTCGCGAGGGCCTCGCCGGAGATGATGTCGCCCTTGGGGATCAGCGTGGAACCGGGGATGCGGACGATCTCGTACTCGGCCGGCTCCCGGACGTCGACCAGGAAGATGTCCTTGCCGGCGTCCTGCCACTCCTTGAGTTCGAGTGCCGTGATCGTCGCGTCGAGCGTCGCTTCCTGGGCCTCCTCGGAGACCGCGCCGCAGAAGTCCTCGTAGTCTTCCAGCAGGTCGGTGACCGTCGGGTTCTCGCCGCAGAGCGCGCAGTTCGGGTCCTTACGGACCTTGATCTTGCGGTATTCCATCTCCAGGGCGTCGTAGACCATCAGGCGGCCGACCAGCGGCTCACCGATGCCGGTGAGCAGCTTGATCGCCTCGTTCACCTGGATCGAGCCGATCGACGCGCAGAGCACACCGAGCACGCCACCCTCGGCGCAGGAGGGGACCATGCCGGGCGGCGGCGGCTCCGGGTAGAGGCAGCGGTAGCAGGGGCCGTGCTCGGCCCAGAACACCGAGGCCTGGCCGTCGAAGCGGTAGATCGAGCCCCAGACGTACGGCTTGCCGAGCAGCACCGCCGCGTCGTTGACCATGTAGCGGGTGGCGAAGTTGTCGGTGCCGTCGACGATCAGGTCGTACTGCGCGAAGATCTCGCGGACGTTCTCCCGGTCCAGCGCGGTGTTGTGGATCTCCACGTTGACCAGCGGGTTGATCTCACGGATCGACGCGGCGGCGGACTCGGCCTTGGACCGGCCGATGTCGGACACGCCGTGGATGATCTGACGCTGGAGGTTGGACTCGTCGACGGTGTCGAAGTCGATGATGCCGAGGGTGCCGACCCCGGCCGCGGCGAGGTACATCAGGGCGGGTGACCCGAGGCCACCGGCGCCGACACAGAGCACCCGGGCATTCTTCAGCCGCTTCTGCCCGGTCACCCCGACATCCGGGATGATCAGGTGGCGCGAGTAGCGGCGGATCTCGTCAACGGTCAGCTCGGCGGCGGGCTCGACGAGCGGGGGCAACGACACGGTGGACTCCCCGGGATCGGCGGTGTGAACCGCGCCATTGTTGCTCGCCGGAGCCCTGCTCGGCCATGAGGGACGACACGTGGTCCGCGATGCGGGAGCGGGAATAACCGACGACCCGGTCGATCAGGGGACGATGTCACCCGCGTAGCGACGGCCGTCGAGGTAGGGCCAGGCGTTGGCGACGCAGCCGTTCAGGCCGTACGTCTGCTGCTGCATCACCGGCGCGGGCTCCCCCGGCCCGGGGCAGGCCTCGTGCTCCTCGCCGAACTCGTGGCCCACCTCGTGGTTGATCACATAGGTGCGGTAGGTGTCCAGCGAGGCGCCGTAGTCGGGGACCGCCTCCATCCAGCGGGCCAGGTTGATGATGACCTGGCCGGGCAGGCGGCAGGAGGTGTAGCGCTCGGTGGTCAGCCCGCCCTCGGCGCACATCCGCTCGGACGTGACCGGGGTGGCCAGGTAGATGGTGAAGTCGGCGGCCCCCGCGTCGGCCACCCGTTGCACCCGCAGGTCGCCGGAGGCGATCCAACTGCGCGGGTCGCCCAGCACCTCGTCGACAGTGGCGGCGAACGCGTCGGCGTCCTGGCCGGTGCCACGTTCGACAGCGACCCGGTAACGGCGCAGCGGACCGTCCGCACCGTGCTCGGGTGTCTCGCCGTCGGCTGCGGTGAATCGTCCCGCTCCGACCGACGGGTAGCTGGTGGGCACCGGGTGCGCGACCACCCCGCCCCCGTGACCCATGCCGCCCTGGGTCGTGGCGGGAGTCTCAGCTGGCGGCTCGCCGGTGCGGTAGAGCGTCACGCCGATCGCGGTGGCGAGGACGAGCAGGCCGAGCAGCAGGCTGCGGCGGCGGCGGCGGTGCATCCGGACGAGCGTGGGACGCACGTACGCCGAACGGCCCGACGGGTCGGGCGGCTGGGGTGGGCCGTAACGGGACGACGGCGTCATGACGTCGAGCCTGCCAGATTATTCGGGCATTTCTCCGAATTTGCCGCTTTTGCCGCAAGACGCCTGATGGGGCTGGAAGGTCGGCGTGTCGGCCCGTCGGTCAGAGGGCAGGACCTGCGTAACGACGCCCGTCGAGGTACGGCCACTGGTTGACCCGGCACCCGTTGAGGAACAGCGTCTGCTGCATCATCACCGGCGCTGGCCTGCCCGCCCCCGGGCAGCGCTCGTGCCGATGCCCGAGCTGGTGACCCACCTCGTGGTTCACCACGTAGGTCCGGTAGACCGCCAGCGGCACGCCGGCCGAGACGAAGTGCGGCACGGACAGCCGCCACCGATCCAGATTGATGATCACCTGGCCGGGCGCGCGGCAGGACGTGTACGGCCGACCCCCGACCCGGATGTCCACCCCACCGTCGGCGCACATCCGACCCGCCGTACGGGCGGTGGCCAGGTAGACGGTGAAGTCGCGAGGCGCGGCCCCGGGCACCTGCTGAAGCCGCAACCTGCCGCTGTCGACCCAACTGCCCGGCCCGGCGAGCGCCGTCTGCACCGCCAGCGCGAACTCGGCGGCGTCCTCGTTGCTGCCCGACTCCACAGCGACCCGGTAACGCCGCAGCTCACCCGCGCGACCCAGCACCGGGCCGGATCGGTCGTCGTAGCCGAAACCCCCCGTGCCGGCACTTGGGACCGCACCGGGCGCCCGCAGCACCGGAGACGGGCTGGACGCAACCGCCTCGGAGGGCGACGGGCTGACCGACGGCGGCAGTGGCGCGGCCACCAGCGGCGGCAGCGAGGCGATCTCGTCGGCGGCCAACCGGTCGGCAGCGGGATGCCCACCCGGCCCCTCGGCGATCACTGTCACCACCGCGCCGACAGCCAACACCACCGCCACCATTTGGGCGAACAGCGCGAAGCGTCGCTGACGGCGACCGGGGAGGGGGGCTGAGCTGGGCATCCACGTCAGCCTGCCAGATCAGGCCGCCTGGCGGTGTCCCCCGTTTCGGCGAGGAGGCCGACCACCGCCCGGGCAACCAGCCGGGGCACCTCCAACTGCGCCACATGACCGACACCGTCGAGCATCATCAGCCGACTGTCCGGGATGACCCGGGCGGTCTGCGGCGCGACCCGCACGTCGACCAGGCGATCCGCTCGGCCGCCCACCACCAGGGTCGGTGCGCGCACCGCCTCGGCGAGGCGCCACAGCGAACCCGGCCCGGGCAGGTACGCCCGCAGAAAGCTGGAGACCAGACCGCGGAACGTCCGGACGTACGCGGCGGCGTAGTGCTCCGCCTCGTACCGGACCCGGATCTCCTCCAGCGCCTCGGCCCGGCGCTGGTCGCAGATGCGGCTCAGATCGGCGACGCACGCCTCCAGCACCTGCTGGGCCATCACCTCGGGAGCGAGCTGGGTGAGGTGCCGGGCGACCAGCCGTTCGCCGCGCGGGATGGCGAGCACCGGAAGCATCCGCCCCTGCAACGAGCGACGGAAGTCGAGGAACGGCAGCGCCGGGGAGATCAGGGTGAGCGTACGGACCAGGTCGGGCCGCAGCCCGGCCACCTGGACCGCGACCGTGCCGCCCAGCGAGTTGCCGAACAGGTGAACCGGGCCCCGACCGGAGTGCTCGATCCAGCGGACCACCAGATCAGCGAACGCCGGAATCGTGTAGCGGGGGCCCGGCTCGCTACGGCCGAAGCCGGGCAGGTCGATGGCCTGACCATCGAGCCGGTCGGCGAGCAACCCGGCCAGGTCGGTCCAGTTCTGCGACGACCCGCCCAGCCCGTGCACGTACAGTGCCGGCTCCGCGCCGGCAGCGGTGGCCGGGGTGTCCCGTACGTAGGTGACTCGGCCGTCGAGGCGGACCTCCCTGCCCGGCCACGGTGGCGGGACATGGTGGTCGGGGAGCAGGTGGTCCGGCCCGAGGGTGGCGCGTCTCATCGTTCCAGTCTGCCTCGGACCACTCAGGACAGCAGCGCCTCCAGCCGACGGTTCACCGCCGCGAGGGTCGCCCGGACCACCGCCTGCCGGGGATCACCGGCGACCAGAGCCGAGCCGGCGAGCTGCTCGACCCAGCCCTCACAGACGAGCAGTGCCACCACGGTGGCCACCTCGCAGTTGCCGAACGGCACCACCGCCGCGTGCTCGACGAAGCAGCGCCCCCGCTCGGCGTTCTCGGCGCCGCGTAGCAACTCGTCCACCGCGGCGGCGGCCGCGACCGCGCAGAGCCGCAGCACGTAGCCGTCCACCGCCGGCCCGGTCGCGTACCCGGAGGCGCTGTCGCCCCCGGCCAGCAGCCGGACCTCCACGTTCGCGTCCAGGCCGAAGGTGCTGACCTGCACGTGGTCGATCACCACGCGGGGCCCCGGCGTGCCGCCGGTGTCCAGCGGTCGGGACGGCGCCGACTCCGTCGTGGTCACCTGACCACCGGAGTACGACGTGCCGAGCGTCGCCGGGCTCCCGGTCGCGCCACCGGCCGGCGCGGCCGAGACCGATCCCGGCTCCTCGACCGTGGCGCGACCCCGGTGCGGGGCGTTCGACCGGCGGCGGCGCGAGATGTCGGTGGCGGGCCTCTGCTCAATGCCTGCCGGCATGGCCTCCACCCGAGCACCCGGCGGACGACCGCTCGTCGGCGTCTCGACCGCCCGCACCTCGCCGGTACGCGCTTCGGCGCCGGCATCGCGTGCGGTCACGCTCTGCTCCGGGGTGCGCCGTTCGGCGGCCCGGGGTTCGGCAACGCGACGGCGAACCGGCGGCGGCGGAGTGCTGGGCAGACCGGGCACGTTCTGCGGGGCGGCGGCCAGCCCCATCCGATCCTGAAGCAGCCGGGCCACCTGTCGGCTCACCTCGGCCGGGTCGGCGCCGTCGGCCAGGTCGAGCCGGAGACTGTGCGCTCCCGCCGGGGTACGACGCAGCGCAGCGTCGCGGACACCGGCCACCTCGCGGACGGCGTCCAGGATCGCGTTGACGTCGAACCCCTCGGGGCGCTCCCGCAACGGGGCTGGCTCGTCGTCCCGACGAAGGTGGGTGGCGATGCGGGCGAGTTCCGGAGTTTCGGCGGGTGGCTCCACAGCTGGCGGCTCCGGCACGACGGGCACGTCCGGTTCTGCGGGGACGCGCTGCGGCAGCACCACCGCTTTCGGGTCCGACTGCCGGGCGTCGTCGGCCGGTTCGGACGACGACGTCGGGTCGGGTGCGGATCGGCGAGCCGCATAGGGGGAGGCGGACACGGGTCCTGGCCGGTCGTGGGGCTCGGACCCGTTCGTGGCAGGGGGCGCAGTCGATCCCGTCGAGGACGACGTGAGGTCACCGGGTGACGGGGCGTTGGTCGGCGCGGCCGGGCGGTGCGAGTCGACGGGAGACGGGCCGGGCAGGTCAGGCGTCGCCGGGCGGAGCCGGAATGGCGCGGTGGCTGGTCGGATCTCGGGCCGTGGCATGCCCGGGGTCTCGCCGTCGTCACCGCCACGGGGCATGGACGACTGGATCGCCCCCCACGAGGAACGGTCGACGGGGGTGGCGGGGATGCGGCCCTCGGACCAGTCCGGCCGTTCTTCCCGCGCGGTGCTCGCCGGGCTGGTGGGCGGCCCGCCAGCCCAGGTGGGACGCTCGGCGACCAGGGGCGGGCCCGCCGGAGCCGGTGGCGCCTCGGCCAGTGCGGGAGGTGGCCCGGCTGGCGCCGGCGGTAGCGCGTTGGCCGATGCCGCGCTGGCAGCCCAGGAGGGCCGCGCCGGCGGCGCACTGGTCGGCTCGGCCTCGGCCGCACCGCCAGCCCACGACGGGCGGGCCGACGGCGTACCGGTCGATGCCGGGTCGGAACCCCCGGCCCAGGACGGCCGCGCCGGCGGGCCACTGGTCGGCTCGGACTCGGCCGCACCGCCAGCCCACGACGGGCGGACCGACGGCGTACCGGTCGGCGCGGGGTCGGAACCCCCGGCCCAGGACGGCCGCGCCGGCGGGCCACTGGTCGGCTCGGACTCGGCCGCACCGCCAGCCCAGGACGGCCGGTCGATCCGGGGCGTACGGCTGGCTCCGGACCCGGCCCAGGACGGCCGGTTGGCCGGCGGACCGCTGGTCGGCGTCGGGCCACCTGCCCAGGCCGGGCGCTCCACGGCCGGTGGCGGCGTGCCCGGCGGGACCAGCGGCGGCGTGCCTGACGACGGCACGCCCGGCTCGCCGGTCGGGGGCTGGTCCGGGTCGACAGCCCGGAGCGGGCGATCGGTGGGCGGGACAGCGGGCGGGGCTGCCCAGGTCGGCCGGTTGGCCGGGGGACCGCTGGTCGGTTCGGCCGAGCGCTCCGGCGCTGCCTCGGACGCGACGTCGCTCCGGACGGGGTCGTACCCGCGGGGCGGCTCGGCGCGGACCGGCTCGTACGGGCGGGGTGACTCGGCCCGCAGCGGCTCGTACGGCTGGATGGGCTCGGCGACCCAACCCGGCGCGGACGCGTCGGTGGTCGGCGGACCAGCCGGCTCGTCGTCCGGACGGGACCAGGGCGGCGCCCAGCCACCGCCCCAACTCGGGCGGTTCCAGCTCGGCCCCGACCAGTCCGGCTCGATGGCCGACGATTCCCCGGCCCGGTGCGCGTCACCCGGGCGGGGGCCTTCGGCGGCGCGAGCCGGCTCGGTCGCGTCGGCGGGCCCGGCGGGCCCCGAGGTGCGTCCCGGTGCTGCCTGGTGCTCCGGAGCGAGCGGGTCCCGCCGGTCGCGTGACCCGGCGGCCGGTGGGTCCTCGGCGGCCAGCCGCTCGGCGTTGGGCGCGTGGAAGCCGGGCGGCACCTCGAAACCCGACGCGGCGGTGCCGACGGGCGGCACCTGGACCGCGGGCGGCGCGGAGGTGGGCAGGCCGGGCTCGGCCCAGCGGGCGCGGTGGGCGGCGGCCGGATCGGCGGCGGAGCGGTCGGGCTCGTCGACCCCCTGCTCCACACGCGGGGCGGGACGTTGGGCAGGCACCACCAGTCGGTCGCTGGCCGGCTCGGGGCGGCCCTCGACGGGCAGCCCGGGGGGTGCGCTCACCGGCGTGGGACGTCCCACTGTCGGTTCGAGGCCGGGGCGACGGACGCCGTTGGCGTCATCGGGATGGTGCACACCGTTGGCGTTGTGGCCGTTGACCCGGGTCGGCGGATCGAGGTCACCCGGCAGCCCGGCCAGCGGCGACGGCAGGTCGCCATGCCTGGTGGAGGAGGTGCGCCAGCCGGACGCGGGGTCCGGCTGCCAACGCGGCGCCTGTTCCCGGGCATCCTCGTGGTCGGCGGCTCGCGGCCACCCACCGGCCGGGGGTGCCCACCCGCTGACGGAACGGCTCGGGTCGTCGTGCTGACCCGCTCCGTCACCGTGCTCTCCCGGGGTAGCGGCTCCGGGTTGACCTGTTTCACTCACCGCGCGCTCCTTGGTCGCCCCCGCTGAGGCTACCGTGTGCCGAGAGTGGCGATAAGTTACAGCGGCGGGCCATTTCCACGACGGTGGTCGCGGGCCTCGCCCGGTCTGGGGGGAAAATGCCGGCTCGTACGGAGAACTCGGAGGAACCCATGACCGCTGCGGGCAACGGTGCACAGACCGCTGGACGACCCACCCGTCTGCCCCGCTCCGCGCGTCGTAAGCAGCTTCTCGCTGCGGCGCAGGAGGTGTTCGTCGCACAGGGTTACCACGCCGCCGCGATGGACGACATCGCCGAGCGGGCCGGGGTTTCGAAGCCCGTGCTCTACCAACACTTCCCCGGAAAGATGGATCTCTACCTGGCGCTGCTCGACACGCACTGTGACGCCATCGTCGCTCAGGTGCAGGACGCGATGCACGGCACCAGCGACAACAAGGAACGGGTCAGCGCGTCGGTACGGGCGTACTTCGACTTCGTCGACCACGAGAGCGAGGCGTTCCGGCTCGTCTTCGAGTCGGACCTGCGCAACGACCCGGCGGTGCGGCAACGGGTGGAGCGGGTCGAGCAGGGCTGCATCGCGGCGATCACCGACACCATCATCTCGGACACCGGCGTGAGCCGGTCGCACGCCGAGCTGCTCGCCTCCGGGCTGGTCGGCGCCGCGGAGACGGCCGCGCAGTTCTGGCTGGCCGGTGGCCGGCAGGTGCCGAAGGCCGAGGCCGAGGCGCTGGTGGCCGCGCTGTCGTGGCGGGGCATCGCGAGCTTCCCGCTGCAAGGTGAGTCAGCCTGACCGCCGACCCCGTGATCGGATAGCCTTCGCAGGGCGGTTCTTTCGCCCCAGTTGAGGAGGCACAGTGGAGGTCAAGATCGGCGTGCAGTACGCGCCGCGTGAGCTGGTAGTAGACAGCGCGCAGTCGCCGGCCGAGATCGAGCAGATCGTGACCGACGCCTTCGCCGGTAACGGCGGCACGCTCTCCCTGACCGACGAGAAGGGCCGACGGGTCATCGTGCCGGTCGAGAAGGTCGCCTACGTCGAGATCGCCGAGGCGTCGTCCCGGGCGGTCGGTTTCACCGTCCGCTGACCGGTCCGGCCATCGCGGCAGGTCGGCATCGGCCCACCTGCCGCAGGCCGGCACCGGCTTCCCGGGCGGTCAGTTGTTCAGCCCGGCGGCGGCCATCCGCGCTGTGTGCGCGGCGGTGAGCCTGCCGAACAGCCCCGGCACGTCGACCCGGTCGCCCCGCGCGATCAGCGCGGTGATTGCGACCCGCTCGGCGGCGGAACCGGCTCGCCTGGGACAACGCCTCGCCGACCAGCCGCCGCGCCCACATGGAGAGCCGGCCACCCGCCCGGTCCGGTTCTTCCAGCCGCGGGACCGGGGATGCTCGGCGTGGACACGAGCGCAGGCCAACGGCATCCCACGCGCCGGATTGACGTGACGTAGGTCACAATTACTTGCCCCGCGTGACGAGTGGCCGGGTGGGAATCGGGACGGGCGCATCCCTGTTCAGGTAGCATGGAGCAGTTGCCGTGGGCGCCGATCTGATCGAAGCTCAGCCCGCGGCGCGCGTGCGGCCCGGTCCGGCTCGGCAATCTGCCGCCGACCGTGTGGCCCGCGTCATACCGAACGCGCCCTGAGGACATGACGGGCGCACCCACGAGAGGGCACCCCCACATCCACATGAGCGACCTGAATCAAGATTTGATGGACGGCCAGGAACTGGCCCCCACTGCCCCGGTTCGACCGGAGGCCCCCACGTTCGCCGCACTCGGCGCCCGCGCCGAGACCGTCGAGGCCCTGGCCGCGGCGGGCATCACCCGCGCCTTCGCCATCCAGGAATACGCGATCCCGATCGCGCTGCGCGGCGTCGACCTGATCGGTCAGGCGCCCACCGGCACCGGCAAGACCCTCGGCTTCGGCGTGCCCCTGCTGGATCGCGTCTTCGCGCCGGGCGAGGGCAGCGACGGCGTCCCCCAGGCGCTGGTCGTCGTCCCCACCCGTGAGCTGGGCATCCAGGTCGCCAAGGACCTGGCCGCCGCCGGCCGGACGCGGGGCGTCCGGGTGCTGCCGATCTACGGCGGCGTCGCGTACGAGCCGCAGATCGACGCGCTGCGCAAGGGCGTCGAGATCCTGGTCGGCACCCCGGGCCGGCTGATGGACCTCCAGAAGCAGAAGCACCTCCGTCTGGACCGGGTGCACGCGCTCGTCCTCGACGAGGCCGACCGGATGCTCGACCTGGGCTTCCTCGACGACGTCGAGAAGATCCTCGCGATGCTTCCGGAAGACCGGCAGACGATGCTCTTCTCGGCCACCATGCCGGACCCGATCGTCACCCTGTCCCGGCGCTTCCTGCGCCAGCCGATGACGATCCACGCCGGGCACACCGCCGAGACCGGTCCGTCGCCGCAGACCCAGCAGCTCGTCTACCGCACCCACTCGATGAACAAGGTCGAGGTGGTGGCGCGCATCCTCCAGGCGGAGGGGCGTGGGCTGACCATGATCTTCACCCGCACCAAGCGGGCCGCCGACCGCGTCGCCGAGGACCTCGACTTCCGCGGGTTCGCGGTCGCCGCGGTGCACGGTGACCTCGGCCAGGGTGCCCGCGAGCGGGCGCTGCGGGCCTTCCGGGCCGGCAAGATCGACATCCTGGTCGCCACCGACGTGGCTGCCCGAGGGCTGGACGTCACCGGCGTCACCCACGTCATCAACTACGACTGCCCCGAAGACCAGGACACCTACACCCACCGGATCGGTCGTACCGGCCGGGCCGGCGCGACGGGTGTCGCGGTGACCTTCGTCGACTGGGACGACATGCCGCGCTGGCGGATCATCGACAAGACCCTGGGTCTGGAGATGCCGGAGCCGCCGGAGACGTACCACACGTCGCCGCACCTCTACACCGACCTGCACATCCCGACCGAGGTCAGCGGCACCCTGCCGACGGCCGAGCGCACCCGCGCCGGGCTGTCCGCCGAGATCGAAGAGGACCTGGGCGGGACGACGCGCTCCCGTCGGGGCGACAGCGGTGGCGGCCGGAGCCCCCGACGCGGTGAGAGCCGTGGCGAGGGGCGAGGCGAGCGCCGTGGTCGGGGCGACAGCCGCCGCGACCGCTCCGACGCCGGCACGCCGGCAGCGGCCGAGGCCGAGGCACCGGCGATCGCCGAGGCTGGCGACACCACCGACGAAGGCACCCGTACCCCGCGCCGCCGGCGTCGCCGCCGGGCCGGCGAGACGGTCGTGGGCGAGCCGACCGCGGTGATCTCCGCCGATCCTGGCAGTGACGCCGAGCCGGCCGCCGCGTCCGACGGCGAACCGTCCAAGCCGCGCCGCCGCCGGCGCCGCCGTGGTGGCGGTTCCGGTGCGGGTACGCCGGCCGAGGCGACCGCGGACTGACCCACAGCCACACCTGACATCCCCCGCACCGCCTCGCGCGGTACGGGGGATGTTCCCTTCCCACCCCACCTGCCGAAGATGGAACGATGCCGGAACCACTGGATGTTGCCCTGACCGAGGTTCGGGCGCTGCTGCTCGACCCCGCGCTGACCCGGGCGGTCGCCGCCGGACGACGCCGTGGGCGCCATCCCGTGGTGGCTCGGGCCGAACTGCGGCCGGTGCGGCTCAAGGCCGGCCCGCGACTGCAGATCGCCACCTCCGACGGCACCCGCCCGTACACCCGCAACGTCGCCCCCGGTCCGGAGGCGATCCAGGCGATCGACGAGCTGCTGGCCGAACCGTTCGGGAACTGGCACGTGGAGACGGCCGACGCGACGCTCCAACTCCGGGTGACCAAGTCCGGCGAGGCGCAGGTGCACCGCGCCGCGACGTCCCGCCCGGCGGCCACACCGAGCGGGAACGACCGGACGAAGGAATACCTGCTCGACCCCGGTGACCCGATCTTCGCCGAGATCGGTGGCTCGGCGGCCAAACGCCGCCAGGTGGACGCGTTCCTGCGTGCCCTGGCCGCGACCCTTCCCGACGATCTGACCGGTTCGCTGCGGGTGGTCGATCTGGGCTGCGGCAACGCGTACCTCACGTTCGCCGCGTACCGCTACCTGGCAAGTCGAGGGCTCGACGTCCAACTGATCGGCGTGGACGTCCGGGAGGACCAGCGGCGACGCAACACCGAGCTGGCGCAGCGGCTGGGCTGGGCCGACCAGATCAGCTTCGTCGCCGGCACGATCGCCGACGCCGTCGTCGACCCCGCACCCGACCTGGTGCTGGCGCTGCACGCCTGCGACACCGCCACGGACGAGGCGTTGGCCCGCGCAGTACGCTGGGAGGCCCGCTGGGTGCTGGCCGCGCCGTGCTGCCACCACGACCTGGCGAAGCAGCTCCGCGCCCACCCCACCCCGGCACCGTACGAGCTGCTGACCCGGCAGGGCATCCTGCGCGAGCGCTTCGCCGACGTGCTCACCGACGCACTGCGCGCCGGGTTGTTGCGGGTGCACGGGTACCGGGCCGAGGTGGTGGAGTTCGTCGACTCCCAGCACACGCCACGCAACCTGCTGATCCGTGCCCGCCGCACCGGTGGCGAGGCCAGCGCACAGCAGAACGCGGAGTATCGCGAACTGGTGGACCAGTGGCAGGTCACACCCCGACTGGAGACCCTGCTCTCCGCCGCCGAGGAACCCGCCGCCTAGCGACGGCGCTCGCTGCCGCCACTGCGGTCCCGGGCACCGTTGCGCTCGCCGGCGCCACGGTCGAGGACCGATATCCGGTCGCCGCCGTTGCGCTGGGTGGCGCGCTCACCGTCGCCCAGGGCGGTCGGGAAGGGCACGACCTTGCCCGTGCTCTCGGCGTTGCCGGCGGCGGCGAAGGCGTTCCAGGAGATGTCCACCAGCAGCTTCTTGGTCTCGGCGTGTCGAATGGCAGCGCTGTGCTGCAACGCCATCCGGGCACCCAGCACGACCGCGACCAGCGTGGTGGTGATCGCGCCGGTGGCGGCCAGCACCTGGAGACCGGTCGCGGAACTGGTGCGGAGCACCAGAACCAGCAGCCAGATCCAGAACGCGGCGGCAAAGACGCCGGCCTTGGCAACGAAGAACAGGCTCACCGCACCGGGCTGGTACGGCTGGGGGCGGCTCGGTTCGGCCATGGTGCTCCTCGGGCGGTGGTGCGGTCGGACGCGGCAGACGGGACCATGCCGGGACGGGCACCGAGCTTAGTGGAAGAACGATAGTGATCGCTTGATGCAATTTTCGGTCGGCATCATGCTGTCGCGGAAAAGTCTCGTCCACGGGACAGATTGTGCGGTCAGTCAATTGTTTCCGGCTGTGGGCGTACTACCCTCGGAAAGGCGCATCGTCCCGGTGCTGCGGCAGGGGGAAAGACATACAGGGATGGGATCAGCCGAGGTATCACCGCAGATGGCCTTCGCCCGCTTCGTCCGGCGCGCCATCGATGACGCTCGTGACGAACGTGGCTGGACCGTGACCGATCTTGCCTCGCACACGGGCGTGGGACGCTCCACCGTGTTCCGCTGGTTGGCGGGTGACTGGCAGGATTATCCCGAGCTGGCCAAGGTGCGCGGCTTCTGCGCCGCACTGGACCTACCGGTCGCTGCCGCGTTCCGCGCGCTCGGGCTGCCCGACGCCGGCCCCACCCCCCGTCGACGCCACGACGACGGCCCCGTCGAAGCCGACGTCCGCGCCATCCTGGACCGGCTGGCCGACCCGACGGTCCCCGCCGAGGAGAAGCACCACATCCGCGACCTGCTCCGCTACCTGGCCCGCCGCCCCATCCGCCGAGCCGGCTAACCCCCCGGGGCGGAGGGGCCCGGGTGGGATTAGGGGACCGTGAGGGTGAACTCGGCGGTGTGGACTTCGGTCCCTACCTGGAAGTCCAGGTACAGGCGGTAGCGGCCGGGGCCGGGGGTGGTCAGCCAGAACTTGATCTGGCCGTCCACCAGCTCTGGTTCCGGGTGCACGTGCAGGTAGCCGAGGTCGCCCTCGCGCAACGCCACCAGATGCCCGTACGCCCCGAGGTACCGCTCCAGCGGGGCGGCGCCGCCAGCACCGTCGACCCGGAACGTCAGCGGCACTGTCGCCCCCGCCTGCGGGGTGCCCTGGTAGCCGACCGTGAACCGGTCCACCGTCGTCGAGGTGGCCGGACCCGGCAGCGAACGAGGCTGGTAGTCACCGGGCACGACCAGGTCCGCGCCGAGGGTCACCGCGGTCTGCGCGCCGTTGTCGGCGACGACGGTGAAATCGGCGTACGCGCGCCAGACCCCGGACTGCGCGAGGGTCAACGGCACCGACCAGGTGCCGTCCGCCGCCATGGTCGGGTGCAGGTGCTGGTAACCGGTCAGGTCCCGGCGGACGACGATGAGGTGCATCGGCTTGTCGTGCACGACGGCGAAGCGGGTGACGGGCCGGCGCTGCACGTCGCGCACCTGGAAGCGGAGCTGACCGGGCCGGCTGGCCGCGAACTCGGTCGTCAGGGGCGCCAGGGTGAACCCGGCTGAGCTGACCGCCAGACCGCCCGGTTCGGTGGCCGTGCCCTGATCGGTGCTCGCGGCGCTGCCGTGGTTGTGCGGCCCGGTCCCCGGTGGGTCGGTGTGATCGGCGGCCAACGACGGGCTGCCGGTGACGGTGCCTGTCGTGTTCATCCGGCCGAGGCCGAAACCGAGCAGCACCGCCAGCACCAGCCCACCGACCACCAACGCCAGCCGGAGCGTGCTCCGGTCCGGCGCGGCGGAGACGTGGTCAGGCACCGCCGACACCCAGCACGTGGACCGCCTCGGCGACGGCGGTCCTACCCGTGACGTCGTGCGCGCGGGTGACGGGCTGCTGGTCGGTCATACCGCCCACGGTACCGCCGCGTCGGGGCGGCCCAGGCCGACGCCCGGACGGCGTGGCGACGGTCGCATTCGACGCCGCCCGGGAACTTTCCCACCCGACCGGCGCAGACCGCGCCGCAACGCCGGTCAACGCCCTCGACCAGGCATGGACGGCGCCCCGAACCCGTGCAGCGCCGAGGACCCGCCCGGCGGGTCAGCCGGCGACGGCGAGGGCGAGCGGGAGCACGTCGGGCGCACCGGCCCGGCGCAGGGCCCGAGCCACCAGCGTCATCGTCCAACCCGAGTCGATCAGGTCGTCGACGAGCAGCACCGGGCCGTCCAGGCCCGCCAGGGCGTCCGCCAGGTCGGTCGGCACGGTGAAGGTGTCGTGCAGCGCGCGTACCCGTTGGGCGCTGTTGCCGCGCGGCCCGGCCGGACCGCCCGGACCGGCCGGGACGACCTCGCCGAGCAGCGGCAGCCGGCCCACGGCGGCGATCCGCTCGGCGAGCGACCCGACCAGTCGGGGCCGTCGCCGCGAACCGACCGCGACCACCCCCACCGGCCGGCGGGGCCACGGGTCGTCGCCGTGCGCCCACGCCTTCAACACCTCCACCACCGCGCCGACGACGTCGTCGGGCACCGGCGCGTCCAGCGCCTCCGGGCCGACGAGATCACGCAACCGGCCACCCCAACCGAGGTCCGACAGGCGCCCGACGGCACGGCCCGGCAACGCCTGCTCCGCGGGGGCGATCCGGCCCTTGAGGGGTACGCCCACCGCGTCCAACCCGGTCGGCCAGAGCTTCTTCGGGGCGATCTCCACGCCGGGGCGGCCCAGGAAGGCCTGCGCGGCGGCGAGCGCGGCTGTCGACACGTCGGCGGAGAAGAGCGGGTCGGCGCACCTGTCGCACCGGCCGCAGTCGGTCGCCCCGGTGTCGTCCAGGCGTTCCCGTAGATACCGCATCCGGCAGTCGGACGTGGTCGCGTACTCCCGCATGGCCTGCTGCTCGACGGTGCGCGCCTCGGCGACGCGGCGCAACCGGGCCTCGTCGTAGACCCAGGGCTCGCCGGTGGCGAGCCATCCACCGCGCACCCGGCGGACCGCGCCGTCCACGTCGAGCACCTTGAGCATCAGCTCCAGCCGGGTGCGGCGCAGGTCGACGAGCGGTTCGAGGGCCTGGGTGGAGAGAGGGCGGTCGGGGTGCAGGGCGGCCAGCACGGCGCGCACCTGCTGCTCCGGTGGGAACGCCAGCGAGGCGAAGTATCGCCAGATGGCGGCGTCCTCGACGCCGGGCAGCAGCAGCACCTCGGCGTGCTCGACGGCGCGGCCGGCGCGGCCGACCTGCTGGTAGTACGCGATCGGCGAGGGCGGCGCGCCGAGGTGGACGACGAAGCCCAGGTCAGGCTTGTCGAAGCCCATGCCGAGGGCGCTCGTCGCGACCAACGCCTTGATCTTGTTGTCGAGCAGGTCCTGCTCGGCGGCGCGCCGGTCGGCGTCGTCGGCCTGCCCGGTGTACGACGCCACCGGGTAGCCCCGGGACCGCAGGAACTCGGCCGTCTCCCCCGCTGCCGCGACGGTCAGCGTGTAGACGATGCCCGAGCCGGGGAGCTGATCGAGGTGGTCGGCGAGCCAGGCCAGCCGGTGTGCCGGGCTGGGCAGGTCGAGGACCCCGAGGCGCAACGACTCGCGATCCAGGGTGCCGCGCAGGATGAGGGCGTCGCCCAACTGGTCCGCCACGTCCTGGGTAACTCGCGAGTTGGCGGTGGCGGTGGTCGCCAGCACCGGGGTGCGCTCGGGCAGCTCGGCGAGGAAGGTGCGCAGCCGCCGGTAGTCCGGCCGGAAGTCGTGCCCCCAGTCGGAGACGCAGTGTGCCTCGTCGACCACCAGCAGCCCGGTGGTGGCGGCCAGCTTCGGCAGCACCCCGTCGCGGAAGTCCGGGTTGTTGAGCCGTTCCGGGCTGATCAGCAGCACGTCCACGGCACCGGTCTGGATCTCCGCGGTGATCTCGTCCCACTCGTCGAGGTTCGCCGAGTTGATCGTGCGGGCTTTGATGCCCGCCCGGGCCGCCGCCTCGACCTGGTTACGCATCAGCGCCAGCAGCGGCGAGACGATGACGGTCGGGCCGTGCTCCCCGCGCTCGCGCAGCAGGGCGGTGGCCACGAAGTAGACCGCCGACTTGCCCCAACCGGTCCGCTGCACACAGAGCACCCGTCGCCGGTCGACGACCAGTGCCTCGATGGCCCGCCACTGGTCCTCACGCAGACGGGCGTGGTCACCGGCCAGCCGGCGCAGCACCGCCTCGGCCCGCTCCCGGATTGCCGCCCGCTCTGCTGTCTCCACCCGGCATTTCTACCAGCCCAAGTCGGATAACCCCCACGATCAGCGGGGCACAGTGGGCCCCGCCTCCACCACCGCCGGCGTGTCCGTCGGCAGGACGGGCGGCGGCAGGAACAGCAGGACGCCGCGGAGACCATCGACAACCGCGAGGGGCAGCGCGCAGCGCGCGGCCAATTCCTCCATCGACGCGTACGGGCCGCGTACCCACCGGTCCATCGCCACCTGCTGGCGTTGCGCGTCGGTGAGCCCGGGCAGTGTGGCGAGCACGTGGTCGGGTACGGCGTTGATGTCCACGAGCCCGCCGTCGTCGAAGGCGCGGGGCAGGTCGGGGCGGCCGATCGCGAACTCCAGACGCGCCGAGGGATAGCGGTGCAGCAGGTTGCGCGCCTGCTCGCGGCGCAGCCGGCGCTCCTCGTCGCGTGCCTGTGCCATCTGCGGCCGACCGGTGATCCGCCCCCAGACCCACCGGTTGAGCAGGACCACGTGCAGGGCGCCCACCAGCCAGCAGAGGCCGAGCACGCCGAGCCCGAGGAACGCCTCGGCCGCCGAGTCCTCCTTCTCCAGGTCGTCGGTGGCGATCATGAAGACCAGCAGCACCGCGGTGAGGAGATAGCCGACGGCCGCGAGGCCGAGCCGTCGACTGCGGCGCCGCACCGCGTACGCCAGCATCACCAGCCAGGTCCCGGTGCCGAACGAGAGCAGTGGCAGGAGGGTGCCGGCGACGGTGGCCGTGGTGCTCACCCACGTCGGCAGCGGGTGCCGCTCCCGGCGCGGCTGGTCGACCGCGAACGGGGACGGCGGCCCGGCGGGCAGGCCGGCCAGAGCGGGGTACAGCGGCGAGGGCAGGTCCGCGTACGGCGGGACGGCCGCCTGGGGCAGCGGGCCCGACGCTTGGGGCGATGGGCCCGAGGCCCGGGGCGGTGGGGTCGCCTGGGGCGGTGGGGTCGCCTGGGGCGGGATGGCCTGGGCGGGCGGTGGTGCGGAGGGCGGTGCGGCCGGGGCAGCCGGATGTGAGTCGGCGGACGGGTGCGCCGGCACCCTGTTCTCCGCCTGCCGCGCGGCGGAAGCCGAAGCTGGCCACCCTGTTTCCGGGACGCCGGCGGTGAGGGTCGGGTCGGCGCGCAGGATCCGACCGTGCAACTCGCGTAACGCCTCGCCGGGCCCGATGCCGTATTCCTTCCGGAGCAGGCTGTCGATATCCCGGTAAGCGGCCAACGCCTCGGCCTGCCGTCCGCTGCGGTACAGCGCCAGCATGTACTGGTGGCGCAGCCGCTCCCGGACCGGGAACTCGGCCACCAACTCGACCAACTCGCCGACCAGCTCGCGGTGCCGACCGCTGTCCAGTTTCAGCTCCGCGCGGGTCTCCAGGGCGACGGCCCGCAACTCCACCAGGCGGTGCCGGGCAGCCTCGAACACCGCACCGGAGAAGCCGGTGAACGGCTCCCCGTGCCACAGGTCCAGAGCGGCGGTCAGCTCGGCGAGCGCCTGCTCCGTGACGCCGGACTCGTGCCGGCGCCGGGCGGCCTGGACGCCCCGCTCGAAACGGACCGCGTCCACCGCCTCGGGATCCACCCGCAGCAGATAGCCGGCGTCGGTCAGGCTGAGCACCTGCCCCGGTGTACGCGGCGACCGGTCCGGCTCCAGCACCCGGCGCAGCCCTGCGACGTACTTCTGCACCACGTTGGGGCCGTTCGCGGGCGGATCGTCCGGCCAGACCGCCTCGACGATCTGCCCGGTGGCCACCGGACGACCCGTGGAGAGCAGCAGCACGGCCAGCACCGCCCGCTGCTTGCCGGGACCGAGGTCGATTTCACGGTCGGCGAACCAGGCCCGCTGAGGCCCGAGGATCTCGAAACGCAGCGCTCCCGACATGCGAATTTCCGCTCCTGACACCCCCGACGATCGCCGGACGGCAGTGCCCGGCAGCCGGACGGCAGCATATCGGCAGCCGTACCGCCGTGCCCGGCGGCAACATGGTCATCGGCACAAGCCACGCAGCGAGAAAGAGAAATGTGATGACACAGGCAACGGGCAGCGCGAGCACCATCCGACGGACGGTGGGCGCGGTCACCGCCATGCTGGCCACGACCACCCTGGTGGTTGGGTGCGGGCCCAAGAGCGAACCGACCTCGGCACCGCAGAGCGGCCCGAGCGCCAGCCCGACCGTCGACCCGAAGCAGGCGCTCCTCGACGCCGTCCCGGACGGCACCGAGGGGACGTTCAAGTTCAGCGGCAAGGACTCCTCCAGCACGCACAGCGGGCGGGTCGACCCGGCTTCGAAGGCTGTCGAGATCAACACCACTGGCGCACCGGGCTCCGACGGCATCACCACGAAGATGTCGTTCCTGCTCATCGGTGAGGAGGTCTGGCTGAAGGCGAAGTTCAGCGGCCAGCCGGGCCTGCCGAAGTTCCCGGACAAGTGGATGAAGCTGGACCGCACGAAGCTGGCCGAGAGCGACACCATCCCGGCCTACGACGGCGCGGACCAGGGCAACGCCGGCCCGCTCATCGAGGCGGCCACCTCCGTCAAGGAGCAGAGCCCCGGGCAGTACGTCGGGGTCGTCGACGTGAGCACTGGCAACGCGGCCCAGGTGCTGGAGGAGGGCGAGGCGGCAGCGCTCGGCGAAGCTGCCAAGTCGGTGCCGTTCACCGCAGTTGTCGACGCGGACAAGCACCTGACCTCGCTGACGCTGAAGATCCCGGCCGCAGGCAAGGCGAAGGCGTACGACTACGTCGTCACCTACGCCGACTACGGCACCTCGCCGAAGATCAGCGTGCCGACCGGTTCCGCCGCGACGAAGGCTCCGGCGATGGCCTACGAGATGCTGAACGGCTGACCCACGACGCAGGAGGGCGGCGGCCACACGGGGGGCCGCCGCCCTTCAGTCGTTCATGGGGGCGTGCATCAGCGGCCGAGGACCGAGCCCCCGTTGACGCCGAGGACCTGACCGGTGACGTAACCGGCGGCCGGGCTGGCGAGATAGCGGACGGCCTCGGCGATGTCGTCCGGCAGGCCGGCCCGCCCGACCAGGGTCGCCGCTACCCGCTTCGCGTGCCCCTCGGCGGTCATCCGGTCGCCGAAGAACTCGGTCTCTGCGACATAGCCGGGGCTCACCACGTTGACCGTGATCTGGTCCGGGCCGAGCTGAGCCGCCAGGTCGTACGCCCAGCCGTGCAGGGCCGCCTTCGCCGCCGAGTACGCCCCGCCGCCGCCGCGCTGGGCGGCGATCGAGCTGACCAGGATCACCCGCCCGCCGGGGCGACGCAGTGCCGGCCGCAACGCCTCGGTCAGCAGTACGGCGGTGAGCACGTTGGCGTCCAGGTTGGCCCGCCAGTGTGCGGCTGTCCCGGCCAGGGTGCCGGTGTCCCCGCCCAGGTAGCCGCCTGCGTTGTTGACCACCACGTCGACCGGCCGAGCGTCGACCGCCGCGAGCACCCGGTCGAGCTGCTCCGGGTCGGTCAGGTCGGCGGTGACCGCGTTGACGGCGTCGGCCCGACCACACTCGGCGGAGATCCGCTCGGCGGCGGCCGACAGCACATCCGACCGCCGGCCGACGATCAGAACGTCGTACCCGTCCCGAACGAGCGCCTCCGCAACGGCGGCCCCGATCCCGGTCCCACCCCCACTGACAACAGCAACCCGAGAGTCCATCTCCCCAGCCTCCCCCTCCGCAACAACACCCCGTCGATCATGAAGTTATCGCCATCCGCCACGGCGTGTCGTGGCTATAACTTCATGATCGACGGGGGCAGAAGGGGGGGTTGGGGTTGGTCAGCGTGGGGGGCGGAGGGTGCGGGTTAGGTGGGACAGGCGGGGGGCCAGGCTCGTCAGGCCTCCTGGGAAGAAGTAGACGGCCAGGATGAAGACAGTGCCCAGGACGAACAGCGGCTGGCTCAGCGGGTGGCTGAGGACGGCCGGCAGGTTGTCCACCGCGTCGCTCGTGCCGAACGCGGTGAGCCGGTGGTCCAGGTACATGTAGAGGACACCGCCGAGCACCGGCCCCCACCGGGTGCCCGGTCCACCGAGCACCACCATGACCAGCAGCGACAGGGTCAGCTCGGAGGACGTGATGTGCGGCGACGCGCCGCCGACGATGAGGACGTAGACCACCCCGCCCGCCGACGCCAGCCCGCCGGCGAGGGTGAACGCCACCAGCTTGTAGCGGTACGGGTCCAGCCCGAGCACACCGATCCGCCGCTCGTCGTCACGCAGCCCGGCGAGCACCCGACCGGTCGGGGAACCGCTCACCCGGTGCACCACGAAGACCACCAGCGTCAGGTACGCGAGCGCCAGCCAGTACAGGTTGACGGTGTTCGTCACCCCCACCAGCCCGGCGGGCAGCCCGGACACGTCCAGCGGCAGACCTTCCTCGCCGCCGGTGAGCCCACCGAAGTCCCGGGCCACCAGGATCGCGCCGACCTGGGCGAAGGCCAACGTGACCATGGCGAACGCGATGCCCACGGTGCGCAGCGCCACCGCGCCGAGCAGCGCGGCGAGGATCGTCCCGCCGGTGATGGTCAGCAACGCCGCCTGCCACAGCGGCAGACCAGCCCGGGTGATGAGGATGTCGGTGCCGTACACACCGGCCGCGAAGTACAGCGCGTGCCCGAAGGAGAGCATGCCGGTCCGGCCGAAGAGCAGGTCGTACCCGGCCGCCAGACCGCCGAAGATCAGGCAGATCGCGAGCAGTTGCAGGGTGCCGGGCGAGTTGACCGGTCCCTCGAAGATCCCCGGCAGGGAGATCGTCGAGTACGGCAGGATCGCCAGCACGACCAGCGCGACCAGCGGCAGGAACGGGCGGACCCGGTGCCACCGCCCCCGCTGCGGGGTCAACTCGTCGGGCACCTGCGCGGGAGGCGCGTCGATCACCGTCATGCCGTTGCCACCTTTCCGGCGATGCCCTGCGGGCGCAGCAGCAGCACCACGGCCAGCAGCCCGACCACGCAGATGTCGCCCAGCCCGGACGTGCCGTAGTAGTTGACGAACTGCTGCACCAGACCGACCACGACCGCCGCGTACGCGGAGCCGACCACCGAGCCCATCCCGCCGATCACCACCACGATGAACGCGAAGATCAGCAGCGAGCTGCCCTGACCGGGCGAGACGGTGCCGAAGTAGACCCCGCCGAGCGCACCGGCGAGCGCGGCGGCCGCCCCACCGATCGCGAAGACCAGCGTGAACGCCTTGCGGACGTCGATGCCGAGGGCGGTCACCATCTCCCGGTTCTCCACCCCGGCCCGGATCACCAGGCCGTACCTTGTCCAGCGCAGGAACGCCAGGATCGCACCGAGCACCAGCACCGCCGCGATGATCAGCAGCAGGCCGCCGTTGGGCACCTGCGCGCCGAGGATCCCGGTCACCTGCCGAGTCCAGTCGGGACGCGGGAACGGGCGTGCGTCCGCACCCCAGGTGGCCTGCAACAACGCCACCCCGGCCAGGGACAGGCCGACGGTCACCAGCACCTGCTCGATGGTGCGGGAGTAGAGCGGGCGGATCAGCACCAGCTCGACCAGGATCGCGACCAGCGTGCCGGCGGCCACCCCGAAGGCGACAGCGAGCACGAAGCCGAACCCGTCGGAGCCCGCGCCCGGCAGGTTGCCCGCCGCCCACCAGGTGCCGTACGCGCCCACTCCGAGGAACAGCCCGTGCGCGAAGTTGAGCACGTCGGCCAGACCGAAGACCAGGGACAGGCCCGACGCGACCAGGAAGTACAGCGCCGCCAGGCCCAGCCCGGTCAACGCCAACAGAATCACGGTCCCCATCAGTGGGACACCTCCGCCGAGCCCACACCCAGCAACGACTTCGTCAGCGCCGTCTCCAACAACAGTTCACGGGCGTCGCCGGTCCAGGCCACCTTGCCGGCGGCCAGCACCACCGCATCGCGGGCCAGTCGGCGTACGACGGCCAGGTTCTGCTCGACGAGCAGCACCGGCACCGACTCCGCGACCCGTTCCAACACCTCGGCCACCTCGGTCACCACCTTCGGCGCCAACCCCTTGGTCGGCTCGTCGACCAGCAGCAGCCGGTTGTCGTTGAGCAGCACCCGCCCGATCGCGAGCATCTGCTGCTGCCCGCCGGACAGCGAACCCGCCCGTTGCCGTCCGCGCCGGTCCAGCTCCGGGAAGAGCGCGAAAACCTTGTCGTACGCCGGGCTGGTGCCGCGCCGCTCGGCGAGCCGCAGGTTCTCGGCGACGGTGAGGCCGGCGAACACGCAGCGGTCCTCGGGCACGTAGCCGAGCCCACCGCGGACCAGCCGGTGCGTGCGCTGGGCCAGCAGGTTCTGCGCACCCATCCGGATGGTGCCGCGGACCTCCCCGGCGGGCGGGGTGAGGCCGACGATCGCGCGCAACGTGGTGGTCTTGCCGACGCCGTTGCGACCGAGCAGGACGGTCACGCCGGTCGGGGCCACCGCGAAGGACACCCCCTGCAGGATGTGCAGCCCGGAGATCCGGACCGACAGGTCCTCCACAGTGAGAACTGGTTCCATCAGACCCGCGCTCACAGCGACTCCCCCAGGTAGGCCTCTTGCACCGTGGGGTTCGCCATCACCGTCTCCGGCGTGTCGCAGGCAAGCAGCGCGCCGTGGTGCATGACGGCGATCCGGTCGGCCAGCTCCAGGATGACGTCCATGTGGTGCTCGACCATCAGCACCGCCCGGCCGCTGTCGCCGGTCAGCGACTTGATGACGGCCACCAGTTCGGGGATGTCCTCGGCGCTGACGCCGGCCATCGGTTCGTCCAGCAGCATCACCCGCGGTTCACCGGCGAGCAGCAGGGCGATCTCCAACTTGCGCTTCTCGCCGTGGGCCAGGGTGCCGGCGAGTGCCGTACCCCGGTGGGCGAGACCGACCCGGTCGAGCGCCGCGTCGGCGGCGGCGGCGACCTCCCGGTCGGCCGCCGCCCGCCGCCACAGTGCCATCGAGCCCCCGCGGTGCGCCTGCACGGCGAGCCGGACGTTCTCCCGCACGCTGAGCGAGCCGAAGACCGAGGACGCCTGGAAGGTACGGCCCAGTCCGAGGCGGGCCCGCCGGTGCGGCGGGAGCGCCCCGATGTCCTGACCGTCCAGAACTATCCGGCCCTCCGTGGCCCGGCGCAGGCCAGTGATCAGGTTGAACAGTGAGGTCTTGCCGGCGCCGTTCGGCCCGATCACGCCCAGGAACTCCCCGGGCGCGAGGTCGAGGTAGACGCTGTCGACGATGGCGACCTCACCGATCCGCCAGGTCAGACCGCGGGTGGCGAGCATGGGTCAGCCCTTCATCGCCACGGCCGGTGGCGCGGACTCGTCACCGGTGAGGCTCTTCTGCGCGGTGGCCGTGAACTCGGTGCCGCTGCCGGTCAGCTTGGCCTGGAACATCGGCTGGAGCAGCGCGTGGTCGGCGGCCCGGATGGTCATCTTGCCCTTGACCCCGTCGAAGCTCCAGCCCTCCAGGGCGGTGACCATCTTGTCGACGTCGTCCCCGCCCTCCTGCGCCGCGCGGACCACCATCTGGGCGGCGGCGAAGCCGTCCGGGTGGAACAGGTCGATGGTGGTGACCTTCGCCTTCAGGGCCTTGCTGGCCTCGGTGTCGCTCGCACCGTCGAAGTAGTGCGACAGGAAGGAGATCTTGGCGCCGGCGGTGCCAAAGGTCTGCCACGAGGCGCGGATGTCCAGGCCCGTGACGACAGTGGTGGACGAGAGCACGCCCTGCTGGTCGAGGGTCTGCCACATCGCCGGGGCGGTGGTGCCCGCCCAGGCCACGAACAGCAGGTCCGGCTTCGCCGCCTTGATCTGGCTGGCGAACGGGGTGAACTCGGTGGCGCTGGCCGGCGCCCGGACACTGCTCACGGTGGCGCCCGCGCTGCCGATGACGGCCTTCACGGCTGCCTCGTTGGCGTCACCGAACGCGCCGTCCTGGGCGAAGACCACGATCTTCTTGCCGGCCGGGTCGCCGATGAACGACTTGGCGGTCACCACGTCCTGGTAGGACTGCCGGCCGGAGCGGAACGTGTACTTGTTCGCGCCGGTCACCGCGTCGGTGGCGGCCGGGCCGGAGACGAACAGCACCTTGTTCTGCGCGGCGATCGGCGCGACCTGGAGCGCCACGCCCGAGGCGGTGGAACCGGCAATGATCTTCGCGCCCTTGCCGATCAGGTCCTTCGCGGCGGAGACCGCCTTGGCCGGGTCGCCCGCGTCGTCGACCTCGGTCAACTCGATCTTCCGGTCACCGACCTTGCCGGTGCCCTTGGTGGCGAAGTCCAGCCCCGCCTTGAAACCCTCGATGTACTGCTTTCCATAGCTGGCCAGGGCACCCGACTGGGAGTACACCAGGCCGACCTTGACCGGCGCGGCGTTGTCGCCGCCGCCGGTGGCGGTGTCCTGCGGGCTACCACAGGCCGTGGCGGCCAGCGCCGCGGCCATCATCGTGGCGGCGGAGAGGAACACCCGCCGCGTCGTCCGGACCGTCATTGCGACTCCACATGAGGACTCGGAGGGAGAGAACTTCTTCGTGACGGCTCACGCTAGAAGTGACGTCACCCACGAGCTATGTGGCGGAAACACACAAGTAACAGGAATGAGGTGGCCGGGGGTTACAACGGGCCGCACGGTCACCGGAGAGTCGGCGCTCCCGGTGGCCTGAACCTCCACGGACCATCCGAGGTCTGTGTCGCCTCGCCCCATCTGCCCCGATCGGTCAACCACAGGGACCGTCATGGGTCGCCGCGCGCGGGCAGCGCCGACGACCGTCGAGCGGGCGAAGATCGCGCCAACTTCCCTGTTGTTGCTGTCTCAATCCGCCGCAAGGCAGCAACATCGGTGAAGTTGCTGCCGCGTCCGGACCCCGGACGTGTCGCTGGCCCGCCGTCCGGGTGGCGGACGGCGGGCCAGCGGGTGGGCCGGGCGTGATCGGCCCGGCGGTCGGCTCGGAGCGGATCAGCTCCGGGCCGAGGTCGGCTCGGCGAGGGCAGGTTCCCCGCCGAGCCGCAGAGAGGTCAGTTCCCGGCTAGGGCGGCGACGGCGGTGTCCGGGTGGTCGCTGAAGACGCCGTCCAGGCCCAGGCCGAGGAAGAGTTCGTACTCGGCGGTGATGTCGCCGCGCGCGTTGGGGTCGGTGCCGATCCGGAAGTCCACCGGGAGGAACTGGTTCTCCGCGCGGAACGTCCAGGAGTGCACGAGCAGCCGCTCACGGTGCGCGTCGCGCACCACGTTGGTGGGGGCGAGCAGGGCGCCGGTGGCGTCCCGGGGCACGAGCAGGTTCTTGTTCGCCCCGATGCCGTCGGCGTACCCGGCGATCCACTTCAGCCCGGCGGGCGTGACGAGGTCCTGGTAGCCGCGGGTGTCACCGGCGACGGTGAAGTCGTACGGGCGGCCGGCGGCGTCGAGCAGTTGGACCAGCTTCACGTCGGTGATCCGGCTCAGCCGTCGCAGGTTGGCCGTCTCGAACGACTGGATGAAGACGGGCGAGTTCCTGCGGTCCAGCTTGTTCTGCCGCAGCACCCGCAGCAGCGGCTCCTCCAACGGCAGGCCGATCGACGTGAAGTAGGTCGGGTGCTTGGTCTCCGGGTAGATGCCGATGGTGCGGCCCCGTGTCCGCCCTTCGGTCCGGGCCAGGTCGATGACCTCCTGGAGGGTGGGCACCTCGAAGCGGCCGTCGAACGCGGTGTTCGCCACGCGGACCTGCGGCAGTCGTTCCTTGGCCCGCAGCGTCTTCAGCTCGGCCAGTGTGAAGTCCTCGGTGAACCAGCCGGTCACGGCGACACCGTCGATGGTCCTGGTCGCCTTGCGGGCCGCGAACTCCGGGTGCGTCGACACGTCGGTGGTGCCGGAGATCTCGTTCTCGTGCCGGGCGACCAGGACGCCGTCGGAGGTGGACACCAGGTCGGGCTCGATGTAGTCGGCGCCCATCCGGATCGCCAGCCGGTACGCCTCCAGGGTGTGTTCCGGTCGGTAGCCGCTGGCGCCTCGGTGACCGATCACGATCGGCCGGTCGTTCGCCCGGGTGCGGTCCGCGCCGGTCGAGGGCTCGGCGGCGGCGATGGTGGGCACGGCCATGGCGGCGGCGAGCAGCACGCCGGCCAGGCCGAGGGTCGAAAGGGTACGTCGCAACGCCGTCTCCTGTCGTGGGGGTGAGCCGCTTCAGGAGACCGCCCCGGATTGGCCGGCAGTTGGTCGAGGGTTGGCCGGGAGGTGAATCTCCGGAATGAGCGTTCCCGCTCCGGGCGACGGGCGGGAAAGGAAGATTGTCTGGTGCGCCGGTTTTTCCGCAACCCCGTGCGGCTGGTGCCGCTGGGGTTCCTGGTGCCGATCCTGCTGGGCACCGGCCTGCTGATGACCCGCTGGTCGACCATCGAGCATCAGCGTCCACCCCTGGTCACCGCGTTGTTCACCGCCACGTCGGCGGTGTCGGTGACGGGGATGGCGATCAACGACACCCCCAACTACTGGTCCGGCGCCGGCCTTGTGGTGATCACCGTGCTCACCCAGCTCGGTGGTCTCGGCATCCTCACGGCGGCGGCGCTGGTCATCCTGGTGGTCTCACGCCAGCTCGGCCTGCGCAACCGGCTGCTGGTGCAGGCCGAGACGGCGGAGTTCGGCATCGGTGACGTGGGCCGGCTGCTGCGCCGGATCGCGATCACCGTCTTCGCCTGCGAGGCCGTGATGACGGCTGTTGTCGCCGGCCGCCTCTGGTGGGCGTACGACTATCCGCCCGGACGGGCCCTGTGGTCGGGCGTGTTCCACGCCGTCCAGGCGTTCAACAACGGTGGTTTCGCGCTCTACACCGAGGGTCTGCTGGCCTTCGACCGTGATCCGTGGGTGTCGTTGCCGCTGGCGTTCGGGGCCATCGTCGGCGGGCTGGGGTTTCCGGCCCTGTTCGAGGCCGCCCGGGAATGGCGCAAGCCGGCTGGCTGGGCGGTGGCCACCAAGTTGACCATCTGGGGCAGCGTGGTCCTGCTGCTGCTCGGCTTCGTCGGCCTGCTCGCCGCCGAGTGGACCAACGCCAGCACCATCGGCTCGTACGACGTCGGGGGCAAGGTGCTCGCGTCGTTCACCCAGATCGCGTTGAGCCGCACCGGTGGCTTCAACGTGCTGAACATCGCCGACCTCCAGGAGGAGAGCTACCCGCTGCTGATCGTGCTGATGTTCATCGGCGGTGGCAGCGCCAGCACGGCCGGCGGCATCAAGGTGTCCACGTTCTTCCTGCTCGCGTTCACCATCTGGGCCGAGTTGCGCGGCGAGCCCGACGTGACGGTCGGGCACCGCCGGGTGGCCACCGCGAGTCAGCGGCAGGCCGTGACGGTGGCCCTGCTCAGCGTCGCGCTGGTGACGGCCGGGACCATGCTCCTGCTGCTGCTCACCGAGGGCGTGCGGTTCGTCGCTGCCTTGTTCGAGGTCACCTCGGCGTTCAGCACCACCGGGCTCACCGTCGGTCTGGCCAGCGAGCTGCCGGCCAGCGGCCAGTTGGTGCTGACCGTGCTGATGTTCATCGGCCGGGTCGGGCCGCTCACCCTCGGGTCGGCGATCGCCCTGAACACGCGGCGCAGGCTCTACCGCTACCCCCAGGAACAACCCATTGTCGGCTAGGCGCGAGGAGGGTCGAGGTGTCGGCGAGACGATCGGACGGCGGCGGCGGCATCGTGGTGATCGGGTTGGGTCGCTTCGGCTGCCATCTGGCCGCGTCGCTCAACCGGATGGACCGCGAGGTGCTGGCCGTCGACCGCAACCCGGATCAGGTGCAGCGCTTCTCGGCGCAGCTCGACCGGGTGGTCCAGGCCGACGCGACGGAGGACGGTGCGCTGCGGCAGCTCGGAGTCACCAGCTTCGGCCGGGCGGTGGTGGCCATCGGGGCGTCGGTGGAGGCGAGCGTCCTCACCGTGCTGGCGTTGGTCGAGCTGGGTGTGCCGCAGATCTGGGCGCGTGCCACCTCGCAGAAACACGCCAAGATCCTGTCGTCGGTCGGCGCGCACCACGTGATCTTCCCGGAGGCGGAGACCGGCGAGCGGGTGGCGCACCTGATCGTCAGCCGGCTGCTCGACTTCATCGAGTTCGACGACGACTTCGCCATCGCCACCGTCCGGGTGCCGGAGTCGCTCGTCGGGCGCACCCTGCTCGACCTGCGCCCGGAGGAGCGTTCCGGGGTCCGGGTGATCGGCGCGAAGGCACCTGGTGAGCGTTTCCGGTACGCCTCGGACGACACAGCGCTGGCGCAGGGTGGGCTGCTGGTCGTGGAGGGTGGGATCGACCAGGTGCAACGGTTCGCAGGGCGACGCTGACCGTCACTTCTTACCGCCAGGCCCCTTCCCCTTGCCCTTTGTCACTTTCCCGCTTTTCCCGGGCCACCACCCGGCCCTTTGCCCTTGCCGGGCTTCTCAGGCTTGGCCTTGGGGCCACCCGAACCCGGGCCGCCGCCAGCTGTCGCCGCCTTCGGCGGGGCCTTGGGTGGTGTCTTCGTCGTGGTGGCGGCTGTGCGCGCCGGGGCGGTGGACGGCGTGCTGCCGGCCACCCCGGAGACGCGTACGCCGCAGGCCACGTCGCCGAGCCGGAACTCGACAGGCAGCTGGTTCGCCCCGCTGTACGTGCCGCTGAGGGTGAGCTTCTCGGCCGCGCCGGGCGCCAGCGTGGTGCGCTCGGCCACCGGCCGGACCAGCACCGTGTTCCCCTGCTGCTGCACCGGCGCGGGCTCCGCCTTCGTGACGGTCTGCTGACCGGGGAAGGTGAAACTCATCGCCCAGTCCCGCAGCTCGCTCTCACCGGTGTTGGTCAACGTCAGCTCGGCGGCGAAGTCGGTGCCGGAGTCCGTGCGCAGCGCGTACGCCACCTCGCACGGCACCTTCTCCGGCAGGCCCATCCGGGCCTCGGTGGTCGGCCGGCCCTCGCCGCTGGCCGGGGTACGCGAGGTGAACCCCCACATCACGCCGGTGACCGCGATCAGCCCGACAGCGGCCACCCCGGCCTCCACCCGCCGACGACGGCTCACCCGCTGGCGGACCCTCTGGTCCCGTTGGCGGGTACGGGAGATCGGCAACGCGTCGGTCTCCGCCGACCAGGGCAGGATCGTGGTGCCCGCGCTGGCGAGCGCGGCCGGGTCCAGCGGCCCTCCGGCCGGGGAGACCGGCACCGCCGCCAGCATCCCGGCCGCGTCGGCGAGGGTCCTGGCCACCTCGGCGGTCGCCGGCCGGTCCGCGGGTTGCTTGGCAAGGCAGCGCCGCACCAGGTCGGTCACCTCGTCGGGCAGCCCCGGCACCTCCGGCATCGGATCCGGGTCGGTGTACATGTGCGCCCGCAACATCTGGGTCGTGGTGTTGGCCTGCCACGGCAGCCGGCCGGTGAGCATCCGGTAGAGCAGCAGCCCGACGGCGTACACGTCGGTGGCCGGGGAGACCTGACCGTTGTCCAGCCGTTCCGGGGCGAGGTACGCGGGGGTGCCCAGCAGCGTGCCGTCCGGCCCCTTCTCGCTCTCCCCGACCAGCGCGGAGATGCCGAAGTCGACGACCTTGACCCCGGTCGAGGTGAGCATCACGTTGCCCGGTGTCACGTCACGGTGCACCACACCGCGGGCGTGCGCGGTGGCCAGCGCCGAGCTGACCTCCGCGCCAATGGTCATGGCCTCCCGCCAGGGAAGCTGGCTCTCCCGGCCCAGCCGGCTGGCCAGGGAGGTGCCGTCGATCAGTTCCATCACGACGTACGGCACGGTCAGCCCGACCTGCTCGGACTCGCCATAGTCGTACACGTTGGTGATGTTGGGGTGGCAGAGCCGCGCGGCGGCCTGCGCCTCGATCCGGATCCGGTGGCGGAAGGCCCGGTCGCTGGCCAACCGGGAGGCCAGCACCTTCACCGCGACCTGGCGACCGAGCACCTCGTCGTACCCACGCCAGACCACCGACATGCCACCCGCGCCGAGCTGCTCGATCAGCCGGTACCGCTGATCGAGCAGTTGCGCGCCCTTTCGGTCCCCACCACCCATGGTGTGCGTTGTTGCCCACAAGGAACCGACCTACACCCGGAGGATCGGAATCGGTCAGGATTGTCACTCGTTCAGGCGGTCGCCAGCAGTTGGTCCACCGGGGCGTAGTCGTCGGTCAACACCATCGCCCCACCGACGAAATCCGTCAGCTCCGCGCCGGACAGCAGGCTGACCTTGGGGTCCACCTCGCTCAGTCGGGTGCGGACGGCGTCCAGCGGCAGCGGCGCGTCGGAGCCGACGATGAGGAAGTTGGAACCCTGCTCCTCGGCGAGCGCCTCCGGCGGCGCGATCAACGCGACGTGCCGGAACTCGGCCGCCACGGTGGCCAGCTCGGCACGGATGAACCGCAGCGGCGGGTAGTCGATGACGTTCTGCACGTACACGCCGCCGGGGCGGGTGACCCGCCGGACCTCGGCGGCCATCTCCCGGGTGGCCAGGTGCCAGGGCACCACCAGGTGACCGAACGCGTCACCGACCACCAGGTCGCGGCTGTCCGTCGGCTCGCCGACGACCAGCATGCGGGCGTCGCCCACCACCGTCCGCAGCTGCGGCCCCGGGCGTACGCCCAGCTCCCGCTCGCCCAGCTCGACCAGCCCGCCGTCGATCTCGAACACGACGTTCTCGGTGCCCGGCCGGGTCGCGGTCAGGTAGGTCGGCACGGTGAACCCGCCGCCGCCCAGGTGCAGCGCGTCCAGCCGCTGACCGGCCGGCGCGGCGACGTCGGCGACCGCGCCGATCCACTTCGTGTACGCGTACTCCAGGTGTTTCGGGTCGGCGAGGTCCACGTACGAGTGGTGGGCCGAGTTGAGCAGCAGCGTCCGTCCGGTGGGCCGGTCCGGGTCGGCGGCGACCCGGGCGCAGTGGTACGCCGTCTCGATGTCGCACGGGTTGGGCGCCACGGTGGTCAGCCCTGCCCCGACCAGGCCGAGCACGGCCAGCGCGGCCCGGGTCCGGGCCGGACCGGGCAGCTCGGTGGGCTCCTGCCGGCGCAGGTACCAGCCGAGGCCGAGGCCGACCAGCCCGAGCGCGACCGCGAGGGTCAGCAGGATGACGGTGCTGCGCAGCGCTGCGACCAGCACGAAGCCGGTGAGCAGGGTGGCGGTGATGCCGCCCAGCGTGCCGATCCCGGAGAGTCGACCGACCACCTGGCCGGTGCGGCGCAGGTCGGCGAGCTGGAGCTTCACGACCAGCGGGGTGACGGCCGCCAGCAACGCGGCCGGCACGAACACGGCCAGAGCCACCAGCAGCAGGATCGCGCTGGCCGCGCCGCCCCGCAGCACCTCACCGGCGTACCGGACGACGGGCAGGGTGATGGCGGTGGCGATGCCGGCCAGCACCAGCGCCGGTGCCAGCAGGCCACGCGGGTTGCGCCGGTCGGCCAGCCAACCACCGGACCAGGCCCCGTACGCGATAGCGGCCAACGCGATGCCGATCACCGAGCTGGTCACCTGGAGGGTCACCCCGACGTAGGGGCCGACCAGGCGCAACGCGACGGTTTCCAGCACCAGTACGGCGCCGCTGGAGAAGAAGACCAGGAAGGCGGCCAGGCCGTTGGGCAGCGCCCGGCCGGTGACCGCAACGGGCGGGGCCGAGGACGCCGGCGGGGCCGCTACGTCGGACGGTGGGGTGCTCATCGTCGCGATGGTACGCAGCGAAGCTGGTGCTCCGGGTCAGTACATCGAGAGATGAACATGGTTCGTGTGGGATGCGGCGGGGCTGCCGCTGCCGCTGTACGAACGCCACCCCGTGCCGGGGTGCCAGATCTGCCTGTACCAGATCACGTAGAGCACGCCGAGACGGTCGGCGTTTCGCACGTGCCAGGCGGCGAGGCTGTCGCCGTACGCCTTGTCGCCACCGGTCGCGTTGCGATCCTCGAAGCCGTTCGTGGCGGCCGCGAAGTCGCAGGCACGCCCCTTCGGGTGCTCGCCGCCGCCGCCCTCACGCTTACAGGAGACGTGCCGCTTGTAGCCGGCCGCCTGGGTCTGCTTGAGCGCGTTCAGGGTGCGCGGGGTGATGCAGCCGGAGGTGGTCGGGTCCTTCACCGAGCACGACTCCGACGGCCAGGACCCGTCCGAGTTGCGGGGGGCCGGCTTAGCCGAGGTGGAACTGCCGCCGCTGAACCCGTTGCTGCTGCCCGAGCTGACCTCGGCGAGCGCCGCCTCGGCCTCCTTCTTCTTCTTCGCCATCACGGCGAGCTGCTTCTGCTGCTCACGGACCTCGGCGTCGATGGCGATCTTGGCCTGCTGCGCCTGCTCCCGAGTCTCGACGAGGTCACGCAGCCGCTTGCTGTCGCGCTGGGCCATCATGTCGAGGTCGCTGACGCGTTCCAGGAACGCCTGCGGCGTGCTGGTGTTGAGCAGCATGGTCGCCGGGGTGAGCCGGCCGACCCGGTACGACTGGGCGGCGACCTCGCCGACCTGGGCGCTCAACCCGACCAGTCGACCCTCGACCGCCGCCAACTCGCCGGTCAGCGCCGTCTGGCGACGCTTGGAGTTGTCCAGTTTGGCCTTCGCCTCGATGTGCCCCTTGGCGGTCAGCTCCAACGCGTCCTGCAGCTTCTTGCTGCCCCCCTCGCCGGGTTCCGCGTACGCGGGCACGGCGGCGCCGCCAAGCACGAGTGCGACGGCGGCGAGCAGAGCGAACAGAGTGCGGCGACCGAGCCGCGGGCGGAGCATGGTCCTGGGCACGAAAGCGTCCTTCCGTCGACCGCCGGCCCCCGGTGAACCACTGCGCGGCGGCGTCCCCGCCGGCGCCGGTCGGCGGCCTGCTGGCGGAGACCGCCGGTCACGATACCGGACTGTGGGCTGCTGACCATCCCCCTGACCTCCGGGCCGCCCAGATGTCGACAGAGCGTCCCAGCGCCATCGCACAGAGCGTCCAAGAGCCTCGCGCAGAGCGTCCGGGAGCCCGCGCAGCGCCCGGATCAGGGGCTGAGCAGGGCGTCGCGTACCTCGTCCCAGATCTGCTCGTTGGCCGCGACGAGCAGCCCGCGGCCGTCGTCGGAGGGGTGGTAGTCGGCGCCGTCGAACCTGCGGGCGACGCCACCGGCCGCGCGGACCAGCAGGGTGCCCGGGGCGTGGTCCCACGGCAGGGTGCGCCAGAAGAGGACGAACTGCTGCTCACCGGTGAGGATGTCCAGGTATTCGCGGCCGGCACAGTGCTGGCCGGGCAGCAGCTCACCGAGGTGTCGACCGCCGGCGCGGACCCGGTCCCGGATCTCCGGCGGCAGGAACTTGGTCATCGCCGCGCCACGCAGCTCGCCGAGCGGAGGCAGCGAGGCGGTGGTGTCGACCGGTCGGCCGTTGAGCAGGGTGCCGTCGTCCGCCGAGCCCACGGCGAGGGTGTCGGCGAGCGGGTCGAGGATCCAGCCGGCGTTCGGCCGCCCGTCGGTCAGCAGCGACACCATCAGGGCGAACGGCCGGCGACCAGCGGCGAAGTTGGCGGTGCCGTCGACCGGGTCGACCAACCAGACGTCCCCGCCGTCGCCCAGGTGGCGCAGCAGCGCCGGGTCGTCGGCGACGCCCTCCTCGCCGACCACCATCGAGCCCGGACGCAGTCGGCGCAACCCCGCCGACAGCAGCTCCTCGGCCCGCTGGTCGGCGACGGTGACCACCTCACCGTGCGCCTTCTCCGAAACGTCCGCGTCGTCGAGCTTGCGGAACAGCGGCAGCACGACCTGGTCGGCGGCCTCCCGGAGCAGGTCGCCAACGTCGTCGAGCAGGGTGTCAGCCACGCGGCGGCAACTTGACCACGCTGACGAAGAACTCGTCGATCTGGCGGACCACCGAGATGAAGCGCTCGAAGTCCACCGGCTTGGTCACGTAGGCGTTGGCGTGCAGCTGGTAGCTGCGCAGGATGTCCTCGTCGGCTTGCGAGGTGGTGAGCACCACGACCGGGATCCGGCGCAGTTCCTCGTCCTTCTTGATCTCTTCCAGCACCTCCCGGCCGTCGCGGCGGGGCAGGTTGAGGTCGAGCAGGATCAGGTCGGGGGCCACCGCGTCGGCGTACTGGCCCTCCCGCCGCAGGTAGGCGAGCGCCTCGGCGCCGTCGGAGACGACGGTCAGCCGGTTACGCAGCTTGTGCTCCTCGAACGCCTCCTGGGTCATCAACACGTCACCCGGGTCGTCCTCCACGAGCAGGACCTCGATCGGGCTCTTGCCATCCGCCGGCGCGGTCATCCCACCGTCTCCCTCATGTCACCCGTTCTACCGCTTTCCGGCGCCCCGTCGGCCCGGTCCGGCTGGTCCGACCCTCCGGACTGCTCCGCCGAGTCTGCCGGATCCTCGTTCGAGGCCGTCGTGTCGCCCGCCGCCAGGGCCGGCGGCGCCTCGGCCGAGTCGACAGCGGCAGCCGCCTGCACGTCCGCCGGGAGCGCCGGCAGGGTGAAGCGGATCGCGGTGCCCTCCGGTACGTCGGTGTCCACCCACACCCGGCCACCGTGGTATTCGACGATCTTCTTGACGATGGCCAGCCCGATCCCGGTGCCCGGGTACGCGTCCTTCGAGTGCAGCCGCTGGAAGATCACGAAGATCTTGTCGGCGAACTCCGGCTCGATCCCGATGCCGTTGTCCTGACAGGTGATCTCCCACTCGGCGCCCACCAACCGGGCCGAGATGTGCACCTTGGGCGCGACGTCCGCGCGCCGGAACTTGATCGAGTTGCTGACCAGGTTGGCCAGCAGGTTGGTGAGCAGCGGTTCCTCACCCGAGATCACCGGCAGGTCAGTCCAGGTCAGCTCGGCGTCGGCGTACTGCCGCGCGGCCTCGGTCTGGCCGGCCACGTCGCCCATCACCTTGTTGAGGTCGACCTCGACGAAACCGGTGGTGAGCCGGCCGATCCGGGAGAACGCGAGCAGGTCGTTGATCAGGCGCTGCATGCGTTGCGCGCCGTCCACCGCGAAGGCGATGTACTGGTCGGCCCGCTCGTCGAGCTGCCCGGCATAGCGGCGCTGGAGCAACTGGCAGAAGCTGGCCACCTTGCGCAGCGGCTCCTGGAGGTCGTGCGAGGCCACGTACGCGAACTGCTCCAGGTCACGGTTGGACCGGGTCAGCTCCTCGGCCTGCTTCTGGAGCTGGCTGTTGACCCACTCGATGCGCTCGCGGGCAGCCCGCACCTCGGCCAGGTCGGCGGCGATCTTCTGACGCATCGCGTCCACGTCCTCGCCGAGCTGGATGAACTCCGGCGGGCCGACGGTGGCGATGCGGTGCTGGTAGTCGCCCTCGGCGACCTCGCGGACCTGGATGGCCAGGGCGGTCAGTGGCCGGACCACCATCCGGTCCAGCGAGAGCAGCAGGACCGCACCGGCCACGACCACCACCAGGGCGGCGACGATCAGCAGGACGACCAGCACGTTGCTGCTGGTGCGTACGTTCCTGGCGGTCTGTTCCCGGGCGGCCAGGACCTCCTCCTGGAGGTCGTTGACCGCAGTGCGCACGTCGTCGAACTGCTGCCGGGCCTGCTCGGTGACCAGTGCCTGGCCCGCGCTGGTGCCGCTGCGCTCGGTGGTGGTGATCACCGGCTCGGCGACCGACTGCCGCCACTGCGCGATGCGGTCCTCGACGGTCCGCAGCTCCTGGCTGATCTGCGGATAGTTGTCGAGCAGCCCTCGCATCGAGGCGGTGACGCTCTTCTCCTGGTCGAGCCCTTCCCGATAGGGGATCAGGTCGTCCTGGTCACCGCTGACCGCGTAGCCGCGGATCGCCGTCTCCTGGTCGAGCAACGCGTTGAGCAGCTCCTGGGACTGCACCCGCAACGGGCCGGTCTCGTTCAGGACGGCGTCGATCTGGGTGCGGTTGCGGGCGGCCATCGCCGCCTCCGCGCCGGCCAGGGCGATCAACAGGAAGCCCACGACGGTGAGCAGGCTGATGACCCGGCGGCGCAGACTCCAGCCGCCGACCACCGGCTTCACCGGCCACCACCCCGGCTGACCAGCAGCATGGCCACGTCGTCGGCGAGCGCGCCACCGTTGAGCCGCTCGGCCCGGCCGACCAGCCAGGCCGGCAGCTCGGGCAGCGACACCGACCGGTTGGCCGGCTCGTCGAGCAGCCCGGTCAGCCCCGGCACGTCGAGGCGTTCGTTGCCCGCTCCCACCCGCCCCTCGATGAGGCCGTCGGTGTACATCAGCAGGGACCAGTCATCGGTGTCGAACTCCAGGTCGTAGGCGATCGGCCGGCGGGGTCGTACGCCCAGCAGTCGGCCGCCGGGCGCGGGCACCGGGGCGACCCGGCCGCCGGAGAGCAGCAGCGGCGGCGGGTGCCCGGCGAGTCGGACGGTAGCCCGGTTGGCGTCCAGGTCCAGTCGGGTGGTGGCCACCGTCGCGAAGATCTCCTGGAGGCGGCGCTCACTCATCAGCACCTGCTCCAGCGCGGGCAGCACCTCGTCGTCCGGCACTCCGGCGAGCACCAGGGCACGCCAGGCCACCCGCAACTCGACGCCGAGAGCGGCCTCGTCCACCCCGTGCCCGCAGACGTCACCGACGATCAGGTCGATGCGGTCCGGGCGGGTCTGCACCACGTCGAAGAAGTCCCCGCCGATCAACGCGGCGTGCCGGCCGGGCCGGTAGAAGGTGTGCACCGCCACCTGGTCGGTCGTCATCAGCGGCTGGGGCAGCAGGCCGCGTTCGAGTCGCGCCGACTCGGCCTGACGCAACTCGACCTCGCGCAGCCGTCGGGCGTTCTCGTCGGCGCGCTTACGCTCAACGGCGTAGCGCAGCGCCCGGGTCAGCAGCACACCGTCGACCTGACCCTTTACCAGGTAGTCCTGTGCGCCCTCGGCGACCGCCACGACGCCCAGGTGCTCATCCGAGCGGCCGGTCAGCACGCAGACCGCGGCGCCGCTGGACATCTCCAGCACCTGGCGCAGCCCGTCCAACCCCTGCGCGTCGGGTAGGCCCAGGTCGAGCAGGACGCAGTCGACGTCGACGATCCGCTGTCGCGCCTCCCGGAGGCTGGTGGCGACCGTCAGATCGATCATCGAGTTCGTCTCGGCGAGCAGCTCGCCGACCAGGAAGGCGTCGCCCTCGTCGTCCTCCACCAGCAGCACCCGCAACCGCTCGCCAGGTGGCAGGTTGGCATGCCGTGCCAGACCGCCGTGCGGGTACGGCACTACTGGGGAACCGGTCAGACCGGCTCCCCGGGTCGGCCGGGTCACCGCCGCGAGGCGCGGGAGTTCGCTGGTGATGTCGGGCTCCTTCCGAGTGCCCTGCTGATCCTGTATTAGACAACGGTCGCACACAACACGATGGCTCCGGCGCGGGCGGGGGCGGTGCGGATCACTGCCCGTCGGATGACAAACCGGGCGGGCGGTCGATGGGGGCCCTACCGGCCGTCCCATCGGTGACCGCTGACGGGCAGGATGGTGCCACCCCAGGCCCCACCACCCCCCGAGGAGTTCCCGTGGGCGCACCCACCACCCCGGCCACGACGGGCACGCCGGCCCGTCCGGCTCCAGGCGTACCCCCTGCCGACCGGGCCCTGACGCGACCTCGCCGGCGGCTCCTGGCCGCCGCTGCGGCTCTGGTCGCGCTGGCCGCCGTCGGCGCCGGCAGCCTGCTCGACCTGCGCACCCCGACGCCGAAGCCGGCGGACGCGCCGGCGGGTGAGTTCAGCGCCAGCCGGGCGTACGAGGACGTCCAGGTGATCGCCGCCCGGACGCACGTCGCCGGCAGCCCGGCCAACGACCAGGTCCGCGCGCACCTTGAGCAGCAGTTGCGCGGCCTGGGCCTGGAAACCGAGGTGCAGGACACTGTGGCACCGGAGGCCGGCCAGCTCAGCGGGGCGGCGGGCGGGGCGACAGTGGCCCGCGTACGCAACGTGGTGGCCCGGCTGCCCGGCACCGACTCGACCGGTCGGGTCTTCCTGGCCGCCCACTACGACTCGGTGCAGACCGGGCCGGGTGGCAACGACGACGCCGCCGGCACGTCGGCCATCCTGGAGGTGGCCCGCGCGCTGACCACCGGCCCTCGGCCGCGCAACGACATCGTCTTCGTGCTCACCGACGCCGAGGAGGCGTGTCTGTGCGGCGCTGCGGCGTTCGCCAGCAGTCACCCGCTGGCCGCCGACGGCGGGGTGGTGCTCAACCTGGAGGCGCGGGGCTCCACCGGGCCGGTGATCATGTTCGAGACGTCCCGCAACAACGCGAAACTGGTGGACATCTTCGGCCGCGCCGCACCGCACCCGGTCGGCACCTCGTTCGCGGTGGAGATCTACCGGGCGCTGCCCAACGACACCGACTTCACCGCTTTCCTGGACCAGAAGTTCATCGGGCTGAACTCGGCGTACATCGACGGTGGCGCGATCTACCACACACCGTTGGACACGCCGGAGGCCATGGACCGGGGCAGCCTCCAGCAGCACGGGGACAACGCTCTGGGCCTGGCCCGGGAGTTCGGCGCGACCGACCTGACCGAGCTGCGCTCCGGGCACGACGCGACCTACTTCCCGGTTCCCGGCGGCCTCGTCCGCTACCCGGGCACGCTCACCCTGCCGCTGGCCCTGCTCGCGGTGGCGGCGGTCGCCGCGCTGGGCTGGCTGACCCGTCGGCAGGGCCGGGCCAGCGGCGGCCGGCTCGCCGCCGGCTTCGGGCTGGCCCTGGTGCCGATCGTGGTCGCGCCGGTCGCCGCCCAACTGCTCTGGCTGGCGATCACCGCGATCCGACCGGGGTACGCGGAGCTGCTCGACCCGTACCGGCCGATCTGGTATCGCCTGGCCGTCGTGGCGCTCGCCGCCGCCATCCTGTTCGCCTGGTACGCGTTGACCCGCCGCCGGATCGGCCCGGCCGCACTCGCGGTCGGCGGGCTGGCCTGGCTGGCGCTGCTCGGAGTACTGCTCGCCGTGGCGGTGCCCGGCGGGGCGTACCTCACCACAGTGCCGGCGCTGGCCGGCGCCCTCGGTGGGCTGGTCGCGCTGCGTACCCGGCAGACCGGGCCGTGGCCGGTGGTGGCCGTGACCGCCGCCGCGGCCGTCGGTGTGGTCATCCTGCTGCCCACCGTGGTGCTGCTCTTCCCCGCGCTGGGGATGGGCATGGGCGGCGTTGCCGCGCTGGTCGCGGTGCTGCTCGGCCTGACCGCCCTGCCGGTGGTCGACCTGCTGCACCCGCAGGCCGGCGGCCAGCGCGGCCTGCTGGCACTGCGGGCCCGACGGCTCGGCGCGCTCCCGGCCGCCGCCACGGCCGTGGCGGCGGTGGTGCTCGCCGGGGTCGGGCTGGGCGTCGACCGGTTCGACGCCGACCATCCCGCGCCCACCCACCTGATGTACGCGATGGACGCCGGCACCGGCCAGGCCCGCTGGCTCAGCCACGAGAGTGACCCGCAGTCGTGGACGGACGGCTACGTGGACGGGACGGCCGACGTCGGGGACGACTTCCCCGGGCTCGGCGACGGTGAGCTGCGGGCCGGGCCGGCGCAGCCGGCGAACCTGCCGGCCCCGAAGCTGGACGTGGTGGCCGACGCCACGGCTGGTGGAGAACGCACGCTGCGTCTGCGGCTCACCCCGCAGCGGGCCGCCCGGCTCGCCACCCTGCACGTCGACACGTCGACCGCCACAGTGCTGCGGGCCGAGGTCGCCGGGCGGCCGGTGCCGGTGGAGCCCCGGGAGGGCAAGTGGGGCTTCGGGCTGGTGTTCCACGCCCCGCCCACCGAGGGCATCGAGGTCACGTTGACAGTGCGGCCCATCGCCGGGCAGGTGGCGTTGCGGGCCATGGACGCCAGTGACGGGTTGGACGCGCTGCCCGGCTTCCGCGCCCGGCCGCCGGCCGTCGGCGTCGTCGGGTCGCACAGCTCCGAGATGCTGGCGGTCGCCCGCACCTATCCGATCTGACCCGAAGCGGCCCGGCGGAGTTCCTCCTCCGCCGGGCCGCCGCTCTTCGGCGTCAGTGCGGCGCGGCCGGGCCCAGGTCGCTGGGGTCGGTGTTGCCGCCACAGACGATCACTGCCACCCGCTCCCCCGCCTGCGGCACGTACGCGCCGCCGACCAGCGCGGCCAGCGCGGTGGCGCCACCGAACTCGGCGGCGACCCTCAGCTCCGACCAGAGCAGCCGACGCGCCCGCACCAGATCCTCGTCGCTGACCAGCACGGACACCACTCCGGTCCGGCTGGCGGTGTCGAACGCGATGTCGCCGATCCGGCGGGCGCCCAGCGAGTCCGTGGCGATACCGCCCACCTCGATGTCGACCGGTCCGCCCGCCTTCAGCGCGGAGTGCAGGGTGGGGATCTGCTCGGGCTCGACGGCGACGACACGTACCGACCCGTCGAACCAGCTCGCGATGCCGGACACCAGCCCGCCGCCGCCGACCGCCACCAGCACCGTGTCGATCCCGTCCACCTGCCGTTCCAGCTCCCGGCCGACGGTGCCCTGACCGGCCACCACCTCCGGCTGGTCGTACGCGTGCACGACCAACGCGCCGGTCTCGTCCGCCCGCTGGGTGCTCGCGGCCAACGCCTCGGCGTAGTGCTGGCCCACCTGGCGCACCTGGGCACCCAGCCCGGCGAGCCGCTGCACCTTGACCGGTGAGGAGGTCACCGGCACGAACACCTCCGCCGGCACGCCCAGCGACCGGGCCGCGTACGCGACCGCTAGGCCATGGTTTCCGCCGGACGCGGCGATCACCCCCGTCGGCGGCAGCGGCCCCTGGAGCATCCGGTTGAACGCGCCGCGCGGCTTGAAAGAGCCGGTGTGTTGGTGCAGCTCCAGCTTGAGGCTGAGCTGCCCGGGCACGCCCAGGTCGGCGCCGTCGACAGCGATGACCGGGGTTTCCCGCACCCGCCCCTGCACCAACGCGGCCGCCGCCTCGACGTCGCTTCTGTTCACCATGGGAAACGCCCTTCACTACGACCGTCGTCGGTGAGCCATCCTATGGAGCTTCGCCGGCCATCCTTCGCCGATGCCCTCTGCGACAGTGGCGGGGTCCGCCCACGTCAGCGCGGTGGATGGTCACCGCGGTCGGCGGCGCGCCGCAGCCGGCGGTGTTCGGCGGTCACCACCCCCAGCAGGGCCAGGTCGAGCGCGACCACGGCAACCGCACCGAACTGGTTGACAGTGAAGTTGAAAACCTGCCCGAACAGCAGGTTGACCAGCAGCGCGAGCTTGAAGAACCGGAACGCCTCGGGCCGGTTCGGGCGCAGCAGCCACGCCGCCCGCAGGCTGAGCACCGCCGTGACCAGCGCAGTGGCGGTGACACCGACCACCGCACCCCACTCGCGCTCCTGGTCCAGCTCTCCGGTCACACCGTCCAGCAGCACCGCCACCATGATCAGCACCGGCTCCACCACCAGGTAGGCCACCACCAGCCAGACCAGCCAGCGCTGCCTTGTCGCCCAGACGGCGAGATGCCGGAATCGGTCCGCCGCGCGCTGCCAGAACCGGACCGGGGACGGTTCCCGCCGAGGCACCGTGTCCAGCAACTGCTCCATGGCCGCCTCGGTGGCCGGCCCGGCACCCCGCACGAGACGCCGTACGTCCGCCCGGCGCCGGTCGGTCAGCCCGGCGGGCAGACCGCTGAGCACCATGTCCAGCGCGTTGGCGGTGCGCTCGGCCGAAGTCAGCCGGGACCGGCCGGTACGCCCGCGTACCGCCTGGGTGAGCAGGACGAGCAGGGCGAACGCGACGTAGATGATGGCGGCGGCCGGGGCGTAGAAGTAGTCGGTGCCGGTGGTGACGAACTTGCCCACCTCGTCGATGAACAGCCCGAACCCGACGCCGCCGACCACCGCCCCGGCGGTACGCGGCCATTCGCCGAGGAAGACCAGCGGGATCCCCAGGCCGACCGCGAGCAGCAGGCCGCCCCAGAGCACGTGCGCGATGTGCAGCCCACCGCCGCCGAGCTGCGGATAGTTGGTGGCCTCCAGGTATGCCCGCAAGGCCAGCACGGTGACCACGCCGGAGAGCACGAACGCCTGGAGGTGGGACGCCGCCTCAACCGCCCGGGTCGGCAGCCTGCGGGCCAGCCACCCGAATCCGGGGCGGCGGCGCGCCGGTCCACTTGACGTGCCCCGAAACCTGGTAGCCACGCGGATCCCTGCCCTCGTTACTGCTCGTCGCCGCCATCATCTCGCTCGGATGACCGAGACCGCAGTCGCTAATCCACTCTCTTACCGAGGGAAAGACCGGCGTCGGTGTAGCCGTGCCGGCTGTAGAAGCGCACGGCATCGACGTTGCGATGGTGGATGCCGGCCGACAAATACGTGATCCCCCGGCCGCTTGCCCACCGCTCGGCCGCCGCCAGCAACGCTGATCCGACGCCAAGTCCTCTGGCATCGGGCAGCACAACCGTGTGCACCTGGGCCGACGGCTCGGGGCGCAGGATCTGATGCTCGGGCGGGTCGGAATGCCGCAGCACCTCGACCATCCCGACGACCTGGCCGTCACGAGCCTCAGCAACGAGGACGCCATCTTGTCCGGCCTCGTCGGCCAGCACCGCGGTGAAGTGGCGCACTACCGCGTCACGCTGCGGAACGCGGTAAGTGGCGGCGTCGAGCGCAAGGTGCGCTTGAGCGTTGGACAGGCGCAACTCCACCAGCGAAGCAACGTCCGCCAAGCGCGCCGGCCGAACCGTCAGCGGTGACTCCTGCATCATCCCGATCCTAGGACCGACGCGGCCACTCAGGCGTCCCGGTCATGATCGCCAGGACTGGAAATGGCGCGTCGAACAGCCCGGGCTGCTTGGTCAGCAGGTCCAGTTCCGTGCGCCGGCCGATGAACATCGACTCTCCCGAAGCTAGATTGAATCTAGCTTCGGGAGCGGTCTATCTAAAGCACAGGCCGCTAATGCCGTCGCTACTTCCAGCGGAAGTGCACGAAGAGCCTGCCGAAGTTCTTCGAGTCCTTCTCCACGCGGTGGTAGAGCTGCTTGACGTCCTTCTGGTCGAGGAACCGCAGCACGCGCTTCTTGAGCTGACCGGACCCCTTGCCGGGGATGATCTCGACGAGGGTGGCCTTCTTCGCCACCGCCTCGTCCATGATCCCGCGCAGCGCACGGTCGATGTCCTGGCCCTTGTTGAAGATCTCGTGCAGGTCCAGCTTGAGCTTCATGCCGCAGTCCCCGGCCGGTCAGGTCCCATGTCCGCCATCCTAGGGCCCGTTTCACGAGGACCGGCCGGCCCGCGGCGGGCCCGGAACGACGGAGGGGCGGCCCCGGAGGACCGCCCCTGCCACGTCACCGTTCCACGCTCAGCGTGCGCCGCCCACCCGGGTCTCCACCCGCTCCAGCGCGATCCGGTAGTCGTCGTTGGTCGCGTACATCGCCGCGGCGATCCGCAGGTGCCGCAGCGCGTCGTTGTGCCGGTTGAGCCGCTCCAGCGTCCGACCGAGCACGTGGTGCGAGTAGTGGTCGCTCGGGTCCCGGTCGACCAGCTCCCGCAGGTGCTCCTCGGCGCGGTTGAGCTGCGCCGACTGGAAGTACGCCCGGGCCAGCAACTGCCGTACGGCCGTGTTGCCGGGTTCGGCGTCGATGATCGGCTCCAGCAGTCGGGCCGCTCCGCTCGGGTCACCGGTTTCGAAGAACATGGTCGCCCGCCGGTAGTCCGCCAGAAGATCCATCTGCCCTACCCCCTCGGGTCGCACCGTCACCTGTTCCGACGCTGGCACAACACCGGGCGTTTGGCGACTGTTCCCGGCAGTCGCGATCGGGTCAGTTGCGGCACCGACAAGGTCAGGTGCGGGCGTCCCGGCGGCCGACGGACAGCTCCCACGCGCGGACACCGCCGACGATCCCGGCGGTGTTCGGCACCACCACCACGTCGTCGCCCATCCGGGCCAGCTGCTCGGGCCTGATCAGCCGGGAGTTGCCCCCGCCCAGGTAGAGGCGGTCCCAGCGGAACACCGGGCGGAGCCCGTCGACCACCTGCCGGATCCGCCGGGACCAGAAGGCGTCGCCGAGCCGCCGGCGTTCCGGCTCACCCACATACGTGTCGTAGGTGGTGCCCCACCGCACGGGCGCGTGCGACAGCTCCAGGTGCGGTGCGAGCACCCCGCCGTCGAAGAGCGCGCTGCCCAGCCCGGTGCCCAGGGTCAGCACCAGCTCGCAGCCGGTGCCGGCGACCACCCCGGCGCCGTGCACCTCGGCGTCGTTGAGCACCAGCGCCGGCACTCCGAACGCGTCGGCCAGCGCGCCCCGCGCGTCCCAGCCGGACCACTCGGCGAGCAGGTCCGGGTCGACGCGACTGCGAGGGCCGCTGCGGGTCACGTAGTGCGGCGTGGCGACCACCACCCCGTGCCGGATCATTCCGGGTACGCCGACGGTCAGGCGGTCCGCCGTTGGCAGGCGCCCGCCCAGATCGAGCAGGGTCCGGACGAAGAGCTCAGGCGGCAACGGGTACGGCGTGGGCACCCGCAACGGCCGGGCCCGCATCGTTCCCGCCTCGTCGAGCACGGAGGCCTTGATGCCTCCGCCGCCGCAGTCGATCGCGAGTGTGGTCACCACGTCGTTGAGTCTGCCCGCTGCCGGCCGCTCGTATGCGCGGGGCCGGATAGGCTGCCGTCCTGATGAGCGCCACGATGATCGTCAAGGACCTGGCAGCCGGGCACGGCGACCGCCCGCTTTTCGCCGGATTGGACCTGGTGGTCGCCCCCGGTGACGTGATCGGCCTGGTCGGGCCGAACGGGGCCGGCAAGTCGACGCTGCTGCGTACCCTCGCCGGGTTGCTGCCGGTCGAGGCCGGCACCGTGCGACTCAGCCCGCCCTCCGCGAGCGTCGGGCACCTGCCGCAGGAGCCGGAACGGCGGCCGGGCGAGACGGTACGGGACTTCCTCGCCCGACGGACCGGGGTGACCGCCGCGCAGGCGGCGTTGGACGCGGCGACCGAGGCGTTGACCGCCGGGGCGGCGGGTGCTGACGATGCGTACGCCGACGCGCTGGAGCGCTGGCTCGCCCTCGGCGGCGCGGACCTGGACGAGCGCGCCGAGCAGGTGAGCGCCGACCTGGGGCTCGCGGTCGACCTGGACCACCCGACGACCGGGTTGTCCGGCGGTCAGGCGGCCCGGGCGGGGCTGGCGTCGCTGCTGCTCAGCCGCTACGACGTGTTCCTGCTCGACGAGCCGACCAACGACCTGGACCTGGCCGGGTTGGAGCGCCTGGAGGAGTTCGTCACGGGGCTGCGCGCCGGCACGGTGCTGGTCAGCCACGACCGCGAGTTCCTCACCCGCACGGTGACCCGGATCCTGGAGTTGGACCTGCCCCAGCAGCAGGTGCACCACTACGGCGGTGGCTACGCGGCCTACCTGGAGGAGCGCGAGGTGGCGCGCCGGCACGCCCGCGCCGACTTCGAGGAGTACGCCGACACCAAGGCCGGCCTGGAGGCGCGGGCCCGCACCCAGCGTGGGTGGATGGAGAAGGGCGTGAAGAACGCCCGCCGCAAGGCCACCGACAACGACAAGATCGGTCGCAAGTTCCGCAGTGAGTCGAGCGAGAAGCAGGCCGCGAAGGCCAAGCAGACCGAGCGGCTGATCGAACGGCTCGACGTGATCGAGGAGCCGCGCAAGGAATGGGAGCTGCGGATGGAGATCGCCGCCGCCCCCCGCGCCGGCGCCGTCGTGGCCACGCTGCGAGGTGCTGTGGTACGCCGAGGCGGGTTCACCCTCGGCCCGGTCGACCTCCAGATCGACTGGGCGGACCGGGTGGCGGTGACCGGGGCGAACGGCTCGGGCAAGTCCACCCTGCTGGCCGCGCTGCTGGGGCGGCTGCCGCTGGACGCGGGCACCGCCACACTCGGGCCCGGCGTCGTGATCGGCGAGGTGGACCAGGCCCGAGGGTTGTTCCTCGGCGACGCGCCGCTGATCGACGCGTTCCACGCGGCCGTACCCCACATGTCGCCGGCGGACGCGCGGACCCTGCTGGCCAAGTTCGGGCTGCGTTCGGCGCACGTGCCGCGACCGGCGGCCACCCTCTCCCCCGGTGAGCGGACCCGGGCGGCGCTGGCCCTGCTCCAGGGTCGGGGGGTCAACCTGCTGGTGCTGGACGAGCCCACCAACCACCTGGATCTGCCCGCCATCGAGCAGCTTGAGTCGGCGCTGGCCAGCTACCCCGGAACGCTGCTGCTGGTCACCCACGACCGGCGGATGCTGGCCGCGATCGAGACGAACCGGCGGCTCCGCGTCGACGGCGGGCGGATCGCCGAGGATTGATCCGTGCCGGCGGGCCAGCGCGGGGTGAGAATGACGCCATGCTCAAGTGGGAGTACGCCCTGCTGGTCCGCCGCCGCCAGGCCGCGACCAACGACCTCGGCTGGGAGGTCGTCTTCGTCTGGTACGGCCCGGACGGCTCGATGGTCGACGTGACGCCGTACGGCGACACTGCCCTGGCCCACCTGAACCGGGCCGGTGACCAGGGCTGGGAGTTGGTCGCGATGAGCGAGGACCCGTCCCTGCCCGGCAACAACGAGCTGCACCGCTATCACCTCAAGCGGCCGAAGCCGGCCGAGCCGCCACCCCGCCAACGGATGCGCGGCGGTCGCCGTACCCTCTCGGGCTGACTCGAGCCGGCTGGCCGGCTCGGCCCGTGCCGGCGGTGGCTCCTTCGAGCGTGATGCCACACAGTCATCTTGATGCCTGTGTGGCATCACGACGATTGCCGTCCTGCCCCGCATCCTGCGACACGCCCATGGCCCGCCGCGCCGGGGCAGGCGACGACGCGGACGAGCGGGGCATAACGGGCGCGATTGCGGGTATCGCGCGGCGGGAGGTGGCCCGAATGGTCGCTTTGGCACTGACTCCGCCCTCGGCCGACCGGCTGCGGGCGATCGACGATTCCCTCGCCCAGGCATGGGCGGACCAGGCTCGACACGACGACCGGCTGCGGGGCCTCGCCGTGGAGGTGCGGTTCGACCGGGGGGTGGCCCATCTCAGCGGAGACGTCGCCGAACCGAGCCAGTTACGGCTGGTACGGGACCTGGTGGGCCGGCTGGCCGGCGTCTACGGCATCTGGTGCCGGGTCGGCATCGGTGGGCGGGCGCCGGTGGTCGTGGACCTCGGTTGCGGGCCGACCAAACAGTGGTCGAGCAACCTGGGGCTGGACATCTATCCGGCGCCGGGGGTGAACGCGGTCGCGGACCTGTCCGGCTCGCTGCCACTCGCGGACAACTCGGTGGACGTCCTGTTCGCGGTGCACATCCTGGAGCACCTGATCGACTTCCTGCCGCTGGTGGACGAGTGTCACCGGGTGCTGCGGCCGGGTGGCGTGCTGCACGTGATGAGTCCCTGGTGGGGGCACGTGAACGCGGTGGCCGACCCGACCCACGTCCGGCTGATGGACGTGCAGACGTTCAAGGGGATCTGCCAGGGCCGCCCACCGGGCACCCCACGGTGGTATCCCCTGCACGCAGGCTGTGACGGCGCCTCGATCTTCGCCGACCTGACTCCGCTACCACCGGACGCCGACACCGCCCCGAAGTCCCACCTGGCCCGCTTCTTCGACTGACCGGCCCGGCGCTGGTTACGGGGTCCGGGTGGATTCGCGGATTTCCAGGCGGTAGGGGGCGGAGACCTCCTTCGCCGGGGCGGTGCGGTCGCCGTCCAGGCGGTTGGCGAGGAGTTCGACCGCCAGTTGGGCGATCTTCTCTTTGTCCGGGGCGACGGTGCTCAGGGTGGGGATGGAGAACCGGCCGTCCTCGATGTCGTCGAAGCCGACCACCGCCACGTCCTCGGGCACCCGCAGTCCCGCCTCGTGCAGGGCACGTAGGGCACCCAGGGCGAGCGTGTCGTTGAAGCAGAAGACGGCGTCGGGGCGTACGCCGGAGGTGAGCAGGCCCTGCATGGCGGCCGCACCGTCGGCGCGGTGCCAGGCCGACGCGGGCGCCACCAGGGCTTCGTCGTAGTCGAGCCCGGCGGCGCGCAGCGCGTCGGCGTAGCCGGCCAGGCGCAGCCGGGCGCTGGCGCCCTCGTCGGTGCGCTGGGAGCCGATTGCGGCGATCCGGCGGTGGCCGAGCTGGATCAGGTGAGCGGTGATCTCCCGGGCGGCGGTCACGTTGTCGATCACCACTCGGTCGGCGGGGCCGTGTTCGACCCGCTCGCCGAGCAGCACCATGGGTGTGCCGTCCAGGCCGGTCAGGTCCTCGGCGGTCAGCGCCAACGGGCTGAAGATGAGCCCGTCGATCAGGTGGTCGGTGATGCCGGAGGCGACCACCCGTTCCTGCTCGCGCCGACCGCCGGTCTGGTCGATCAGCACCGTCCAGCCGTAGGCGGCGGCGGCGTTGACCACGTAGCGGGCCAGCTCGGCGAAGTACGGGATGTCCAGTTCCGGAACGGCCAGCGCGATTACGCCGGTGCGGCCCTTGCGCAGGTGGCGGGCCGAGAGGTTGGGCCGGTAGTTGAGTTCGGCGATCGCCTCCTCGACGCGGGCACGGGTGTCCGGCCGAACGTGCACGTAGCCGTTGACGACGTTGGAGACGGTCTTCACCGACACCCCGGCCCGTTCAGCCACGTCCTTGAGCCTGTGTCGCACTCCGCAACCTCCCCGATGTAACCCAGCGCACCATACCTCGTCATCAGCCCTTTACAACGTTGCCTACAACGTTGTAGAAACGATGGACACCGGGTGAACGGTGACCGCGCTCACCCGGCATCGGCACGAGGAAAGGTGGCACCCCCTTGCGGACCGCGCAGCTGACGATCGACCCGGCCTTCTCCATCGGCCCGGCCGACCGACGCCTCTTCGGCTCATTCGTCGAGCACATGGGGCGGTGCGTCTACGGCGGCATCTACGAGCCCGGCCACCCCAGCGCCGACTCCCGGGGCCTGCGCCGCGACGTGCTGGACCTCACCCGTGAGCTGGGCGTCTCGGTGGTCCGCTACCCGGGCGGCAACTTCGTCTCCGGCTACCGCTGGGAGGACGGGGTCGGCCCCGTCGGCAACCGGCCCCGCCGACTCGACCTGGCCTGGAAGACGATCGAGACCAACGCGTTCGGGCTGGACGAGTTCATGACCTGGGCCGCCGAGGCCGGCGTCGAACCGATGATGGCGGTCAACCTCGGCACGCGTGGGGTCCAGGAGGCACTGGACCTGCTGGAGTACGCCAACCACCCGGGCGGCACGGAGCTCTCCGACCTGCGGCGCAAGCACGGCGCCGAGGACCCGTACGGGGTGCGGCTGTGGTGCCTGGGCAACGAGATGGACGGCCCGTGGCAGGTCGGCCACAAGACCGCCGACGAGTACGGCCGCGTCGCCGCCGAGGCCGCCCGCGCGATGAAGATGATCGACCCGTCGATCAGCCTGATCGCCTGCGGCAGCTCCAACCGGCGGATGCCCACCTTCGCCTCCTGGGAGGCGACGGTGCTGGAGCACACCTACGAGCACGTCGACTACATCTCGGCGCACACCTACTACGACCCGTCCGACGGCGACCAGGCCAGCATCCTGGCCTCGGCCGTCGACATGGACAACTTCATCACGGAGGTCGTCGCGACCGCCGACCACGTGGCCGCCAAGCAGCGGCACAAGCGCAAGCTGAAGATCTCCTTCGACGAGTGGAACGTCTGGTACGAGTCCCGCCTCCAGGCCGACCTGGACCGGCGCGGCTGGGTCGAGGCTCCGGCGCTGATCGAGGACGACTTCACAGCGGTCGACGCGGTGGTCGTCGGCGACCTGCTGATCACCCTGCTGCGCCACGCGGACCGGGTCGGGGTGGCCGCGCAGGCCCAGCTCGCCAACGTGATCGCGCCGATCCGCACCCGCAACGGCGGCCCGGCCTGGCGGCAGAGCATCTTCCACCCGTTCGCGCTGACCGCCCGGTACGCCCGGGGCACCGTGCTGCGCACCGACCCGGTGTCGCCGCGCTACGACACGAAGAAGTACGGGGACGTGCCGGTGCTCGACACCGTCGCCGTGCACGACGAGGAGACCGGCGAGTTGACCGTCTTCGCGGTCAACCGGGGCTCCACCGATCTCCCGCTGGAGATCGATCTGCGCGGGCTGCCGGGTATGTCCGGCCTGTCCTTCCAGAGCATCGCTGCCGGGTCTGACCCGTCGGCGACGAACACCGAGGCCGACCCCGACCGGGTGACGCCTCGGGACCTTCCCACCCCCACCCCCGACGGCGGCCGGTGCACAGTGCGCCTGCCCGCCGTGTCCTGGAGCGTGCTCCGCTTCGGCCCGGCCAACGCGTAGGTGCCACACCGGTTCTGAGCAGGCACAATTCATCCGTCCCCCACAAGGAGAGATAAAGCATGATCCAGAACGACATGAGCCGGCGTCGCCTGCTCGGCCTCGGTCTCGGACTCGGCGCCGCGGCCTCGCTGACCCTCGCGGGCTGCGGTGGCGGCGACGACAGCGCCTCCGGCCCGGCCGCGGGCAACGGGGGCAAGGAGTACACCGGCCCCAAGGTGGACCTGAAGCTGTGGAACGGCTTCACCGGCGGTGACGGCGAGATCTTCAAGGCGCTGGTCAACCAGTTCAACACCGAGCACAAGAACATCGCCGTGTCGGTGGCCACGTACCAGTGGGAGGACTACTACAACAAGCTCCCCGGCGCGGCCTCCAGCGGCAACGGCCCGGACATCGCGGTCATGCACATGGACCAGCTCGCCACCTTCGCCGCCCGCGGCGTGATCACCGAGCTGGACGACGTCGCCAAGAACCTGGAGCTCGCCGAGGGCGACTTCGCCCCCACCGTGTGGAAGGGCGGGCTCTACAACAACAAGCGGTACGGCATCCCGCTGGACATGCACCCGCTGGGCTTCTACTACAACAAGTCCGTCATGCAGAAGGCCGGCCTGGACCCGAACAAGCCCCCGACGACGAAGGACGACTACGTCGCCGCGCTGACCGAGCTGAAGAAGGCCGGCATCCAGGGCTTCTGGGTCAGCCCGTTCCAGTTCACCGGCGGCATGACCTTCTACTCGCTGCTCAACCAGTGGGGCGCCACCCTGTTCGACGCCGAGGTCGCCAAGGCCACCTTCAACTCGGACCCGGCGGTCGAGGCGTGCACCTGGCTGGTCGACATGATCAAGCAGGGCTTCTCTCCGGCCAACGTCGGTCAGGACGCCGACTACCTGTCGTTCAAGAGCGGCAAGAACGCCTTCACCTGGAACGGCATCTGGCAGATCAACGATCTGAAGAAGAGCCCCGAGGTGCAGTGGGGCGTCGCTCCGCTCCCCCAGATCGGCAGCAAGCCGGCGGCCTGGGCCAACTCGCACAACTTCACCATCGTCAAGCAGCGGGCCAACGACGCCAACAAGGTCTCCGGCGCCAAGGTCTTCATCAACTGGCTCAGCGAGCACTCACTGGACTGGGCGAAGGGCGGCCAGATCCCGGCCCGTAAGGCCGTCCGCGAGGGCGCCGAGTTCAAGGCGCTGCCGGAGATCTCGTCGCTCGCCCCCGAGCTGGAGTACGCGGCGTTCCCGCCGGCGGCCCCGGGTCTCGGCGAGGTCATGACCACCTTCTACAACTCCTTCAACGAGGCGGCGCTGGGCAAGAAGTCGCCCAAGCAGGCGCTGGACGACGGTGTGGCGAAGGCCAACAAGCAGCTCGAGGACAACCGCAAGAAGTACGGGAGCTGATAACCCGTGGCGGACGTGATCGAGGTCGGGGCGGCGCGCGGTGACGCGCCGCCCCCGGCGGCCAGGGCAGCCCGCCGGGCCGCCTCGGCGGGTCGGACCGGACGGGCGACGCCATATCTGTTCCTCGCCCCCTACCTGGTCCTGTTCGGGGTGTTCGGCCTGCTGCCGATCATCCTCGGCCTCTGGCTGAGCGTGCATCAGTGGGACTTCCAGCTGCCCAACCGGCCGTTCGTCGGGTTGGACAACTACAAGCAGCTCTTCTCCAGCGACTCCGCCGTCTACGGCGACTGGTGGCAGAGCATCCGGGCCACCGCGATCTTCACTGTGCTGTCGGTGCCGCTGCTGGTGGTCGTACCGCTGGGGTTGGCACTGCTGCTCAACCGGTCCTTCCCGGGCCGGACGTTCTTCCGGGCGATCTACTTCGCTCCGTACGTGCTGGGTGTCGCGGTGATCGGCCTGCTCTGGCGGTTCCTGCTCGACGCCAACCTGGGCCTGGTCAACCGGCTCCTCGGCGTGGTCGGGTTGCCGTCGGACACCCCCTGGGTGACCAACATGCCGTGGGCGTGGATCTCGCTGGTCGGGGTGACCGTCTGGTGGACCTCCGGCTTCAACGCGGTGATCTACCTGGCCGGCCTCCAGGACATCTCGCCGGAGCTGTACGAGGCGGCCCGGATGGACGGCGCGAACGCGTGGCAGCGGTTCCGCAACGTCACGCTGCCCGGGCTGCGGCCGGTGCTGCTCTTCGTGATCACGACGACCGTGCTCGCCTCGGCGAACATGTTCGGCCAGTCGTTCCTGATCACCCAGGGGACGCCCGGCACGGAGACCCGCACTGTGGTGTGGTTCATCGTCGAGGAGGGCCTGCGCAACAACAACGCTGGTCGGGCCGCCGCGATGAGCATCGTGTTCGCCCTGCTGCTGGCGGTCGTGAGCATCGCCAACTTCCGCCTCTTCCGCTACAAGGAAGACTGAGGGGACCGCCATGACGACGCCCACGCCGACCACCGACGGCTCCGCACCGGGGCTGCGCCGGGTCGGGCTCTACGCCACCCTGGTCGCCCTGGCCCTGATCTTCCTGGTCCCGCTGGTGTGGATGGTCATCACCTCACTGAAGACCTACACGGCCGCCCAGCAGATCCCACCGAGCTGGCTGCCGAACCCGCTCGCCGGTTACGGCTACGAGCAGATCCTCAACAACTCGGCGAACCCGGTGCTGCGCTGGTTCCTCAACAGCATGGTGGCCGCCACGCTGCACTCGGCGTTGGTGCTGGTGACCGCCTCGATGGCCGCGTACTCCCTGGCCCGGCTGAAGTTCCGGGGTCGTGGGGTGACCTTCGCACTGATCGTCGGGACGCTGTTCATCCCGCCGACCTCGCTGATCATCCCTAACTTCCTGATCGTCGACCAGCTCAACTGGATCGACACGCTCGCCGTGGTCGTGGTGCCCGGCGCGGCCAGCGCGTTCGGGGTGTTCTTCCTGCGGCAGTTCTTCCTCTCCCTGCCGAACGAGCTGGAGGAGGCCGCCACGCTGGACGGCGCCAACCAGTGGCAGATCTTCTACAAGGTGGTGCTGCCGCTGTCCAGGCCGGCGCTGGCCACCCTGGCCGTTTTGTCGTTCCTCACCAACTGGAACGACTTCCTCTGGCCGATCTTCGTGCTGTTCAGCCCGGAGAATCTCACCCTGCCGCCGGGCCTGGGCCTGCTCCAGGGCTCGTACGTCACCGACTACCCGGTGATCATGGCGGGCGCGGTGCTGGCCAGCCTGCCGGTGCTGATCCTCTTCGTGCTGGCCCAGCGGCACATCATCCAGGGTGTCTCCCGCAGCGGTCTGAAGGGATGACGCGTACGACCGCCCGGCGACGTGGCGCGGCGGCGAGCGTTCTCGCCGCCGCGTTGCTCGTCGCGGGCTGCTCCGACGGCACCGAACCCACCCCCACGAGCAGCGGGAGCGACTCCAGCGTGTTCACCAACCCGGTCGTGAAGACCGACGCCCCGGACCCGCAGGCGATCCAGGTGGGCGACACCTGGTACCTGTTCCACACCAACTCCGGCGGCCGCAACGTCCCGGTGCTCACCTCGACCGACCTGGTCGACTGGACCGAGGCCGGGGATGCCCTGCCGGGGATGCCGGACTGGGCGGACGCCGGGAAGACCTGGGCACCTGAGGCGATCCAGCTCGCACCGGAGGTGTTCCTGCTCTACTACACGGTCGCCGGCCGGGAGTCCGGCCGGCAGTGCGTCGGGCGGGCGGTGGCGAGCGCGCCGCAGGGGCCGTACTCCGACGACGCGGCCGGCCCGCTGATCTGCCAGGCCGACCTGGGCGGGGCGATCGACGCCAGCCCGTACCGGGACACCGACGGCAGCCTGTGGCTGCTGTGGAAGAACGACGGCAACGCGATCGGGGTGGACACCTGGCTCTGGTCGCAGCGCCTCGCCGACGACGGCCTGACCCTGGTCGGTGAGCCGACGAAGCTGCTGAAGCAGACCGAGCCGTGGGAGGGCACCCTGATCGAGGGGCCGTTCTTCCACCGTCAGGACGGTCGGTTGCTGCTCTTCTTCGCCGCCAACGCGTACGACCGGGCCGAGTACGCCGAGGGCTACGCGGTCTGCGAGGGCCCGACCGGCCCGTGCGTGAAGGCAGGCGAGAACCCGATCCTGAAGAGCAACGAGGCGGCCTCGGGCCCCGGCCACGCGTCGATGGTGGTCAAGGATGGGCGGACCTGGCTGCTGTACCACGCCTGGCCGCCGGGCCAGGAGGGCAGCACCGACCCGGGCCGGCAGGTGTGGCTCGACGAGGTGACCTGGGCCGACGGCAAGCCGGTCGTCAAGGGCCCGACGGCCGCGCCGCAATCCCGCCCCTGAGCTGGCCGTGCGGAAGGGTCCCGAAGCTGGGGCCCTTCCGCACGTGTCGGTCAGGCGGTCGGTTCGCGGGGGGCCGGGGCAACCGCCGGTTCGTGCTGGGCCAGCCGGTTGCGGCGGTGGCCGTAGCCGAAGTAGATGATCGCGCCGAGCAGCATCCAGGCCAGGAACCGCAGCCAGGTCTCCACCGACAGGTTGAGCATCAGATAGAAGCAGGCCAGCGCGGAGACGATCGGCAGCACCGGGGAGAACGGCACCCGGAACGGCCGCTCCAGGTCGGGGCGCTTGCGACGCAGGATCGGCACCGCGACCGACACGAGCACGAACGCGCAGAGCGCGCCGATGCTGACCAGGTCGGCCAACGCGGACAGCGGCAGGAAACCGGCCAGCAACGCGACTGCCACCGTCATGATCGCGGAGATCCGGTACGGGGTGCCCCAGCGCGGGTGCACCTTCGCGATCGAGGGCGGGATCAGCCCGTCCCGGGCGATGGCGAACCCGATCCGGCCCATCGCCACCAGGTCGACGAGGATGACGCTGGTCAGGCCGGCGACCGCGGCGATGGAGACCAGCACCGCCGCCCAGCCCGCGCCGACCGACTCGAACGCCGACGCGATAGGGGCACCCCGGTCGATCTCGGTGTACGGCACCATCCCGACCACCACGAGCGAGACACCGATGTAGAGCACTGTGGAGATCAGCAGCGTGCCGAGCAGACCCAGGGTGAGGTCCCGCTTGGGCTTCCGGGTCTCCTCACCCAGGTTGGCCACGGCCTCGAAGCCGGTGTACGCGAAGAAGACCACTGCGGCGGCGCTGAGCACCCCGACGAAGCCGAAGACCGACGGCTCCAGCCCGAAGAGCGCCTGCGTGACCGGCTGCTTGATGCCGTCGTCGCCGCTGCCGGCGGGCTCGGCCGGTGGGATGAACGGGGTGAGGTTGGCGGCCTTGACGAAGAAGAGGCCGGCGACCACCACGAAGACGCAGATGGCCACCTTGACCAGCACCAGCAGGTTGGTGATCCGGGCGGATTCCCGGATGCCGACGATCGCGACGATGCCGAGGATCAGCACGATGGCGATGGCACCGATGTTGACAGTGCTGCCCTCCTCGCCGAACCAGCGGGTCGGCAGGTCGAGCAGTTCGGCCAGGTAGCCGGACCAGCCGCGGGCCACCACGGCGGCGCCGAGCGCGAACTCCAGCAGCAGGTCCCAGCCGATGATCCAGGCGACGATCTCGCCCATCGTGGCGTACGCGTAGGTGTAGGCGCTGCCGGCGGTCGGCACGCTGGAGGCCAGCTCGGCGTAGCAGAGTGCGGCCAGCAGGGCGACCATGCCTGCGATGGCGAAGGAGATCACCACGCCCGGACCGGCGCTGTCGCGGGCCTCGATTCCGGTGAGGGTGAAGATGCCGGTGCCGATCACGATGCCGATGCCGAAGCCGGTGAGGTCGATCGCACCGAGCCGCCTCTTCAGCCCCAGCTGGCCGTCGCTGCCGTCCGCCTCACCTTGAGCTATCACGTCCTTGATCGGTTTTGTGCGCAGCACGGACATGCGCTCACCCCTCCCACCACCGTGCGACCACCCCCGTGGCGGCCGGTGACCGGCGTTGCTACCCAGCGACGGGAATGGTCAACCACGAGCCCTTGCGGTAACGGCCCGACTGTGAAAATTTCCTACCAGCGGTAGATAGCCGTCGGCGAATCTTGCCGAGGGTGCCGCGCTCATCACACGGGAGCCCCAACGGAGGGACACACCGCATGAAGCCAACTCGCCTCGCAGCCGCCGGGCTGATCACCACCCTGCTCGGCAGCCTCGTCGCCGCCGCCCCCGCGAACGCGGCGCCCGACACGGCCAGCGCCACCAGCACCTCCAGCACCAGTTGCACCACCGACCCCGCCACACCGAAGCGACAGTTCCGGGCCATGTGGATCTCGTCGGTGGTCAACATCGACTGGCCCAGCAAGGCGTCCCAGACCAGCCCGGACCGGGTCGCCGCCCAGCAGGCCGAATATCGGGAACTGCTCGACCTCGCCGAGCGACTGAACCACAACGCCGTCGTGGTGCAGGTCCGGCCGACCGCCGACGCGCTCTGGCCGTCGCCGTACGAGCCCTGGTCGGAATACCTGACCGGCACCCGTGGGCAGGACCCGGGCTGGGACCCGCTGGCGTTCCTGGTCGACGAATCACACAAGCGCAACCTGGAATTCCACGCGTGGTTCAACCCGTACCGCGTCTCCATGCCGGCCCCCGGCGGCGCCGGCGCGGACCTCAACCTGCTCGCCCCCGGCCACCCGGCCCGGCAGCACCCCGACTGGACCTTCGCCTACCCGCCGGCCGGCGTGGCCGGCAGCCGGCTCTACTACAACCCCGGAATTCCCGAGGTACGTGAGTTCGTGCAGACCGCGATGATGGACGCGGTCAGCCGGTACGACGTCGACGGCGTGCACTTCGACGACTACTTCTACCCCTACCCCAGTGGCAGCTACCAGGTGCCCGACGACGCCGCCTTCGCCGCACACAACCGTGGCTTCACCGACCGGGCGGACTGGCGGCGGGACAACATCAACCTGCTGATCCAGGAGATGAACGGCAAGATCAAGGCGGCGAAGCCGTGGGTGAAGTTCGGGGTCAGCCCGTTCGGCATCTGGCGCAACCAGACCGCCGACCCGCTCGGCTCGGACACCACCGGCAGCCAGTCGTACGACATCATCTCCGCCGACACCCGCAAGTGGGTCAAGCAGGAGTGGATCGACTACGTGGTGCCGCAGCTCTACTGGTACATCGGCCAGTACCCGGCCGCCGACTACGCGCGGCTCGTCCCGTGGTGGGCCGAGACGGTGCGCGGCACCCGCGTGCAGCTCTACATCGGTCAGGCCGACTACAAGAGCGGCGACCCCGCGTACGGGCCGTTCTGGCAGAACCCGCGCGAGCTGTCCGACCACCTGACGCTCAACCGGTCGTACCCGGAGGTGCAGGGCAACGTGCACTTCTCCGCCGTCCAGGTGCGGGCCAACCGCCTCGGCGCCACCGACATCTACGCGGCCGAGCACTACTCCCGGCCCGCGCTGGTGCCGGCCATGACGCACCTGCCGGCCAAGCCACTGCTCTTCCCGGTGGTCACCAAGGCGGCCCGACAGGCAGACGGAGTACGGCTGACCTGGCGCCAGCCGGCGGACGGCGCCGGGCCGTTCGGCACCGCCACCTCGTACGCGATCTACCGTTTCGACGGCACCACAGTGCCCGGCCGGTGTGGCACGGCGGACGCCGCGCACCTGGTCGACACCGTCCGGGCCACGCCCGGCGGGGCACAGTCCTGGGTGGACACCTCGGCCGTGCCCGGTAAGCGCTACACCTACCAGGTGACCGCGCTGGACCGGTCGGCCAACGAGAGCCCGGCCAGCCCGCCGGCATTCGTCTGTTTGAACGCATGTCACCAATAGTTGGCGAGGCACATACCGAGCAGTTGATCAGTTGATCGAAACTGATCGACATCCGGTGACCCGCCGGTAACTTCCGTCCCACCCGCCCACCCCCGCGGAGGTAACCCGTGCCCCGACGTCTCGCCACCCTGTTCGCCTCGGGCGCGCTCGCGCTGCTCGCCACCCTCGCCATCGCCTCCCCCGCCGCCGCCGTCACCCCCGCGCAGAAGCTGTCCGTGCTGTCCAGTTGGACGCAGACCAGCGCGTCCAGCTACAACGCCTGGAACAGCGCCCGGGTCAACCGGGCCCCCTGGGCCGAGTACAACTTCAACTGGTCCACCGACTACTGCTCGTCCAGCCCGGACAACCCGCTCGGGTTCACCTTCAACCTGGGCTGCTACCGGCACGACTTCGGCTACCGCAACTACAAGGCGGTCGGCCAGTTCCCCGCCAACAAGTCCCGACTGGACAGCGCGTTCTACGAGGACCTGAAGCGCGTCTGCACCACGTACAACGCAGTCGTCCGACCGGCCTGCTACAGCCTGGCCTGGACCTACTACCAGGCGGTCAGCGTCTTCGGTTCCGTGGCGGCCGTACAGCAGGCCGACATCGACCGCGCCGCGAAAATGAAGGCCAAGGCCGAAGCCGCAGCCGCAGCCCGCGCCTAACCCCCTAACCCCACCCCAACTCCCTTGGCGGCGTTGATCAAGAGGTTTCGGTCACCGGGAGCCTGTTTCCTGACGCAAATCTCTTGATCAACAAAGCTGAGGGGTGGGGGTGGGCCGCAGTGGGTGGGGTCGGGTTGGTTAGGCGCGTTCGGTTCGGGTTGCCGGGTGGCGGTCCGGGTCGACGGGACGGCGGGGGGTTGGCTGGGACAGGCCGGTGCTGAAGCGGGTCGAGTCGGCCGCCAGGTCCGGGTGTTCCACGTCGAGGGCCAGCGCCGCCGCCTCGTCCAGCCCCAACTCGGCACCCTCGCCGTACGCGTCGTCGAAGGCCGCGTCGCCCAGCACCGTACGCAGCTGCGCCTGCTGCTCCGCCCAGTAGCCGCCGTAGATGCCCGGGGTCGCCCGCATGCTCGCCCGGGTGGCCTGCGCCGCCCCGAACAGGCGAGCCGCGGTCAACCGGTCCCCGCCGATGGCGCAGCGCACCGCGACCGCGTTCAACGTGTCGCACGCCCGGCCGTGGTAGCCGTGACCCATCCGGGAACGCAACGCCACCAGCAGGTGCTCGTGTGCGGCGACGACGTCGCCCCGGGCCAGCGCGACCATCCCGAGCAGCATGTCCACCGAACGCCGACCCCGCTCCACAGGCCGGGCCGCCTCCACCGGGCGGACTGCCCCGAGCAGGTCGGCCGCCTCCTCCAGGGCACCCCGCCGCCACAGCAGCTCGGCCAGGCTGAACACCGCGAACAGCGCTTCGCCGACCACGTCCTGCCCGTGCGCCCAGTCGATGACCTCCCGGCACACCCGCTCGGCCTCGACGAACTGCCCCATGTCCACCAGTGGCGCGGCCCTGCCGGCGAGCACCCGAGCCAGCAACCCGGCGTCACCGGCCTGACGGGCGGCTGCCTCCGCGCGCTGTGAGTAGCGCAGCTCCTCCGCGAACTCGCCGTCGGCGCCGGCGTGCAGCGAGTGCATGTGGTACGCCGCCGCCAGCTCCGCCTCCGGGATCCGCTCGCCCGTTTCGGCGATCCGCCCGTACAGCCGGAACAACCACAGCCGCCCCTCCCGGGCCAGGCCCCGCTCAAGCCACCACTGGTCCAGGCCACCAGCCAGACCCAGACCGGCACGGGCACTGCCACCGGTGGCGCACCACCGCAGCGCGGCGCGCAACTCCCCGGCCAACGGGTCCAGGGCGTACAACGACAACGTGACGGGCCGGCCGTCCTGGCCCAGGTGTGCCTGGCCCAGCGCATGCGCCGACCAGGCCACGTGCCGGTTTCGGGCGGCCTGCTCCTCACCCGCCTCGGCCAACCGCCGCGCCGCGTACGCCCGGATGGGGTCGAGCATCCGGTAGGTGCTGCCCGCCGCACGCGGCTCGGCCAGGACCATCGATTTGTCCACCAGCACCGACAGCGGGTCCAGCGGGTCGTCGCCCAGCAGCCACTCCACCGTGCCGAGGTCAACGGGCCCGGCGAAGACCGCCAGCCAGCGCAGCAGGCGGGCGGCCCGGGGCCCCAGCGTCCGGTACGACCAGGTGACGGTGGCCTGCATGGTCAGGTGCCGCTCGGTGGCCGAGCGATGCACCGCCCTGGTCGCCGGGCTGGGCGGTGTCGCGCCGGCCGCCGCCGCGACCAGGTCCACGGTGTCCTGCTGGTTGCCGGACCAGCCCCGCTCCACCGGCGGCGGCTCCGGGTCGTCCCGGCCGGCGTCCAAGGTGCCGAGCACGTCGTCCAGTCGCTCGGCGAGCTGGCCGACGGAGAGCACCCGCAGTCGGGCTGCGGCCAACTCGATGGCGAGCGGCAACCCGTCGAGCCGCTGCACCACCCGGCGCAGATCGGCCGACTCGGCCGGATCCGGCTGCCGGCCGCCGCGCGCCGCCGCCGTCCGGTCCAGCAGGAGCGCCACCGCGTCGCTCTCCGCGCCGTCCGGCCGTGGGTCGACCGAGAGAGGCGGGATCCGCCACACCACCTCGCCCGGCAGGCTGAACGACTCCCGACTGGTGGCCAGCACCCGTACGCCGCTCCCACCGGACAGCAGCCGCGCGATCACCTCCGCGCAGGCGGCCGGTTGGGTGTCGCAGGTGTCCAGTACGACCAGCATGCGGCGGTTGGCCGCGTACTCGACCAAGGTGTCCAGCATCGGCCGGCCCGGCTCGGGTCGCAGGCCGAGCACCGCGGCGACCGCGAACGCCACCAGCCCCGGGTCGGTCACCGCGGCGATGTCGACGAACCAGACCCCGTCCGGGTACGCCTCGACGACGCCGCTGGCCAGCTCCACAGCGAGGCGGGTCTTGCCCGCGCCGCCCGCCCCCAGCACGGTGACCAGGCGGTGTTGTCGCACCAACAGGCCCAGCTCGACGCGCTCGGTCTGCCGACCGACGAACGAGGTCACCTGGGTCGGCAGGTTGTGCGGCACCGTGTCGGCGGTGCGGGGCCGGGGGAACTGCCGCTCCAGGCCCGGTGCGATGAGTTGGAACAGCCGCTCCCGGTCGTCGAAGCCGCGCAACCGGTGCAGGCCCAGGTCGAGCAGGGTCGCACCGGGCGGCAACGGCTCGGCCCGACGGGCGGTGGACGCCGAGCAGAGCACCTGCCCACCGTGGGCGGCGGCGGCCACGCGGGCGGCCCGGTGCACCTCGGGGCTGGCGTACTCGCCGTCGCGCGGCTCGGCGTAACCGGTGTGCAGGCCCATCCGCACCCTGGGTGCGGCTTCCGCTGTGGGCCAGTCGTGGTTGGACAATGCCCGTTGGGCGGTCAGGCAGGCGGTCAGCGCCGCCGCCGGGTCCTCGAAGGCCAGGAAGAACGAGTCGCCCTCGGTCAGCAGCTCCGCGCCACCCGTGCTGGCCAGCGTCCGGCGCAGCAACCGCCGATGCTCAGCGAGCACCGGTCGGTAGTCCGGACCGAGCAGTTGGGCCAGCCGGGTCGAGCCCTCGATATCGGTGAACACGAAAGTCACCCAACCGCTCGGGAGCTGGATCCGTGGCGACATGCGTGGAACCTCCGCCCGTGACGTCGGATTCATGCTGCCTGAATCCGAGCGATCACGCATCGTGAGAACGGCCGGGCAGGTGCCGCCTCAAGGTGCCACTCGGACCCGCTCCCGGCAAGGACTGTCCACCAGGCGGCGGAGAACTGCCCCGATCAGCAGCCGCAGGCGCCACCGCAGCAGCCACCACCGGCGGGTGCCGGAGCACCACCGGCGGAACCACCCCGGCCGGTGACCGCGACGGCGGAAAGCAGCTTGACCGTGTCGGCGTGTCCCTGTGGGCAGGTGGCCGGCTCACCGGCCGCAGCCATCGAACGGTTGACCTCGAAGGTGTCTCCGCAGGCGCGGCAGCGGAACTCGTACCGTGGCATGGCACCCAGCGTACGTGGATCTGGCATTCGGCGGGGCATGGGTGATACTCGAAGGGTGGTGGACGGTGAGGACGACACGCGTGTGCAACCGTTACGACCGGCCGCGCCGCTGGACGGCCCACTGGAGGGCTCGGGGGCCGCGCCCGATCCGGTGCGCGCGGTGCCCCGTCCCCGCAGGCCCTGGCTGAGCGGACGGTCCGGGGCTGGGCCGACCACACCAGCGGCCACACCCACACCGACCGCCCCCGACCCGGCCGCGAAGGTCGAGGCCACCACGGTCGCGGACCCGAAGACCGCAACCCCGAAGACCGCAACCCCGAAGACAGCGGACGCCATGGTGGAGGACGCGAAGGCGGACGCCGTGGCCGACGATGCGAAGGCCGCCGCCGTGGCCACCGCGGATCCGGCGAAGACCATGGTGGACGGCGTACCCGTCGTACCGGCGTCCGATCCCGCCCGGCGGCGGCGGGTGCCGTTCGCGCACGCAATACGGCTGGAGCCACGCCGGGCAGCGGCCTCCGCGGCCCACGCGACCCGCGCCTGGGCTCGTCGGCCGAGCGGTCGACTCACCCTGCCCGGTGTGTTCCTGCTGGCGCTGGTGGCCGCGACCGCGGCGGCCGGTGCGCTGCTCGTGCCGGCCACCATCCGCGCACCACGCCCGGTCGCGGCCGACTCCTCCGCCACGCCGGCCGTACCGCCAGCGGCGCCGTCCGGCTTCCCCACCGGCCCGCTGCCCACCGGACCGGTGCCGACCGGCCCGCTGCCCAGCGGTGGGCTGCCCGGTGGCGGCCTCCCCGGCAGTGGGCTGCAGACCGGGCCCGCCATCGGCCCGGTGGTCGGGGGTCGACCCTCGGACGCTCTGGCCGGTTGGGCTCAGCAGGTCGGTGCCAAGGTCGGTGTCCCCGCGACCGCCATGCAGGCGTACGGGTACGCCGAGCTGGTGCTCGCCCAGACCAACCGCAGCTGCGCGTTGAGCTGGACCACGCTGGCCGCGATCGGCAAGGTCGAGTCGGGGCACGGCTCGGCCAACGGCGCGCGGTTGGGGCCGGACGGCATGGCGCTGCCGAAGATCATCGGGCTGCCTCTGGACGGCAAGGACGGCCGAATGCGGATCATCGACACCGACCGTGGGGCGCTCGACGGAGACCCGGACCTCGACAAGGCGATCGGACCGATGCAGTTCATCCCGACCACCTGGCAGGAGATCGGCGCGGACGCCGACAACGACGGCAAGAAGGACCCGCACGACCTGGACGACGCCGCCCTGGCAGCGGGAAACTACCTCTGCAAGGGTGGCCGGAACCTGAGCATTCCGGGCGACTGGTGGAACGCGATCCTCTCCTACAACGACGTGCGGCGCTACGCCCAGGACGTCTTCGACACCGCGAACCAGTACGGACGGGCCAGCCGCTAGTGAAGTGATCGTCTCGATACGTTGGAGAACTGGACACTTCCCCCCGGCCTCTGTTAGCGGCAAGCTAGACAGGTGATGGTGCGCGAGTGGGACCCCAGGACCGCGTCGTCCGCCGAGATCGCGTCGCTGCTGGCGACGCTGAACGCGGTCCTGGCGGCCGATCTGCCGCAGGACCCGCCGTGGCGGGAGACCTCGCTGCGGGAATACCTCGCCGAGGTGATGCCCGGCGAGCGGCGGATCTCCTGGATCGCCCAGGCTGAGCCGACCGACCCCGGCGACCCGGGCGCGGTGCTCGGCCAGGTGCACGTGCTGCTCCTCGGTGACATCGGCGTGCTCGAGGTCCTGGTGCACCCGTCCGTGCGGCGCAGCGGTCTCGGTCGTGACCTGGTGATGCGCGCCGCCCGCCGGGTCTACCAGGAGGGCTTCCAGTCGATCGGGGTGGAGGTGGTCGGCGACACGCCGGCAGTGGCCTTCTACGAGTCGCTCGGCTTCGCCCGGGAATACGTGGAGACCCGCAGCGTGCTCGACCTGACCGCTGTCGACTGGGCCGAGCTGGCCGGGATGGCGACCGGCATCGGGGCGGGTTACCACCTGGAGTTCTTCCCCGGCGGGCCACCGGATGACCTGATCGAGGCGTACGCGCGGGCGAAGGCCGAGGTGCGCGACGTCGATGACGGTGAGCTGCGCCCCAGCTCCTACGATCCGGAGCGGCTGCGCGACAGCCTCGACACCCTGCACCGGCGGGGCATGAAGCCGTACATCGTGCTCGCCCGGCACGAGCAGAGCGGCGAGGTGGCCGGCCTTACCGAGGTGGTGGTCCCGGCGCAGCACCCCACCCGTGCCGACCAGTACGACACGATCGTCGCGCAGGACCACCGGGGCTACGGCATCGATCGGGCGATCAAGGCTCGGATGCTGCTGGAGCTGCGCTCCGCCGAGCCGGAGCTGATCGAGGTGCAGACCTGGAACGCGCAGGCCAACGAGGCGATGTTGAAGGTCAACGCGGAGTTGGGTTACCGGTCCGACCGGGACTGGTGCGAATACAGCGTGGACGTCGCTGAGCTGGTGCACCGCCTCGACCCACCCCGCTGAGGGAATTCACGAAACTGTCCACTTGGGGATGGACGGCGGACAGCCGCGCACCTTAACGTGCGTTCGACCCCCATCCACCCATCGTGGAGGCCCTATGCGCCCGCGCCGCTCAATCGCCGCGCTCGCGACCGCCGCCGTGACCATCACGGCGCTCGGCGTCGCACCCACCGCGGCCAGCGCCGCGCCCACCGACCTGTTCATCTCGGAGTACGTCGAAGGCTCGTCGAACAACAAGGCGATCGAGCTGTTCAACGGCACCGGCGCCGCCGTGGACCTGACGGCCGGCGGCTACCAGTTGCAGCTCTACTTCAACGGCTCCACCACGGCCACCACGATCGCGCTGACCGGGAGCGTGGCCGCTGGTGACGCGTTCGTGTTCGCGAGCGCCTCCGCCGGGGCCGCCGTCCTCGCCCAGGCCGATCAGACCACCGGAGCGAGCCTGTTCAACGGTGACGACGCGATCGTGCTGCGCCGGGGCGCCACAGTGCTCGACTCGATCGGTCAGGTCGGGGTCGACCCGGGCACCGAGTGGGGGGCCGGCACGACCAGCACCGCCGACAACACCCTGCGCCGGCTGCCGACCGTGGCCGCCGGCGACACGGACCCGTCGGACGCGTTCGACCCGGCCGCGCAGTGGGCGGGCTTCCCGGTCGACACCTTCGACGGGCTCGGCGCGCACACAGTCGACGGCGGGGGTCCGGTTGACGTGCCGGCCACGCTGACCTGCGGGGGGCCGTTGGTCACCGCGGCGGGCACGGCCGCGACGCGCGAGGTCACCGCCACCGACCCCGATGACACGGTCGTCGATCTGGCGGTGACGGGGGTCAGCCCGACGCCGACCACCGGCTCGATCACCCGCACCGCGTTCACCCCCGCGGAGGGGTTGGGCGGCACCGCCCGCGCAACGGTCGGCACCAGCGCCGACCTGACCGCCGGGGCGTACACCGTCACCCTGACCGCGACCGACGCGGACGGTGGCACCGCCAGCTGCGCGCTGGTCGTGCAGGTGACCCGGGAGCTGACCGTCGGCGAGGTGCAGGGTCCGACCACCGACGCCGAGTCCGGTCCGAGCGACCGGTCGCCGCTCGCACCGGCGAGCGGCAACGGCACGAGCAGCACGCTGTACGACGTCCGCGGCGTGATCACCCAGTTGACCCTGGCGCGGACCTCGGCGGGGGCGGAGCAGCACGGCTTCTTCCTCCAGAGCCGCACGGGCGACACCGACGGAGACCCGACCAGTTCCGACGGCATCTTCGTGTTCATGGGCACGTTCACCTCACTGGTCGGCGGTTACGTCCCGACGGTCGGCGACGAGGTGGTTTTGCGGGCCCGGGTGTCGGAGTACTTCGGCTTCACCCAGCTCTCCGGCGCCTCACTGGTCCGCCGGATCGCTGGCGGGCTGGCCGTGGACACCGCGGTCGAGGTCACCGACGCGGTGCCACCGGCCGAGGTGACCGACGCGCAGCGTTTCTGGGAGCGGCACGAGGGCGCCCGGATGCGGGTACGCGCGGGCAGCGGCGCGGTGAGCGGACGGGACGTCTTCTCGTCCACTGCCGACGCCGAGCTGTGGGTGGTGGACCGGGACGATCCACTGCTGGACCGCGCCGACCCGTACACCCGGCGGGTCTTCCGTGATTCGCACCCGCTGGACAACGACCCGACCCGCCGTTTCGACGACGGCAACGGCCAGCGGACGCTGCTCGGCAGCATGGGTGTGAAGGCCACCGCCGGGGACAGCGCCGCGCTGCTCCCGCCGGCGCACACCTTCGACACGCTGCGCGCGGACGCGGTGGGTGGGGTCTACTACTCGTTCGAGAAGTACGGCGTCCAGGTCGAGCGGGCGGAGTTCGACGCCGGGGCCGACCCGTCGAAGAACAACCCGCCCAAGCCGGCCGACCGGTCGCAGGAGGTGGCCGTCGCCACCTACAACGTGGAGAACCTGTACGACTACCGGGACGACCCGTTCGACGGCTGTGACTTCACCGGCAATGCCGGCTGCCCGGGCGTCAACCCGCCGTTCGACTACGTGCCGAGCAGTGAGGCGGACTACCGGCAGCAGCTCGGTGCTCTCGCCGACCAGATCGTCAAGGATCTGCACGCACCGGACCTGATCCTGGTGCAGGAGGCCGAGGACCAGGACATCTGCACGGTTTCCGGCACCACGTTGAGCTGCGGTGACACCGACAACGCGGACGGCGCTCCGGACAGCATCCAGGAGTTGGCGCTGGCGGTGGCGGCAGCCGGTGGGCCGGCGTACGCCGCTGCCTATGACCGGACCGGCGCGGACGCCCGCGGGATCACCGCCGCCTTCCTGTACCGCACGGACCGGTTGTCGCTGGCGGCCGCGACGGCGGACGACCCGCTGCTGGGTTCGGCACCGACCGTTCAGTACCGAGCTGCGGGGTTGCCGGCCAACGCGGACGTGCAGAACCCGAAGGCCCTCAACGCGGTGCTGCCGTCGGACGTGGACACGTCGACCGGTCGGGACGGCAGCAACGTCTTCACCCGCGCTCCCCAGTTGGGCAAGTTCACAGTGGCCGCCGCACCCGGCTCGACGGAGCGGTTCACCCTGTACGCGCTCAGCAACCACTACTCCTCGGGCCCGGACAGCCGGGTCGGGCAGCGGCGGGAGCAGGCGCGCTACGGCGCGGCGATCGTCACCGCGATCGAGGCGGGCGACCAGACCGCCCGGGTGGTCTACGGAGGGGACCTGAACGTCTTCCCCCGCCCGGACGATCCCATCGCGACCGGCAGCCAGCCCACTCCCTCGGACCAGCTCGCACCGCTCTACGAGGCGGGCCTGCACAACCTGTGGGACAACCTGGTGGCGGACGTGCCGGCTTCGGCGTATTCGTACAGCTTCGAGGGGCAGGCGCAGACGCTCGACCACCTGTTCGTCAACGACGCGCTCTACGGCGACCTGGTGCAGGTGCGGGCCGCGCACATCAACGCCGACTGGCCGGCGGAGTTCACCGGCGACGGGTCGCGGGGTTCCAGCGACCACGACCCGCAGGTGGCCCGGTTCCGGTCCCGGGCGTCGTTGACCGTCGCCGACACGGCGGTGGTCGAGGGCAACCAGGGCACCAGGCAGCTCACCTTCACCGCCACGGTGTCCCGGCCGCTGTCCCAGCCGGTGCTGCTCTGCGCCACGACGGTCGGCCTCACGGCGCAGGGTGGCTCGGATTTCGACCCGTACGTCGGTTGCAAGGTGTTGGCGGCCGGGCAGACGTCGGTGGCGTTCCCGGTGTCGGTGCGCGGTGACCGTAAGCGGGAGGCGGACGAGAAGCTCACGCTGCTGGTGGCCGGGGTCCCTGGTCTCCGGCTGGCTGACCCGCTCGCGATCGGCACGATCACCAACGACGACTGACGTCGCGTTTTCCCGGCGAGGCCCGCAGATCCGTTCCGGATCGGCGGGCCTCGCTGGTGTCAAGGCGAGACCACCCCGCGCGGGGGCCACGGCGGTCGGGGCAGGTGCCGGTGTTGAGCCACACGCACCTCCCACTGGCTTCGGCGCCGCATCGCGTCCCGAACTGCCCGGTTGCGGTAGAACGTCTCGGGCGGGCGGGCCAGCCCGTAGATGTCCGCCCACCATTCGCCCGGCTCAGGGTCGAGAATGGTGTCGAGGTGCGACGGGTAGCGACGCTCCGCGCCGTTGTACGTGTCCTGCCAGTCCTGCATCGGTTTGAGCACCCGGCCGAACTCGTCCACCACGGCCAGCCGGCAGCCCAGCACACCGATGATGCGCCGGAGCAGGACGATGCTCGGCATCATGCGGCCGGCCTCGATCCGGCCAATGGTGGCATGGTGCACACCCGCCCACCGGGCCAGCTCGCGCTGGCTCAGGTCGGCGCGACGGCGGACCGCCCGGACGATACCGGCGGCAGGCCAGGGCGCGTCGGAAGGCTCGCTGAGCAGGACCGGCTCGGCTGAGGCTGACGAATCACTCATGCCGCCACCGTCCCGCCTGGTGGAGCTGGCCGCAATCCCGCTTACCGTGCCTGTGGATAACCAGCTGACCTGTGGATATCGTCCACGGCCCGGGGGATCACTCTCCGTGCTCGCGGCACCAATTGCACCGCCACTACAGCGCGTCACGGGGCTTTACGTTGCTCCGTCGAGCAGCCAGACCAGGCCCAGAAACGCCACCGGGCTGACCAGGGGAATCCCCAACCTCGCCAGCAGACACACCACCCCCGCTCGCCCCCTTTGCTCTGCAGTTCAATATGCACCGAGAGCGGAGGGTGAGCGTCGCCGTCGTGGGTGCAGAGCAAAGGCGGCAGGGGAGGTGGTGGCGGCGGCTCGTCAGATGGTTACGCTGCGCTAGCCGTTATCGCCGGGCAGGACCGCAGGTCCGCAGGTCGGTGGGCCCGCAGGTCGGTCGGTCCACGAGCCGGAACGGCCGGGAAGCTCAACCGCGCCCGCCGACGGGACACGCGGTCAGGACGCGCCGGCCGTGCGCGAGCCGGTGCCGCGCCCGCCCCCGCACGCTAGGAAGACAGCGCGGTCAGAGTTGGACCTGGGGTCAGTAGCGCTGGCGCAGCAGCCCGGCGGCCTCGACCGCCCAGTAGGTGAGGATGACCTTCGCGCCGGCCCGCTTGATCGAGGTGAGCGTCTCCAACATCACGCGCTCCCGGTCGATCCAGCCGTTCGCGGCGGCAGCCTCGACCATCGCGTACTCACCGGAGACCTGGTAGGCGGCGACCGGGACGTCCACCGCGGCCCGCACCGCCGACACCACGTCGAGGTAGGGCAGCGCCGGCTTGACCATCACCAGGTCGGCGCCCTCGGCGACGTCCAGCGCCACCTCACGCAGCGACTCGCGCAGGTTGGCCGGGTCCTGCTGGTAGGTGCGTCGGTCGCCCTCCAGCGCCGACTCCACCGCCTCCCGGAACGGGCCGTAGAAGGCGGAGGCGTACTTCACGGCGTACGCCAGCACGGCGACATCCTGGTGCCCGGCTGCGTCGAGCGCCCGGCGCACCACGCCGACCTGGCCGTCCATCATCCCGGACGGCCCGACCATGCCGGCCCCGGCGGCGGCCTGGGCCACCGCCATCTCGGCGTACGCGGCCAGGGTGGAGTCGTTGTCCACCTCGCCGTCGGGGGTGAGCAGGCCGCAGTGCCCGTGCGAGGTGAACTCGTCCAGGCACAGGTCGCTCATCACCACGGTGTCGTCACCCACCTCGGCCACCACGTCGCGGATGGCGACGTTGAGGATGCCGTTCGGGTCGATGCCGCCGGAGCCGGTCGGGTCCCGCCGTTCCGGCACACCGAAGAGCATGATCCCGCCGACGCCGGCCTGGACCGCCTCGGCCGCCGCCTTGCGCAGCGAGTCCCGGGAGTGCTGGAGCACCCCCGGGAGCGAACCGATGGCCCGCGGCTCGGTCAGCCCTTCCTTGACGAACATCGGCACGACCAGCTCGGCCGGGTCGACTCGGGTCTCCGACACCAGCCGGCGGATCGCCGGGGTGCGGCGCAGCCGGCGGGGCCGGATCTCGGGGTACGACATGGAAGGGCCTCCTCGAACGACTACCGGAAGCGCAGAGCGGTCGGGCCCTGCACCTTCGAGCCGCGGCGCTGCTTGGCCGGCATGGCGGCCAGCTTCTCGCGCAGCTCGACGGCGTAGGCGGCGAGCGCCTCCACCAGGTCGGGCACCGAGGCGTGTGGCGGCTGGACGTCGACCCGCAGGCCGAACTCCGTCGCGGTCTCCGCCGTCTTGGGCCCAATGACGGCAACAACGGTCCGGGCGTGCGGCTTCCCGGCGATGCCGACCAGGTTGCGCACGGTGGAGGACGAGGTGAAGAGCACCGCGTCGAAGCCGCCCGACTTGATGGCGTCCCGGATCTCGGCGGGCGGCGGCGCGGCCCGCACCGTCCGGTACGCGGTCACGTCGTCGACCTCCCAGCCGCGCTCGGTGAGCCCGGCGGCGAGCGTCTCGGTGGCGATGTCGGCGCGCGGCAGCAGCACCCGGCCCACCGGGTCGAGGATCTCGTCGTGCGGGGAGAACTCGGCCAGCAGCCCCTCGGAGGACTGCTCCCCGGTGGGGATCAGCTCCGGCTGGATGCCGAACGCGCGGACCGCGTCCGCCGTCGCCTCACCGATGCAGGCGATCTTGACGCCGCCGAAGTGCCGGGCGTCCAGACCGTGCTCGGCGAACTTCTCCCAGACCGCGCGGACCGCGTTCACCGAGGTGAAGATCACCCAGGCGTACCGGCCGTCGACCAGGCCCTTGACCGCACGCTCCATCTGCGCCGGGGTGCGCGGCGGCTCGACCGCGATGGTCGGCACCTCACACGGGATCGCCCCGTACGCGCGCAGTCGGGCGCTCATCACGCCAGCCTGCTCCTTGGTGCGGGGTACGAGCACCTTCCAGCCGTACAGCGGGCGGTTCTCCCACCAGCTCAGCTTGTCGCGCTGACCCACCCCGACACCGACGGTGAGCACCACCCGGCCGGTGAAGCCGAGCGCGGCGGCCACGAAGCTGTCCACTGTCGACGTGGTCGTGTACTGGGTCTCGCCGGTGCCGTCGCCGGTCACGCCGACGCCGGTGGTGCCGTCGACCCCGGCGGCGAGCAGCCCGTCCCGGACGGCGGCGAGGTCACCGGCGTCCACGGCGAGCGCGAGCGAACCCCGGCCGACGGCCGTGGCCAGCGCCTCGAAGTCCAGTGTGCTGACGTCCTCGACGTCGGCAGCCGTCCGCACACCCGGCAGCGGCACACCGGCGTAGGTGGCCACACCCTCGGCCTGGCCGACGCCGGGCACCACCTCGAAGTGGGCGGCGGTGCGGGCGACGGCCTGCACCTCCTTGACCACCGAGTCGTGGCCGAACGGGTCGCCGGCGACGAGGTGCACCGCGTTCAACCCGGAACGGGCCGCGGAGATCAGCACCTTCGCCACGTCCCCGGGCGCGCCCTCGGCCGGCGTGAACTCGGCATCGTCCCTGGCATCGGCACGAACGACGGCGAGCAACGACTCCGGGACTCCCCGGTCGTAGATCACCTGGTCGGCGTCGACCAGGGCGTCGTGTGCCCGACGGGTCAGCAGACCTGGGTCACCGGGGCCAGCCCCGACGAACGCGATACGGCCGACGGGCTTACGGGTGCGGGTCATTCTGTGCTCCCAAATTGCTGGGTCCCCGGGCCGGTGTGTCCTTCGTGGCCGAGGATCGAGTCGGCGCCGAGGTCGAGGAGTTCGGCGGCGAGTGCCTTACCGATCTCCGCCGCGTCGGCGGGCGTTCCGGTGCGGGACAGCCGGAGGTCACGAGTGCCGTCCGGGCTGATCACCGCCCCGCGCAGGTAGATCTCATCGCCGTCGTCACCTTCGGCGAGTTCGGCGTAGGCGGCGACGGGTGCACTGCACCCGGCCTCCAAGGTCGCCAGCAACGCGCGTTCCGCGGTGACCGCGGCGCGCGACGGTGCGTGGTCGAGCAGCGCGAGCAGCTCGACCAGGTCCTGGTCATCGACCCGGCACTCGACCGCCAGCGCACCCTGGGCGGGTGCGGGCAGCATGAGCATCGGGTCGAGGGTCTCGGTGATCGCGTCGGTCCGACCGATCCGGGCCAGCCCGGCCCGGGCCAGCACGACCGCGTCGAGGTCGGCCTCGGGGCCGAGCACCCGCGCCAGGCGGGTGTCGATGTTGCCGCGGATCGGGGTGACCTCCAGTTGCAGCCCGAGGGCGTGCAGCTGGGCGATGCGGCGCAGCGCGCCGGTGCCCACTGTGGCACCGGGCGGCAGCTCGGCGAGCGTCCGCCCGCCCTGGGCGATCAGCGCGTCGCGCGGGTCCTGTCGGGCCGGCACCGCCGCGATGTGCAGCCCGGCGGCGGCGGCCGTGGGCAGATCCTTGTAGGAGTGCACAGCGAAGTCGATCGTCCTGGCGGTCAGCGCGTCGCGCAACGCGGAGACGAACACCCCGACGCCGAGCCGGTGCACCGGCGCGTTGGAGCGGTCGCCAGCGGTGATCACCTCCACCAGCTCGACCGGGCGGCCGGTGGCGGCGGTCAACGCCTCGGCGATCTGGCTGGACTGGGCCATCGCCAGGGCGCTGCCCCGGGTGCCGAGGCGCAGGGGGGCGGTCATCGCGCACCTCCGGTGGGCGGGGTCGGCTCGGTGGCGTCGGCTCCGGACACCGGGTCGGTGCCGAGCAGTGCCGCGCCGAGGTCGGGGGTCAGCACGTCCGGGACGGTGTCCACCGGAGAGGTCTGCGGGACCTCGAGGTCGAACAGCTCGCGCAGCAGGGCCGCGTACTGGTCGCCGCCGGGCTCCGCGGCCAACTGGCGCACCTTGACGGTGGGCTGGTGCAGCAGTCGCTGCACCACCCGGTGCACGGTGCGGGCCACCTCGGCCCGCAGGTCGTCGCCGAGGTCGGGGCGGCGCTGGGCGAGCCGGCGCAGCTCGGCGGTGACCACGTCGTCGGCCCGGCCGCGCAGGGCGGCGACGGTGGGTGCCACGTCGGCGCCGCGCAGCCAGGTGAGGAAGCCCTCCACCTCGGCCAGCACGATCCGTTCGACGGCGGCGGCGTCGGCAGCCGCCGGACCGTCGGCGAGCAGCGCTGCCATCCGGTCGATGTCGATCACCTCGACGCCGGGCAGCTCGGCGACACCATCCTCGACGTCGCGCGGGACGGCCAGGTCGAGCAGAACCAGCGGCCCCCGGGCCGGGTCCCGCTCGGCCAGCGCCGCGCTGACCACCGGACGGGTGAGGACCGGTTCGGTGGACGCGGTGGCGGCCACTACGATGTCCACTGTGGAGAGGGTGTTGGCCAGCTCGGTCATTGGCGCCGCACTCGCCCCGTACGACTCGGCGAGCCGGACGGCCCGGTCGGCGCCCCGGTTGCTGACGGTGAGGGGCCCGGCGCCCAGCCGGGACAGCGTGGCCACCCCGAGCGAGCCCATCGCGCCGGCACCGACCACCAGGGCCGGGTGGCCGTCGAGGTCGCCGTCGAGGTGCCCGGCGGCCAGCTCCAGCGCTGCGGTGACGACGCTCTGGCCGGCCCGGTCGATGCCGGTCTCGGCGTGGGCCCGCTTGCCGACCCGCAACGCCTGCTGCATCAGCTCGTGCAGCAGCCGGCCGGCCGAGTCGGCGCCGGTGGCCCAGTGGTACGCGTCGCGCAGCTGCCCGAGGATCTGCGCCTCACCGACGACCATCGAGTCCAGGCCGGTGGCGACCCGGAAGACGTGGTCGACGGCGGCGGTGTCGTAGTGCACGTACAGGTGGCTGGCGAGCGCCGCCGGCGGGCTGCCGGCCTGCTCGGCCAGGACGGCGCAGACGTCGCCGAGCCCGCCGTGGAAACCGGACACGGCGGCGTAGACCTCCACCCGGTTGCAGGTGGAGACGATCACCGCCTCGGCCACGTACGGCTGGGCGATCAGGCGGTCCAGGGTGCGGGTCAGGTCGGCGGGGGGCACAGCCAGCTGCTCCAGCGTGGCGACCGGGGCGGTCCGATAGGACGCGCCGACGACGAGCAGTTTCACGTGCCGATCGCCTCCTGGGTGTCGGTGGCCGCGAACCCGCCCGGCAGGGCGGTGAGAGCGGACCCGCCGGTGGCGGGCAGCGCGGTCAGCGATGCCTTGCGGTGCTCGTGGAAGGACAGAATCTGCAGCTCGATGGCGAGGTCGACCTTGCGTAGGTCGACCCCCTCCGGAACCGAGAGTACGCACGGTGCGAAGTTGAGGATGCTCGTCACGCCGACGGCGACCAGTTGGTCGGCGACCTGCTGGGCGGCTGCGGCCGGGGTGGCGATCACGCCGATCGCCAGGGATTCCTCCGCGGCGACCGTCGGCAGGTCGTCGACATGCCGGACAACCAGGCCGTTGATCTCCTCACCGACCCGGGAGGGATCGGCGTCGAGCAGTGCGGCGATCCGGAAGCCCCGGCTTGCGAAGCCGTCGTAGCCGGCCAGGGCGTGACCGAGATTACCCACGCCGACCAGGGCGACCGCCCGGCGTTGAGTGAGCCCGAGCACAAACTCGATCTGCTCGATCAGCAGCGCGACGTCGTAGCCGACGCCCCGGGTGCCGTACGAGCCGAGGTGGGAGAGGTCCTTGCGGAGCTTGGCGGAGTTGACACCGGCGGCGGCGGAGAGGCCCTCGCTGGAGACGGTCTCGTGCCCGGTGTCGGCGAGGTTGTGCAGCGCGCGCAGGTACTCCGGCAGCCGAGCGACGGTCGCCTCGGGCAGATCCGGTAGCGCCGGTACGGCACCGGCGCGGCCGGGCGCGCCTGGGTGACGGTGCTGACTCATGAGACTCCGTGCGGTGCGATCCTCGGCCAACTCCGCTGGTCGGCCGCTTATGGACTCCCGCTGGCGACCGAGATTGCCGGCTGTGCTAGCAGGGCGCGTCGGAGTCACAGAGTAGGCGCTTGTGAAGACGTGCACAAATCGCGATCTTGCCGCTGCGCCACGCAACCTCACCAGCACCTCCATTCCGCAAGATCGATCCGGCGGGCCTCCGCTCACGCCACCCGGGCGATTATTGCTCAATCCCGACTTCTCTGACCAATCCCGCGCCGAGCCTCACAGGGACCGTCCCCGCCAGGTGGTAGGGGCAGCACTACGGGGGAGAGGCAGGGCTTCGGGATGGGGACCCGAAGCCCGCATGCCTAGCCTTTTGGGCATGACCGCCGTTGCCGCCACCAGCGACCAACCGACGCTGGCACCGAGCATCCCCCGCCAACTCTTCGTCGACTCCGGGTACGTGCTGCTCGGCCTGCCCCTGGCGGTGGCCAGCTTCGTGGTCCTCATCGTCGGCACCGCCGTCGGCATCGGCCTGGTGGTGACGGTGGTCGGCCTGCCGATCCTCAGCGGCACCCTGTACGCCGCCCGTGGGCTCGCCGACATCGAGCGGCTGCGGCTGCCCGCGGTGCTCCGGCAGCCCCGGATCCGGCCGCACTACCGGCTGCCCGAGGCGGGCGCGAACGCCTGGCGACGGATCTTCGTGCCGATGCGGGACGCCCAGTCCTGGCTCGACCTGGCGCACGGCATCCTGCGGCTGATCGCGGCGGCCGGCACCTTCGTGGTGGCCCTGGTCTGGTGGGCCGGAGCGATCGCCGGCTCGCTGTACTGGGCCTACGACTGGGCCCTTCCCCGAGCCGACGGCGAGGGTGACAAGGACCTGGCCCAACTGCTCGGCCTGGGCGACTCGACCACCGCCCGAATCGGCTTGAACACCGCGATCGGGGTGTTCTTCCTGATCACCCTGCCGATCGTGATCCGGGGTTGCGCGCTTCTCCAGGCCAGCTTCGCCAAGGCCATGCTGACCGGGGTGGCCGAGATGCGCGACCGGATCACAGTGCTGGAGGAGCAGAAACGGGCCGCCGTGTCCGCCGAGGCGTCCGCGCTGCGCCGGTTGGAACGCGACATCCACGACGGCCCCCAGCAGCGCCTGGTGCGCCTGGCGATGGACCTCAGCCGGGCCCGGATGCAGCTCGCGTCCGACCCGGAGGCGGCCGGCCGGACCATCGACGAGGCGGTCACCCAGACCCGGGACACGTTGGCCGAGCTGCGGGCGCTGTCCCGGGGCATCGCCCCGCCGATCCTGGTCGACCGGGGCCTGCCCAGCGCCCTGGCCGCGATCGCCGCGCGTGGGCTGATCCCGATCGAGCTCCAGGTGGATCCACAGCTCGGCACGCCGGGCGGGCGGCTCGACCCGGCGGTGGAGAACACCGCGTACTTCGTGGTGTCCGAGGCGCTGACCAACGTCGCCAAGCACGCCCGGGCCACCGAGGCCGTGGTGGCCGTCGCCCGGCAGGGCACCCACCTCCAGGTGCGGGTGGGCGACGACGGTCAGGGCGGCGCACACCTGGCCAAGGGGCATGGGCTGGCTGGCATCGCCGACCGGGTCCGGGCCGCCGGCGGTGAACTGGTGGTGGTCAGCCCGGCCGGCGGCCCCACCGAGATCCGCGCTGAGCTTCCCCTGTGAGCGCGAGGAGTGAGCCGGGTTTGCGAGCCCCGCAGTCGCGAACGAAGGAGATGCTGTGATCAGTCCCGCGCCGCGCCCCCACTACGGGCCGGACGTGGTAGACAACACAGCCATGCGCATCGTGATCGCGGACGACGCCGTCCTGCTCCGGGAGGGGCTGGTCCGGCTGCTCACCGAGAGCGGCCACCAGGTGGTGGCTGCCGTCGGCGACGGCGACGCGCTGGTCGAGGCGGTGGTGGAGCACCGCCCGGACGTGTCGATCGTCGACGTCCGGATGCCGCCGTCGCACACCGACGAGGGGCTGCGGGCAGCGGTGGAGGCACGCCGGTTGGTGCCGCGTACCCCGATCCTAGTGCTCTCCCAGTACGTTGAGGTCTCGTACGCCGATGATCTGCTCGCCACCACCGGCGGTGCCGGCGGCGGGATCGGCTACCTGCTCAAGGACCGGGTGGCCGCGATCGACGAGTTCCTGGACGCGCTGCGCAGGGTGGCGGCCGGCGGCACGGTGCTCGACCCGGAGGTGGTCGGTCAGCTCTTCGCCCGGCGCCGCCGCGACGACCCGCTGAGCGAGCTGACTCCCCGCGAGCGCGAGGTGCTCGCCCTGATGGCCGAGGGCCGCTCGAACACCGCCATCGCCCGTTCCCTGGTGGTCAGCGACGGCGCGGTGGAGAAGCACGTGCGCAACATCTTCACCAAGCTCACGCTGCCGCCCGACACTGAGCAGCACCGGCGGGTGCTGGCCGTCCTCACCTACCTGCGGAACTGATCTCCCGGGCCAGGGTCACCGCGTCGGTGAGCGTGTCGGCCACCGGGTGACCGGAGTCACGCAGCCGTGCCGGGTCGGTGAACCCGCCGGTGTAGAGCACCGCACGGCCGCCCACCGCGAGGGCCGCGTCCGCGTCGTCGATGGAGTCACCGATCAGCACCACCGAGGCGCCGTCCACGCCCAGCTCGGTGAGGTGCAGCTGGAGCGACTCGGCCTTACGGCCGCCGCCGACCGTGGCCCGCAGCCCGTCGACCCGGGCGAAGTGGCCGGTCAGCCCGTACGTGTGCACGGTCGGCACCAGCTCCTCGTGGAACCACATGGAGAGCAGGCTCTGGCCGCCCGGCCAGGCGGCCATCGCGGTGCGCGCGTCGGCGGCCAGCTCACAGGTGGTCAACCCGATGCGGTACGCGTCGTGGAAGATCCGGTCCAGTCGGCCGAACTCGTCGTCGTCGACGGCCTGGCCGAGCACCTCGGCGTAGTACTCGGCGATCGGTCGGCGGAACCGCACCCGGTGCTCGTCCAGGGTGACCGTCGGCCCGCCCAGGCTCGCGAACACGACGTTGGTGGCGGACACCACCAGGCTGAGGTCGTTGAGCAGGGTCCCGTTCCAGTCCCACACGAGGTGGGGGTGCGCAGGGGTCATCAGAGCACCTTAGGCGGCACCGCTCAGAGCTGCGGGGTGGTCAGGTCCCGCAGCAGCCGGTCCTCCTCGACCCGCCAGTAGCCGTGCTCCTTGCCGTCGAGCATCACCACGGGCAGCCGGTCCCCGTACTCCCGCTCCAGCCCCTCGTCGCCGGTGACGTCCCACTCGACCCACTTGTCGCCGGTGACCGCCACCACCCGGTCGAGTGCGGCCTTGGCGTCGTCGCACAGGTGGCAGCCGGGTCGGGTGATCAGGGCGAGCCGGGCGTCAGTGGCCATCGGTTACCTCCGTGCGGGTGTCGGCGGGTGCGGGTGGGTCGGCTGGCGTCGCCGGCCGGAGCTGGACCTTTTTACCTTGCCGAGCACGGCGGCAGGGCGCCGGCACCACGTACGCCCGCACAGTCTCGCCGGTCCTCGGGTGCGGCACACCCCGTACCGCCGACTCGGCCTCCCCGGGGTGCCCGGTGGACACCTGCTGACCGGTGACCTACGGCGAAGCGCGCCGCGGCGGCGGGCTCCACCCGCGCCGCACTGCGAAAGTCCCATGAACGGGACTCACCTGTGTGCCACCGGCGGACCGTCCAGGTCCTGTCGATGGGACGGGCAGCACCGTCCACAGACGCCTCGGCCAAGCAGGCGCGCCACTCGACGCGGCGGCCCAGCCGAACGGGCAATCAGCCCCCGACCAGGTGATCCATCCTGGAACACCGCGCCGATGCAAAGTCAAACGCACACGACGGACAACCGGTCCGCCACCGGTGCGGCGGAGCGGGAAATACTTCCGCCTTGTGTAACGGACTTGCCACGCGCGGGTGACGTTGGCCCTATCATCACTCGGGTCGGCTCACCCCATTTGCCGTGAGTCGACACCCCTCAGCCCGAGGAGGCCCCCGTGCCTGTGAGCGCATTGGACCAGCACCTCCAGGGGAATTGCCGCCCGCCGGCAACTCCCATGACCGTCCTGCCCGACCGGGATCCCGGTCGGCCCGTCCCGATGACCTACAGACCGGCCCGTCCGGTGGCCAACGGGACGGGGGCAGCCCGGTGACCACCTTCGGTTACGCGGAACGCCCGCTCGGCCTGACCGGTCAGCCGGCCCGCTCCCACGTCAACGAGCGGCCCATGGCCCGTTCCCCGCTGGACGAATCACACGGCACCGCCGTGCGGGGCGACGGCGCGGCGCATCGGACACGCAGCCGGCCACACCACAACGAACCGACGCCACGGCCCGCGGTGCCGGGCGGAAACGGTGGACCGCCCGGGGGTCGCGTCGCCGTACCGCCCCGGCCGTTGCCAGCGCAGGGTCGTCGGGTCAGCGACACACCAGCGGTGACCACCGACCCGGCGGCGGGTGAGACAGCGGTGATCCCGGCAGTGCCGGCCACCACCGCCACCACCCCGACCGGCTTCCCGAGCCGCCCGGACCCGTCCGACCCGGCCACCGAGGTCTGGACGCTGATCGAGCGGGCCCAGGCCGGCGAGTCCGAGGCGTTCGGTCTGATCTACGACCGGTACGTGGACACCGTGTTCCGGTTCGTCTACTTCCGGGTCGGCAACCGGCAACTCGCCGAGGACCTCACCTCGGACACCTTCCTGCGCGCGCTCAAGCGGATCGGCAGCTTCACCTGGCAGGGCCGCGACCTCGGCGCCTGGCTGGTGACGATCGCCCGCAACCTGGTCGCGGACCACTTCAAGTCGGGCCGCTACCGACTGGAGGTCACCACCGGCGACGTGCTCGACGCCGACCGGGAGGACCGGGGCCCGGAGGGCAGCCCGGAAGCCGCGGTGGTGGAGCACATCACCAACGTCGCGCTGCTCACCGCCGTGAAACAGCTCAACCCGGAGCAGCAGGAGTGCATCGTGCTCCGCTTCCTCCAGGGCTTCTCGGTCGCCGAGACGGCCCGTGCGATGGGCAAGAACGAGGGCGCCATCAAGGCCCTCCAGTACCGGGCGGTTCGCGCCCTGGCCCGCCTCCTTCCCGACGGCTTCCAGCCGTAGATTGTTTCGGCGGGGCCGATGGACGCCGATCAACGTCCTTGCAGGTCAGAGTCGGTCCCGCCCGGTGACGACGATCACTTTCTGTAATTTCCGGCCCGCCAGGCCCGTAACCCGTGCCCGGTCCGCCGCGTTTCTCCGGGTGCGACCGGTGGATGTCCTGGCAGGCCCGGGACACCGAGGTCCGACCGGCACGCCGGCGGCACCTCACCTCCGTGGTGTCACACTGCCGCCCGGTCGCTGGCAACGACCGCGGCCGACCGGCCGTGACCAGCGAGAGGGAGGTGCCTGCGGTGGACAACATCCTCTTCTCCCGCCGGCGCGCCGAGCGCTTCGCGCAGCTTCTCGACGAGGCCAACGGCGCTCGACGACACCACGTGCGATCCCGGGTGGACGGTCAACTCGCGCCGCTCGTCGCGGTGGGTCAGCAGCTCACCGTCGACCCTCCGGCTGTCGAGGTGAACCCGGACTTCCGTACCGGCCTGCGGGCAATGCTGCTCGCGACCGCCGAACGCGAAGGACTGGGCACCGCACCGGCGGCCAGCGAACCAACCACCACGACGACGACCCGCGGGCGGCTGCTGCCGGCGGTCACCGCTCGGCGGGCCCGAGCCCGGGGCGCGATCCTGATCGGCATCGCGGCCGGCGCCATCGCAGTCTCCGGCATCTCCGCCGCCAGCGAGAACGCCGTGCCCGGCGACGCGCTCTACGGCATGAAGCGCTCGACCGAACGCGCGCAACTCGCCCTGGCCAGCTCGGACATCAGCCGCGGCCAGCTCTTCCTGGACTTCGCCCGGACCCGGGTCGGTGAGGCAGCCAAGCTGCGCGGCGACCGGATCGGCTACAGCGCGGTCCTCGACGACATGGACGCCGACACCCGGCAGGGCGTACGCCTGCTGACCGCCGCCGCCGTGCAGCGGGCCGAGCCGGGCAGCCTGGACACACTCAACACCTTCGTCTCGGGGCAACGCCGGGCGGTGAGTGGCCTGCTCGACGGGGGCACCCGCGCCGACCGGGCCCGGACCCAGCGGTCGCTGGTCCTCCTGGACACCATCCGGGAACGTTCGGATGCGCTGCGCGCGGCAATCGCCTGCGGCCTCCCGGCCCCGACCGCCAGCGACACCCTCGGCCCCAACCCGAGCGCCTGCCCCGGGGCGCGCTGACCCGCACCCCCCTATACCGCAGGTCCGACCGGCCGCGCCACAGTTCGTTCTGTGCTCGGCCGGTCGACCGTATCCGGCGGCTACCCTTCGCTGGAAGGCATCCGTCGTACCGGTGAGGAAGGGAGTCGCGTGGCGCGCAGCCGTAAGGTGACGGTCAGCACCGACGCCGAGGGGCACACTGCGGGCTGGGCGGAGACCGACCTGGCCCCGGCCACCGCACCGGATTCGACGGCCGCGGCGTTCTTCGACGTGGACAACACCATGATGCAGGGCGCCTCGATCTACTGGTTCGCCCGTGGGCTCGCCTCCCGCAACTACGTCACCACCTCCGACCTGGCCCGGTTCGCCTGGCAGCAGCTCCGGTTCCGGCTGCTGGCCCGGGAGCACGCCGGTGACATGTCGCTGGCCAAGGAGGCCGCGCTGGCCTTCGTCCAGGGCTGGCGGGTCGACGAGGTGGAGCACCTCGCCGAGGAGATCTTCGACGAGATGATGGCTCCCCGGATCTGGGCCGGCACCCACCAGCTCGCCCGAGGTCACCTGGGCGCCGGCCAGCGGGTGTGGCTGGTCAGCGCGGCGCCGGTGGAGATCGGCCGGGTGATCGCCGCACGGCTCGGCCTGACCGGTGCCATCGGCACGGTCGCCGAGATCGTCGACGGGGCGTACACCGGGCGGTTGGTGGGTGACCTGATGCACGGGCCGGCGAAGGCCGAAGCGGTCACCCAGCTCGCCGCTGTGGAAGGGCTCGACCTGACCCGCTGCGCGGCCTACAGCGACTCGGCCAACGACCTGCCGCTGCTCCGTGCGGTGGGCAGGGCGGTGGCCGTCAACCCGGACGGCAGCCTGCTGCGGCAGGCCCGCCAGCACGGCTGGGAGGTACGGGACTTCCGCACCGGCCGGCGCGCGGTCAAGATCGCCGTGCCGTCGACCGCGGCGGCCGGTCTGGTCGCCGGCGCGGTCACCGCCGGCCTGGCGTTGCAGCGCCGCCGTCGCGCCGACTGACTCAGGGACCGAACGGGTCGGGCCGTCGCTCCAGCAACGTGTGCAGGGTCTGCTGGATGGTCTCCCGCACCTGGTCGGCGAGGTTGAACACCACCAGCGGGTCGTCCGCCGAGTCGGTCAGGTGGGCCGTCGGGATGGGCGGGCAGAACTCGATCAGCCACTTGCTGGGCAGCGGCACCATGCCCAGCGGGCCGAGCCACGGGAAGGTCGGCGTGACCGGGAAGTAGGGCAGCTTGAGCAGTCGGGCCAGGGGCTTGATGTCGGCGAGCATCGGGTAGATCTCCTCGCCACCGACGATGGCGACCGGCACGATCGGGGTGCCCGTGCGCAGCGCCGCCGAGACGAAACCGCCCCGCCCGAACCGTTGCAGCTTGTACCGGTCGGCGTAGAGCTTGCCGATCCCCTTGAAGCCCTCGGGGAACACACCGACCAGGTCTCCCCCACCGAGCAGCCGCTCGGCGTCCGGGTTGCAGGCCACCGTGCCGCCGGTCTTGCGGGCGAGCTCGGACACCACCGGCATCCGGAAGACCAGGTCGGCGCCGAGCAGCCGTAGGTAGCGGTGGGCAGGGTGCTTGTCGTGCAGCGCAGCCGAGAGGATCAACGCGTCCAGCGCCACCGTGCCCGAGTGGTTGCCGACCACCAGTGCGGGCCCGTCGACCGGCACGTGCTCCACCCCACTGACCTCGGTGCGGAACCAGTCCCGGTAGAGCAGCCTCAGCAGCGGGTGGAAGACCGCGTCGGTCAACTCCGGGTCGAAGCCGAACTCGTCGACCTCGTAGTCGCCGGCGAGCCGTCGGCGCAGGAACGCCAGGCCGTTGGCGACCTTGCGGTCCCAGTGGTCCCCCGGCCGGTCCGCCACGGCCGGCGGGGTGCCACCCGGCGTCGATGCGTCGACAGGGGCGCCCGCGTCCGCGCCGACGGGCTCGTCGGTGGCCGCGGTGTCGACCTCGTCGGCCGGCGTGGGCGTCGGTGTCGGGGCGACCTGCGCCGCCGGCCGATGACCGTTGCGCCGCGCCGGGTCCGCGTCCGCTGCGGGCGACTGCTGGGGTACGTCGAAGCGCCCGACCCCCTGCGGGTCACGCCCCTCTGCCGGCCCGGTCATGACGCCACCTCGGTTCGCGACTGCGCGGCTCGTACAACCGGCTGACTCCTCGCGCTCATGGCCGCTCCTGAACCGCGGAGCGGACCTGCCGGATGCCGTCCAGGACGAGCTGCTCGGCAACGGCCAACTGGCCCCGGGTGACCACCACCCCACCCTGGTGGGCGCGGATGAAGTCCTCGAACGCCTTGGCGGTGGAGCGGGGCGTGAAGCCGTACTCCTGCTCAAGCCGGCTGGTGTCGACCACCCGGCCGTGCACGAAGAGGTCGACCTGGTCCAGACCGTAACGGCCGAAGCCCATGGAGCGGGCCAGCGCGGCGGCACCGGAGAGGCCCGGTTCCAACACCGGCACGGCCACCCGTCCCGCTCGCCGGATCGCCTGGGACAGCGACAACACCCCTGGGCCGGCGACGTTGTACGTGCCCGGGTGATCTTCCACGATCGACCGGTGCAGCACCTCCAACGCGTCGTCGAAGTGCAGGAACTGCAGACGGGGGTCACGGCCGAAGACGGTCGGCACGAAGGGCTGCGCGAAGTAGCGGGTCAACGTGGTGTCGGCGGTCGAGCCGATGAACGGCGCGAAGCGCAGCACCGTCGCGGTGACGTCGGACCGACGGCGCCGGAAACCGCGGACGTAGCCTTCGAGGTCGAGGATGTCGCGGCCGAAACCGCCGCGCGGGACCTCGCGTGGCTCGGTCTCCTCGGTGAAGACCGCCGGGTCCCGGAACGACACCCCGTACGCGGCGGTGGACGAGCGGACCACGATCTTGCGCAGCCGAGGTGCCCGTTGGCACGCAGCCAGCAGGTGCATGGTGCCGATGACGTTCTGGTCCTTCATGGCCGACCGGCCACCGTGCTGCGGGTCGGGAGAGCTGACCAGTGCGAGGTGCACCACCGCGTCGACGTCCAGGTCGGCGAGGAGCCCACCGAGCGCATCGTTGTCGACGCGGATCCGTTCGACCCGGTCGAGCAGGTCGGTGAACTCGGTGCCCGAGTCCGGTGCGTCCACGCCGATGACCCGCTCGATCCGCGGGTCGGCGGCGAGTCGGGCCGCCACGTGGGCACCCAGATAGCGGCCGACCCCGGTGACGACGACGACCCCCGGGGCACCTGAGGTGCCACCGGGGGTCATCTGACGCACCTACCCCGGCAGGATGGACCGAGCCGGGACGACCACGGCCTGATCACCTGAGCCTCCGGGGGTCGACAGTTTGGCAAGCGACGCCGAACGCCGGGCTCTGAGCCCGGCGGCGATCACTTGCCGAGACGGCGACGCTGGACGCGGGTCTTGCGCAGCAGCTTGCGGTGCTTCTTCTTAGCCATGCGCTTACGGCGCTTCTTGACCACCGAGCCCATACGACAGCCTTTCGATACAACGTTCGGGGCGGACCGGATGACACCACGCAGGTGGCGACGGCGACCGCTTGCGGACAACGGACCGGACCAGTCTGGGCGGCGGGACGCACCGGTGGGGTCTCGGTCGGGCTCCAGGGTAGCCGGAGAGCGTCAGCCGGACCAACGCGCCCCCGTCGGGGCCACCTTTCGCTCGCGCCTGCGGGGCTCGCAAGCTCACTCCTCGCGCTCACCGATGCCGGTCACAAGGCACCTGGAGGGCGGAACGGTGGCTCAGGCGGTTTCCTGAAAAGCACCCCGAAGATATTCGTGCACCGCATGCTCGGGCACCCGGAATGAGCGGCCGACCCGGACGGCGGTGAGCTCACCGCTGTGCACCAGTCGATAGACCGTCATCTTCGACACCCGCATGACCGTCGCCACCTCAGCGACGGTCAGGAACTTGACCTCCGACAGCCGTCCGTCGGACTGCGACCCGGCCATGGCTCACCGACCCATCCCATGCCCGGCGCGTGCCAACCCGACGGATGCTCCGGGCCGGGCCGGCGACGCGCGTGTTACCAGTACGGTAGCGGGGCGGTTGTGACCGGCGCGATCCCTTCGTACAACTGATCATGCTTCGATCGCTGGTTCACCCGATCCGTGCTCCCGGTATCTGCCCGCCTGAGACCGCCGTCCGATTGCTTCGACCCTGCTCATTCGGCGCGCAGCGCGACCACCGGGTCGAGCCGGCCGGCGCGCTGCGCGGGCACGACCCCGAAGACGATGCCCACCACCGCCGAGACCCCGAAGGCGAGCGCCAACGACCACCAGGTGATCGCGGCGGGGATCGGCGACAACTCGTTGACCAGTAGGGCGGTCCCCACGCCCAGCGCCATCCCGGTCAGCCCGCCGATCGTGGTGAGCAGCACCGCTTCGAGCAGGAACTGCACCCCGATGTCGCGCGGGCGCGCGCCGACGGCCTTGCGGAGCCCGATCTCCCGGGTCCGCTCCCGGACGCTGACCAGCATGATGTTGGAGACGCCGACGCCGCCGACCAGCAACGAGATGCCGGCGATGGCGGCCAGGACGCCAGTGAGGACGCCGAGGATGTCGCCGAGCACACCGAGGATCTGCTGCTGGGTGACCGCGCTGAACTCGGTGTCGGGGTGGCGGCGGTTGAGTTCGGCGACGATCCGTTCGCCCAGTTCGTCGATGCGCTCCCGGTCGGGTGCCTTCACCGCGATGCCGTCCACCCGCTGGGTGCCCCACAGTCGCTGCGCGGCGGTCACCGGTACGTGCACCTCGTCGTCCCGGTCGACACCGAGGCTCTGCCCCAGTGGCGCGAAGACGCCGATCACCCGGAACCGCACCCCGGCCAGCGCCACCTGCTGGCCGAGCGGGTCCCGGTCGGGGAAGAGCGCGCGGGCCACCGAGTCGCCGAGCACCGCCACCCGCCGACTGGTGTCCACGTCGGTGCCGGTGAGGTAGCGGCCCCGGGCCAGCGACCGGGTGAACACCGCCGGGGTGGTTTCCAGCACCCCCTGCACGGTCGTGAAGTCCGAGCGGGCGCCGGCTCGTGCGGTCGCACCGGAGGCGACAGTGACCGCCACCCGGTCCGGGTCGCCGACAACCCTGGTGACGGCGTCCACGTCCTTGAGGGTCAGCGGCGAGACCACCGGCGCGTTGCCCACCTCGATCCGGCCGGGGACGACCAGCAGCAGGTTGGAGCCGAGGCCCTCGACCTGTTGCTCGACCTTCTGCTTGGTGCCGGTGCCGATGGCCACCAGCAGGACCACCGAGGCCACCCCGATGATCACCCCGAGCATGGTCAGCGCGCTGCGCAGCCGGTTGGCCCGTAGGGCGTCCAGTGCCACCCGCCACGCCTCGGCGACCCTCACGTCGCACCTCCGGGCCGCTGGACACCGGGCTCGCCCGGGTCGGCCCCGCGCGGAAGGCGCCCGGTGGCTCCGGCGGCGCCACCGGAGCCACCGGACGGGTGCCCCGGACCGCTTCCGGACGCGGACCGGGGCTCCGCGCTGGGAGCGGGGACCAGTGTCGCAGGTCGACCGTGATCAACGGACGGCGGTCGATCATGGTCGGAGTGCGGGTCGTCGCCGTCCGCGTCCGCCGGGCGTACGACCGCGGCGCCGTCGGCCGCGGCGCTGTCCGCCACGACCGCGCCGTCGCGCATCGTGATCCGGCGACGCGCCCGCGCCGCCACCTCCTGATCGTGGGTGACCATCACCAGCGCCACCCCGGACTCCGCGTTCAGTCGCTCCAACAGCTCCAGCACCGCCGCGCCGGTGACGCTGTCCAGGTTGCCGGTGGGCTCGTCGGCCAACAGCACCGTCGGTTCGGTGACCAGCGCGCGGGCGATGGCGACCCGTTGCTGCTCACCGCCGGACATCTGGTTGGGCCGGTGGTCCAGTCGGTGCCCGAGGCCGACGCGGCCGAGCATCGCCGCCGCCCGCTCGCGGCGCTGCCGGGCCGACACACCCCGGTAGACCAGCGGCAGGGCCACGTTCTCCACCGCCGAGGTACGCGGCAGCAGGTGGAACGCCTGGAAGACGAACCCGATCGTCTCGTTGCGCAGGGTCGCCATCTCCGGCGGGGTCAGCGCGTTGACGTCCCGCCCGCCGATCACCAGACGACCACCGGTCGGCCGGTCCAGCCCACCGAGCAGGTGCATGAGCGTGGACTTGCCCGAGCCGGACGGGCCGACCAGGGCCACGTAGTCCCCCGGTTGCACGACCAGCGACACCCCGCGCAACGCCTCCACGGACACCCCTTCGAGGTGGTACGTCCGGGACACGTCCACCGCCTCGATCGCCGGCGGGGCGCCGGTCACCGCACCTCCTGGCCGTCGCGCACCTGGTCGGTGCCGCGCACCACGATCCGGTCACCGGGTTGGACACCGTTGAGGATCTGCACCAGATCCGACCCCTGGACGCCCACGGTCACCGCCGCCCGGCCGGCCCTGCCCTCGCGGACCACCCAGACCGCGTCCCGGCCGTCGGCGGAGAACACCGCCGAGGCGGGAACGGTCACCGCGTCGGCTGCCTCGCGGACCCGCAGGTGGACGATCGCGTTCATGCCCGGGCGGGGCGTGGGGGCCGGCTCGTCCTCGGCCAGCTTCCCGGCGCCCAGTGCGAGGCGCACCCGGTAGCTGACCCCGCCCTGCGCGGAGCTGGTGGGCAGCACGTCGACCGAGCGGACGGTGGCGTCGTAGCTGGCGCCGGTGACGGCGTCCAGCTCGACAGTGGCCGTCACACCGGCCTTGACCAGCAGCACGTCGGTCTCGTCCACCTCGGCGAGCAGCCCCAACTGCCCGGTGTCGACCACGGTCAGCACCGGCGTGCCGGCGGTGACCCGGCCGCCGACCGCGACCGCGTCGTCCACCCCGGCCGGCGGTCCACCCTGGCTGGGGGCCAGCACCGACGGGTCGAGGCCCGCGGCCTGAGCGCCACCGGCCTGCTCCAACAGCCCGGCGAGGCCTCCGGTCCCGCCGCCGCCGGCCCGGGTGCCGCCGGGTTGCACCACACCGGCGATCGGAGCGCGCAGGGTCAGCGCGTCGACTGTCGACTTCGCCAGGTCGTACCCCTGCTGGGCCTGGAGCCGCTGCGCCGCGGACAGCGCGCCGACGGCGGAGTTCAGCCCGCTGATCCCCCGCTGCACCGCGCGGACGGCCTGGTCGGCGCTCCGGGCGGCGGCAGCGTACTGCCGCTGGGCGGACGTCACCTGGGTCAGCAGCGCGTTCTTCAACTGTGGGTCGGCGATCTTCTCGGCGGCCTTCCGGGCGGCGTCGAACGCCTCGTTCGCGGCCTTGTCGGTGTCGCGCCGGCTGCCGGTCAGGTCACCCGTCGAGACACTCCGCCCGGCGCGCTTCGCCGCGTCCAACGCCTCCTTCGCCTGCCGCAGCCGCTGCTGGGCGGAGGGCGAGTCGACCACCGCGAGAACCTGGCCACGCTTCACCGACTGTCCCGGTTGGACGCGCAGGCTGGACAGGGTGCCGTCGGCGGGAGCGGTCAGGGTGGCTGCGGCCCGGGCCGTCACCGTCGCCGGCGCGTCGATGACCTCGCTGACCGGGTTGCGGGCGGCCGAGGCGAGCGCGACAGGCGGCTGGTCGTCACCGCACGAGGCGGCGGTGGTGGCGGTGAGGACGGCGACGGCGGTCAGGGCGATGAGCAGGCGGGGCCGCGTGGTGCTGGCGGGCCGCGGCAACTGAGGGCGGCGCACCCATCGATGGTACGACCAGCCGTCCCGCTGACCGCGAGCCGCTCGGTCACTCCCGCCCGAAGGCCCTGGACGACGAGGTGTCGGTCAGGCGGTGGCGGCGCGGACGTACGCGACGCACTCGTCGTGCAACGTCGACCACTGCTCGCCGAACGCCTTCTCGGCGGCCACGTCGAGGGTCCTGCGATCGTGCACCACGGTCTTGAAGAAGGTGAGCAACCGCAGCGGCCCGTACCGGTCGACGAGATGCCGAACTGCCAGGTAGCCGATGCCATAGCTGGCGGCGACCCGTTCGGCGGAGGCGTCGTCGGCGGGGTTGATGCCCTCCAACTGGCCATCCCAGCCGCCCCGGACCAGTTTCCGCACGTCGGCGATCCCCTCGTACCGGTCGACCGCCTGGCCGCCGGCGCCGGCGAACTCGGCCAGCCCTTCCACCAGCCACCAGGTGTCCTTGCCCGGGTAGCCGCGCTCCGGCAGTGAGGCCGCGTGGGTCAACTCGTGCCGGAGCAGGTCGTCGGTGCCGCTGCTGGACAGCCCGTCGGCGTTGAGCACCACCTCGTGGTGCCCGCCGCCCACTGTCACGGCGTAACCGCCGGTCCACTCCGGCCGGTCGCCGCCGTACCAGCGTTTCCACTCGTTCCGGCCGGCGTAGAAGATCCGGTAGCGGTCCGGCGGCGAGCCGGTCACCGCGTACCCGTCGGCGACCCTGGCCGCCGCCTCGGCCTGGGCAAGCAGGCCGGGCAGCTTGCCGCGCAGCGCCGGGGTGGTGGCGACGATGGTCCGCGCGCCGATCGCCACGGCCAGGTCGCTGATCTCCCAGGGGCGGGTGCCGGTCTCCACCGACCTGGATTCCTCCATGGCGACCAACCGGGGCTGGTCGCCGTTCTCCCGCCAGCGGGTGCCGATCAGCACCGGGCTGGGCTGGCAGTTCGGTGCGACGAAGCAGTACTGGAACCGCACCAGGAGCCGCCACTCGCCCGGCTTGTCGGTGATCGGCGCGGGCAGACCGCTCGGCTCGGCCCGCCAGACGGTGACCTTCAGCCCGCGTAGGGCGGCGAATCGGCGGCGCAGGTCACTGTGCGCGGCGGGGTCGGCGACGGCGAGGAAACCGGCGCGGTCGCCGCCGAGCAGGGCAGTGGACTGCCGTTGAAGCTGGGCGGTCATCCGGTCGGCCAGCCCTCGGGCCACCGTGGTGGCGGGATCGTCGGCCGTCGAGACGCCGGCCCGGCTGATCGTGGACCGGGTGCCGTTCTCCCGGATCACTCCGACGACGAGCAGCGCCGGCAGGCCACAGCCCAGCAGCAGGAAGACCACCACGAGCACCGTCCACAGCGGCCAGAGCCGCCGTGGTGCTGGCTGCTGCACCCCGTCAGTCACCCGCCGAAGGGTACGACCAATTGCTGAGAGGGGCGAGGCCGACCCTAGGCGTCGGTGCACACCGCCAGGAAGCCGAGCAGCTCCTCCGCGGTGCGCTGCGGCCGGTCGGCGTGCGGGTAGTGGCCGGACTCCTCGATCATCCGGGCCTCGGCGGTGCGGAAGAGCCGGCGGGCGGCCCGGGCCTCCGCGCCCGGGTCGGGGAAGTCCGGATCCCTGGAACCCATCAGCACCAGCACGGGTTGCCGGACCTGGGGGGCGCGGGCCGTCCAGCGCGGCTCGGCCGGCGCGATCACGCCGCGCGTCGCGGCCATCCGGCCAGGTTCACGCAGGTTGGCCACCATCGACCGGCGGTACGCGGCGTCGTCGGCGGGCCGGTGCACCGGGAAGAGCGTGTTGTGGAACCTCCCGAACAGTCGCGGGCTGCGCAGCACTGCGGCCTGCGTCAACCGCAGCAGCGGGTTGAGCTTCGGCTGACCGACGAACGCGCCGATCTGCACGATGCCGGAGACCAGCTCCGGGGCGTCGGCGGCGGCGAAGACCACCGCCGCGGCGCCGGACGAGCTGCCGACCAGCACGGCCGGCCCGGCATCGAGGTCGCGGACCACGGCCAGCAGGTCGGCGCCGACCTCGGCCGGTGCGTACGTGGACCAGCCGGCACTGGACTCCCCGTGCCCCCGGACGTCGACTTGGGCGACCCGGTAACCGGCTGCCACCAGCAGTGGCGTGAGATGCCGGAAGCTCGCCCGGTTCTCCCCCATGCCGTGCACGAGGACGACCAGCGGGCCCTGCCCGTGCGCCTCGTACGCGATGTGTCCGCCGTCGCGCCGCACCTGGCCACTTGTCACAGCTCAGAAGCTAAGGCTCCTGGTCAAGGTCGTCACCCGGATCACGCGAAACGGGCCGGCGCCGACCCCGGGGGGGGCACCGCCGGCCCGTCGACCGATGTCGGGTTACTTCTTGGAGATCAGGGCGCGGCCGAAGAAGACCAGGTTGGCCGGGCGCTCGGCGAGCCGGCGCATCAGGTAGCCGTACCACTCGTCGCCGTACGGGACGTAGGTCCGCACTGTGTAACCCTCGCCCGCGAGGCGCGCCTGCTCCTCGGGGCGGATGCCGTAGAGCATCTGGAACTCGAAGCGCTCCGGCCCCCGGTCGAACCACCGGGCCCGGTCCTCACCGATGGCGATCATCCGAGGGTCGTGGGTGGCCAGCATCGGGTAGCCGTCGCCGGACATCAGGATGTTCATGCAGCGCACGTACGACTTGTCCACCTCACGGGCCGACTGGTACGCCACCGACTCCGGCTCCTTGTAGGCGCCCTTGCACAGCCGCACCCGCGACCCGGCCGAGGACAGCTCCCGGCAGTCCGACTCGGTCCGGCGCAGGTACGCCTGGAGCACCGCGCCGGTCGACGGGAAGTCCTTGCGCAGCCTGCCCAGCACCTCCAGCGTCGAGTCGGTGGTGGTGTGGTCCTCCATGTCCAGGGTGACAGTGGTGCCCGCCGCGTCGGCCGCCGCGCAGATCGCCCGCGCGTTGTCGTACGCCAACTGCTCGTCGAACATCTGGCCGAGCGCGGACAGCTTCACACTCACCTCGGCGGCCGGGGTCAGCCCCGCGGCGGCGAGCATCTTCAGCAGCTTCAGGTATTCGTCGCGGGTGGCGACGGCCTGCTCGGGGGTGACGGTGTCCTCACCGAGGTGGTCGAGGGTGACCGCGAGACCGTCGTCGACGAGCCCGCGGGTCGCGCGCAACGCGTCGTCGGTGGCAGCGCCGGCGACGAACCGGCGGACGACGTCCCGGGTGTACGGGGCAGTCGCGACGAGCCGCTCGACCTGGGATGACCGGGAGGCGGCGAGGATGACGGAACGGAGCATGAGCCGAGCGTAACGCCCCTGCCAGGGCCCCCGCCGAGGGGCGGCGGTGCGGCCCGCCCGGATGCTGGGAAGGGTCCGTTCCACAACAAAATCCCTCCTGACCCAGGGGCGGGACGGCGGCGGTGGCGCCGATCGGCTACAACGATGCCGTGGACCAACGCCCTCGCCGCCGGCTCCGGTCGGCCTCCGTGCAGCTCGGCGCGCTCACCGCGCTCGCGCTCGCCCTTTCCGGCTGCAACATGACCTCGGACGACGACGATGACGACGACTGCGCCCTCGGGCCCGTCGGCGGCGGCGACACCGTCGCGCTGGCGATGCGGGTCCCCGACTCCGCCGCCGGTCGTGCCGCACCGGAGCCGACCACCGCGGCTCTGCCCGATCGCGGCGGGTTCGGCACCCACCTCGCCTCCTGCGGCGGCTGACATGCGCCGTGTGACGGTCACACCCCGACCCGACTGGGACACCACCATCCGGGAGCAGGGGCTGGTCTACGTCGACACCGAGCTGCCGGACGGCGGGATCATGTCGTACTGGGACGAGACCGCCGCGTACGCCTTCGGCCTGGACGAGGTGCTGCGCCTTGAGGAAGCCACCGAGGAACTGCACCGGATGTCCGTGGCCGCCGCCGAGCACGTGGTGACCCACCGCCGGTACGCCGAGTTCGGCATCCCGGAGTGGGCGGCCGACGCGGTGGCCCGGTCACTGCGCGAGGCGCCACCCACCCTCTACGGGCGCTTCGACCTGGCGTACGACGGCACCTGGCCACCGAAGATGCTGGAATACAACGCGGACACCCCGACCGCACTGGTCGAGGCGAGCATCATCCAGTGGTACTGGCTGGAGGAGACCCGGCCGGAGCTGGATCAGTGGAACAGCCTGCACGAGCGGCTGGTCGGCGCCTGGGCCAAGATCGGGGCCGGGTTGCACGAGCGCCGGGTGCACGTGCTCTGGTCGAACGAGGAGGAGTCCGGCGAGGACCACATGACCGCCGGCTACCTCGCCGAGACCGCCCGACAGGCCGGCCTCGACGTCGAGTTGCTCCCCATTCAGAAGATCGGCTGGGACGGCCGGCGTTTCGTCGACGCCGACGACCTTCCGGTGACCACGTGCTTCAAGCTCTACCCGTGGGAGTGGATGCTGGCCGAGCCGTACGGGCCGGCGGCGCTGGCCCCGGGCACCCCGACCACCTGGATCGAGCCGGCCTGGAAGCTGCTGCTGTCCAACAAGGCGCTGCTCGCCGTCCTGTGGGAGCTGTACCCCGACCACGAGTACCTGCTCCCGGCGTACCTCGACTCGCCGCGCGGCATGTCCGAGTACGTGGCCAAGCCCCTGCTCGGCCGGGAGGGTGGCTCGGTGCGCATCGTCACCGCCGACGAGGAGATCACCAACCCGGGGATCTACGGCGACGAGGGCTGGTGCTACCAGGAGTTCCGGGCGCTGCCGCAGTTCGAGGGCAACCGGATGGTGCTGGGCAGCTGGATCGTCGACGGCGAATCGGCCGGAGTGGGGGTGCGGGAGAGCGCCAGCCTGATCACCGACGGCTACGCGCGGTTCCTGCCGCACTACATCGACGCGCCGCGCACCCCGTGAGTCGTCTACCGTTGGGGGCGTGAACTTCGACGCGTACGCCCGGACCGGTGTTGACCTGGTCAACGCCCGCCTGGACGACCTCGACGACCTGCGGGCCCTCTTCCCCGACGACAACGCCTGGATGCGCGACGAGGTCGCGGACCGGGACGTCGCGATTTTCCGACGGGCCCAGAAGCGGTTGCGCGACGTCTTCGAGTACGGCACCTCCGGGCGTGACGGCCAGGCGGTCACCGAGCTGAACGCGCTGCTGGAGGCGTTTCCGGTGCAGCCGCGCATCTCCGGGCACGACTCCAGCGACTGGCACATGCACGTCACCAGCCGGGGCGCCTCGGTCAGTGCCGAATACCTGGCCGGCGCGGTCTGGGGGCTGTCGGTCTGGCTCTGCGAGTACGGCAGCGCCCGGTTCGGGGTCTGCGCCGACGAGCGGTGCGGCAACGTCTACCTGGACACGTCGTCCAACTGCTGCCGGCGGTTCTGCTCGGAGCGGTGCGCCACCCGTTCGCACGTGGCGGCGCACCGGGCCCGCAAGCGGGCGGCAATCGGCGAGCAGGTGACGGTCGCCGCGCAGCCGACCGCCGGCGTCGACTCGCTCTCGCCGGTCAGCTGACACCGCCCCGCCCGGTTCGGGCGGACGGGTCAGACGTCGACAGGTGACGGCGCGGTCAGGTGCTGGCGGGCGAACTCCAGCGCGGCGCGCAGGTCGGCCTCGCGCACCGCGCGGCTCTTCGCGCCCCGGGTGGCGACCTCCACCGCCACCGACCCGGTGAAGCCACGCCCGGCAAGCGAGGAGAGCAGCTCACCGCACGGCTGGGTGCCACGACCGGGCACCAGGTGCTCGTCGCGGCCCTCACCGGTGCCGTCGCCGAGGTGCACGTGCGCCAGGCCGGCGCCCATCCGGTCGGCCATCTCCAGCGGGTCGCTGTGCGAGGCCGCGCAGTGCGACAGATCCAGGGTGTACGACGGGTAGCCGGTGTCGGTGGGATCCCAACCCGGGACGTACGGGACGAACTGCCGACCGGCCATCCGCACCGGGTACATGTTCTCCACGGCGAAGCGCAGCCCGGGGAACCGGTCCCCGACGGTGGCCAACCCCTCGGTGAAGTTGCGCGCGTAGTCCCGCTGCCAGGTGAACGGCGGGTGCACCACGACGGTCGGCGCCTCCAGCGTCTCGGCCAGCTCGGCGGCCTTGCGCAGCCGCTCCCACGGGTCCGGGCTCCACACCCGCTGGGTGACCAGCAGGCAGGGCGCGTGCACCGAGAGCACCGGCACGCCGTAGTGCTCCGAGAGGCCGCGCAGCGCGCCAACGTCCTGGCTGACCACGTCGGTCCAGACCATCACCTCGACGCCGTCGTAGCCGAGTGCCGCAGCCAGTTGGAACGCCGCCGCGGTCGGCTCGGGAAAGACCGACGAGCTGGACAGGAGCACGGGAACGCGGGAAGTCACATCAACCAGCGTAGCCCGGCAGCGCCCGGGACATCGTGACGAGCGCCGGCAAACCGACCGAAACCGGGAGCCCGCTCAGATCGGTTCGAGTTGATCCAGCCGACGGAGGATGACCCCCTCACGCAGCGCCCACGGACAGATGTCCAGCGAGTCCAGATCCAGGCGGCGCATCACCGCCTCGGCGACCACCGCGCCGGCCAGCAACTGGTGGGCCCGACCCGCACTGACACCCTCCAGCTCCATGAGCTGCGCCGGTGGGATGTGCCGAATGAACCCGATGACCTGCCGCAACCCGGCGCGGGTCAGGCTGCGACGCACCCAGAGCCCCGAACCGGACGGTGCCGCCCCGGCCAGTCGGGCCAGGGTGCGGAACGTCTTCGAGGTGGCCACCGTCCGATCCCAGCCGACCTCGGTCATCTGGTCGACCACCTTGTCCAGCCGGCCGTCCACGTACTCGCGGAGCTTCTCGACGGCCTCCGCCGACGGCGGGGCCGCGCTGGCCGGGTCGACCCGCAGTCGCTCCCGGGTCAGCCGGCCGGCGCCGAGCGGCAGCGAGACCGCGGCGGCAGGGTCCTCGTCGATCCCGGCGGCGATCTCCAGGGAGCCACCGCCGATGTCCAGCACCAGCAGCCGACCAGCCGACCAGCCGAACCACCGCCGCACGGCCAGGAACGTCATCCGCGCCTCGTCCGCGCCGGAGAGCACCGCCAGCCGTACGCCGGTCTCGTCCCGGACCCGGGCCAGCACGTCGGCCGCGTTGGTGGCATCGCGCACCGCGGACGTGGCGAACGCGATGAGGTCGTCGGCCTCCAGCCCGGCGGCCGCCGCCTTCGCCATGCCGACGGCCTTGACCAGCCCGTCGGCGCCCGCCTCGGTCAGCGCACCGTCGGGGCCGATCTGCTCGGCCAGCCGGAGCACCACCTTCTCGGAGTGCGCCGGCCACGGGTGCGCGCCGTGGTGCGCGTCAACCACGAGGAGGTGCACCGTGTTGGATCCAACGTCGAGGACACCCAGTCGCATGGTGAAGACCCTAGGCGCAACACGTTTGCGCGGCTCGCCGGCCTGCGGACGTCACCGCGCGTACGCTGGGCCGGGTGACGATGGAGCTCCGTGTGCTGGTGGACGACCCGGGCGATCCGCGCAGTCGCGAGGTGCCACTGGATTTTCCCCGGGAGTGGATCGAGTTCGCCGACCCGGCTGACGAGACGCACCTGATCCGGGCCGACCTGACCTGGCTGCTCTCCCGCTGGACCTGCATCTTCGGCAAGGGCTGCCACGGCATCATCGCCGGTCGGGCCTCCGACGGTTGCTGCTCGCACGGGGCGTTCTTCACCGACTCGGACGACGAGAAACGGGTCCGCAACGCCGTCAAGCGGCTCACCCCGGAGACCTGGCAGCACTTCCGGCGCGGGTTCAAGAACTGGACCGACGAGGACACCATCGACGGCAAGAACCCGGCCCGCCGCACCGCCACCCAGGGTGCCGAGGGCCCGTGCGTGTTCCTCAACGACGCCGACTTCGCCGGCGGCGGTGGCTGCGCCCTGCACGGCCAGGCGTTGCGCGACGGGGTGCACCCGTTGGAATACAAGCCGGATGTCTGTTGGCAGTTGCCGATCCGCCGCGATCAGGACTGGGTCAAGCGCCCCGACAACTCCAAGGTGCTGGTCTCCACCCTGTCCGAGTTCGACCGGCGGGGCTGGGGAGCCGGCGGGCACGATCTGGACTGGTGGTGCACCTCCTCGACGGACGCGCACGTCGGCGCCGAGCCGATGTACCTGTCGTACGGGCCGGAGCTGACCGCGCTGATCGGCGCTGCCGCCTACGAGCGGCTGGCCGAGCTGTGCGCGGCCCGGACGAAGCAGGGCATGGTCGCCCCGCACCCCGCCGACCAGATTTAGCAGATCTTGGTAGCAGAGTTGCTACCATTTTCGGCATGGCCATGACGCTGCGACTTGACGACGACCGTGAACGGCGACTCCGTCTCGTCGCGGACGAAGAGGCACGGTCGATGCACGCCGTCGTCGTCACCGCGATCGACGACTACCTGGCCCGGCGGAACGCCAAGGAGTTCGGCGACCTCGCCGACGAGATCATCGAGCGTCACGCCACGCTGCTCGCTCGCTTGGCGGAGTGATGACGGAGATCCGTTACCCCACGCTCGCTGACGTGGCGGGCATCGCCCGCAAGATCGGCGTTGGGATCAGGGACGCCGGCCTCGTCGAGTCGGCTGTGGCCCGGCCGCAGACGAGCGTGTTCGGGGAAGACGCCTACCCCGACCTGTGGACCAAGGCGGCTGCACTGCTGCACTCACTGGTCAACAACCACCCGTTCGTGGACGGCAACAAGCGGATCGGCTGGATCGTGGCGATCACCTTCCTGCTCCAGAATCACGCCGTCACCATCGCTCAGCTCGACGAGGTCGACCAGGACATCGCGTACGACCTGGTCATCAGCGTTACGGAAAGCCGGCTGACGGAGGTGGCCGAGATCGCCGCCGCGCTGCGCAAGCTGTTCTGAGCGCTCGGCGACGGGTCAGCGCAGGGCGTCGTCGACCAGGGTGCGGGCGCTACACCGAGCCGCCTCGGCGATAGCCGGGTCGCCGTCCAGCACACCGCTGGCGAGCCCGCCGTCGAGCAACAGGGTGAGCTGCCGGGCGAGCAGTTCCGGTTCGGCAGCGCCGGCCTGCCGGGCCAACTCAGTCACCCAGGCGCGGACCACGGTCTTGTGCTCGACTGTCCGGGCGTGCACCGGCCCGCCCGCAGGTGACTCGGCGGCGGTGTTGATGAACGCGCAGCCGTGGTATCCGTCCCGGCGACAGGCTCCGACCAGCGCGTCGAACATTCCGACCAACTGGTCGCGCGGCTCGTCGCCGGCGTCCCGGGCCGCCGCCCGCAACGCGCCGAACCACGCCTGGTCAACCCGATCGAGGTACGCCAGCACGAGATCGTCCTTGCGCGGGAAATGCTTGTAGAGCGTCGCTTTCGCCACGCCCGACTCGGCGATCACCGTGTCCACCCCGACGCCACGCGGCCCGTGCGAGTAGAACAGCCGGAACGCGGTGTCCAGGATCCGGTCCCGGGCCGAGCCGGCCGGGGTGCGGGGCGCGGGCATCGGCACTCCCTCGATCTGCTGGTGGCGGCACAGATCCTACAGACGGTTCCGTCTGCAATCCCACCGCGTCAACGGCCGGCACCACCTGGGCGTGGCTCGCCTGGGCGTGGGTCGCCTGACCTCCGCCTTTGGCGCGTCCACTGTCCGGTCCTGGGGGCACCCCCGCGACCCCTGTAGAGCTGCCCCAGATATGGGGCGGAACCTTCAAAGCGAGCAGCACGGGCAGCACGGGCAGCACGGGCAGCACGGGCAGCGCGAGCAGCGCGAGCAGCGCGAGCAGCGCGAGCAGCGCGAGCAGCGCGAGCAGCGCGAGCAGCGCGAGCAGCGCGAGCAGCGCGAGCAGCGCGAGCAGCGCGAGCAGCGCGAGCAGCGCGAGCAGCGCGATTCCAGTCCGCCTGGAGCCACACGCCTGACCCGCCCCACATCTGGGGCAGCTCTACAGGTTGCGCAGGGCACACCCAGCCCCGCCCTGGCACGTGGCCTTACGTGCACGAAGCTTTGCACGGGGCAGCAGTAGACAGACCTGTCTGTTAGTCTGCCGACACTCAGCACGAGTCCACCCGGCACACCGACGGAGGATCGATCGACATGCGTATCGCAGTTCTCGGAACCGGCTCGGTCGGGCAGGCGATCGCCGCTCGCACCGCGGAGTTGGGCCATCAGGTCACCATCGGCACCCGCGATGTCGCGGCCACCCGGGCCGGCGATTACGCCGCCTGGTCAGCGCAGCACCCCGAGGTCGGCCTGGCCACCCTGGCCGAAGCCGCCAGCGCCGCCGAGCTGGTGGTGAACGCCACAAACGGCAACGGCTCGCTCCCCGCGCTGAAAGCGGCCGGCGCACCGAACCTGGCCGGCAAGGTGCTGCTCGACATCGCCAACCCGCTCGACTTCGGCGCGGGCTTCCCGCCCACCCTGTCGGTGCACAACACCGACTCCCTCGCCGAACGCATCCAGCGCGAGTTTCCACAGACCTTGGTGGTCAAGTCGCTCAACACGCTGACCGCCGAGCTGATGGTGCATCCGCGTCAGCTCGCCGACGGCGAGCACAGCGTCTTCGTCTCCGGTGACGACGCGGAGGCCAAGCGAATCGTCACCGGGCTGCTCATCAGCTTCGGGCACACCGACGTGATCGACCTCGGCGACCTCTCCACCGCGCGGGGCACCGAGATGCTGCTGCCGCTCTGGTTGCGGCTCTACGGCCGGCTCGACACCGCCATCTTCAACCTCAAGGTCGTCCGCTGACCGAGCGCCAACAGCCCGAAGGGGGCCTGCGTCGAACGCAGACCCCCTTCGGGTACGCCGATCACGGCTCGAACTTGTAGCCCAGGCCCCGGACGGTGACGATGAAACGCGGCGCGGACGGCTCCGGCTCGATCTTGGAACGCAGCCGCTTCACGTGCACGTCCAGCGTCTTGGTGTCACCGACATAGTCGGCGCCCCAGACCCGGTCGATGAGCTGGCCACGGGTCAGCACCCGGCCCGCGTTGCGCAGCAGCAGCTCCAGTAGCTCGAACTCCTTCAACGGCAGCTGCACAGCGCCGCCGTCGACGGTCACCACGTGCCGCTCGATGTCCATCCGCACCGGCCCGGCGGCCAGCGTCGGGGCACCCGCCTCGGCCACCTCCGGGCTCTGCCGGCGCAGCACCGCCCGGATCCGGGCGACCAGTTCCCGCGGCGAGTACGGCTTGGTGACGTAGTCGTCGGCGCCGATCTCCAGCCCGACCACCTTGTCGATCTCGCTGTCCCGGGCGGTGACCATGATGATCGGCACGGCCGAGCGCTGCCGCAGTTGCCGGCAGACCTCGGTCCCCGACATCTCGGGCAACATCAGGTCGAGCAGCACGATGTCGGCGCCGGTCCGGTCGAACTCGGTGAGGGCGTCGGGTCCGGTCGCGGCGACCGAAACCTCGAAACCCTCCTTACGGAGCATGTACGACAAGGCGTCGGAGAACGACTCCTCGTCCTCGACCACGAGAACGCGGCTCAACGGGGATTTCCTTTCCATTGCTGTCAGACCTGCCGTAGCCCAGCCGGACCGGACTCGATCCCAACCGGCGGCAGTGTCGCCAGGAGGTCGTCCGGTGGACTGGCAGGCAGCCGGAGGGTGAACGTCGATCCACCACCAAGAGTGCTCGACACCTCGACCCGTCCGCCATGGTTGCTCGCGATGTGTTTCACGATCGCCAGCCCGAGCCCGGTGCCGCCGGTGGCACGCGAGCGGGCCTGGTCGGCCCGGTAGAACCGTTCGAAGATCCGGTCCACGTCGGTGGGCGCGATGCCGATGCCCTGGTCAGCGACGGCGATCTCGACGTGCTCGTCGTCGCCGCGCAGGGTGACCCGCACCGCGGTGTCCGCGCCGGAGTAGTTGATGGCGTTCTCCACAAGGTTCGCCACCGCCGTGGCGAGTTGCGAGTCGCTGCCGTACGCGGTGAGGCCCCGCTGACCGTCCACGGTCACCTCGACACCTCGGGCGGAGGCGGTGGTGCGGGTCCGATCGACGACCTCGGCGATCACCCAGTCCAGCGCGACCGGCTCCGGTGGCGGCTGCGGTTCGGCGCCCTGCAACCGGGTCAACTCCAACAACTCCTGCACCAGCCGGCCCAGCCGGGTCGACTCGTGCTGGATCCGTTCGGCGAACCGGCGGGCGGCCACCAGGTCCTCGGAGAGGTCGGGCGCCGCCGCGTCGGCCGGTTCGGTCGCGTCCAGCAGGGCCTCGGCCAGCAGTTGAAGCGCGCCGATCGGGGTCTTCAGCTCGTGGCTCACGTTGGCCACGAAGTCGCGTCGCACCCGGGTCAGCCGGTGCGACTCGGTCACGTCGACCGCCTCGACGGCGACGAACCCGTTGCCCAGACCCATCGCCCGCAGGTGCACGCCGAGCGGGTTCTCGCCCGCGCTGTCGCGACCTCGGGGCAGGTCAAGCTCGATCTCGCGTCGCACGCCGGTGCGTCGCACCTGACCGGCAAGGGTACGGATCAGCGGGTGCGCGGCTATCGAGCCGGGGCTGCTGCCGGCACGCAGAAGCCCCATCGCGCGGGCGGCCGGGTTGATCAGCACGGGCTCGTCGTCGTTGTCGAGTACCACGACACCGGCCCGGAGCGAGTCGATCGTCCGGCGGCCGAGCCCGGTCTGCTGCTCGTCGGCTATCGCGGGCCTCCCCCTGCTCCAGCGGGAGCTCGCGCCGCCCGTCGACGTGGAGCGGCCGTCCCGCGCGGGCAGGAACCGAGGCAGCAGGAAACCGGCGGCCAACCCGGCCACCAACGCCACGGCGACCACGACCGCCACTGCCCACTCCACCCGGCGATCGTAGGGTCATTGTTAACCTGGCTACCACACAGATCGGGACGAACCACCCTCACTTTCAGAACTGTTCACCCCCGCGTCTGGCGTCGTTCACCGTGGTTCATCCGGGGTCCGTCCGAGCGCCCTACCGTTGGCGTCGCACCTGCTCAACCCCCTGCGCCGGCACCCGTCGGCGGCGACCGACCACAGGACGTGATGATGCGCGACGAGTTCCGGGCCGACCTCCAGATCGTCAGCCAACTGCTGGTGGACATGGCGGAGGGCGTCCGCGCCGCCATGCGCCAGGCCACCCGCGCCCTGCTCACCGCCGACCGGCAGGCCGCCGAGACGGTCATCGAGCGGGACGCCGAGATCGACGACCTCTACCGGCACGTCGAGGAGCGGGTCTGTGACCTGCTCGCCCGACAGGCGCCGGTCGCCTCCGACCTCCGGGCGATGATCACCGCGCTGCACGTGGCCGCTGATCTCGAACGAATGGGCGACCTGGCCGAGCACGTGGCGAAGACCGCGCTGCGCCGGCACCCCTCCCCGGCCGTCCCGGCCGAGCTACGGACGGTCTTCACCGAGATGTCCGAGATCGCCGACCGGATGGCGGTGAAGATCGGCTCGGTGCTGGCGAAGCCCGACGTCGACCTCGCCAGCGAGCTGGACGGCGACGACGACGCCATGGACGAGCTGCACAAGAACCTGTTCGCGGTGCTCCTCGGCGACGACTGGCCGTACGGGGTGGAGACCGCGATCGACGCCACCCTGCTGGGTCGCTTCTACGAGCGCTTCGCCGACCACGCGGTCAACGCCGGCGAGCACGTGATCTACCTGATCACCGGGCAGAGCGCGCCCACCAGCAACTGACGTACGAGACGAGAAAGGGCCCCCGGTCATCGCTTCGCGCGTGACAGGGGGCCCTTTCCGACAGTTCAGCGGCCCTGGTTGGCCACCGCCGCGGCGGCTGCCTTCGCGGCGGTCGGGTCGAGGTAGGTGCCGCCCAGCGTGAGCGGGCGCAGCTGCGGGTCCAGGTCGTAGCGCAGCGGGATGCCCGTCGGGATGTTGAGCTTGGCGATCGCCTCGTCGGAGATCTGGTCGAGGTGCTTGACCAGGGCGCGCAGCGAGTTGCCGTGCGCGGCCACCAGCACCGTCCGGCCGGCCAGGATGTCCGGCACGATCGAGTCGTACCAGTAGGGCAGCATCCGGTCGACGACGTCCTTGAGGCACTCCGTGCGCGGCATCAGCTCGGTCGGCAGCAGCGCGTAGCGGGGGTCACCCACCTGCGACCACTCGTCGTCGTCCGCGATCGGCGGCGGCGGCGTGTCGTACGACCGGCGCCAGAGCATGAACTGCTCCTCGCCGTACTCGTCGAGGGTCTGCTTCTTGTTCTTGCCCTGCAGGGCGCCGTAGTGCCGCTCGTTGAGCCGCCACGACCGGCGCACCGCGATCCAGTGCCGGTCGGCGGCGTTGAGCGCCAGCTCGGCGGTGCGGATCGCACGGCGCATGACGCTGGTGTGCACGACATCCGGCAGCAGGCTGTGCTCGCGCATCAGCTCACCGCCGCGCCTCGCCTCGCCCTCGCCCTTCTCGGTCAGGTCGACGTCCACCCAACCGGTGAAGAGGTTCTTGGCATTCCAGTCGCTCTCACCGTGTCGCAGCAGGACCAGCGTCCCGACGGTGGGCCCTTCGCTCGCAGTCATGCGGATCATCCTGCCTCAACCGCCGAGGGGACACGCGGGCAGCCGTCGTGACGACCACCACGTGAAAATCCGGGTGACCAGCGGCTCGGCTCGCCACTAGGGTCGTAAGGCGCGACGGTCATATCGGTCATTACTTGCAAGCGGGGCGCCATATGCGGACGATGCGGAGCTGGTTCCGGGACACCACCGGCGGCCTGCCCACCACCTTCTGGTACCTGTGGTCGGGCACCCTGATCAACCGGCTCGGCTCGTTCGTCCTCGTGTTCCTCGCCATCTACCTGACCCAGGAACGCGGCTTCTCGGCCTCGCAGGCCGGGTTGGTGATCGGCCTGTGGGGCGTCGGCGGCGCGTTCGGCACCACCGCCGGCGGCACTCTCGCGGACCGGTGGGGCCGGCGGCCGACGTTGCTCACGGCACACGTGGGCGCCGCCGCGATGATGCTCGGCCTCGGCCTGGCCCGGGACCTCTGGGCGGTGGCGCTGGGCGCCCTGCTGCTCGGCATGTTCGCCGAGGCGGCCCGACCCGCGTTCGGCGCGATGATGATCGACGTGGTGCCGGCGAAGGACCGGCTGCGGGCGTTCTCGCTCAACTACTGGGCGATCAACCTGGGCTTCGCCTGCGCCGCCGTCCTCGCCGGTCTCGCCGCGCAGGCGGACTACCTGCTGTTGTTCGTGGTCGACGCGGCCACCATGCTGATCACCGCGCTGATCATCTTCAGCCGGGTGCCGGAGACCCGACAGGCCCGTTCAGTCACCGCCACCGCAACCACCACGGCTCCGCGCGGCGCCCTGCGCACGATCCTCACCGACCGGGTCTACCTCGGCTTCGTGGCACTCAACCTGTTCGCCGCGCTGGTCTTCCTTCAGCACATCTCGATGCTGCCGATCGCGATGGGCGACGACGGCCTGAGCCCGGCCACCTACGGCTCGGTGATCGCGCTGAACGGCATCCTGATCGTGGTCGGCCAGCTCTTCGTGCCCCGACTGATCCGGGGTCGGAGCCGCTCACACGTGCTCGCGCTGGCATCCGTGGTGATGGGCGTCGGGTTCGGGCTGACCGCGTTCGCCGGCACCCCCTGGTTCTACGGGCTGACCGTGCTGATCTGGACGGTGGGCGAGATGCTGAACTCGCCGTCCAACTCCACTCTGATCGCCGAGCTCTCCCCCGCCGAGCTGCGCGGCCGCTATCAGGGCGTTTTCTCGCTCTCCTGGCAGATCGCCGGGGCCAGCGCGCCGATCCTGGGCGGCCTGGTGCGCGAGCACATCGGCAACGACGCGCTCTGGTACGGCTGCGCCGCGCTCGGCGTCGTGACCGCGGTGGCCCACCTGGTGTCGGGGCCGGCCAGGGAGCGGCGTGCCGCCGCGCTGCGCCGCTCCGGCGAGGCGCTGACACCGGTCACCGCCACCCGGGGGTCCCAGCCCGCCGAGGCCGCCGTCTGACGACACGCCCGAGGTTCGGGCTTCAACTGGCGCGAGGCGGCCCGGGTTTTCTACCGTGCAGGTGAAACGGTTAAGAAACTGAACTGTAGGGAGGTCGGTTGTACGCCGCGCGGCGCTGGTGGCACGACACCGCAGGCGGACTCCCCGCCACCTTCTGGTATCTCTGGGCCGGCCTGCTGATCAACCGGGCCGGCGCCTTCGCCATGCTGTTCCTCTCGCTGTACCTCACCGACGTACGCGGGGCGAGCGTCGGGCTGGCCGGCACTGTCGTCGGCGCGTACGGGGCCGGTGGAGCGGCCGGAGTGCTGCTCGGCGGGGTGCTCGCCGACCGGTGGGGTCGCCGGGCGACGCTGCTCGCCGCGCACCTGGCAACGGCCGCCCTGATGGTGGCGCTCGCCTTCAGCCGACCCCTTCTCCTGATCGCGGTGCTCGCCGCGCTCGTCGGCGTGGTCCACTCGATGCCCAGCCCGGCGTTCGTAGCGGCGATCGTCGACGTGGTGCCCGCCGAACGCCGCTCACGCGCCTTCAACCTCCAGTTCTGGGCGTTCAACCTGGGCATGGCTGTCGCCTCGTTGCTCGCCGGGGTGCTGGCCGAGGCGAGCTTCACCGCGCTGTTCCTGGTCGACGCCGGTGCCACTCTGACCGCCGCCGCCGTGATCGGCTGGAAGGTGCCGGAAACCCTGCGGCTGGCCAAGCCCACAGCCGACCGTCCGCCGGCCGCTCGTCCGGCCACCAGGTCCGTCCGGCCCCGCCGGCCAGGGCTGCACACCGCGCTGACCGACCGCACGTTCCTGGTCTTCGTCGGGCTCACCTTCGTGCTGGCCGTACTCACCATGCAGACGTCGACGATCATGCCGTTGGCCATGCGGGCAGACGGCCTGGGCCCGTCGGCGTACGGGGTGGTGGTGGCACTCGGCGGCGCGCTGATCGTGATCGGGCAACTGTTCGTGCCCCGGCTGATCGACCGGCACCGCAAGGACGTCGTGCTGGCCGCCTCCACCGCACTGCTGGCGCTCGGCTTCGGGGTGTTGGTCGTCGCCGACGAACTGGCCGTCTACCTGGGCGCCGCGGTGGTCTGGACGATCGGCTCGATGCTCGCCGCCCCGCCCAACGCGCAGATCAACGCCGACCTGGCACCGCCGCAGTTGCGCGCGCGCTACCAGTCGGTCTTCTACCTGACGTTCCCGGCAGCCGCCTTCATCGCTCCCACCCTCGGCGGAGTGAGCCTTCAGCACCTCGGCGACCTGCACTGGCTGATCGTGGGTGGGGTGGGCCTGCTGGCCGCGCTCGGGCATCTGCTGGCCGGGCCATCCCGGGAACGACACGTCGCCGCGCTGCGTCAGGCCGCCCGGCCGGAATCGACAACAAGCGCAGATCGCGTCCCAACGGCGTAATCGGCATTCCACGGCAAAGCGCCCGCCACGACCCGAAAGTCATGGTGGGCGCCCGCCGGTGGGGCCGGCGGCGGCGGGCAGACACTCACCCCCGTAAGCGTCGCCCGCTCACGCCGCCGGTCCAAACAGGTGGTAACCGTCCCCCAACGGTTGTCCACCCGTCCCCTCGCACCTCGCCTGGTGCGCGGATCTGATCGATCCGCCGCTCCCCCGAACGTTTCCAAGCGTGGTGCGGTGCAATAAAGCTAGTTCGCCCGGATTCTGGATTCAACCCAGATCGGCTGTCTCGCCCGTCACAACTGGCGAGTATCCGCTGTTCCGGCCTCGGTCATTGGCAACAGCCGCGTACCCGGCAGCCATTCCCGCAAACGCCTAACCGTCTTCCCGATCGGGTGACTCGGTCCGGAAGAAGTTGCTCTGCCGGCCGTCGCGCATCTGTTCCTGATAAATCAGGTTCAGCTTGCGCAGGTCGAAAGTATAAAACCAGTCATCCCAGGTGATTTCCCGAATCCGGCTGCTTTCCCGGTATCCGGGGATGTTGAAGGTCAACACACCCGCTCGACCGTCCCGCTCGGTGCCGGCGATGGTCGCCGGCTTTGCCCCGCGTTCCCGGGCCCAGCGCTGGATCACCTCGTGATTGGCGGTGATCAGGCTCCGCCCGGGCCGCTCCGGCCGATCCGTCAACGACGAGATCACCTGTGAGCTGCGGACCGACCGTCCGGTTCCCCGTCCGGTTCGGATCCCCCCGGCTGCCGCGCCGCCACCGGCCGGCGCGGTGCGCTTGGCAGGGGCCGCACGCTTTGCCGTTGTGCGCTTGGCGGGCGCCGCCCGCTTCGCCGTCGTGCGCTTCGCCGCTGCCGTACGCTTCGCCGCCGGCCGCGCCGGTGCCTTCTTTGCCGGCGCCTTGCGGGCTGGCGCCGTGCGGGCCGTCGCCGTCCTGCGCGCGGCCGTCGACGTCGCCGCCGTCGTCTTCTTGGCGGCTGTCGTCTTCTTCGCGGCTGTCGTCTTCTTCGCGGCTGTCGTCTTCTTCGCCGCCGTCGTCCGCTTGGCCGCCGTCGACTTGCGGGCGGCGGTCGTCTTCTTCGCCGCGGCCCGCTTCGCCGGTGCGCTCTTGTTCGCCGGCGCGGCCTTCGCCCGGCTCGGCGCCGCCCTCGCCGCCGACTTCTTGGTGGCGGCGGCACGACCCGCCGACGCCCTGGTTCCGGTGGCCCGACCCGACGGGCCGGTGCTGCTCCGACCCGCGCCGGCCCGCATCGAGCGCACCAACTGTTTCACCAGGTCGGGCTTACGCAGCGCGGAGATCCCGGAGACCCCGCGTTTGCGCAGTTGCCCTCGGATGTCGTCCACCCGCATCCGGGAGATCTCCGACTCGGAGACTCCCGGGGTACCCGGCGTCTGGTTGCCGGCCTGTCGCTTCGTCCTGGTCGCAGTCGCGCCGCGACCTGAGCTGTTCCGCTGAGCCATGAGATGCTCCGCTCCTTGGCACTCCGTCCTCGGCGCGCGGGGGTCCCTTGCCGCACCGCGCGGTGCGGCATACCCGTCAGGAGCAGTCCGAACCACCCTCATGTCGGAGGCGCGGAAGGCGCGGGCGCCGAGCGCGGTGCAGCTGTGTGGTCAGGCCGGGTCGGGGCCGGAGCCGGAGGGCTCGAAGAGATGGGCGAACGCGGCCAGGTTGGCTGTCGACTCGCCGCGCTTGACCCGCCACTCGTACTCCCGCCGGATCGAACTGCCGAAGCCGATCTCCAGCATCGTGTCGAACGACTCGTCGGAGTAGGTGAGCACGGAACCGAGCAGCCGATCCAACTCGTCGGCGTCCACGCCGGCCGGGTTGACCCGACCGGTCAGGTACACGTCGCCGACCGCGTCGGTGGAGAAGGAGACGCCGTACATGCGGGCGTTGCGCTGCAACAGCCAGGCCCACAGCTCCTCGCGGCGCTCGTCCGGCTGACGCATCACGAACGCCTCGATGCGCAGCGCGTGCTCGCCGACGATCAAATTGCAGATCGTCTTGAGCTTGTGGGTGCCCGGCAGGGTCACCGCGTACGAGCCGGGGCCGGTCGACTCCCAGGCCAGGTCACGCTCGGCACAGACCGACTCGATCAGGGTCGCAAGATCGCTCTTCGGGCTCACCGGACCCACTCTACGACCGACCCGGCCGACGCACCGGTTGGCGACCGGTGTACCCGGTCACCAGGAGCAGGACAGCGCCGGATCACCGGCCAGGTCCGCCGCGAGTCGGGCGCGGTGCACGGCGATCGCCTCGCCGTACACGCCGAGCAGGCCGGTGACCGTGCGGTCCCAGGAGAACTGCCGGGCGTGCTGCTCGGCGCCGCGGGCCAGCACCGCCCGGAGTGCCCGGTCCGGCAGCAGGCGGCCCAGCGCACGTGCCCAGTCGACCGGGTCGTGGCCGTCGATCAGTACGCCGCTCACGTGATCCCGTACGGCGGTGACCAGTCCTCCGACGGCGGCGGCCAGCACCGGCGTACCGCAGGCCTGTGCCTCCAGGGCGACCAGCCCGAACGATTCGTTGTGTGACGGCACGGCGACCAGATCGGCGGCCCGGTACAGCGCGGGCAGATCGTCGCCGGTGAGCGGGGGCAGGAACCGCACCCCGTCGGTGACGCCGAGCGTGCCGGCCAGCTCGATCAGGGCGGTCGGCCGGTCCAGGCCGCTGCCGCTGGGCCCGCCGCAGATCACCACTGTCACCTGGTCGGCCAGTGCCGGGTCGCGCTCCCGCAGCGCGGCGATCGCGCGGATCAGCACGTCGGGGGCCTTGAGCGGTTGGATCCGACCGACGAAGGCGACGACGTACCCCTCGGCCGGCAGCCCCAGCCGGCGGCGAGCCTCGCGGGCAGCCGCGGACCGCTCGCCCGGCGCGGGCCGGAACCGGCCCAGGTCGACACCCGGCTGTACGACGGACACGCGGGCGGGGTCGGCGTCGTACCTGTCGAGGAGGTCGCTGGCCTCGACCCGGGTGTTGGCGACCAGCCGGTCCGCCTCGGCGACCACCTGCTCCTCGCCGATCACCCGAGCCTTCGGCTCTGGTCGGTCACCGGCAGCGAGCTGGGCGTTCTTGACCTTCGCGAGGGTGTGCGCGGTGTGCACCAGCGGCACACCCCACCGCTCCTTGGCCAGCCAGCCGACCTGGCCGGAAAGCCAGTAGTGGGAGTGGATCAGGTCGTAGTGCCCCGGCGGGCGGGACGCCTCGGCGCGCAGCACCCCTGCGGTGAAGGCGCAGAGCTGGCCGGGCAGTTCCTCCTTGGTGAGGCCCTCCAGGGGCCCGGAGGTGATGTGCCGGACCTGCACGCCGGGTGCCATCTCGACAACCGGGGGGAGGTCGCCGGAGGTGGCCCGGGTGAAGATCTCCACCTCGACGTTGGCCTCGGCGAGCCGCCGGGCGACTTCGAGGATGTAGACGTTCATTCCGCCGGCGTCGCCCGTGCCGGGCTGGTGCAGGGGGGAGGTGTGTACCGACAGGGTGGCTATGCGGCGAGGCCGGGGCCACGGTTGGGCACCTCGCTGACGCCCGACACCGGTGTGCATTTCCGCCACATCCGCTCCTTTGCCACGGTTGATGCCGTCCGCACGACCGGCGCTTCTCGGTCAACCTGTACGCCGGATGTCATCTTCCCCATCGGGCTTCGGAAATTCCCGGCACGGCCCCCATGGGTGACGGACCTCATCACCGGGACGCCGTCAGTGGCTGCCCCCGCGCCCGGTCGGGGCGGGTCGTGCGGCCGGGGGACAATGTCGAAATGACCTCTGTCGCCATCGTCACCGGAGCATCCAGCGGGATCGGCGCGGCCACCGCCCGTCGGCTCGCCGCCGAGGGCTTTTACGTGCTCGCCGCCGCCCGCCGCGCCGAACGCCTCGCCGACCTGGTCGCCGAGATCACCGCCGCCGGCGGGCAGGCCACCGCGGTGACCTGCGACATCACCTCGGACGAGTCGGTGGCCGCGCTGGCCGAGGCCGCCGACCAGGCACCCGGGCCGGTCACCCTGCTGGTCAACAACGCCGGCGGGGCACGTGGACTGGACCCGGTGGAGTCCGGCTCGGTCGCCGACTGGCAGTGGATGTACGACGTCAACGTGCTCGGCACGCTGCGGGTCACCCAGGCCCTGCTGCCCGCGCTGGAGGCGTCCGGTTCCGGCACCATCGTGGTGGTCTCCTCCACCGCCGGCCTGACCGTCTACGAAGGTGGGGGCGGCTACACGGCGGCGAAGCACGCGCAGACCGCCATCGCCGGAACCCTGCGTCTGGAGCTGTGCGGCCGGCCGCTGCGGGTGATCGAGATCGACCCGGGCATGGTGAAGACCGACGAGTTCGGGCTGGTCCGCTTCGAGGGTGACGCGGAACGGGCGGCCGCCGTCTACGCCGGGGTGCCGGGGCCGCTGGTCGCCGAGGACGTCGCCGACTGCATCGCCTGGTGCGCCACCCGCCCGGAGCACGTCAACATCGACCGGCTGGTGGTCCGGCCACGGGCGCAGGCCGCCCAGCACAAGGTGCACCGAGTCAGCCAGTGAGGCGCGAGGAGTGAGCCGGGTTTGCGAGCCCCGCAGTCGCGAACACCAGCGGCCAGTGAGGCGCGAGGAGTGAGCCGGGTATGAGCGGCGTGGCGCGGCGTCGGCCGCTCGGCGTGGTCACCCGGGGCACGACCAACCCGAATCGACTGCGTCGGGTGGACAACTGGATCGTCGCCACCTGTGCCGACAGGCTGTCGGCGGCGGCCGACCCCCTGGTGGTCGACCTCGGCTACGGCGCCACCCCGGTGACCGCTGTGGAACTGCGCGCTCGGCTGGCGGCGGGGGTTCGTCCGGACGTACGGCTGGTCGGGTTGGAGATCGACCCGGCCCGGGTGGCCGCGGCGGCGCCGGCCGCCGACCCACCCGGCCTCACGTTCGCCCGGGGTGGGTTCGAGCTGGCCGGGCTCCGGCCGGTGCTGGTCCGCGCGTTCAACGTGCTCCGACAGTACGACGAGAGCGAGGTGCCGGACGCCTGGCGGACGATGACCGCCGCGCTCGCCCCGGGTGGGGCGCTCGTCGAGGGCACGTGCGACGAGTTGGGCCGCCTCGCCAGTTGGCTGCTGATCGACGCCCACGGCCCCCGGACGCTGACTCTCGCGGCGAAGCTCACCACGCTGGGCAGCCCCGCGGAGCTGGCCGAGCGGTTGCCCAAGGCGCTGATCCACCGCAACGTTCCCGGTGAGCCGGTGCACGATCTGATCCGCGCGCTGGACGACGCCTGGCAGGCCGCCGCCCCGTACGCCACCTTCGGCCCCCGCCAACGCTGGCTCAGAGCGGTGAGCCGCCTCCGCGAGACCGGCTGGCCCGTCCTCGACGGCCCCAGCCGCTGGCGCCAGGGCGAGTTGACCCTCCCCTGGCCCCTCCCGGCGCGAGCTGGTTAGAGGACGCAGTTCACCAGGACTGGTTCGGGGTGGAGGGTTACGCCGAAGCGGGCGTGGACCTGGTCGCGGATGTCGCGGGCCAGGGCCAGCAGGTCGGCGGTGTGGGCGGTGCCGCTGCGGTTGGTGAGGGCGAGCGTGTGCTTGCTGGAGATGGCCGTCCCGCCCGGGCCGGGGTGACCCTTGGTGAAGCCGGCCTTGTCGATCAGCCAGGCCGCACTGACCTTGACCATGCCGTCGGCTCCCGGCCAGGCGGGCGGGTCACCGATGTCGGCGGCGCGTTCCCGGAGCAGCTCGTACGTCGCCCCGTCGAGCACCGGGTTGGTGAAGAAGGAGCCGACGGAGCGGGTGTCCGGGTCGGTGGCGTCGAGCACCATGCCCTTGCCGGCACGCAGCCGCAGCACCGCCGCCCGGGCGTCCGCCAGCGGCACCTGGTCGCCCACCTCGACACCGAGCGCCCTGGCGAGCTCGGCGTAGCGCACCGGCCCGGAGAGCGGGGACCGGGTGAGCCGGAAGTCGACGGAGAGCACCACCCAGCGGTCCGCGTACTTGAAGATGCTGCCTCGGTAGGCGAACCCGCAGTCGGCGGCGGCGATGATCTGGCGGGTGCCCTCGACCCGGTCGTACACCTCGACGCCGGTGATCGTCTCGGCGACCTCCTGGCCGTACGCGCCGACGTTCTGGATCGGGGTTGCGCCGGTCGAGCCGGGGATGCCGGAGAGGCACTCCAGACCGGCCCAGCCGTTGGCGACCGTGGCGGCGACCAGGTCGTCCCACGGTTCGCCGGCCTCGACCCGTACGGTGACCGACCCGGCGTCCTCCGCGACGACGCGCAGGCCCCGGGAGCGCACCAGGACGACGGTGCCGGGGAAGCCGGAATCGCCGATCACCAGGTTGCTGCCACCGGCCAGGACCAGGACCTGCTCGTCCGCGTCCCGGACCGCGCGGATGATCTCTTCGGCGCTGCCGGCGGCGACGATGCGCGCGGCCGACCCACCCATCCCTAGAGTCGTGTAGCTGGCCAGTGGACCAGGGATGGCACGATCGGCTGCGGTTGTCGGCTGGGCGGAGGCGTCTGGCACGCCCTTCACCTTAGGCTGAGTAGTAGCCGTGGCACCCACTGGTCGCCCGGCACCCCCGGGAGGATGGCGATGAGCAGACTGCAGGGCAGCAAGGATTTTTGGATCGGGGCGCTCCGGGCGGAGGGTCCGGCATTCGCGGCGGCGGTGGCCGAGGCGCCGCCGGAGACACCGGTGCTGTCCTGTCCGGGCTGGACGGTCAACGACCTGACACTGCACCTCGCTGGCATCTATCACTGGGTGTCGTCGTTCGTCGGCTCCGGCGCGACCGCGCAGCCGGCCCGCCGCGAGCCGCTCGAGGCGGACCCGGGCGTGAGCCCGCTCCAGCTCTGGCAGCAGGGGTACGACCGGCTGTTGACCGTCTTCGACGGCCTCGACCCGGAGGCACCGGCGTGGAACTGGGCGCCGCAGCCGAAGAAGGCCGGCTTCTGGCCGCGTCGGATGGCTCACGAGACGGCGGTGCACCGCTGGGACGCCCAGCTCGCCATCGGGGCCGGTGACCCGGTCGAGGCGAAGCTGGCGGCCGACGGGGTGAGCGAGGTTCTGGACACCTGGCTGCCTGCGGGCCGGCGGCACGTGCCGGGCGACTGGCACGGGGTGGTGCAGCTTTCCGCGACCGACGCGGCCCAGGACTGGTATCTGCGGCTGCGCGGCGAGGGGGTGGCACTGCTCGACACCGCGACCATCTTCGACCACGACGACCACCATGCCCGGGCGCAGGTCAGCGGCAACGCGAGCGACCTGCTGCTGGCGCTCTGGGGTCGGGTGAGCTTCGAGACGCTGGATGTCGCCGGCGACCGGGGCCTGCTGGAGGGTCTGCGCCCCGACTGAGCGGGCCTCTTCGACGAGGGCGTCACCCATTGACGGGGGCGCCCTCGAACTCGTCGTGGGTCACGTCGGGATATCAAAGAGAGCGCTCTCTTGACAGGGCCGGACACGTCCCAGCACCCTGTCCGTGAGAGCGCTCTCTTAACCATCTGCCACCACCGACCACCTTGAGAGAGGTCGAAACCCATGGCTGTCTTCCCGCGCCGCCGGCTCGCCGCGGTAGCCCTCGCCGCGACCACCGCCCTGCTCGTCACCGCCGGCTGCGGTGGCGGCGACGAGCAGAGCGGGGACGGGCCCGTCACCCTGACCGTCGACGTCTTCGGTCAGTTCGGTTACGAGCAGCTCTACCAGGAGTACATGGCCGCGAATCCCGACGTGAAGATCGTCGAGCGCGGCACCGGCACCAACCTCGACGAGTACTCACCGAAGCTCACCCAGTGGCTCGCCGCCGGCCGGGGCGCCGGCGACGTGGTGGCCATCGAGGAGGGGCTGATGGTCGAGTACAAGGCCAACCCCGGCAACTTCGTCAACCTGCTGGACCACGGCGCCGCCGACCTCAAGGGCAACTTCCTCGAATGGAAGTGGAACGCCGGCATGACCGCCGACGGCAAGCAGCTCATCGGCCTCGGCACCGACGTCGGCGGCATCGCCATGTGCTACCGCAAGGACCTCTTCGAGAAGGCCGGCCTGCCCACCGAGCGCGACGAGGTTTCCAAGCTCTGGCCCACCTGGCCGGACTACATCGCCACCGGTGAGAAGTTCGCCGCGGCCAAGACCGGGGCGTCCTTCCTCGACGCGGCCACCAACACGTTCAACACGATCCTGCTGCAGACCGCCGGCAACAGCAGCGGCTACAGCTACTACGACACCAGCGAGAAGCTGGTCGTCGACAGCAACCCGGCCGTGCGACAGGCCTACGACACCACCATGGACATCATCGACTCGGGCCTCTCCGGCAAGTACGGCTCCTGGTCGGAGGAGTGGGTGTCCGCCTTCAAGCAGTCGAAGTTCGCCACCATCGCCTGCCCCGCCTGGATGACCGGCGTCATCGAGGCCAACGCGGGCCCGACCGCCCAGGGCAAGTGGGACATCGCACGGGTGCCCGGCAACGGCGGCAACTGGGGCGGGTCGCACCTCGCCGTGCCGAAGCAGAGCAAGCACCAGGCCAAGGCGATCGAGCTGGCCAAGTTCCTCACCAGCGCCAAGGGTCAGATCGGCGCGTTCAAGGCCAAGGGCCCGCTGCCCTCGTCCCCGCAGGCGCTCGACGACCCGGCGATCACCGGCGCCACCAACACGTACTTCTCCGGGGCGCCCGTCGGCTCGATCTTCGGCACCGGCGCGAAGAGCCTCAAGCCGGTCTACATGGGCCCGAAGAACCAGGCCGTCCGCACCGAGGTGGAGAACGCCGTGCGGACCGTGGAGCTGGGCCAGCGCAGCCCCGCGCAGGGCTGGACGGACGCGGTGACCAACGCCAAGAAGGCCGCCGCCAAGTAGCCCGAGCGATCGTGCGGGCGGGCCCCGGTCCCCGGAGTCCCGCCCGCACGGCGAAAGGAGTCCCCGGGCATGACCGCCCAGCTCGAAGCCCGCCCGCCGGTCGCACCGGCACCCCCGCGTCCGACAGGTCGCTTCAGCCGGCTCGACACCCGGTTCTCGCCGTACCTCTACATCGCCCCGTTCTTCCTGATCTTCGCGATCTTCGGGGCCTACCCGCTGGCGTACACCTTCTGGGTCTCGCTGCACGACTGGGACCTGCTCGGCACCGACCACCCGTTCGTCGGCGCCGAGAACTACACGCGGCTGCTCGCCGACACCGACTTCTGGCACGCGCTGGTCAACACGCTGGGCATCTTCGTGATCTCCACCGTCCCACAGCTGCTTGCCGCGCTCTGGCTGGCCAATCTGCTCAACCGGGGCCTGCGGGCGCGTACCGGCTGGCGGATGGCGGTGCTCGTCCCCAACGTGACCTCCACCGCCGCCGTGGCGATCGTGTTCGGAGTGCTCTTCGGCCGCGAGTTCGGCATGATCAACTGGCTGCTCGACCTGGTCGGGATGGACCCCATCGGCTGGAAGTCCAACCGGTTCGCCTCCTGGGTGGCCATCTCCGCCATGGTCGACTGGCGGTGGACCGGCTACAACGCGCTGATCCTGCTGGCCGCCATGCAGGCCATCCCCAGGGACCTGTACGAGGCCGCGGCGATCGACGGCGCCAACCGGGCGCGGCAGTTCTGGTCGGTCACCGTGCCACTGCTCAAACCGACGATCATCTTCTGCACCATCATCGCCACCATCGGCGGGTTGCAGCTCTTCACCGAGCCCCGGATGTTTCACTCCGGCACCAACCCGATCCGCGGCGGGCCGCTGCGCGAGTCGCAGACCCTGACCATGTACATGTTCGAGAACGCCTTCGCCCCGCACTACAACTTCGGCTACGGCTCGGCGGTCGCCTGGCTGCTCTTCGCGCTCATCGCGATCGTCGCGGTGGTCAATGTGCTGATCCTGCGCCGCCTCGGCGGCGGATCACGCCCCGACGCACGGAAGGGATCGGCGCGATGAGCCGGCTCTGGCGGGCCAGCCCGCTCACCTACCTGGCCCTGGTCGTCGCAGCCGGCCTGTCGATCTTCCCGATCTGGTGGATGATCGTCGTCGCCAGCCGCTCCAACGACGCGATGGGCCAACTGCCACCCCCGGTCACCCCCGGCGGCAACCTGGGCGCGAACATCTCCCGGCTGTTCGACAACACCGACGCGTACTTCGCCACCGGCCTGATCAACTCGACGATCGTGGCCACCACGGTCACCGTGTCCGTGGTGTTCTTCTCCAGCCTGGCCGGGTTCGCGTTCGCCAAGCTGCGGTTCCGCGGCCGCAACGCGCTGCTGCTGGTCATCATCGCGACGATGATGGTGCCGACCCAGCTCGGCTTGATCCCGCTCTACCTGCTGATGACCCGGCTGCAGTGGAACGACCGGCTGCCCGCGGTGATCGTCCCGGTGCTGGTCACCGGGTTCGGGGTGTTCATGATGCGGCAGTACGCCGGCCAGGCCATCAGCGACGAGCTGATCGAGGCCGCCCGGATGGACGGCTGCGGCACCGCCCGGATCTGGTGGCACGTCGTCGTGCCCGCGCTGCGCCCCGCCGCCGCCGTGCTCGGCCTGCTCACGTTCATGACCACCTGGAACGACTTCCTGTGGCCGTACGCTGTGCTGAACGACCCGGCGAATCCCACAGTGCAGCTCTCCCTGCGGGCGCTGTCGGACGGTTACTACCAGGACATGTCGCAGGTGTTCACCGGGACAGCGATCGCGACGCTGCCCCTGCTACTGGTCTTCGTGTTGTTCGGCCGGCAGATCATCGGCGGGATCATGGAAGGTGCGGTCAAGGCGTGAGCGAGCGAAGCGAGCCAACCAGCAGGCACAGCAACGAGGCGTCGACGACGCCGCGAAGCGGTGGCGTCGACGAACTCCGTTTCCCCGACCATTTCCTCTGGGGGGCGGCCACCGCCGCGTACCAGATCGAGGGCGCGGCCCGCGACGACGGTCGCGGTCCGTCCATCTGGGACACCTTCAGCCGTACGCCGGGCAAGGTGTACCAGGGCCACACCGGCGACGTCGCCTGCGACCACTACCACCGGTACGCCGACGACGTGGCGCTGATGGCCGAGCTGGGCCTGCGGGCGTACCGTTTCTCGGTCGCCTGGCCCCGCATCCAGCCCGACGGCACCGGCCCGGCCAACCCGCGTGGGCTGGACTTCTACGACCGCCTCACCGACGCGCTGCTCGACCGGGGAATCGACCCGATCGTCACCCTCTACCACTGGGACCTGCCGCAGGCCCTGGGCGACCGTGGCGGCTGGACCAACCGGGACACCGCCGAGCACTTCGCCACCTACGCCACCGCCGTGTACGCCCGCCTCGGCGACCGGATCGACGTGTGGACCACGCTCAACGAGCCGTGGTGCTCGGCCTACCTCGGCTACGGCAACGGGGTGCACGCCCCGGGCGAGCAGGACCCGGGAGCGGCCTTCACCGCCGTACACCATCTGCTGCTGGGCCACGGCCTGGCGGCGCGGGCGCTGCGGTCAGCCGGCGCGCGCAGCGTCGGCATCACCGTCAACCCGGCCGACGTGCGACCGGCCGACCCGGAGAGCGCGGCGGACGCCGCCGCGGTGCGCCTGGTCGACGGCCTGCACAACCGGATCTTCCTCGACCCGCTGCTGGCCGGCGGCTACCCGGACGACGTCCGCGAGCACGTGGCGCGGATCATCGAGCCGACGTTCATCCGCGACGGTGACGAGAAGCTGATCGCCGCACCGATCGACCTGCTGGGGATCAACTACTACGCGCCCGGTTACGTGGCCGGCCGACCCGACGGCGCCGGCAACGACGCCTACCCGGGCACCGAGGGCGCTGTGCACTTCGTGCCACCGACCGGGCCACTGACCGACATGGGCTGGATGATCGAGCCGGCCGGGCTGACCCGGTTGCTGGAACGGATCGCCACCGACTACCCCGGCGTGCCCCTGCTGATCACCGAGAACGGTGGGGCGTTCCCTGACAAGCCGGGCGCCGACTCGCCCGACGGGCCGACGCAGGTCATGGACACCGATCGCATCGCCTACCTCGACGGGCACCTGCGCGCGGCGCATGAGGCGATCTCCCGGGGCGTGGACCTGCGCGGTTATCTCGTATGGTCATTGCTGGACAACTTCGAGTGGGCGGAGGGTTACCGCAAGCGGTTCGGGATCGTGCACGTCGACTACCTGACCCAGCGGCGCACACCGAAGGCCAGCGCCCGGTGGTACCAGGAGGTGATCTCCCGGAACGGGCTGTGACAAGCGGGGGGAAGGGCGCGATGACGACGGCGCAGCGGCCGACGCTCGAAGCGGTGGCGGCGCGGGCCGGGGTGTCCCGCGCCACCGTGTCGCGGGTGGTCAACGGTTCCACCACCGTCGCGGAGCCGATCCGGGAGGCGGTCACCCGGGCCGTCGCCGAGCTGGGGTACGTGCCCAACCTGGCCGCCCGCAGCCTGGTCACCCAGCGCACCGACTCGATCGCCCTGGTCATGCCGGAGGCGGCCACCCGGGTCTTCTCCGACGACCAGGTCTTCCCCGGCATCATCCGTGGCGTCAGCCAGGAGCTGGAGGCGGCCGACAAGCAACTGGTGCTGATGCTCGCCGGTTCGCCGGCCGGGCATCAGCGGGTCGAGCGGTACACCACCGGTCGGCACGTCGACGGGGTGCTGTTCGCCTCGCTGCACGGCGCCGACCCGTTGCCCGGCACGCTGGCGCGGCTCGGCATCCCGGTGGTGGTCAGCGGTCGGCCGCTCGGCGACGTGCCCGTGCCGTACGTTGACGTGGACCACGTGGCCGGGGTGACCACAGCCGTCCGACACATGATCGACATCGGTCGGCGGCGGATCGCCACCATCGCCGGCCCACAGGACATGGTCGCCGGCATCGAGCGACTCAGCGGTTACCGCAGCGCGGTCGCCGACGCGGGGCTGCCCGAGCTGATCGCCATCGGCGACTTCACCCGCGAGTCCGGTGCGGCGGCGATGCGTCGCCTGCTCACCGAGCACCCCGACCTGGACGGCGTCTTCGCCGCCTCCGACCTGATGGCGCACGCCGCCCTGCGGACGCTGCGCGAAGCCGGCCGGCGGGTGCCCGACGACGTCGCGGTGGTCGGCTTCGACGACATCGAGACGGCCGCGTACACCGAGCCACCGCTGACCACCGTCCGGCAGCCGATCGTGGAACTCGGCCGCCGGATGACCCGCCAACTGCTCCGGCTGGCCGCCGGGGAGGAGATCGAGCAGGCGGTCATGTTGCCGACCGAGCTGATCCGACGAGCCTCCGCCTGACCACGCCGCCCGCAGCAGGATCCGCGCAACTTCGGGGTTAATGGTTCGCCCAGGTCTGCGATCGTCGCTAGCCTCGCCGGCATGCCGGATGCTGTCGCGTTGCTGCACGTCCCCGCCCTGTCCGACGTCGCCGAGTACGCGTACGCGGCCATCGTCGAGCCGCCCGCCCGGCTGGTGTTCACCGCCGGGGCGTGCCCGCTGGACGCCGAGGGACGTACCGTCGCGCCGGGCGACCACGCCGCGCAGGCCCGGCAGGTGATGGCGAATCTGGAGACCGCCCTCGCGGCGGCCGGCGCCACGCCCACCGACGTCGTCAAGACCACCGTCTACGTGGCGTCGTCGCAGCAGAAAGACCTGGTGACCGTCTGGGAGGTGGTGCGGGACTTCTTCGGCGACCACGACCCGCCCAGCACCCTGCTCGGGGTCGCCGTGCTCGGCTACACCGACCAGCTCGTCGAGGTAGAGGCCGTCGCCGCCGTACGGACGGAGGCCTGACATGCGCATCCGTGTGGCGCGACCCGACGACGCCCCGGCCGTGGTGGCCCTGAGGGCGACTGTCTACCCGTACCTGGTGCGCGGGGTCGAGTCGACCCGGAAGATGATCGCCGAACCGCCGCCCGAGGAGGACTGGACCGCGTTCGTGGCCGAGGTCGACGAGCGGGTGGTCGGTTGGGTGTCCGCCGAACGCATCGGCACCACTTCGGCGGCGGACGTCGGTGGCATCAACCTGCTGCACGTGCACCCGGAACACCGGCGGCACGGCATCGGCACCGCCCTGCTGACCGCCGCGACCGACTTCCTCCGCCCGTTGGGAATCCGCCGGGTGCGTGCCATGGCGCAGCCCGACGCGCTGCCGTACGCCCGGCGGCACGGCTACGAGCCCAGCCGGGAGGTGCGCTACTCGGCGCTCGACCTGAATCCGGCACCCGCGCTGCCCGACCCGCCTCCGGGGGTGCGGCTGCTTCCGATCGCCGACCTGGACCCGCACCTCCTGTACGCGGCGGACGTGGCCTCGGCGGCGGACGAACCGGGGGATGTGCCCGTCGACGCGAAGAGCTACGAGAGCTGGCAGTACGACGTGTGGGACAACCTCGGGCTGGACAAGGCGTCCAGCATCGCGGCCGAGGTCGGTGGTGAGGTGGTCGCGTTCAGCCTGGTGAAGCGGGACGGGGACCGGATGTGGTCGGACTACACCGGCAGCATCCCGACCTACCGGGGCCGAGGGCTGGCGCGGCTGGCCAAGGTGGCCGCGCTGCACCGGGCCGCCGCGAACGGCGTACGCGTCGCGTACACCTCGAACGACGAGGCGAACGCGCCGATGCTGGCGATCAACGCCCGGCTGGGCTATCGGCCGGTGACATCCCAGTGGTCCTGCCTGGCCAACCTGAGCTGATCGTCGTCGCCCGGTCGGGCCGAGCCCTTCAGCCGCTGTCGAGATCGAGGTACGGGCTGAGTAGTTCGCGGGCGAGGCCGGTTGCGGTCCGCAGGGGAAGCCCTCCCTCGATCATCCGGCTCAGGGCGTAGACGATCGACTGGACCAGTTCTGCCATGCGGACCGGGTCCGACGAGCCGTGGTCCGTGAGCGCGGCCCGCAGCGGGGCTTCCAGGCTGTCGTGCATGAGCCGACTGGACGCGGCGAGTGTCTCGCTGCTGCCGGCCGATGCCAGCGCACGGGCCAGTGCGTGATCGCCTCGGGCAACCAGTTGCAGGTTGGCTTCCACGTACGCCTGGATCTTCGGCCCGGGGCCGGCGGCCTCGTCCATGTGCTTCTCGACGTACGCCGACCAGCGGGGGAACGTGTCGATGACGAGTGCGTCGAACATGTCGGCGCGGGACTTGAAGTACGAGTAGACGCTGGATCGGGCGAGGCCGGCATGCTGGGCGACCTCGGCCAGCCCGGGGATCTGCTCGGGGTGTTTCGACAGCAGGGTGCGGGCCGCGTCGAGCAGCGCGGCGCGTTGGGAGGCCCGGTGCTCAGCGACAGTCGCGGCCTGGATCTTCGGCACGCCGCCCCCCTTGTTCCGGACGGACGTGGCCGGCCTGGTCGTGCGCCGCGCCCGCACCCTGCCGTCGTGGCTAGCTGCTGGCCGCGAGCTTGCCGTCGACCATCTCGTAGACGGTGTCACAGTATTCCAGCACATCGTGGTCGTGAGTGACCATGACCACCGCGACCGACCGCTGCCTGGCCTCGTGGGCCAGCAGCCGCACGATGTCGTGGCTGCGCGCCCGGTCCAGCGCTGCTGTCGGTTCGTCGACCAGCAGCACGCTGGGCTCGGTGACCAGCGCTCGGGCGATCCCGACCCGTTGGCGTTCGCCACCCGACAGTTGGTGCGGGCGCCGGTCGGCCTTGTCGGTCATGCCGACGTCGGCGAGCAGCTCCAGCGGGTCTCGGCCGGACCGCGTCGACCGTGGTCCCAGGCGCAGGGGCAGCCGCAACTGGTCGACGGCGGTCAGCGCGGGCAGCAGGTTGCCCGACTGGAACACGAAGCCCACATGTTGGCGGCGCAGGGCGGTCCGTGTGCGGCGGCTCGGCACTGTCATGTCCTGACCGGCCACGGTGACGGTCCCCTGGTCGGGCCGGGCCAGGCCGCCGGCGACGGCCAGCAGACTGGACTTGCCAGCACCGGACGGGCCGACGATCGCGGCGAGCTCACCGGGTCGCACCGTCAGGTCGACGTCGTCGAGCGCCTGCACGGTCTCGGCGGCGTCGCCGTGCCGCAGGGACACCGCACGCATCACCAGGCCGAGCCGCTCGGACGAGTCAGCGGGTGCGGTCGAAGCGGTCGGAGCGGGACTGCTGCTCATCGGTTTCCTCCCAGAGCGGTGGCCGGGTCGACTGAGGTGATGCGGATGACCGCCGCGGCGGCTCCCACCAGGCCGAGGACGACGAGGCCGATCGCGGCGGCGGAGATGCTCGGCATGCTCAACGCGAACGGGACACCGCTGCCGGTGATGAAGGCACCGAGCGCCAGCCCCAGCCCCACGCCGACGAGGACAGCGACCGCCAACAGGACGAACGCCTGCGTCAACGCGTCGCGCAGCACCCAGCCGGTCGAGGCGCCCAGCGCCCGCAGGACGGCCACCTCGGGCTTGCGTTGGATTGCCCACACCGCGAAGAACGCTCCGGCCACCAGCGCCGAGATCGCGTACAGGAATCCCTGAATCAACTGCAGCGTCGTCGTCTCGGCCGTGTATCCGGGCGAAGCCCCGTAGGACTCCTTCAGGGTCAGGCTCTCGGTTCCGGTGGCGGCGTCGCCCGCAGTCAGATCGACGGACTTCCCGTCGTCCGAGCGGACCGCAACCGCCGTGATCTCCGTTGCGGCCCTTGACGGCAGATCCGCGTCGGGGGCGGTGCCGGATTTGATCGCCTGCCACGCCGCCAACGGCACGTACGCCACGTCCACGTGCCCGAAGGTGTCCTGTTGCTCGGTGACACCGACGACCCGCAGCCGCGTACCGACCCGATCCACGGTGACCGTGTCGCCCATCCGCAGCCCTGCGTCCAGCGCCGTGGGGCTCACCACGATCCCGTCCGCGGTGCCCAACCGCTCACCCTGGCTGACCCGGGGCGACAGGAACGAGTCGGGTTGCACTCCGAACAGCGCGAGGTCGACCTCGGTTCCCCGATCGGTACGAGTGTTCACCAGCGTGTTTCCGAACGGCGCCGCGTCCGCGACGCCCGGCTGGGCACCCCAGCTGTCGACCGCCGACATGTCCACGACGCTTCGTGAGAACGCGGAGTCCCGCTGGACGCCGTGCGCGAAGGCGAACGACGTGACCGGCAGGTTCTGCAGCCCGGAAACGCCGTCGCGCACCAGGCCGACCGACAGCCCCGACAGCATCACCATCAACACGGCGATCAGGGCGATCACGGCGCCCATCAGAGCGAACCGCAACCGGGCGAAGCTCAGCTCACGAATTGCGAGGAACATCAGCGCCCGCCCTCGTGGATTGTCGACATCATGTCGGCATCTTATCAACACGCTGTCGGCAAAGCGCCGCCTGCCGGTGGCACGGTGGCCGGGCGTACCGCTCAGGCGTCGTCGAAGACCCGGCTGGCCGCGGCATGGGTCGCCGCCCCGAACAGCACCAGGCGGCCCTCGACGACGGTGGCGGGCGTGGCCGCGCGCAGCACCGTCAGGGCCTGCCGGACCGCGTCGTCGATCGGCCAGCCGTAGATGCCGGCGGAGATCAGCGGAAAGGCCACGGTTGTCGCGCCCAGTTCGTCGGCCACGCGGAGACTGTTGGCGTAGCAGTCGCGCAGCAGCGCCGACCGGTCTTCGCTGGCGGACCAGACCGGCCCGACGGTGTGGATCACCCAGCGTGCCGCCAGCTCCCCCGCGGTGGTCGCCACCGCCTGGCCAGTGGGCAGACCCCTGCCGTAGCGGGATGCCCGCAGCGCCCGGCACTCGGCCAGGATGGCCGGCCCGCCACGTCGGTGGATGGCGCCATCGACCCCACCCCCACCGAGCAGGGACGAGTTGGCGGCGTTCACGATGGCGTCGACCTGCTGCGTGGTGATGTCCCCCTCGACCAGGGTGATCTCCATGTCAGTCCTTCTCGATGGACTGGCCGAGCGATCGGCGGGCCAGCAGAGTGGCACCGGCGACCGCCGCCGGCATGATCAACACTGCGCCGAGCGGGATGAGGAAGCAGAGGAAGACGGCAACCCCGAAGCCGAGCGCGGTGGGTCGGTCGGCCTTCAAGATCGTCCGGCGCTGCGGCAGCCGCATACCGCGCCGGTAGAACGGCGCCCCGACCAGCTCCACGGCGAGGAACCAGCCGCCCACTGCCGCGCCGATCACCGGGACGACCGTCTGGCCGACCACGGGGATGAAGCCCGCGAGGAAGAGCGGAATCCCGACCAGCGCGGTGAGCGCCACCAGTCGTACCGAGTCGGCGAGGCTGCGCCGCAACGACGACCAGAAGGGCACGTCCACCGCGCCCGGCGTGCCGCCGTACCGCTGCTCGACCTGCTCGGAGATCTTCTCGTAGAACGGGTCGCCGATGACCAGGGTGACCGCGGTGAAGGTGAGCACGCCGAGCAGGCCGCCGAGCCCCAGGAAGGCCAGCCCGGCGATCACCCGGACCAGGCTGCGGGTAGTGCTCGACCAGTCGTCGGCGAACGGGGTGACCAGCGCGGCGAGGTCGTCCACGAAGTACACCAGGGTGGCGAGCGCGGCCAGGAAGAACGCGCCGGAGATCAGCGCCGGCACGACCCCGAGCAGCATCAACCCCGGGCTGCGGACATAGAGACCCAGTCCGCGCACGAGCAGCCCCGCCCCGGCGAGGAAACGGCCGACGACTCCGGTGACCGGGCTGGCGACTCTGCTGACATCCACGATCGAGCAGCCTATCGACCGATGATCCGGCCCGCCGGGTGGAGCCGTACCAGCGACTCTTCGCGTCCACATCAACCGGTTGGCGGACGGGAGTGATCCACCGGGAACGCCGGAGATCATCTCCGACCAGTCGATTCGCCGGCGGGTCACCCCGACAACCCTTGAGGGGTACGAAGCCAGCGGCGGAAGGGCGGCACGATGTCGGTCATCGAGGTGACCCACCTGAGTAAGCGGTACGGCGATCTGGTGGCCGTCCAGGACGTGTCGTTCACGGTGGAGCCCGGGGAGATCTTCGGCGTGCTCGGCCCGAACGGCGCCGGCAAGACCACCACCGTCGAGTGTGTCGCCGGGCTGCGTGTCCCCGACGGGGGCGGGGTGTCGGTCCTCGGGCTCGACCCCCGCCGGGACGCGGCGCAGCTCCGGCAGCGGGTCGGGGTGCAACTCCAGGAGAGCCAACTGCCGGACCGGCTGCGGGTGGCGGAGGCGCTGGAGCTGTACGCCTCGTTCTACCGCAACCCGGCCGACCCGGCCGCTCTGATCGACAAGCTGGGCCTCGGCGAGAAGCGGAACACCGCGTACAAGAAGCTCTCCGGCGGTCAGAAGCAGCGACTCTCCATCGCGTTGTCCCTGGTCGGCAACCCGGAGATCGCGATCCTCGACGAGCTGACCACCGGGCTGGACCCGCAGGCACGCCGGGACACCTGGGGTCTCATCGAACAGGTCCGGGACAGCGGAGTGACGATCGTGCTGGTCACCCATTTCATGGAGGAAGCGGAGCGGCTCTGCGACCGGGTCGCGGTGATCGACCGGGGGCGCGTCGTCGCCCTGGACAGCCCGGCGGGCCTGGTGTCGGCGGTGGCTCCGGAGCAGCGGATCCGGTTCCGGCCGTCGGCCCCGGTCGACGACCGGCTCCTCACCGACCTGCCCGAGGTTTCCGCCGTGCAGCGCACCGGCAGCCAGGTGGTGGTGACCGGCACCGGTGACCTGCTGCACGCCGTCACCTCGGTCCTCGCCCGCCACCAGATCGTCGCCGCCGACCTGCGGCTGGAGCAGTCCACCCTCGACGACGCCTTCGTCGAGCTGACCGGGCACCGGCCCGTCGACTGAAAAGGGGCAAGCATGCACGCCTTCCGTCAGATCCTGAGGATCGAGGCGCGGCTCTACCTGCGGGACCTACCGACACTGCTCACCACCATCGGGCTGCCCACAGTGATCCTGGTGGTGCTCGGGTTGGTCCCCTCGCTCCGCAAGCCGGATCCGACCTTCGACGGGCAGACCTTCGTCAGCTACTTCGCACCTTCGCTGCTGGTGGTCACCCTCGCCATGGTCGGGGTGAACACGCTGCCCACGGTGCTGGCCACCTACCGGGAACGCGGCGTGCTGCGTCGGCTGGCGACCACTCCGGCGCATCCGGCCGCTCTGCTCGCCGCGCAACTGGTGCTGGCCCTGGCCGGGATCCTGGCCAGCGCGCTGCTGCTCATCGTCGTCGGCCGGTTGGCGTTCGGGGTGCCGTTCCCTCGGCACCCGCTCGGCTTCACCCTGGCGTTCGTCCTCGGCACGGCGGCGCTGCTGGCGCTCGGCCTGCTGGTCGCCGCCGTGGCCCGCACGACGAAGGCGGCGCAGGCCCTGGCCGTGCCGCTGTTCCTGGTCACCATGTTCTTCGGCGGGGTCTACCTGCCCCGGTTCCTGCTTCCGGACGCCGTGGCGCGGATCGGCGACTACACGCCGCCCGGGGTGCAGGCGCTTCTGGACGCCTGGACCGGAACGTCGCCGCAGCCGCTGCACCTGGCGATAATGGCGGTGATCGCCGTGGCGGCCGGCGCCAGCGCGGCGAAACTGTTCCGCTGGGAGTGAGCGGAGATGCGATGACCAGCAGCGGTGGGCACGACCGTCTGACCAGTTGGCGAGAGCGCGAGGCTGCCCTCTATCGCGTGTTCCCGTATGGCGGGCTGGCTCTGGGCACCCTGCTGGCCCTCGTCGCACCGGCGCCCGCCAGCCCCGGGGCGGTGCCGACCCTCGCTGTGGCCGTGGCGGCCGGATGCTGGGTCGCCTGGTTCGTGACCCTGCACCCCGGCTGGCAAAGTCGGCGCAGGCCGATGGCGGTCTACTACGCCGGGCTGCTCACGTTCGCCGCCGCTCTCGTGGCCGCCAGTCCGTGGTACGGCTTCTTCGCCTGGATCGGTTACATCCACGCCTTCCCGGTGCTGCCCGGGCGTTGGCGGGTCGCCGGGATGGTGACCACGGCGGCCCTCGTCGCCACGTCTCAGGGCGGTGGTCTGTCGGTGGTGGTGTCGCACTGGCTGCTCTGGCTGGTGCTGGTGCTCTTCAACCTGCTGGTGGCCGGCTCGGTGAGCTGGTTCGCGATGATCGCCGAACAGGAAGACGTCAAACGTCGGCGGTTGATGGCGGAACTCGGCGAGGCCAACCGTCAACTCACCGAGACGGTCCAGGAGAACGCCGGGCTGCACGCCCAACTGCTCACCCAGGCACGGGAGGCCGGCGTGCTGGACGAACGGCAGCGGATGGCCCGGGAGATCCACGACACCCTGGCCCAGGGGTTGACCGGCATCATCACCCAACTGGAGGCGGCCGAGCAGACCCGCGACCGCTCCGCCGACTGGCGGCGGCACGTCGACAACGCGCTCGCACTGGCGCGGGAGAGCCTCACCGAGGCCCGCCGCTCGGTGCGGGCCGTCCGCCCGGAGACGTTGGAGACAGCCCGGCTGCCGGACGCGCTCGTCGAGCTGGGCGGGCGCTGGTCGGCTCTGAACGGGGTACGGGCCGAGGTCGCCACCACCGGTACGCCCCGCCCCCTGCACCCGGAGGTCGAGGTGACCCTGCTCCGGGCCGCCCAGGAGGCGCTGGCCAACGTGGCCCGGCACGCTTCCGCGTCACGGGTCGGGCTGACCCTGTCGTACATGACGGACGTGGTCACCCTCGATGTCCGTGACGACGGGGCTGGCTTCGACGTCACCGGGCAGCCGGCGCCCCGCGAGCCGGGCGGCGGGTACGGGCTGACCGCGATGCGGCAGCGGGTGACCCGGGTGGGTGGCGAGTTGGCCGTCGAATCCGAACCAGGAGGCGGCACCGCCATTTCGGCGTCCGTCCCCGCGCTCCCGGGAGGTGCCGGTTGACCGCCCCGATACGGCTGCTGATCGTCGACGACCATCCGGTGGTGCGCGACGGGTTGCGGGGGATGTTCACCGGCGACCCCGGGTTCGAGGTGGTCGGCGAGGCCGCGGACGGCGCGGAGGCGGTGGCCCTGGTCGCGACGGTGCGGCCGGATGTGGTGCTGATGGACCTGCGGATGCCCGGAATGAACGGGGTGACCGCCATCGGCAGGCTGGCCCGCTCCGGCAGCACCGCCCGGGTGCTGGTGCTCACCACGTACGACACGGACGCCGACGTGCTGCCCGCCATCGAGGCCGGTGCCACCGGCTACCTGCTCAAGGACACGCCCCGCGAGGAACTGGTCCGCGCTGTACGGGCCGCCGCCCGGGGCGAGTCGGTGCTCGCACCGAGCGTCGCCGGGCGGTTGATGGGCCGGCTGCGTGCACCGGTCGAGGAGCCGCTCAGCCAGCGTGAGCTGGAGGTGCTCACCCTGGTGGCCCGTGGTGCCTCCAACCGGGAGGCGGCGGCTCGGCTGTTCATCAGCGAGGCCACCGTCAAGACGCACCTGCTGCACGTGTACGCCAAGCTCGGGGTCAACGACCGGGCTGCCGCGGTGGCCACCGCGTACGACAGGGGGTTGCTGACCCCCGGCGGGCGGTGAGTGAGGGCCGGGCAGGATGGGCGGGTGCGCGCCTCCCGGCTGATCTCGCTGCTCCTGTTGTTGCAGGCGCGCGGGTCGATGACGGCGGGTGAGCTGGCGCGGGAGCTGGAGGTTTCCGAGCGGACCGTCTACCGGGACGTGCTGGCGCTCTCCGCCGCCGGGGTGCCGGTCTACGCCGACCGGGGCCGCGCCGGCGGGTACCGGTTGCTCGGCGGTTACCGCACCCGACTGACCGGGCTGACCCGGGACGAGGCGGAGGCGCTCTTCCTCTCCGGGCTGCCCGGCCCCGCTGGAGACATGGGGCTCGCCGACGCGGTCGCCGCCGCCGAGTTGAAGGTGCTCGCCGCCCTGCCGCCGGCCCTGCGCGACGCCCCGGCCCGTGCCGGGCAGCGGTTCCATCTGGACGTGCCGGGTTGGTTCCGGGAGACCGCGCCGCCGCCGTGGCTGACCGAGCTGGCCCGGGCGGTCTGGCGTGACCGGGTGGTGGAGCTGCGCTACCGGCGCGGTGACCGGGAGGTGGCCCGGCGGGTCCAGCCGTACGGGCTGGTACTCAAGAGTGGTGTCTGGTATCTGGTCGGCCGCGTCGACGACGACACCCGCACCTATCGGGTGGACCGGGTGACCGGGGTCGAGGTGGGCGAGGAGAGCTTCGAGCGGGACGAGGGCTTCGACCTGGCCGGGCATTGGCGCGAGCAGGCCGGGTCGTTTCTGCGGACCGTGCTGCGGGCCGAGGTCACCGTCCGGCTCAGCCCGGCGGGTCTGCGCCAGCTCCGGCACCTGGTGGATGCCCCCTTCGTGTACGACGAGCTGGTCGCCGCCGCCGGAGCACCCGACGGGCAGGGCTGGGTGGTTGGCCAGCTGCCCGTCGAGTCCGTCGAGGTCGCCTACCACCAGCTGCTGGGGCTCGGCCCCGAGGTGGAGGTCCTCGGCCCGCCCGAGCTGCGGCGGTTGTTCACCGACGCGGCCGACCGGCTGCGGGCGCTCTACCGGTAGCCGGTGACGTCCGAGGGCTTGCTTGCGTCGACCACCTCGACGATGTACCGGAACCCCTCCGGCTGACTGCCGTCGAGGTCGGTGAATCCGTACACCTTGGACAGTGTGCCGGCGTCCACGGACTGGCCGTTCCAGCGGGCCTTCTCCTCGTCGGCGGCGAGCGCCGCCACCGCGCGGCCGACGAAGGCCGGGGTCTCCGAGATGAGGAAGTTCGGGTCGGTGGCGGCGCCGTCGCGCCAGTTGTCCTCGGTCACTCCGAAGTGCTCCAGCATCGCCTCGGAGCGGATCCAGCCGGGGGTGAGCGCCACCGCCGTGCAGCCGTGCGGCTTCAGCTCGTGCGCCTGGCTGAAGGCGAGCCGGTTGACCGACACCTTGGCCAGGTCGTAGAAGACCGAGAGCCGGTAGTTGTCGTCGTTGTACGCCTTGGTGCCGTCGCCCATCTCCACCAGCAGCCCGCCCGGCTTGCGGATCAGCAGCGGCAGGGCGAAGTGGCTGGTGATGATGTGGGTGTCGATGGCCAGTCGCAGGGTCCGGAAGCCCGCGTCCAGTGGCTGCTCCCAGACCGGCTTGTCCCAGGTGACCAGCGGGTCGCCGCCCCAGATGTCGTTGACCAGCACGTCGAGTTGGCCCTGCTCGGCGTCGATCCGGGCGACGAGGTCGCGGACCTGCTCGGGCACCAGGTGGTCGACCTGGACGGCGATGCCCGTGCCCCCGGCCTCGGTGACCAGCTCGGCGGTCTCCTCGATGGTCTCCGGCCGGTCCATCTCCGAGCGACCGGTGCGGCTGCTGCGACCGGTGGCGTACACGGTGGCGCCAGCCGCGCCGAGCTGGACGGCGATCTGCCGACCCGCGCCCCGGGTGGCACCGGCGACGAGCGCGATCTTTCCTGCGAGCGGTTGTGTCATATCTGCGAGGTTGTCAGCGATACCTGACAACCGACGTCCGAATTCCCGGACCGCTCTGATGAACCGGGAAGGGGAGACCTCGGCGCTCCCTGTAGAGCTGCCCCACAAACGGGGCAGCACTCGCCGTCCGCACCGCGCCCCATATTTGGGGCAGCTCTACAGGGCCACTGCAGGTATCCCGCCGCCCAGCGACCTCTACCGGTCCAGCCTGAGCCGTCTCAGTCCACCAACCGGACGCGGACCCGGCGGTTGGCTCGGCCCTTGCTCTCCACCTTCACGACCTGCACCTTGCCGATCTGGGCTGTGGACGCGACGTGGGTGCCGCCGTCGGCCTGCACGTCCAGGCCGACGATGTCGACGATCCGGACCTCCTGCTCATCCGGCGGGATGAGGTTGGACTGGGTACGGATGATGTCCGGCAGGGCCAGCGCCTCGGTGCGCGGCAGCACTCGCGTGGCGACCGAGCGGTCGGCGGCCACCTCCGCGTTGACCAGCTCCTCGATCCGACTCTTGAAGTCCGGGGGCACCTCGGGGAGGTTGAAGTCCATCCGGGCCTCGCCCGGTTCCATCGAGTTGCCGGTCACGAGCGCGCCGAAGTCGCGGAACACCACACCGCAGAGCACGTGCAGCCCGGAGTGGGTACGCATCAGCCGGGTGCGGCGCTCGTCCTCCACCGCGCCGACGACCTCGGTGCCGGCGGGCGGCAGCGGGTCACCCTCGGCGGGGATCAGGTACGGGTCGTCGCCCTTGCGGGTGCCGACGATCCGGGTCTGCACGCCCTGCCACAGCAGCACGCCGTGGTCCGGCGGTTGGCCACCGCCGCCCGGGTAGAACGCCGAGCGGTCCAGCACGATGCCCTGCTCGGCGTCGGCGTGCAGGACCGTGCACGTCCACTCACGCAGGGTCGGGTCAGCTAGGTCGAGCCGGTGCGTCCGGCCATGTTGTGTGACGCCCATGACAGGGCACGTTACTCGTTGAGGAAGCCGGCGATGCGGTCCCGCAGGTCGGCGCGTTCCGACCAGAGGACGCCGGGCCGGTCGTACACGTGCAGGGTGGCCTGGGGCAGCGCAGCGGCGAGTCGCTCGGCGACCTCGACCGGGTGCAGGTCGTCGCCCGCGTTGGCGATCACCAGCGCTGGCGCGGTCACCGCCGCGAGGGCGGTGGTGTCGCGCAACGGCGTCTGCTCGGCGAGGCCCGCCAGGCCGGCGGCCAGACCGTCGCGGAGCAGCTGGTCGAGCCGTTGCCGCAGGTACGCCCAGCCGGCGGGAGTGTTACGCACCGCAGGAGGCAGCTCCAGGGTGACGACGTCGGCGACCGCCGAGGCGTCCCCGCTCTCCACCGCCTCCAGCAGGTCCGTGATGCGTTCCTGCGCGACCGGGCCACGCGGCCGGTCGAGCACCGCGGGTAGGAAGAAGACCAGCTTCTCGAAACGGTCCGGGCTCTCCACGAGCAGCCGGCAGAGGGCACCGGCGCCGAGGCTCGCGCCGAACGCCCGACTGGCCCCGCCGAGGTCCGCGATCGCCCGTAGGTCCCGAGCGAGGTCCAGGTAGTTCCACGGCCCGTCCGGGGCCTCGGAACGGCCATGCCCACGGAACTGGAAGAACACCTTGCGGCCCGTCACCCCACTGCCGAACGGGCGGGTGGTGGCGATGCCGTTGCCCAGCCCGTGCGCGAACACGGTCACCGGGTCACCGGTGCCGGTGACCAGCCGCTCCAGCCGTACGCCGTGCGGGGTGGCGACCAGGTCGGTGTCCGGCTCCGGCAGCGCCGGGCGGCCGGTACGCGGCCCACCCGGACCGGGCCCCCAGGTGCGGGGGCCGCTGTCCGGTGGGGGTGGCCAGCGGAAACCTCTCACCAGAACCCTTTGCCGTCGCTGAGGTCGCGAAGGCCGACCCGAACGTCGAGCAGGTAGATGAGACCGGCGGCGATGCCGACCAGTCCGAAGAGGCTGATCGGCCCGAAGCCGAGCAGGGTCAGCACGAGACAGACCGCCAGGATGGCGATCCAGCCACCCTTGGGAAGTGTCCCGATGGCGGGGAAGGCGTCGGAGCGCTGGGTGATCGCGTGGACCAGGGCGACGCCCTGGACGATCAGCGCGAAGACGAGCAGGATCAGCTCGATCACGTAGCGGACTTCGAACGCGAAGATCGGCGCGGCGTTGGCCATGCCGGCAAGCTTATGTCGAGGACCCCGGCTACGTCCGACAAGGACGCCGCCGGGGTCGTCGACATGGCGAACTACTCGGCCGCCGGGCGGGTCCGCTTGGTGGCCCGGGGCAGCTTCGCCGACGGGGTCGCGGCCGGCTTGGCGGCCTTCGGTGCACGGGCTGCCTTCTTGCCGGCGGCCGGCTTGGCCTCGGCGATCTCGGCCACGTCGGCCGGGGTCGGCACGTCGACCGGGGCCGTGGCGGCGGGAGCCGGGGTGGCGGCGGGAGCCGGGGTGGTGGTGGCGGTGGTCGCCGGCACACCCTCGGTGGCCTCGATGTCGGCGTTGACCGTCTCGGCGGCCTCCAGCACACCGGCGCCGACGACGCGCTCACCACGGGCGACCAGCGCACCGTACGCGGCGAAGGCCCGCTCCTGGGCGGCCTGGGCGCCCGCGTACACCATGATGGCGTTGCGGGTCGCGGCAGCGCGCAGCTTGTCGAGGTCGGTGACCTCGCGCAGCTTGGCCAGGTCGGCGGCCTCGCGCAGCTTGGCCAGGTCCAGTTCGGCCTGCGCCCGCTCGCGCAGCGTGCCGGCGGTCTCGTTGGCGGTACGCAGGGTCTCGGTGGCCTTCTGGCGCAGCTCGTAACCGGTCAGCACGGCCCGACCGCCCAGGTCGGCGACGACCCGGGTGCTGAGGACGCCGACCACGGCCGGCAGTTTGCGCAACTGCTCGATGGCCAGCTCACCGGCGCCAGCGGCGGCGTAGATCGGGGCGGGGATGCGGTTGGTCTTCGGCTCGCTCATGACGTCTCCTCTTCGGCCGCCGTGGCGGCCTCGCGGACCGCCGGACCGGCGGCCTTCTTCTCGGGGGTGTTGGTGCTGCCCGGGGCGGGTGCGGTGCCCGCCTCGGTGACGGCAACCGACTCGAGTACGGCCTCGGTCGGGGTGCCGCCTGCGGTGGTGGGGCCGGTGGCGGCCAGGTTGGCCACGTCGGCGGGTTGATCGCCGACATCGGTCGGGGTGGTCGCCCCGGCCGTGCCACCGGTGGACCCGGTGCCGCTGCCCTCGGCGGGGGCCTGGGCGTCGGCCAGCCGGGTGTTCTCCCGGCGGAACGTCTCGTAGATCTGGGTGAGTGACTGCTTCTGGGCCATCGTCAGGTCGGCATCAACGGCGATGGCCGCGAGCACGCCGTGGCCTTCCTTGTCGTCGAGCAGCCCGGCCCGCAGGTACATCGCCGGGGTGGAGACCCGCAGCGCGCTCGCCAGTTGCTGAAGCACCTCGGCGCTGGGCTTGCGCAGGCCGCGCTCGATCTGACTGAGGTACGGGTTGCTGACCCCCGCCTGCTCGGCGAGCTGACGGAGCGAGATCTTGGCGTTCCGCCGAAGATCGCGGATGAACCCGCCGACGTCGGGAAGGTCCTTCGGTGTGGCCATGACTGCGACGCTAACCGGCCGCGCTAGCTCTTGCAAGCAAAACGCTAGCCACAGTTAGCAAGGTCTCAGCGGGCGGTTGCGCCCCGCTCCCCCGATCCGTACGGTCCGTCCGTGCACAAGATCACAGTCAATGGAGCAAGCATCGCGTACGACGAGGCGGGCACCGGTTCGCCCGTCGTACTGCTGCACGCTGGCATCGCCGACCGGCGGATGTGGCGAGGGCAGCTTCCCGCGCTCGCCGCCCGCCACCGGGTGATCGTCCCGGACCTGCGCGGCTACGGGGACTCGGAGCTGCCGCCGACCCCGTTCGCGCACCACGACGACGTGGCCGGCCTGCTGGACGCGCTCGACCTGCCCCGTGCCGCCCTGGTCGGCTGCTCCTTCGGCGGGGCGGTCGCCATCGACACCGCACTGGCCCACCCCGACCGGGTGAGCGCGCTCGCGCTGTTCGACACGGCGGTCTCCGGCAACGAGTGGTCCGAGGAGGCGAACGACCTCTGGGACGACCTGGTCGGCGAGGTCGACCCCGACGACTTCGTCGCCGGCGCTGCCGGTGAGGTGCGGTTCTGGGTGGTCGGCCCGGGCCGCCAGCCGCAGGACGTCGACCCCGCGCTCCTCGCGTTCGCGCAGGAGATGGACCAGCGTGCGCTCGCCGCCGAGTTGGCGCTCGGTGCGGTCGAGGTGGGAGAGCTGACGCCGCCGGCGATCGGTCGCCTCGGCGAGCTGACAGTGCCCGTCCTGGTCACCGCCGGCGCCGCCGACGTACCGGACATCAGCCGGCTCGCCGACCGGATCGCCGCCGAGGTCCCCGGCGCGGTACGGCTGCCGGACGTGCCGGACGCCGCACACCTGTTGCCGCTGGAGCGTCCGGAGCCGGTCAACGCCGCACTGCTCGACTTCCTGAGCTAGACGACGGTCACCAGAGCGGGCGGACCGCGCCGACCGGGACACCGCCGCCGAAGAGCGGCACCTCGGCGTACTCGGTCAGCACCGGGGCGTCCACGCCGAGCCGGCGCAGCGCGGAGACCAGCACCGGCATCCGGGCCCGGTCGGCGCCGTCGTCGATCTTCAGTGCGACGGCGCCGACACCCGGCAGGGCCACCGCGATCACGCCCTCGGCACCGACCTTGGCCAGCAGGCCCGGAACGCCGCGCATCAACCGGGTGTCGTCGGCCTGGGTGCCACCGACGATCTCCGGGTACGCGCGCATCGCGTCGGCCACCGTACGCGGCACCGAGCCGGGCTCGGCGTCGACCAGCCGGAGGAACGCCCCGGCCAGGCCGGTGAGCGACACCGCGAGCACCGGGGCGCCGCAACCGTCCACGCCCACCGCCGCCGCCTGCTCGCCGGTGAACTCCTCGATGGCCGCCCGCAACCGCTGCTGCAACGGGTGCTCCGGCCGCCAGTAACCATCCAGCGGCCAACCGGCGGCCTCGCAGGTCAGCAGCATCCCGCTGTGCTTGCCGGAGCAGTTCATCTGCACCCGGTTCGGGCCGCCCCCGGCGCGCAGCACGGCCTCCCGGGCGGCCACGCCCACCGGCAGGTCGGGCGGGCAGTGCAGGGCCGAGGCGTCCAACCCGGCCCGCTGGAGCAACGCACCGACCCGGGCCAGGTGGAAGTCCTCACCGGCGTGACTCGCCGAGACCAGCGCCACGTCGGCCGGGTCGGTCAACGGCAGGCCGGCACGCAGCATCCCGATCGCCTGCATCGGCTTGCTGGCCGAGCGGGGGAAGATCGGCGACGTCACGTCCCCGGCGGACGCCACCGCCGCACCGGCGGCGTCCAGCACCACCACCGAGCCTCGGTGCGCCCCCTCCACGAACCCGGAACGGACCACCTCGGCGAGTGGAGAGCCACCCTCGTACGTCTTCGTCACGCGCTGGACGGTACCGACGGTGCCGGGGTGCCCGTCGGCGGGGTGACCAGGTGGTCCTCCGCTCGGGTGACAGGAGCGTGGGACCGGCCCGGCCTTACAGACCGAGCAGCTCGCGAGCCTCGGCGGTGGTCAGCGGCGGGCGTTGAGCGAGCTGGGCGAAACCCACAGCGCGGGCGACCAGTTGCATGTTGGACTCCACCGGACGGCCCTTGGCGTACGTCACTGTGTCCTCCATACCGACCCGCAGGTGCCCGCCGGTCGACAGGGAGGCCAGCAGCACCGGAATCGTGCTGCGGCCGACCCCGGTGGCCGAGAACGTGGTGCCCTCGGGCAGGTCCCGCAGCATCCGGTGCGCCGCGACCAGCGTCTCGGTGGTGCCCGGCATACCGCCCGGCACGCCCATCACGAAGTCGACGTGCACGTGCCCGCCAGCCGGCAGGCCGTACCTGCCGAGCAACCGCTGCAACGCGGACAGGTGGCCGAGGTCGAAGATCTCGTACTCCGGCACGATCCCGCGTTCCTGCATCCGGGTGTGCAGGTCGACGATGAACTCCCAGCGGTTGAGGAAGACGTCGTCGCCGAAGTTGACGGTGCCCATCGTGCACGAGGCCATGTCCGGCCTGGCGTCGAGGACGGCCAGCCGAGCAGCCTCCGGATCGGTCACCGCGCCGCCGGAGGAGAGCTGCACGATCAGGTCCGTGCTCTCCCGCAGCGCCGCCACCGTGTCGGCCAGGCGCACCGGGTCGAGGCTCGGCCGCGCCTCGTCGTCGCGGATGTGGACGTGGATCACGGCAGCGCCGAGCGCCTCGCACTCCTTGGCGGTGAGCAGCAACTCGTCGAGGGTCACCGGCAGCGCCGGCACCTCTGCCTTGGCCGACTCAGCGCCGGTCGGGGCCACCGTGATCAACGTCCCTGTTGTCATGCCGGCGATCCTAGACGGCCCGCTCAGGACGGGTCGATCGCCGCCGCGGTCTCGCCGATCATCAGCGCGGCGTCGTCGGAGACGTTCCGCTTGATCACGGCGAGAGCGACCTGACCCAGCTCGTGGTGCAGCACCGCGGTGCCGACGAAGCCGACCGCCCGGCCGTCGAGGGTCACCGGCGTACCGGCCGCCGGCGGCTGGTCGGTGGTCACCCCGTCCAGGTGCAGGAGTACGAGGCGGCGCGGCGGCCGACCCATGTTGTGCACCCGGGCCACCGTCTCCTGCCCCCGGTAGCAACCCTTGTCCAGGTGCACCGCCGGGCCGATCAGGTCCACCTCGGCCGGGATGGTCCGGTGGTCGGTGTCCACCCCGACCCGGGGCTGGCGCGCGGCCACCCGGATCGCCTCGTACGCCCAGAGCCCCGCGACCGGCACGCCCGCGCCGCGCAGCTCCGCCACGACCTGGTCCATCGCCGAGCGGGGCACCAGCAGGTCCACCCCGAGCGGGCCGCGGCGTGCCCAGCCGCCGATCGGCAGCGGTCGTACGTCGTACCGCGCGCTCGCCCGGGGTGGCACGGCACCGTGCGGGAACTTCGGACCCGGCACCGCGACCTGGTCCGGCGCGGCGAGCCCGGTCACGCCGAGCGTGCTCAGCGCCTCCGTCGCCGCCGGCCCGACCAGCGACAACAGTGCCCGCTCGGCGGTCGCGTCGCGCGGCTCGACCTTGCTGAAGAACCGCATCTTGTTCAGGTAGGCCAGCAGACCCTCGGTGGCCCCCGGCTCGGTGTCCAGCCAGGTGGTCTCGCCGTCCTCCGCGACCATGGCGTGCTGCTCGATGTGGCCGTGCGGGGACAGCACCAGCAGTTCGGTGCCCTCACCGGCGGCCAGTGCGCTCAGGTGCTGCGAGGTGACAGTGTGCAGCCAGCTGGCCCGCTCTTCCCCGGGCACCGCGATGATCCCCCGGTGCGACCGGTCGACCAGACCGACAGCGGTGTCGAGGGTGCGCTGCTCACGCAGCGGGTCGCCGTAGTGTGCGGCCACCCCCCGCACCCCGGCCGCGACATGCGCCGGATCCGGCTGGTCACGGCTGGCCTCGTCGATGCCCTCGACGGCCACCGCGCCCGCGATGTCGATCATTTGTCGTCCCCGTTCTCGCAGCGTACGCAGACGCCGAAAAGTGACACGTGCCCGATATCCACCCGGAACCCCCGCTGCGTGGCCAACTGGTCGGCGAGCGGGCGCAGCAGCTCCGGATCGATCTCGTCGATCGCGCCGCACTCCCGGCAGACCAGGTGGACGTGTTGGTGCTCACCGGCCGCGTGATAGGTCGGTGAGCCGTGCGACAGGTGCGTGTGGGTGACCAGGCCGAGCCGTTCCAACAGCTCAAGCGTGCGGTAGATGGTGGTGATGTTGACGCCGGCCGCGACCTCCCGGACGGCGGTGTGCACCTGCTCCGGGCTGGCGTGCCCCAGATCGAGCACCGCCTGGAGGACGAGCTGCCGTTGGGCCGTCAGCCGCAGCCCACGGGCCCGCAGCATTTCCGCGAGGGAGGATTCGGACACCGTCCGATCATAGTTCGGCCACCAGGCTGCTCCTCACATCGCGATCGACCGCCACTACGCTCGACGGTCATGGTGAAGTCGTCCGGCGGGGAGGTCACGGCCGGCCCGACCGCGCGGATCGCCGTGCTCGGGCGCGGCCTGATTCCGACCGGCGACCCCGTGCTTCGCGGCGACGACCTCGGAGTCCTGCACGGCGACGGCATCTTCGAAACCATGCACCTGCGGCACGGCCGGCCGTGGCTGCGCGACGAGCACCTGGCCCGCCTGGTCGCGGCGGCCTTGGCCATCGACCTGCCCCTACCCCCCACCGCAGCGCTGACCGACCTGCTCGACGAGGTACGCGCGGACTGGCCGACGCCCGTGGAAGGGGCGCTCCGGCTGGTCTGCACGAGGGGCCCGGAGGCCGGCGGCCCCCCGACGGTCTACGCCACGCTGGCCGAGGTGCCGGCGCCTTCCCGGGCAGCCCGGCGGAACGGGATCAATGTGGCCACCCTGCCGCTGGGGGTGCCCGCCGACACTCGCCCCGGGCTGAGCTGGCTGCCGGCCGGGATCAAATCCACGTCGTACGCGGTCAGCAGCGCCGCCCGCCGCTGGGCCGGCCGGGCCGGCGTGGACGACGTGCTGTGGGTCTCCTCCGACGGCTACGGGCTGGAGGGCCCCACGGCCAACGTGGTGTGGCTCACCGACGACACGCTCTGCACGGTGCCGGCCGCGACAACCGGCATCCTCGCCGGCACGACCGTCGCCTGGTTGCTCGCCCACGCCGCCGAGCTGGGCCTGAACACCGCCGAGCGGCTGGCCACGGTGGCCGAGCTGCACGCCGCGGACGGCCTGTGGTTCACCTCGTCGCTACGCGGAGCCGCCGAGGTGCACACGCTGGACGGGGTGCGTCGAGCTCGCTGCCCGCGCACCCCCGCCCTGCACGCCCTGCTGGGTTTCCCCGTCTAGTCAGCCGCCGACCCGGACGAGCCGGGCGGAGAGGTGCGGGCTGAGACCGTGGCCCATGGCGGCCATCTCCTGGGCGTAGAGCAGCGCACCCTCGACGATGCCGAAGAGCCGCTTGCCACCGGTGACCTCCTTGGCGGTCGGAGTCCGGACCACGGCGTCGGTGGCGAACTCGACCTGGGTGCCGGTGCGCTTGCCCAGGTGCAACTCCATCACCCCGGTCGGGGTGCTCAGCAGCGCCTCCAGCTCGTCGGTCGCCCGCCCGTCCACCAGCACCGGCCGCCACCAGCCGATCTCACGACCGGCCGGCCGGACCGGCTTGCTCTGCTCGTCCAGGATCCAGGCGCGGGACTCGTAGTGCAGGAACGGTCGGCCGTCGTGGCTGATCCGGATCTCCTGCGCGTAGTCGAAGTCCTCGATGGTGGGGAAACCACCCTTGCCCCGGCCGCGCCACAGCCCGATGTAGGGCAGCAAGCCATCCAGCGCGGGGTGCAGCTTCGGCCCGACCCGCAGGTCGTGGCTCTCCTCGAACGGGTACTCCTCGACCGGCGGCGCGTTCAGCCACGGCGGCTGCAGCGGATTCTCGCTCACAGGGCCACCTTCGTTCGCGACTGCGGGGCTCGCAGACCCGGCTCACTCCTCGCGCTCACCAGCGTCCTCTCGAAATGCGTACGGCAAGGTAGACCAGGCCACCGGCGAGCCCGCCCAGGCCAGCGACCAACAGGCTGACAAACCCGATCTCGGTAACCATCCCGGCCATCCTATGCTGGGCCACATGGCCCGCACTCTCGTCGTCAAGGCCACCGCGGGGGCGGACGCCCCGGAGCGGTGCGCGCAGGCATTCACTGTCGCCGCGACGGCTGTCGCGGCCGGGGTGGACGTGTCGCTCTGGCTGACCGGTGAATCGACCTGGTTCGCGCTGCCCGGTCGCGCCCAACAGTTCGAGCTGCCGCACTCCGCACCGCTGGCCGAGTTGCTGCACGTCATCCTGACCAGTGGCCGGGTGACTGCCTGCACCCAGTGCGCCGCCCGCCGGGAGATCGGCCCGGACGACGTGTTGCCCGGGGTGCGGATCGCGGGCGCCGCGGTTTTCGTCGAGGAGGCGTTGGCCGAGGGCGCGCAGGCACTCGTCTACTGACCATCCGACCCGGTGGGGCTGATCCGGGCGGAGTGCCGATACCGACCCGACATCTCGGACGGCTGCCTACGATTCGGATGTGACCGAGGCGGCGGAGAGGTTCTTCGAATCACTGCCGGCGCGCGCCCCGGACGTCCTGGGCGGCCTGGCCGACGGAACCCTGCAGATCGACCTCGGCAGCGACCACCGGACCGAGCACTGGCTGGTCCGGATGCGGCCCGGATCGGTGCAGGTCAGCCGCGAGCGCGGGCCGGCCGACGCCATCTGGTTCAGCAGCGCCGCCCTCTTCGATCGACTGATCACCGGCGAGGCGCAGGGTGTCGCGGCGGTGCTACGCAACGAGAGCACGTTCAGCGGAAACGTGGTGCTCTTCCTCGCCTTCCGTCGGTTCTTCCCCGACCCACCCGGCACCCGCGACCCCCGTGAGGTGGCCCGCCGGGCGGCCAGGCGATCGACGTGAAGGAACTCGTCAGCATTCTGGACGGCAACACCTTCCTGGTCAGCGACCGGCGGGGGGACATCGAGCCGTCCTACGACTTCCCCACCGGGCTGTTCTCCTTCGACACCCGGTTCCTGTCCAAGTGGGTGCTCACCCTGGACGGCCAGCGGCTGCACGCCCTCTCCGTCGACGACACGCAGTCGTACCGCACCAAGTTCTTTCTCGCCCCCGGCGAACCCACGCACTACCTGGACGCCAAGGCGTCGGTGATCCGCAGCCGGGCGATCGTGGGCAGCTTCGCGGAGGAGCTGACCGTCCTCAACCACACCGAGGCGGACGTCGAGTTCACCGTCCGGATCGACATCGCGGCCGACTTCGCCGACCTGTTCGAGATCAAGCACCGCCGGCAGAAACAGGGGCGCACCACTGTCACGGTCGCGGAGAACGAGTTGCGGCTGACCTACCGCCGGGAGGCGTTCCACCGGGAGACGACGGTCAGCACCAGTGCGCCGGGGCAGGTCGACACCACCGGGATGACCTTCCGGATCCGGATAGCCCGCAACGGCAGGTGGACCACCCGGCTACGCGTGTCCAGCGTCGTCTTCGGGGCGCGCGGTGAGGACATCCGCGCGACCCTCCCCTACGGCGGCAGCCGCAGCGCGGACGCCATCCGGGCCGAGCAGCAGGAACTGATCGACCGGGCGCCGAAGCTCGGCTGCGACTGCCAGCCACTGGCCGGGGCGTACCGGCGCAGCCTCAACGACCTGGCCGCCCTGCGCTACGAGTCGATCGCCCTGGGCGTGCGGCTGATCGCCGCCGGACTGCCCTGGTTCATGACCCTGTTCGGCCGGGACAGCATCATCACCTCGTTGCAGGTGCTGCCGTTCCTGCCGGAACTGGTCCCCCCGACCATCCTGATGCTGGCCGGACTACAGGGGCACCGGGTGGACGACTTCCGGGACGAGGAGCCCGGCAAGATCCTGCACGAGCTGCGCTACGGCGAGACCGCCGGCTTCGAGGAGCAGCCACACTCGCCGTACTACGGGTCGGCCGACTCGACACCACTGTTCATCATCCTGCTCGACGAGTACGAACGGTGGACCGGTGACGCCACACTGGTCCGCAAGCTGGAACCGCAGGTCCGCGCGGCGTTGCAGTGGATCGACACGTACGGGGACCTGCTCGGCACCGGCTACCTCTGGTACCAGACCCGCAACCCGGAGACCGGTCTGCAGAACCAGTGCTGGAAGGACTCCTGGGACGCCATCTCGTACGCCGATGGCGAGATGCCCGGCTTCCCCCGGGCGACCTGCGAACTTCAGGGGTACGCGTACGACGCGAAGATCCGGGCCGCCCGGCTGGCCCGGACCTTCTGGAACGACCCGGCGTACGCCGACCGGCTGGAGCGGGAGGCCGCCGACCTCAAGCGGCGGTTCGACCGCGACTTCTGGATCGCCGACCGCGAGTACTACGCGCTCGCGCTGGACGCCGACGGCCGGCAGGTGGACGCGCTCACCTCGAACATCGGGCACCTGCTGTGGAGCGGCATCGTGGACGAGTCCCGCGCCGGCAAGGTGGTCGAGCACCTGCTCGGGCCGCGCCTGTTCTCCGGGTGGGGAGTGCGGACGCTCGCCGAGGACGAGGGGCGGTACAACCCGATCGGGTACCACGTCGGCACGGTGTGGCCGTTCGACAACTCGATCATCGCCTGGGGGCTGTGGCGGTACGGCTTCCGGAATGAGGCCGGGCTGATCTGCGACACGATGCTGGCCGCGTCCCGCTACTTCGAGGGGCGGCTGCCGGAGGCGTTCGCCGGCTACGCCCGCGACCTCACCGACTACCCGGTGGAGTATCCGACCGCGTGCAGCCCGCAGGCCTGGTCGACCGGCACTCCGCTGCTGCTGCTCCGGGTGATGCTGGGCCTGGAGCCGCAGGGCGAGCACCTGATCATCGACCCGGCCGTGCCACCGGGCATGGGCCGGGTGGAGCTGCTGGACATCCCCGGTCGGTGGGGGAAGGTCGACGCGTTGGGTCGCAGCCGTGACCCGGAGGATCAGCCGGGCGGCGGCTGATCCGAGCGAGCCGCCCGGCTCAACCCGGGCAGCCGACGGTGGCGGCCAGCCGGGTCGCGTCCTCGTTGAGCTCGGCCAGCACGGTGACCGGGCCGGTGCGGTACGCGTACACCGGGGGTTGGTCCAGCAGTGGGGCGTTGCCGGCCAGCGCGGCGAACGCGGCTGTCGGCGCGGCCGGGCCGGGGCCCTCAGCGGAACGGACGGTGTGGGCCGACCCGCCGCCCGGGCAGGGTGCGGTGACCAGCTCCGGCGCGGCGTCGGCCGGGCGGTCGAGCGCCCGCAGCGCCGCGGTCAGGGCGGCGGCCTCGGGGCCGGCGGTGGCCCCGGCCGGTGTGTAGCCGGAGCCGACCGGTCGGCAACCGGTGTCGACGACCACTCGCACCCGGCCGTCCGCGGTTGGCCGTCCCTGGACGGCCACGAACTCTCCGGCGTCGGCGTACAGCTCGATGCCGTTCAGCCCGGGGCCCACCCCGGCCCGCCAGCTCGCCGGCAGCCGCTCGGCGATCCCCTCCAGCACGGTCTGCTCGGAGCCGGTGGGCGCGAGCACCCCGACGTCACGCCGCAGCCTCGCCCCGTCGGCGAACGGGGTGACCCGGCAGCCCTCCGCGATCCGCGCCGGGCCCAGCTCCAGCAGACCGGCCGCACCGGCCGCCCGGGCCAGCTCGCCGATCGCCCGGTCGACCACCGGGCCGGCCTGGTCGAGGGACCGCTGCTCGCGCACGGTCGGTGGGTCGTCGCGGACCGACGTCCAGGTGAGCAGGGCCAGCAACACGGCCCAGGCCGCTGTCGCGGCCACCAACGCACGCCGCCACGACCGGGCAGGAGGCGGCGCGGTGGGACCGGCCGAAGGAGCCCAACCCGTCTGGACAGCACCGTTCACCCGGCCATGGTGTCACGGGTGTGCTGCCGGCCCACCGGCGGTCAGGTCGAGCGGGGTGGTGGATCGAGCCGGTAGCCGATCCCCTGGACGGTGTGCACCTGCGGCCCTCCCGGGAGACCACGCAGTTTGTGCCGGAGCTGCTTGACGGCGGAGTGCAGGATGGCGCTGCCCCGGTACGGGCCGCTCCACACGGCGGCGAAGAGCTGCTCGTAGCTCCACACCACCAGCGGTGGGCCGATGAGCAGGGCGAGCAGTTCCCGTTCGGTGGGGGTGAGCGGGAGCGGGTCCCCGCGCCAGGTGACCCGGTGTCCTGCCCGGTCGACGACCAGCTCACCCCACCTGACCAGGCCCTGCGGCACGCCGGCCGGCACGATCGCGGGACGGACCGGAGCGGCGGGCGGCACTGTCGAGGGACGGGCCGGCGGCGGGGCGGCCGGCGACGACAGCAGCTCGCGCAGCTCGGTCAGGTCGGCACAGCTGAGCACCGGGCCGAGGCCGTCGAGTTGACGCAGCACCCGCTCCCGCATCGACATGTCCGCGCTGACGCAGACGACGATCAGAACCTCTTCGCCGGACATGCCACCCTCACCTGTGATTTCCACCAGTAGATAGTGACGTATGCCGATTGATTTCGCGGCCCGTCCCGGCGGGACGGCGGTGACCCATGACCGGCGCTTGCCCACACCACCGGCGCCTCGCCGAACACACGACCGGGGCCGACCACCCCAGGAGGGTGACCGGCCCCGGTCGATCAGAGCAGTGGGTCAGGCGACGGTGACGCCAACCTCGTTGACGCCACGGCCAGCGGTGACGGCGGTGTCGCCGTTGCCGTGCCGGGACAGCGCCCGAAGCGTCCAGGAGCCCGGCGCGGCGAAGAACCGGAACTGGCCGGCTGGCGAGGTCACCACCTCGGCGGTGAACTCACCGGTCGAGTCGAGCAGCCGGACGTACGCGCCCGGCACCGGCTCGTCCTCGGTGGAGCGGACGATCCCGGTGATGACGGTTTCCTTCTCCAGGTCCAGACTGGCCGGCAACGGTGCGGCCTGGTCCGGTGCGGCGCAACCCGCGGCGATGGGGAGCGTCATGATCAGGCCTCCCCGGGTTCGTCACCGAGCGCGACCGGCACGCCGACCAGCGAGCCGTACTCGGTCCAGGAACCGTCGTAGTTCTTGACGTTGCGGTGGCCCAGCAGCTCCTGGAGCACGAACCAGGTGTGCGAGGAGCGCTCGCCGATCCGGCAGTAGGCGATGGTCTCCTTGCCGTCGTCGAGCCCCGCGTCGCCGTAGATCTTGCGCAGCTCGTCGTCGGACCGGAAGGTGCCGTCCTCGTTGGCCGCCTTCGACCACGGGACGCTGATCGCGGTGGGGATGTGCCCGGCCCGCTGCGCCTGCTCCTGCGGCAGGTGGGCGGGGGCGAGCAGCCGGCCGGCGAACTCGTCGGGGCTGCGCACGTCGACCAGGTTCTTGGTGCCGATCGCGGCCACGACCTCGTCCCGGAAGGCCCGGATCGACGTGTCCGGCTCCTGCGCGACGTACTGCGTCGCCGGGCGGGCCACCGAGTCGGTGACCAGCGGGCGGGCATCCAGCTCCCACTTCTTGCGACCGCCGTCGAGCAGCTTCACGTCGCCGTGGCCGTAGAGCTTGAAGTACCAGTAGGCGTACGCGGCGAACCAGTTGTTGTTGCCGCCGTAGAGGATGACGGTGTCGTCGTTGCTGATGCCCCGCTCGGAGAGCAACGCCTCGAACTGCGTCTTGTTGACGAAGTCCCGGCGGACCTGGTCCTGCAGGTCGGTCTTCCAGTCAATCTTGATGGCGCCGGCGATGTGGCCGGTGTCGTAGGCCGAGGTGTCCTCGTCGACCTCGACGAAGACGACGCCCGGGGCGTCGAGGTTCTTCTCGGCCCATTCGGCCGAAACGAGTGCGGTGTCGCGACTCATCGAATCACTCCCTGGTGAGGATGGATGGTGAGCCAACGCGCGAGCATTGATGGGTGTAACTGTCGCACCACGCGCGGGACCCAGCGGAAGGACGGGATCACGGGTTCGTGCGACGGCGCCGCTGCCGGGCATTCGGTGGGATCACCGGAGGGTGCGAGAACCCTGTGCCGGTGGCCGCCGTCAGGCGGCCGGAGACAGCCCCGCCGTCAGATGACGGGGCGACACAGGCAGGTGGCCACGCGGCACAGGTCGACCGCGCGCCGTTTGGTGAGGTGGGTCCCCATGGCCAGGGAGCCTACCAGCCAGTGACGGGGCTGCCACTGAGCCGACCACCATCCGGGAATCGACCGGATCACCGGCCGGATGGGGTTCCCACTCAGCTGACGGAATTGATCGGTACGTTCTTCGCGTCGGCGGTGACCGCCAACCCTTCCGGCAGCGGCCGGACCTCCCGGACGGCGAGTTGGAACGGCAGGTCGGGCAGGGGCACGTCGATGGAGATGTCCTTGGCGAAGTTGTTCAGCAGGCCGCGCGCCAGAGGCAGGTTCGGCAGACCCGTGGCGTCCAGGTCGTTGAAACGCAGGGCGACGGCGCCGTTGTCTGCGACGGTGACGTCGGCGGTGCCGCTGATCGTGATCTTCCGACCGAGGATGTCGGCCGGACCCGTGACGGCGAGCTTGCCGTTCTGCTCGCCAAGCGTGAGCCCCGGACGCTTCAGCAGCGCGGCGAGGCTGTCGTAGCTGATCGTGCCGGTGCCGTTGACCGTGTCCGCCACGATGTCACCCTGGCCGGTGCGCAGAGTGTCCAGTGAGGCCCGGACGTTGCGGGCGTCCACGTCCAGCACCGACAGCCGCACGACGTCGCCCTCGACCGGCGCCTGCACGTCCCGAAGGTTGATGGTGATCCGCTGGTAGCGGCCATCGAGCACCTGGGTGAGGAACGGCGTGCCGCCCACCTCCACATCTGGCTCGGCGGATTGCGCGCCCTGCTTGGTGATCTCCTGGCGGACCCGGTCGGCGATCATCCGCTCGGCGACCCCGACCGCCACCCGGTCGGCGACGACCAGCAACCCCGCCACCACCAGGAGCAGGACGAACAGGCCGATGAGCAGCTTGCGGCCGCGCCGTCGGGGCCGCGCCCCGTCCGCCGGATAGTCCTCCGCCACGCCGCCTCCTGTCTCCACCCGCCGCACCGCGACGGGTCGTCCACACCGGTGCCGCTGCGCGGCGCACCCGTAGGTACCCGACCGGCTCCAGGCTCAACCGTGACTCAGAGGAAGAGCATGCACATCGCGTACGCGGCCGGTGCCGCCAGGGCGAAGCCGCCGAGCGGACCCTGCATGTGCCGGGCCACCCACATGGTGGGCGGTTCTCCGGCCATCAGCCGGCCCGCCTCCGCGTACCCGACGGCGAGGTCGGAGAGCACGGCGGCGACCGCCGCGACCAGGCCGATCACGGCGGCCCGGGTCGGCGTGAAGGGCGCCACCAGGTAGCTGCCGAGAAGTGCGCTGGTCAGCGTGCCGACCATCGCGCCGGCCACCACGCCAGCCGCGCCCCTGGGCACCTGCGGGGCCAGCCGGGGCCAGGGCAGGACGGCGTCGGTGAGCCGGGCGACGGTCAGCGCGACGCCGCTCGCCGTCAGGCAGACGGTGATCGCCTGGGTGCCGGCCGGGATCCGGCTGAGCACGATCAGAGTGCCGAAGGCCACCACTCCGACCACGATGAGCAGCGTGGCGCCGAGGGAGTCGGTGACCCGGACCCGGTCGACGCGGCGGACCAGCTGGCCGAGCACCGCGGCGAGGAAGCCGCCGGCGGCCAGGTAGCCCAGCGGCGCCAGACCGGCGACGTCGGTCTGCACCGCGGCGATGTCGGCGAGTGCGGCAACAACGACGCTGATCCCGGCGACCACCAGCATCGCGGGCGGGCGCATGGCGATCGTCCAGGCGAGCACGAAGAGCAACTGGACGCCGAAGATGATGAAGGCGAACGGCAGCCGGTGACCAGGCCCGGACGTCTGCGCGCCGAGCACCAGGCCGACGCCGAGCAGCGCGGCGAAGCCGGCGATGGTCAACGCGAGCTGACGGTGCACCTCGACCGGGGGTATGACCTCCTCTTCCGGCTCGTCGATCTCGTCTTCGGATCGGCGCGCCGGTTCGCCGGAGCGACGGGCTCGGCGAGGCCCACTTCGTTCGCGGCGATCGCCGTCGGTGGTGGCCGGACCGGTACGCGGCGCGGGCGGGTTGCCGCGCGTCGCTGCGGCGTCCGGGCCCGGGTGGGGCCCGGCGGGCCACGATTCGCGGCCGGCCTCGGGCGAGGTGGAGGGAAACACGACCCGATCGTGCCAGACCGGCGGCCGGACACGACGGTCACGGGTTTCAGCAACGTTAAAATCTGCTCCACGATCAGGGGCAAGGTAGACAAACGGGAAATGGCCAGACGGCGCGGCCGAGGCGATCGGTTACGCTCAACCCCGTTACCCCGCCCGTCAGCGACGCCGGGACCACGCAATTTCTCAGCACACTCCCCGCGAGTGTGTCTGGTCGCGTGCGGCCGAGCGCCGCCGGGACGGAGGTGATCGTGGAGATCCTGCTGCTGGTGACCGCGCGCGCAGGCGAACCGTCGGCTGTGCTGCCGGCACTCGACCTGTTGCCGCACTCGGTCCGCACCGCGCCGCGCGATGTCCGCACCCTGGTCGCGGGCCCCAGCCCCGACGCGGTGCTGGTGGACGCCCGGTCTGAGTTGAGCGAAGCCCGGGCGACCTGCCGGATGTTGCACGCCACCGGGCTCGGCGTGCCGCTGGTCGCGGTGGTGACCGAGGCCGGCCTGATCGCACTGAACGCCGACTGGGGCGTCGACGACGTCATCCTCGCCTCGGCCGGTCCCGCCGAGGTGGAGGCGCGACTGCGGCTCGCGGTCGGCCGCCTGAGCAACGCGACCGCCGGCGCCGGCGGCTCGATCCGGGCCGGTGAGCTGACCATCGACCCCGACACGTACGCGGCCAAGCTCAAGGGCCGCCCTCTCGACCTCACCTACAAGGAGTTCGAGCTGCTGAAGTTCCTGGCCCAGCACCCGGGGCGGGTGTTCACCCGGGACCAGCTCCTGCGGGAGGTCTGGGGCTACGACTACTTCGGCGGCACCCGCACTGTGGACGTGCACGTCCGGCGACTGCGCGCCAAGCTCGGCTCGGAGTACGAGTCGATGATCGGCACCGTCCGCCAGGTCGGCTACAAGTTCGTCGTCCCGCCGTCACGGTCCCTGCCCGAGGCGGAGCACGCGCCCCTGCCCGTCTGATCGACGAGTCACTCAGCTTTCCTATATGCCCTTTTTGCGCGGCTTGGCGGTTCTATTCTGACTGCCGGGTTTGTCGGAGAAAGGGGCGACGGTGCGCGCAGTGACCACGGGGGCGACGGGTCAGCCTGGCCGGCAAACCGGGCGGAAGCCATGACGCGGGTCAGTTCGACCGCGCGGGCGACGGGAATCGTGACGCTGGTGTTGGCGGCGCTGCTCGGCTCGGCGTACGCGCTGGGCCGCAGCCTCGTCGTCGACCCGACCCCCCGGCATCCCACCGATGTCACCGCGCACGCCGGCGGCCCGCACTACGCCGACCAGCCCAGCGACGGCGAGCCGGGCGACGTCCCTAACCCCGGCGCCAGCAACGGCCCCACCGAGGCCGGCCAGGACGGGTCGGAGCGGGACGGCGGCGGCGACAAGCTGTTCGGCGCGCACGCCACCACCGGCTCCCCACGGCTCGCGCTGACCTTCGACGACGGGCCCGACCCGCGGTACACCCCGCAGGTCCTCGCCATGCTGCGCGAATTCGATGTGAAGGCGACGTTCTGCGTGGTCGGCGAGAACGCTCAGAACCACCCCGACCTGGTCCAGGCGATCGTGGGCGAGGGCCACACCCTGTGCAACCACTCCTGGCACCACGACGTCGGCCTGGGCGCCCGATCGGCCGACGCGATCCGGGCCGATCTCCTGCGCACGAACGAGGCGATCAGGGCGGCCGTGCCGAACGCGCCGATCGTCTGGTACCGGCAGCCGGGCGGCGCCTGGACGTACCCGGTGGTGTCGGTGGCGCGGCAGCTCGGCATGACCCCGCTGCACTGGTCGGTCGACCCGTCGGACTGGGATCTACCCGGTGCCGCCAAGATCACCGCGACGGTGCTGAGCCAGGCCGAACCGGGCTCGGTGGTGCTGCTGCACGACGCCGGCGGCGACCGGCAGGGCACCGTGGACGCGTTGCGCCGGATCCTGCCCGACCTGACCGCGCGGTTCGACCTGGAGGCCCTGCCCACCGACCCGACCTGAGTCACAGCTTTCGCTCGGCGACGGACCGGGCGTCACGACACGCAACGGATACGGTGACGGGATGAGCAGCGCGGAGCCGACCAGCGACCAGGTGACCCGGACCGACCGACTGGCACCGGCGGACATCGCCGACGTGCTGGCCCTCGCCAGCTCGGCGGGCGACACCGACGGCGCCGACCCGCTCGACGAGCACGTCCTGCTCCGACTGCGCGACCCGGACGCCCCGGCCGTGCACCTGATCGCCCGCACCGACGACGGCACCCTGACCGGGTACGCGCACCTGGACACGACCGACCCCGTCGGCGGCATCGGCGTCGAGCTGGTGGTGCACCCCGCGTACCGACGGCGGGGCACCGGCCGCGCACTGGCCCGGGGCGTGCTCGCCTCGGCCACCGGGCCACTGCGGGCGTGGGCGCACGGCGACCACCCGTCCGCCGCCGCCCTCGGCGTCGATCTCGGCTTCACCCGGGCGCGGGTGCTCTGGCAATTGCGCCGGCCACTGGCCGCCCCGCTCGGCGAGCCGCGCCTGCCCGACGGGGTGGCGCTGCGCGCGTTCCAGCCCGGTGCGGACGACGCGACCTGGCTCAGTCTCAACGCGCGCGCCTTCGCCGAGCACCCCGACCAGGGCCGGTGGACCTCAGACGACCTGGCGGCCCGCCTCGCCGAGCCATGGTTCGACCCGGCCGGCTTCCTGCTCGCCGAGGAGACCTCGACCGGGCGGCTGCTCGGCTTCCACTGGACCAAGGTGCACGAGCGGCCCGGATCGGCCCGGATCGGCGAGGTGTACGTCCTGGGAGTGGAGCCGACCGCGCACGGCGGTGGGCTCGGCCGGGCGCTGACCACAGCCGGGCTGGCGTACCTGCGGGACAAGCGCGGCCTGGACCGGGTGATGCTCTACGTGGACGAGTCGAACACCGGGGCGGTGGCGCTCTACGAACGGCTGGGCTTCGCCCGCTGGTCCGCGCACATCAACTACCACCTGGGCTGACCGCGGTCACCGGCGGGTAACGGCCGGGCGTCGGCGGCATAACGCCGAACCGGAAATATGCCCATACTTCCGACAGGCGTATCCCGGTTCACTTAACGGACAACTCACCCTCAGCAAGCGGTCACCTCCGGGGCCGTACGTGTTCACCCTGCGTTCACTTGTGACCGGCGAACCGGCTACCTGGCACTTCTAACTTTCGTGTCAGCCGGTCAGTGCCGGTCCTCGGCCCCCGGGATCGGGGCGCCAAGTCAGACGCGAAGGGAAACCCCTCAGGTGAAGCTCCAGCGGTACGGCACTATTGCCTGCCTCGCCCTTGCCGCGACGCTCGGCCTCAGTGCATGCGGCTCGGACAACAACGAGCCCGCCTCCGGCGCCAGCGCTTCGGGCTCGACCGCCGCGGTCGACTGCGCTACCGGAACGCTGAACGCCCAGGGCTCGTCGGCGCAGAAGAACGCCATGGCCGAGTGGATCAAGGCGTACCAGCAGAAGTGCCAGGGCACCACGATCAACTACGAGCCCACCGGCTCGGGCGCCGGCATCCAGGCGTTCATCGCCGGCACCGCCGACTTCGCCGGCTCCGACTCCGCGCTCAAGCCGGAGGAGCAGCCGCAGGCCGACGCCAAGTGCGTCGGTGGCAAGGCCATCCACCTGCCGATGGTGATCGGCCCGGTTGCCGTCGCCTACAACGTCAGCGGCGTGGACAACCTCCAGCTCAAGCCGGCCACCCTGGCGAAGATCTTCGCCGGCAAGGTCACCAAGTGGGACGACGCGGCGATCAAGGGCGACAACCCGGACGCCAAGCTCCCGTCGACCACCATCCAGACCGTCCACCGCTCGGACGAGTCGGGCACCACCGACAACTTCACCAACTACCTGTCGAAGACCGCCGAGACCGACTGGACCCTCGGCAAGGCCAAGGCGTGGAAGGCCCCGGGCGGCACCGGCGCCAAGGGTTCGGACGGCGTGGCCAGCTCGGTCAAGGGCGCCGACGGCTCCATCGGCTACATGGAGTGGTCGTTCGCCGAGAACGCCGGCCTGAAGATGGCCAAGATCGGTAACGGCGCGGGCGAGTTCGCCGCGCTGACCGCCGAGGCGGCCGGCAAGACCATCGCCGGCGCGGCGATCGACGGCCAGGGCGACGACCTCAAGCTGAAGATCGACTACAACACCAAGGAGGCCGGGGCCTACCCGATCGTCCTGGCGACGTACGAGATCGTCTGCAGCAAGGGCCTCGCGGCCGACAAGTTGAAGCTGGTCAAGGGTCTGCTGGGCTACGCCGCCAGCGCCGAGGGCCAGACCTCGCTGACCGACCTGGGCTACGCCCCGCTGCCCGAGACGGTCCGCACCAAGGTCGAGACCGCGGTCAAGAACCTCTCCTGACCCGACCCCACCACCTCCGCAACCGAATCGAGCGAGCAGATGGGTGAAACCCCTCACCGCTCGGCCGACGCCGGCACCGGCGGGACGCGCGTGACCCAGAGTCACGAGTGGCCCGCCGGTGCCTCGGCGCGTGTGGCCGAGGCACCAGTCAGCACCCGTTCCCCGGGCGGCACCGGACTGGGCGGCGGCGGCGCACTGCCGCGCAGCCGCAAGTTCGGCGCCGAGCGGGCCTTCCGCGGTCTCACACTGGCCGCCGGCACCGCCGTTCTGGTCATCATCGCCGCCATCGCGATCTTCCTGATCGCCAAGGCGGTGCCGGCCCTCCGCGCCAACACCGAGAACTTCTGGTCCTACGAGGGCTGGTCTCCCAACGAGACGCAGCCGAAGTTCGGCATCGGCACACTCGCCTTCGGCACCGTGCTCAGCTCGGCGCTGGCGCTGCTCATGGCGGTGCCGGTGGCGTTGGGCATCGCGCTCTACCTCTCGCACTACGCACCCCGCCGGCTGGGCACCGCGCTCGGCTTCCTGGTCGACCTCCTCGCCGCCGTGCCGAGCGTGGTCTTCGGCCTCTGGGGGCGGGACATCTTCATCAACCCGGTCCGGGACTTCTCCGTTTGGCTGAACGAGTACTTCGGCTGGATCCCGATCTTCGGCGGCGACGGCCCGTTCGGTAAGTCGATCATGCTGGGTGCCCTGGTACTCGCGATCATGGTGCTGCCGATCATCACCTCGCTCTCCCGCGAGGTGTTCCTCCAGACGCCGACCGCGAACGAGGAAGCCGCCCTCGCCCTGGGCGCCACCCGCTGGGAGATGCTCCGCACCGCGGTCCTGCCCTACGGCCGCCCCGGCATCATCGCCGCGGTGATGCTCGGCCTCGGCCGGGCGCTCGGCGAGACCATCGCCCTGGCGCTGACCCTCGGCATCACCTTCGGCATCTCGTTCAACCTGATCCAGAACGGCGGCAACACCATCGCCGCCAACATCGCCAACGCGTTCGGCGAAGCGAACGAGACCGGCCGGGGCGCGCTCATCGCCTCCGGTCTGGTGCTGTTCACCATCACGCTGATCGTCAACATCACGGCGCGGGCGATCATCTACCGCCGCCGGGAGTTCACGGAGTCGGCCGCATGACCACAACCGTCACCTCCCACCGCAGCCGGCCGCCGGCCCAGCCCGCCTCGCTGCGGGCCAGGCGGCTGCCCTGGTACGCCGCCCCGGCCATCGCCGTGGCAGCCCTGCTGCTCTCCGCCGTGATCGTCTACGGCACCGACATCGGCGGCCCGGTCCTCGTGGTCGTCCTCGGCGCGATCCTCTACCTGGTTGGGCTCTTCGCCGTCGCCAACGCGGTCGAGGGGCGCCGGTCGGCGCGCAACCGCACCTGGAGCGCGCTGATCCACTCCGCCTTCGTGCTGGCGGTGCTGCCGCTCGTCTCGGTGGTCTGGACGTTGGTCAGCAAGGGCGCCGAGCGGTTCGACGCCAACTTCTTCCAGACCTCGATGAACAACATCGGGGCCCGGGACGCCAACGGCGGCGCGTACCACGCGATCGTCGGCACGCTGGAGCAGGTCGGCATCGCCACAGTGATCACCGTCCCGCTCGGCGTTCTCTGCGCGATCTACATCGTCGAGTACGGCCGGGGCAAGTTCGCCTTCGCGATCCGGTTCTTCGTGGACGTGATGACGGGCATCCCGTCGATCGTCTCCGGCCTCTTCGTGCTGGCGTTCTGGGTGCTGGTCGTGTCGCCGTGGTTCAACGACGGCCGGCCGAGCTTCTCCGGCTTCGCCGCCGCGCTCGCGCTGAGCGTGCTCATGCTGCCCACCATCGTCCGGTCCACCGAGGAGATGCTCCGCCTCGTCCCGGCGCCACTGCGCGAAGGCGCGTACGCGCTCGGCGTACCCAAATGGAAGACCATCCTGCGCGTGGTGGTGCCGACGGCACTGCCCGGCATCGTCACCGGCGTCATGCTCGCCATCGCCCGCGCGGCCGGCGAGACCGCGCCGGTGCTGCTGGTCGCCGGCGGCGGCGCCGCGATCAACACGAACCCCTTCGAGAACAACCAGTCGTCGCTGTCCCTCTTCGTCTACCAGCAGGCCGGTGACGCGTCGAAGTACGCCCCGGCACGGGCGTGGACCGCTGCACTCACCCTGGTCGCCCTCGTGCTCATCCTGACGATCGCGGCGAAGCTGCTGGCCCGTCGCAACCGGCTCAGCCGATGAACCCCGGAGGTACCACCATGGCCAAGCGCGTCTCAGCCTCGAACGTCACCGCGTACTACGGCGGGTTCAAGGCGATCGAGAACATCAACCTGACCGTCGAGCCGAAGACGGTCACCGCCCTCATCGGGCCGTCCGGTTGTGGCAAGTCCACGTTCCTGCGGTCGATCAACCGGATGCACGAGGTGCTGCCGGGTGCCCGGGTCGAGGGCAGCCTGACCATCGACGACCAGGACATCTACGACCGGGACGTGGACGTCACCGCGGTCCGGCGCACGATCGGCATGGTCTTCCAGCGGCCGAACCCGTTCCCCACCATGAGCATCTTCGAGAACGTGGTGGCCGGGCTGAAGCTCAACGGGGTCCGCAAGAAGTCGATCCTGGAGGACGCGGCCGAGAAGGCGCTGCGCTCGGCGAACCTGTGGGACGAGGTCAAGGACCGGCTGGGTAAGCCCGGCGCGGGCCTCTCCGGCGGTCAGCAGCAGCGGCTCTGCATCGCCCGGACCATCGCGGTCGAGCCGCAGGTCGTGCTGATGGACGAGCCGTGCTCGGCCCTGGACCCGATCTCCACCCTGGCGATCGAGGACCTGATGTTCCAGCTCAAGGACAAGTTCACGATCATCATCGTGACGCACAACATGCAGCAGGCCGCGCGGGTGTCGGACCGGACCGCCTTCTTCTCGATCGAGAAGACCGGCGACCCGGGTCGGCTGATCGAGTACGACAACACCCAGAAGATCTTCAGCAACCCGAGCGTGAAGAAGACCGAGGACTACATCACCGGCCGCTTCGGCTGAGCCGCATACCCCCTACCCAGACCGCGCCCAAGATCTGCGCAACTACCCGGATACTGCTGTCTCCCGCGCCTCCGAGGCAGCAGTATCCCTGAAGTTGTGCGGATCTTGACGGTGCGCGTCGGACACGCGCGCGAGGGCAGCCGTCAGCCCAGGACGAAGCGGGGTTCGCCGTTCGGGGGCAGGTCGAGGCGCGGGGTGACGGGGGTGGCCGCGTCCCGTTCGGCCGCCGCTCGCGCCACCCCGGCCAGGTCGCCGGCCGCCGCAACCTGCGCCAGCGTGACCAGGGTCGGCGGCAGCATGGTCAGTTCCCCGGCCTGGGCCCGGGCCAGCGCGTCCGCCGGCCGGATCCACAGGGTGTGGTCGGCCTCGCCGGAGACGTCGCGGGTCCGCTGCCCCGCCGGCAGCAGGGCGACGAAGAAGTACGTGTCGAAGCGGCGCGGCTCGAACTCGGGAGTGATCCACCGGCTCCACGGCAACAGCAGGTCCGACCGCAGGGTGAGTTGACGCTCGGCGAGCAGCGCGGCGAAGCCCAGCCGGCGCCCCTCCAGGTCCTGCCGGGCGGCCTCCCAGTCGTCGCCGCTGACGTCGCCCACCACCGTCTCGCGGTCCGGGCCGGCGAGCAGCACGCCCGCCTCCTCGAAGACCTCCCGAGCGGCGGCGCAGACCACCGCCTGGGCGGCGTCCGGGGTCACCCCGAGTCGCCCGGCCCACTCAGTGGGTGCCGGCCCGGCCCAGTCCAGGTGTGCCTCGGAGTCGGAGCGGTCCACCCCGCCGCCGGGGAAGGCGTACATCCCGCCGAAGGTCATGGCGGCGACCCGGCGGATGACGTACACCTCGAAGTCGGCGTCGGTCGGACGCAGCAGCAACACGGTGGCCGCGACCCGCGGCGTCGCCGGGGTGCCACCCTCGGCCTGGAACCGGCGGGCGTGCTCGACCAGTGCGGCCGGGGCGGCGAAACCGTCGCTGTCGATCGTCATGCGGCGAGCCTAGTTCCCCGACCGGCGGGGCTGGTTGGTGTGCCAGGCACCTCGGTGCGGCCGCCCGACCACTCCCACCGCCCCTTTGCTCTGCTTACGCGGATGCACCGGTGACGTTCGGTAACTGTCGCATCCGCGTAAGCAGAGCAAAGGACGTGCACAGCAGTGGGCGGACCACCGATCGGCAGAGGTTTGGCGGACGAGCCATCGGCCATCGGGCCGGGCGGCGGGTGGTTCACCTGGCTGGGCTAGCGTGCCCGACATGACTCGTTGGGGCATCCTGGCCACCGGCCACATCGCCAGCCGTTTCGCCGAAGACCTCCGGCTGGTGCCGGACGCCGAACTGGTCGCGGTCGGCTCCCGCGCCGCGGAGAGCGCGCAGCGCTTCGCCGACACCTATGGCGCGAAGCGCGCGTACGGCTCCTGGGTGGAGCTGGCCGCCGACCCGGAGATCGACGCGATCTACGTGGCGACGCCGCACTCCGCGCACTACGAGGCGGCGATGACCTGCCTGACCGCCGGGCGCGCGGTGCTGTTGGAGAAGCCGTTCACCCTCGACCTGGCCACCAGCACCGAGCTGGTGGACACTGCCCGCGCCTCCGGGGTCTTCCTGATGGAGGCCATGTGGATGCGGCTGAATCCGATGATCCTGCGGGTGGTCGAGCTGATCGCGGACGGGGCGATCGGCACGGTGACCGGCGTCCGGGCCGACTTCGGGGTGGCCGGTCCGTTCCCGCCGGAGCACCGGATGCGCAACGCGGCGCTGGGCGGGGGCGCCCTGCTCGACCTGGGGATCTACCCGATCAGCCTGGCCCATCTGCTGCTGGGCGTGCCGCAGCACATCCGCTCCTGGGCGCAGCTCGGCCCGGAGGGGACGGACGAGAACACCGGCATGCTGTTCGGCTACGACACCGGAGCACTGGCGACCCTGAGCTGCGGCATGGTCGGGTTGAGCGGGCAGACCGCCTCGATCACCGGCACCATTGGGCGGATCGACCTGCCGGAGCCGTTCTTCCGGCCCGGTTCCGTGACAGTGCACCGGGCCGGCGCGGAGCCGGAGACGATCGTCGCCGACGGGGCTGGCAACGGCTACCAGTACGAGGCGATCGAGGTGCAGCGCTGCCTGGCCGCCGGCCTGACCGAGAGCCCGGTGGTGCCGCATTCCACGACCCTTGAGGTGATGGCGCTGCTGGACACGGTCCGCGAGCAGATCGGCGTGCGCTACGTCTGACGGAGCGGGCCCCTTGTTGACGCGCGAGGCGTCGACAAGGGGCCCGGGGCCGGGTCAGCCGAAGAGCGGCCGGACCAGCAGGTAGGTGACGCAGGCGATCAGCGCGGCGGCCGGGAACGTGACGATCCAGGCGAGCACGATGTTGCCGGCGACGTTCCAGCGGACCGCGGAGAGCCGCTTGGTCGCGCCCACGCCCATGATCGCCGAGGTGATGGTGTGGGTGGTCGAGATCGGGGCCTTCAGCACCAGGGCGTTGAAGTAGAGCACCGCGCTGGCGACCGTCTCGGCGGCGAAGCCCTCCGGCGGGCCCAGGTCGATGATCTTACGACCGAGGGTGCGGATGATCCGCCAACCGCCGGCGTAGGTACCCAGGGCGAGCATCGTGGCCGAGGTCCAGAACACCCAGCCGGGGATGTGCGTCTTGTCGTCCTGGAAACCGCCTGTGTACAGGGCGAGAACCACGATGCCCATCGTCTTCGCGGCGTCCTGCATGCCGTGACCGACCGACATGGCGGCTGCCGAGACGGTCTGGGCCCACCGGAAGCCACGGTTGAGCTTGCCCGGCTGCCCCTTGCGGAACAGCCAGAGGATGGCCAGCATCAGCACGTAGCCGAGGGTGAGACCGACGATCGGCGACAGGATCATCGGCAGGATGACCTTCTCGCCGATGGTGACCCACTGCACGATGCCGCCGGTGGACAGCAGGGTCGCGCCGACCAGACCGCCGAAGAGCGCGTGTGAGGACGACGAGGGCAGACCGAAGTACCAGGTGATCAGGTTCCAGGCGATGGCGCCGAGCACACCGGCGAAGACCACACCGAGGCTGGCAACCCCGGTGGGGAGCGTGACCAGGCCGTCGCCGACGGTCTTGGCCACCCCGGCGCCGAAGTGCGCGCCGACGAAGTTGCCGACCGCGGCGAGCCCGAGGGCGATCCGGGGTGTCAGCGCCCGGGTGGAGACGCTTGTTGCGATCGCGTTGGCGGCGTCGTGGAAGCCGTTGGTGTAGTCGAACGCCAGGGCCACCGCGATCACCGCCAGCACGGCGATGAGTTCAGGGGACACCGGCTCAGGACTCCTTGACGGCGATGGTCTCGACGGTGTTCGCCACGTGCTCGAAGGCGTCGCAGGCGGCCTCCAGCTCGTCGGCGACCTCCTTCATCTTCAGCACCGTCAACGCGTCGTACTCGCCGGAGAAGAGGCGGACGAGCAACTGCCGGTTGATCCGGTCGCCCTCGTTCTCCAGCCGGTTGCACTCGATCCAGTAGTCCTCAAGATCCTTCATCGACTTCAGCCGGGGCATCGCGTCGGCGGTCAGCTTGGCCTGCTGGTCGAGCACGTTCACCATCTCGTGCAGCTCACGGGGCAGCGCCGGCAGCTCGGTCAGCCCGTACAGGTAGAGCAGGTCACCGACGGCCTCCAGGTGGTCCATCACGTCGTCCAGCAGCGAGCCGAGCCGGTAGATGTCCTCCCGGTCGAACGGCGTGATGAAGGTCGAGTTGATCTTCTTGTACAGGTCGTGGGTGATCTGGTCGCTGTCGTGCTCGACCTCGGTCAGCCGCTCGCTCACGGACTGCACGTCGACACCGGGCAGGGCCAGCTCGTTGAGCAACGCGGTGCCCCGGACCAGGTTCTGCGCGGCCCTGGTGAAGAGCTCGTAGAAGGCGCCCTCGGTGGGGCGGAAGGAAAACTTCACAGCACAGACCTCGTCGCGTCGGTGGAAGGGTGGCGGCGCCCGAAGAGCGTCCGCTCGGTGAATGCTAGGAGCCGACAGAACCGCGAATTCGCCGGCCCACCCCTGGCCAAGCGTCATTCACCGCTCGTTCACCTGCTGTTCATCTCGGCCGTCCCACCCGCACCCGGTCCCCCAGCAAGCAACCGCTCCCGCTCTTGAGCCACGTCGAAATCGGCAGCCGGATACCCCAGATCAAGCGTGTCGAACGTCTCACGCAGCAGATGGGCCACCGCCCAGTCCCGGTACCACTTGCGGTCCGCCGGCACCACGAACCAGGGCGCGGCGTCCGTCGCGCACCGGCTGAGGGCCTCGGCGTACGCGGCCTGGTAGTCGTCCCAGTGCCCCCGGGAGTCGATGTCGGAGGGGTTGTACTTCCAGTGCTTCTGCGGGTCGGTGAGCCGTTCCAGCAGGCGGTTGCCCTGCTCCTCGTACGAGATGTGCAGCATCACCTTGACCACGGTGATGCCGCCCTCGGTCAGCTCCCGCTCGAACGAGTTGATCGCGTCGTAGCGGGCCCGCCAGGTCGCCTCCGGCACCAGCGCACCGACCCGGGCGATCAACACGTCCTCGTAGTGCGAGCGGTTGAACATCCCCACGTACCCCGGCGGCGGCAGCTCCCGCCGGATCCGCCAGAGGAAGTCGTGCCGCAACTCCTGCCGGGTCGGCGGCCCGAACGAGCGGATGTGCAGACCCAGCGGGTTCATCGCACCGGCCACCCGCTTGATCGTGCCGTCCTTGCCACCGCAGTCCATCGCCTGGAGCACCAGCAGCACCCGGTGCGCGGGCTGCTCCGACCCGGTCTTGGCCATCGCGAAGAGCATCTCCTGCTGCCGGCCCAGCTCTGCGCCGACCAGCTCCACCTGCTCTCGCGCCCAGGCCTTACGGCGTTCACCGCGACCGACCGTCTCCGGCAGGCCGGGCGTGGAACGGGGGTCGATCGCGCCGAGATCCACCGGTGCGGTGACCCGCAGCAGCTCCCGCACGGAGCCGCCGGCCGGTGCCACGATCTGCCCTTGCTGGGGTGCGCTCATCCACGGATCATCGCCCACCCGCAGGCCTTCCGCCCGCCGAGGGCCACCCCTCGGGTGACGGGCGGGGCTGCCAGCGCGTGCGGTCGACGGGAGGATGTAGGCCAGGACGGTGCCGACCGGGAGGGTGGTGGGTCGTGCGGGACCTGGCGACGGAGTTCGAGGCCGAGCGGGGCCGGCTGCTCGTGGTGGCCCACCGGATGCTGGGCAGCCGCAGCGAGGCGGAGGACGCGGTGCAGGAGACCTGGCTGCGCTACGCCGGGGCGCTCGCCGACCCGACGGCCCGCGCCGAGATCCGTGAACTGTCCGCGTGGCTGACCACCACCTGCGCCCGGATCTGCCTGGACGTGCTCCGCTCGGCCCGGGTGCGGCGGGAGGCGTACCCCGGGCAGTGGCTGCCGGAACCGGTGGTGAGCGCGTTGGGCGGCCCGTCGTCGGACGCGTACGCCACGGACCCGGCGGAACGGGCGGTCCGCACCGACCAGGTCGGCGCGGCGTTGCTGGTGGTGCTGGAACGGCTCGCGCCGGAGCAGCGGGTCGCCCTCGTGCTGCACGACGTGTTCGCGGTGCCGTTCGCCCGGGTCGCCGACGCGCTCGGCACCACCGAGGTGGCCGCCCGTCAGCTCGCCTCCCGTGCACGACGGGCGATCACCTCGTCGGACGTCCCCCGGCACACCGCCGACCTGGCCGAGCAGCGCCGGGTGCTCGAAGCGTTCGTCGCCGCCACCGAGTCCGGCGAGCTGGACCAGCTGCTCCGGGTGCTCGCGCCGGACGTGGTCTTCGTCGGCGACTCCGGTGGGCACTTCCCCGCGGCCCGGCAGCCGGTGCTCGGCGCGGCGGCGGTGGGTCGCTTCACGCTCGGCCTGTTCGGCCGTGCCGGCCGGTACGCCGACCGCGTGCGGTCGCGACCGGTTCTGGTCGACGGCGCGCTCGGCCTGCAGATGGAGACGGTGCACAGCGACGGGCGGCCGATCCGCCTGGTCACCGCGTTCGCCGTGGACCAGGGGCGGATCACCGCGATCTACAACCAGCTCAACCCGGAGAAACTGACCGGCCTGGTGCCGTTGGGCGACGACGACGCCTGGCCGCCGCGCTGGTGAGCCGGCCGAGCGGGGGTGCGGCCTCAGACCACGAGGGCCAACCACTTGCGGTACGCGGTGGCGAACGGCTCGGTGCCGTCGCCGAGGGACCCGAGCAGCCGCTGGGCCGCGGCTTCGGCCTCGGCCACCACGTCGTCCGGGTAACCGAACCGGGCCCGGTGCTCGGCGAACTCGTCCTCGTCGAGCAGCTCCACCAGGCCGGTGGCCCGACGCCGGACCACGTCGAGGTCCAGGTCGATGATGTGCACGACGTCGTCGGATTCCCAGTGGGCCGGGGTGGTGATGTCGCAGTAGACCTCGCTGGTGCGGGGCGGCGGGTTGAACATGGCCGTCCACCAGGCGCGATGTGGCACCAGCAGCACGAACGGGATCTTCTCCACCGATGGCCGGCCGTGGTAGACCGAGGCGGTGCCCTCGGGCACGCCGAGCCAGATGCCGAGATCGTCCTCGGTGAGCCGACGGGCCGGGTAGTCGCGGTGGGCGCTGCCGTCGTACTTGCGGTAGATCACTCGGACCATGTCGCTCGGCATGATTCGCACCCTAACCGATACTGCCCACGCGTCGTAGCGCGGCGGTAACCGGACGGCACGGACCGGACCGGCCGGTCGTGCCGGCATCTCGCCACGCGGCGGATGGGCGCGGCCGGTGTCGGCGGCGACGGGTACCGTCGCACGGTGACTCCGCCCCGCACCGCCACCGGTTCCGCCACCCCGTCGGCCCGCGGCAAGGGCCGCCGGCGGGGTGCCCGGCCCAGCGGCACGGAGCTGCTGGCGGCTGCGGTCGGCGCGGTGCCCGGCGGCGCGGAACGCCCCGGCCAGCAGCAGATGACCGAAGCGATCGAGGAGTGCGTGGCCGGCGGCGAGCATCTGCTCGTGCAGGCCGGCACCGGCACCGGCAAGTCGCTGGCCTACCTCGCGCCGGCGCTCACCGTGGACGGCCCGGTGGTGGTTTCCACCGCCACCCTGGCGTTGCAGTCCCAGCTGGTCGACCACGACCTGCCCCGGCTGGCCGACGCGGTCGAGCCGGTGCTGGGGCGTCGGCCCACCTTCGCGGTGCTCAAGGGTCGCCACCACTACCTCTGCCTCGCCCGACTGGACAACTCCACCGAGGAGGAACCGGAGGACACCCTCTTCGACGCCCCGGCGGCCCGCCCCGGCGGTGGGACGAAGTGGCTCGGTGAGGCGGGCCGACTGGGCAAGCAGATCGAGCGGCTGCGTGACTGGGCCGAGAAGACCGCCACCGGTGACCGCGACGAGCTGGACCCAGGCGTCGACGACCAGGCCTGGCGGCTGGTGTCCATGCCGGCCCGCGAGTGCGTCGGCGCGACCCGGTGCCCGTTCGGGCAGGAGTGCTTCGCGGAGGCGTCCCGGGCCCGTGCCCGCGAGGCCGACATCGTGGTGACCAACCACAGCCTGCTCGCTGTCGACATGCTCGCCGACCGGCACATCGTGCCACCGCACAAGCTGCTCATCGTCGACGAGGCGCACGAGCTGGCCGACCGGGTCTCCTCCGCGGCCCAGGCGGAGCTGGTGCCCGAGCTGATCGACCGCACGACCCGGCGGGCCCGTACGCTGCTGCGGCCGGAGACCGCCGAGGCGCTCACCGCTGCCGGTGACGCCCTCGCGGTCGGGCTGGCCGAGGCGCCGGCCGGGCGACTCACCGCCGGGCTGCCGACGCCCCTTCGGGAGGCGTGCACGCTGCTCGACGCGGCGACCCGCTCCGCCCTGGACGCGATCGGCGACGTCAAGTCCGACGACCCCGACCCGGTGCGCAAGCAGCAGGCCAAGGCCGCACTGGACGAGCTCTCCACCACCGCGCAGCGGCTGCTGGAAGAGGCCGACCACGACGTGGCCTGGGTGGAGAAGAACGACAGCGGCAGCCGTCGTGCGCTGGTGGTCGCGCCGCTCTCGGTGGCCGGCACCCTCGCCACCCACCTGTACGACGAACGCACAGTCGTCGCCACCTCGGCGACCCTGGCGCTGGGCGGCCGGTTCGACACGGTGGCCCGCGCCCTCGGGCTGGACGCGCCGCCGCCCGCCCCGCCGACTCCCGCCGCGGCCGCGCTGGCCGCCCGCACCGGCCCGGGCCGTCCGGCCGCCGAGGCGCCGGGCCGTCGCCTCGCTGGAGACGTCACCCCCGTCGTACCGGCCACCGAGGGCCCCGGTTGGCGGTCACTCGACGTCGGGTCGCCGTTCGACTACGCCCGGCAGGGCATCCTGTACGTCGCCGCGCACCTGCCCCGCCCCAGCGTCTCCGGGCTGCCCGAGGCTGCCGGGGAGGAGCTGCTCGGGCTGGTCGAAGCACTCGGTGGTCGTACTCTCGGGCTCTTCTCCTCCCGGCGGGCCGCGCAGCAGGCGGCGGAGCTGCTGCGCGCGCGGACCGACCTGCCGGTGCTGCTCCAGGGCGAGGAGGCCCTGCCCCTGCTGGTCCGCCGGTTCCGGGAGGAGCGGGCGAGCTGCCTGTTCGGGGTGATGTCGCTCTGGCAGGGGGTGGACGTGCCGGGTGACGCCTGTCAGCTCGTCGTCATCGACCGGCTGCCCTTCCCCCGTCCGGACGAGCCGCTGGCCGCCGCCCGCGCGGCGGCTGTGGACGCCGGCGGCGGGTCCGGCTTTTCCGCCGTCAGCGTGCCCATCGCGGCGGTCCGGCTGGCTCAGGGTGTGGGCCGGCTGATCCGGGCGACCGGCGACCGGGGCGTGGTCGCGGTGCTCGACTCCCGACTGGAGACGGCCCGGGGCTACGGGCCGTTCCTGCGCCGCTCGCTGCCGCCTTTCTGGTACACGACCCGCCCCGAGGTGGCCCGCGGCGCCCTGGAACGCCTCGCCAAGTCCTGAGCCCGCGTCGACAAGATCGCGCTACAACACGAAACAGTGGCCTCCCCGAGCGGGGAGACCACTGTTTCCACGATCGTGCGCGATCTTGTCGCCGGCGGCCTGGGAGGTCAGGGTGCCTGGGAGGCGACGACCACGGCGTCGGGTGGGGTGTCCGGGACCCTTCGGGCGGCGAGCCGGCGGACCGCGGTGTTCAGCACCGCGATGAGCGGCACGGAGACCAGGGCGCCAGTGATGCCGGCGAGTACGACACCGGCGGCGATACCGATGATCACGGCGAGCGGGTGGAGAGCGACCGCCCGGCCCATGATCAGCGGCTGGAGTACGTGCCCCTCGATCTGCTGCACACCGATCACCGCACCCAGGATGATCAACGCGGTGACCGGGCCGCTGTCGACCAGCGCCACCAACACCGCCACGCCACCGGAGAGCGCCGCACCGACGATCGGGATGAACGCGCCGAGGAAGACCAGCGCGGCCAGTGGGAAGGCGAATGGAACGTCGAAGATGACCAGGAAGATGCCGATGCCGACCGCGTCGATGAAGGCGACCAGCACTGTCGCGCGCACGTAGGCGCCGAGCGTGTGCCAGGAGGCGCGGCCCGCGTCGTCGACCTTCCACCGAGCGGCGACGGGCAGTAGCCGGACCAGGAAACGCCAGATCCGGTTGCCGTCGCGCAGGAAGAAGAACGTCGCGAAGAGCACCAGCAGCGTGCCGGTCAGCACCTCCGCCAGCGTCGCGGCCGTGCTCAGCGCGCCGCTGGTGAACTTCGAGGTGTTGTCGTTGATCCAGGCCTGCGCCTCGTCGATGTAGCGGTCGAGCTGGCCGTCGGAGAGGTGCAGCGGGCCCGTCTTCAGCCAGTCCTGGATCTGCCGCACGCCCTCCGAGGACTTCTCGCTGAGCTCCGGCACGCCGCGGATGAACTCGTTGACCACCAACGTCAGCGTGCCGATCACCGCGGCCAGGCCGCCGACCAGCACCACCGCCGTCGCCAGCGACCGGGGCAGTCGGGCCCGCAGCAGCCAGCCCACCGCCGGCGCGAGGAGCGCGGAGAGCAGCAGAGCGATGGCCAACGGGATGATCACGATCTTGATCGTGCCGACGATCCGGAGCAGGGCCCAGGCCACCACACCGATCACGATCAGGCGCCAGCACCACGCGGCGGCGATCCGCAGCCCGTGCGGAACGTCAGCGTCATCCCGGCTGGAGGTCGAGCTGTGCAGGTCCACCGGAGGTTCCGCGCCGAAGACCGAGGCGCTCGGCGGTGCGGTCGGCCCCGGAACGGCCGGCGACGCCACCCGGGCGGCGTCCGACACGCCGCTCAACTCCTCGGTCGTGCTGCCCTCGTCGGAGCGCGCCGACTCCTGTCGTGACTGGTAGGCGCGGCGCAGCCGCCCGCGTACCCGCTCGAAGCGGCTCAAGCGCACCTCCTGGCAGAAGAAATCGGTCCGCCCACGGCGACAGGTCGGACAGCATACGTCCGTTGCCGACACCGTAGGGCAGTTCCGCCACACATTGCCCCCGCCACCACCGGCGTAACCACCGGCGGCCGGCCGTCGGCCACACGGTAGCGTCTGCGGCGTGACCGTCGACAACGATCTCGACGCTGGCCTGCCGATCCGCCTGCTGCACGACCGGGTGCTGGTGCGGATGGAGGGCAGCGAGGGCGAACGTCGCTCCACCGCCGGCATCGTCATCCCGGCGACCGCCCAGGTCGGCAAGCGCCTCGCCTGGGCCACCGCCGTGGGGGTGGGCCCGAACGTCCGCGCCATCGTCTCCGGCGACCGGGTGCTCTTCGACCCGGACGACCGCTCCGAGGTCGAGCTGCACGGCCGCGGGTACGTGCTGCTGCGCGAGCGGGACGTGCACGCCGTGGCCGCCGAGCGGATCGAGAACGACCCCACCGGCCTCTACCTCTGACGCACCTCCCCCGGGCCACCACGCCCCGCCGCGCGCCGTTTGCCCGGCCGCACGACGGGAAGCCATCCGGCGACCGTGGCCCTGGGGAGGGACGATGCCGGTATTCGTTAAGAAGTTGTTGACCTGGGGCAGCGTCGCGTTCCTGATCTACTTCGTGGCCTTCCGGCCGGACGGCGCCGCACAGATGTTCAAGGCGATCGGGGCAGCGCTGATCGCGATGTTCCAGGGTTTCGGTGACTTCCTCACCACCCTGATGACCTGAGCTGGGCCGCCGACCGGCCGTCAGGGGTGATTCGGCGGCCAGGGCGCGGGCGGTCGCAGGGCAGGCCAGCCGGACGGGGCGTAGCCCACCGGAGGCGCGGCAGGGGCCAGCACCACCGGAATCGGCACCACCGGCTCGTCCGGCGCGTCCACCGGGCGCTGCGTACCGTCCGGGAAGCGCAGGTGGTAGCGGCTGCCGTCCCAGACCCCGGTCGGGGCCTGCGGGTCCCGGCCGACGAAGAACGACCGGTACGCGGTGATCGCGTCCAGCAGCTCCCGCTCCTCTCGCGCGCTCCGGTCCTGGTCGGCGGGCTTGCGGTCCAGGCCACGCAGCGTGCCGTCACGCAGCAGGGCCAGCCGGGTGGCGGCGGACTGGTAGCCGCGCATGGCGCGCACCCCGGCGTCGCCGGCGACCCGCCGGGCCCACCTGCGGGCCGCGTGCCGCCGGCCGAGGCTGCTCAGCGCGGCCACCTCGGGCGGGCTCAGCCAGCCGGCGCGTACGTAGTCCGGCAGGGTCCGCTCGGTGAGCCGCCCCTCCCAGGCGCGCAGCCACACCGCCAGCCCCACCATCCCGAAGAACACCGGCACCATCAGGCCCAGGAAGCCGTACAGCATGATCAACGCCTGGCCGGTGGCCTGGGTGAGCGTGGGCAGCAGGTTCCACGTGCCGTGCAACATCATCGCCAGCAGCAGGCCGCCGATCGGGGCGAGCACCCGGACCCGCCGGTCGGCCGTCCGCGCCGCGATGCCCAGCCCCACACCGGTCATCGAGGTGAAAAGCGGGTGAGCGAACCCGAACAGCAGGATCCGCAGGATGAAGATCGCGATGACCTGCTGGATGCCGGTGGCAGGGCCGTACCGGTCGACACCGGACGCGTAGCCCAACCCGCCCAGGTAGAGGATGTTCTCCACCATGGCGAAGCCGACCGCGGACAGCCCGCAGTAGACCAGGCCGTCGGTGATCCCGGACCACTCGCGGCGGCGGAACACCAGCAGCAGGATCGGGCCGAGCGCCTTGGTCAACTCCTCGATGAAGGGCGCCACCAGCACCCCGGTGAGCGCGGACGGCAGACCCCAGTCCTCGAAGCGGTTGGCCGCGAAGTCGTTCACGGTGAGCGAGGCGGCGGTGGAGACGAACGCTCCCCAGGCGAAGCAGAAGATCAGATATTTCAACGGCTCCGGTTCGTACCGGTCCAGCCAGAGGAAGCAGGCGACCAGCACCGGCACCGGCAGGATGGCGGCGGCCACCCCGATCAGCAGGGCCTGCACGCCGAGCGACTGGCCGAGCGTGAAGACCATGAACACCGCGCAGGCGGCGATGAGCAGCACCACCCCGGCCAGCGCCAGGAACCGTCGCCAGCCCAGTCGGCGCAGCGGCATCCGGGGTGCCTCGCCGACGGACGGGGCCGCTGGCGCGGGCGACGACGGCAGGGGTGAACCGGGCGGGGTGTCGGCCATGCGGTCAGCGTAGCGATCTGCCGCCGGCTGGTCCGGTCGCATCGGCAGCCGCTATGCTGCCGGCAGGTCACGAGCGCCAGCGTCAAGCCCCGGCTTGCTGGCCGGCAACCCTCGTCGAGTTCGCGGTGGGGTGCCCCGGGTGATGACCGGGCCCAGCCCGATCGGTGTGCTGGGCAAGCGCGGACCCCGTCCCGATGCCGCACCCGGGGTCCCTGACCCCGGAGGTTCCGGCGTGTCCGTCACCCTTGTCTCCCCGCTGCCCATCCGCGTCGACGCCGCGCCCCGGCCGGCCTCGTCGCGACCGCTGGACGTCCTCGGCGTGCCGGGCGAGATCAACCTGGACTACGCGGCCAGCGCACCGTGCGCGCGGGCCGCCGCCGACGCGGTGACCGAGCTGCTGCCCTGGTACGCAAGCGTGCATCGTGGGGCGGGAGCGCTGTCCCGGCGCTGCACCCTCGCCTACGAGCAGGCCCGCCAGACGGTCGGTGACTTCTTCGGCAGCCGCGCCGACGACCACGTGATCTTCACCCGCAATACGACCGACGCGCTCAACCTGCTGGCGCGGGCCCTGCCGGCCGGCACGACAGTGGTCACCAACGCCTCCGAGCACCACGCCAACCTGCTGCCCTGGCCGCGCGGCTCGGTGCGGTTGCCGGTGCCCACCGACCCCGACGCGGCGGTACGCGACCTCGCCGCCGCCCTCACCGAGCTGCGCCGGGGCAGCAACCCGGCGCTGCCGGTACTGGTCGCGGTGACCGGTGCCAGCAACGTGACAGGTGAGCTGTGGCCGGTCGCCGAGCTGGCCCGGGTGGCACACCGGCACGGCGCCCGGATCGTGCTGGACGCCGCGCAGCTCGCCCCGCACGTCCCGGTCGACCTGCTCGCCCTCGACGTCGACTATCTGGCCGTGTCCGGCCACAAGCTGTACGCGCCGTTCGGTGCGGGTGCGCTCATCGGCCGGGCGGACTGGCTGGACGACGCCCCGCCGTACCTGGCCGGTGGTGGTGCCACCAGCCACGTCGGGCCGGCGACCCACGACGTGACCTGGGCGACCGGCCCGGCCCGGCACGAGGGCGGCACCCCGAACCTGCTCGGCGCGGTGGCGCTGGCAGCCGTGTGTGCGGCGCTCGACGACGCCGACCGGGCCGCACTGGCCGCCCACGAGCAGGCGCTGCTGGCTCGACTGCGCTCCGGCATCGCCGCCCTGCCGCACGTCGTGGAGCTGCGCACCTTCGGCCCGGACGCGCCCCGGGTCGGGATCGTTTCGTTCTTGGTCGCCGGCTGGGAATCCAGCGACGTGGCCGCGCGACTGGCGGCCGAGCACCACATCGGCGTACGCGACGGCTTGTTCTGCGCTCACCCGCTGGCCCGGCGGCTACTCACCGAGGCGACGGGGCGTACCGGTCGGCGGGACCTGCCGCCCACCGCGCTGCGTGCCAGTATCGGCCTGGGCAGCACGGCGGCCCAGGTGGACCGGCTGCTCGCCGCGCTCGCCGAGCTGGGCTGAGGCCTCCGCGCGACTCGCTCAGCCGACCGGCGGGGCGGTGGGTGGTTTCGGCGCCTCGCCCGGCTCGGCGGGCTCTCCGACGGGGCGCTCCTGCTCACCGAAGGCGGTGCGGATCCACCGGTTCGCCTCCTCCTGTTCGATTCCGGAGGCCACCAGCAGGTCGCTCGCGGTGGTCCGGATCTGGGCGACCACCACACTGCCGGAGAAGCCGACCCCGTCGCCGTACGCCCGGCCGGCCTCGCTGACGGCCCGCAGCGACCGCTCGCGGGCCTTCTCCGGTTCCTCGCCGGCGGCGAACTCGTGTTTGAGCAGCCGGACCGACTCGGCGAGGTGGTTGATCGCGTCCGGCATCGGATCGGGCACCGGTTCCTCGTCCTCGACCAGGGTCACGGACCTGCGGATCAGCGTGCCGCTGTTGCGCATCGCCCGGTCGATCGGGTCGGCCGCCTCCGCGTAGTGGGTCAACTCGTCGCGGCGGTGCCACCGGGCCGGGGAGAGGGTGGCTGTCTCCTTCGCGCCTTCGATCGCCTCCCCCAGCGTGGCCAGCTCCTCCTTGTTGTTGCGCAGCCGGTCCAGTGCCCGCTGGATGCCGGCGCGGTCCCGGCTGCGCAGCCCGTCGGCGGTGGCGTCAAGTTGGGCGGCGAGCAGGTCCAGCGCCGGCCGGGCGGCCCGGTTGATCACCCGGAGCGGGTTCAGTGGCAGCAGCACAGCCGTGACCAGCAGCGCGATCCCACCGCCGAGGAACGCGTCGACGAAGCGGGGGATCTCCAGGTTCTGGGTCGACGGGCTCAGCGTGACGATCAGCACCGCCGTGGCCGCCGCCTGAATGACGATGGCGACGCTCGCCCCGGCGAAGATGGTAAGCAGGATCGCCACCGTGACCACCAGGCCGAGCTGCCACGCCCCGGTGCCGAGAAAATAGATCAACAGGTCGCCGACGCCCACCCCGACGCCCACCCCGACGATCAACTCCACGGTCCGGCGGAACCGCTGGCCGACCGACGCGGCCAGGGTGCCGACCGCGGAGATCGGCGCGAACACCGGTTGCGGGTTGCCGAGCAGCCGGTGCGAGACGAAGTACGCCAGCCCGGCAGCCAGCCCGGCCTGCACGGCGAGCCCGCCGGCCATCCGCACCCGGTGCAGCCGGTCGTGCAGGGTGGCCCGGCCGCGATGGCGCAGCTCCTCGGTGGCCTCGGCGATCCGGGCACCGTCGATGTCCACCAGCCCCTTGCGCAGCGCGGTACGTCGCACCATCGGAGGTCGCTTGTCCCGGGCCACGGCCATGGGCGCGACTACCCGTGGTGGGCCCGCTGAATCCTCCCTTCTCGCGCGTCGTGGGCGGATGCGGCAGACTCGGGCGGTGGTTGATCTGCTGGATCGCTGGCGAATCGCGGCCCGGGGCGCCGGTGCGGGTTCGGGCCCGACGTCGACCGGTGCCGGGGAGCAGTTGCTCGCCCGGTGGCGGGAGCCGCACCGGCGCTATCACACGGTGGCCCACCTGACGGCGGTGCTCGACGTGGTGGACGAGCACGCCGACCTGGCCGGCCGGCCTGACGTGGTCCGATTGGCGGCCTGGTTCCACGATGCCGTCTACGACCCGCGGGCCGTCGGCGACGCCAACGAACGCGACAGTGCCGCGCTGGCCGAGAGCGTGCTCGCCGGGCTCGGAGTGCCGGCGCCCACGGCGGCGGAGGTGCACCGTCTGGTACTGCTCACCGCCGGGCACACCGTGGCACCGGGCGACCCGGACGGCGCCCTGCTGTGCGACGCGGACCTCGTCGTGCTGGCCGCCCCGCCGGCCGACTACGACAGGTACGCGGCAGCCATCCGGCGGGAGTACGCGCACGTGCCGGAGCCAGCCTTCCGGGCCGGGCGGACCGCGGTGTTGACCGGCCTGCTGGCGCTGCCCGCGCTGTTCCGGCTGCCGCCGCTGGCCGCCCGATGGGAGGAGCCTGCCCAGGGCAACGTGCGCCGCGAGCTGGCCGCGCTCAGCGAGGGGTCGACGGGCGCGGGCTGACCAGGTGTTTCGGGCGACGCAGTCCCGCGGAGCGGAGCAACCGGACCAGCTCCCGGCTCGGCACCACCTGGGCACCGAGCCACACCGCCGCCGCGAACCGGTCGGCCGGAATGTCGTAGTGGTCCCGGTCGAAGCCGCGTCGGGGCGCGCCGAGTGTCTCGGCGAAGGCGTGCAGCTCGGCGTACGAGACGTCGCTGATCAGGTGCGACCAGAGCCGACCGCGCCACGGCCAGGCAGGCCGGTCCAGGTAGAGCATGGTGCCCAAGCTATCCCGCTCAGTTGATCATGTTGATGATCGCCGGCCGGCGACCTAGCCTCGGCTGCATGGCCCCCACCAATCTCCTCGACGACCTGCGCGACGCGCTCGGTGGCGACGCCGTGCTCACCGACCCGGACCTGCTGCGGATGCACCAGCGGGACGAGGCCGACCTGTGCGCCGCCGGCACCCCGCTCGTGGTGACCCGTCCGCGCAGCACCGAACAGGTGGTCGCCGTGGTCCGGGCAGCGGCGCGGCACGGCGTACCCGTGGTGCCGCAGGGTGCGCGGACCGGGTTGGCCGGCGCGGCGAACGCGGTGGACGGCGCGGTGGTGCTGAGCACCGTGGCGATGGACGAGATCCGGGAGATCGACCCGGTGAGCCGGATCGCTGTGGTCCAACCCGGGGTGGTCAACGCGGCGCTGGCCGGGGCGGTCGCGAAGCAGGGCCTCTGGTATCCGCCGGATCCCGGCTCCTGGGAGTCGTCGACGATCGGCGGCAACGTGGCCACCAACGCCGGTGGCATGTGTTGTGTGAAGTACGGCGTGACCACCGAGTACGTCCTCGGCCTGGAGGTGGTGCTCGCCTCCGGTGAGGTGCTGCGCACCGGCCGGCGTACGGCCAAGGGGGTCGCCGGGTACGACCTGACCCGGCTCTTCGTCGGCTCGGAGGGCACCCTCGGGGTGATCACCGAGGTGACCGTGGCGTTGCGGCCCGCGCCGGCCGAGTCGCTGACCCTGGTGGCGGTCTTTCCGTCCACGGCGGCGGCCGGCGCCGCGGTGGCCGAGATGGCGGCCCGCGGGCTCACGCCCAGCCTGTTGGAACTGCTCGACCAGACGCACCTGCGGGCGATCGAGGCGTACCAGCCGATGGGGCTGCGGACCGACGCGCAGGCCCTGCTGCTGGCCTCCGTGGACACCGGCAGCCGAGCCGCCGACGACCTTGCCGCCCTGGCCGCTGTGTGCGAGGCGGCCGGCGCCGACGAGGTCTACGCGGCCACCGACGCGGTGGAGGCGGCGGCGCTGCTCCAGGCCCGCCGGCTGGCCCACCCCGCCATGGAGAAGTTCGCCGCCGACGCCTACCCGGGTGGCAACGGCGGTCTGGTGATCGACGACGTGGCGGTGCCGCGCGGTTCGCTTGCCGCGCTGCTGGACGGGGTGGCCCGGATCGCAGCGGAGTGCGAGGTGCCGATCGGTGTGGTGGGGCACGCCGGGGACGGCAACATGCACCCGAACATCGTGGTCGACCGGGCCGATCCGGCGAGTGTGGAGCGGGGCCGGCGGGCGTTCGACGAGATCATGCGGCTCGGCCTGGACCTCGGCGGCACGTGCACCGGCGAGCACGGGGTGGGGCTGCTCAAGCGGGACTGGCTGGCCCGGGAGATCGGGCCGGTCGGCGTCCGGGTGCACCAGGCGATCAAGTCGGCGCTCGACCCGGCTGGTCTGCTCAACCCGGGCAAGGTGCTCTGACCTGGCTGAAGGTCAGCCCTTGACCTCGGCCGGGGTCGCCTGGGTGAGCAGCAGCAGGATCTCCCCGGCGACCGGCGTGCGCTCCTCACCAGGGCAGTCCTGCGAGGTGATCAGCCCGGTCGAGGTGATCAGGCTGGACGTCAACGCGTCGATGCAGGTGGTCCGGTACCTCCGGGCCTGATCGGTCTCGGCGGCCAACTTCGGGTTGGAGAGCAGCACCTGGAGCCGTTCGGTCAGCTCCGGCGCGAGGGTGCCCCGGGAGGTGACCCCGTCGCCGGCGCAGTCGAGGCACTGCCACGCGCCGTTGCGCTCGACGCTCAGGGTGCGCATCGGCCCGTCTTCGCCGAGCCGCTGGAGCAGGCTGACCTGACCGGCGGCGACGGTGGTCGGGATCTCCAGCTGCGATCCGCCCCCCGCAACCGGGGCGGATGGCTGCGCCAGAGTCGTACCCGGCTTGTCCCGGTCGAACAGCGAGCACCCGGTCAGGGCACCGACGAGCGCGACGGCGAGGAGGGGTAGGAGCAGACGAGGGTGCGCGCGGGGTAGCACGCGCGGAAACCTACCCCACCGTAGGTAGCGACCGAAACCACCATCCGGGTCGGTATCGATGGTTACCCATTGGTAACGTCGCAATTCGTCATCGAGCGGACGGACGCAGCTCCGCCTGATCGTCGCCGCCACGGTCGGCGGCGTAACCCCGCACGTCCGGAGCGCCGAGCCGAGCGGCGTCCGCCGCGGCGTCGTCCGGCATCAACTGGGACTGCCGCTCCGCCTCCACCCGGGCGCGGTAGTGCTCCACCTCGCGGGCCCGGGTCGCCTCGTCCCAGCCGAGCACCGCGCCCATCAGCTCGGCGGTGTGCTCCGCGGACTCCAGCCCCCGGTGGCTGGTCTCGAACGAAATCCGGGTCCGCCGGGTCAGCACGTCCTCCAGGTGCAGCGCACCCTCGGCCCGCGCCGCGTACGCGACCTCCGCCGCCAGATACTCCGGAGCACCCGCCAGCGGAGACGCGAGCAACGGGTCGGCGTCGACCAGGGCCAGCAGGTCCAGGGTGAGGGTGCCGTACCGCTCCAGCAGGTGCTCCACCACACCCACCGGCACGCCGTGCCGGCGGGCCAGGTCGGCCCGGTCCCTCCACATCGCCGGGTAACCGTCGGCACCCAGCAGAGGCAGATCGGCGGTACGCGACGAGCGCGCGCCGCCGAGCCGGCGGGCCGCCCGGTCGACCACATCGGAGGCCATCACCCGGTACGTCGTGTACTTGCCACCGGCGACCAGCAGCAGTCCGAGCATGGGCTCGAAGACCGCGTGCTCGCGGGAGAGCTTCGACGTCGAGTCGGCCTCGCCGGCCAGCAACGGCCGCAGCCCCGCGTACACCCCCTCGATGTCGGCGGTGGTCAACGGCCGGTCCAGCACGGTGTTGACCTGCTGCAAGAGGTAGTCGATGTCGCGGGCCGAGGCGGCCGGGTGGGACCGGTCCAGCCGCCAGTCGGTGTCCGTCGTGCCGATGATCCAGTGCCCGCCCCACGGGATGACGAAGAGCACCGAACTCGCCGTGCGCAGGATGAGCCCCGCCTCGCCGGTGATCGCCGAGCGGGGCACCACCAGGTGCACCCCCTTCGAGGCGCGCACCCGGACGCCGGGCCGCAGGCCCACGTCGTTGAGCATCCGCGACATGTCGTCGCTCCAGACACCGGTGGCGGCGATGACGGTACGGGCGTGCACCTCGAACTCCGCGTCCGGCGAACCGGCCGGCGCCTCCAGGTCACGGACGCGGACACCGGTCACCTCACGCGCCTGCCGGATCAGCCCGACGGCGCGGGCGCTGCTCACGACCGTGGCACCGAGGCTGGCGGCGGTGCGGGCGAGGGTCACCACCAGGCGGGCGTCGTCGACCTGCCCGTCGTAGTAGCGGATCGCCCCGGCCAGCGTGTCGGGCCGCAGACTCGGGAAGACCCGCCGGGCCCCCTCGCGGGTCAGGTGCCGGTGCAGTGGCATGCCCCGGCCACCGCCGAAGATCCCGGCGAAGGCGTCGTAGGCGGCCACACCCGCGCCGTAGTAGGAGCGGCGGAAGATGCGGGCCGGCAGGTCCCGCAGCCCTCGCCCGGCGGGCAGGGGCACCAGGATCGGCACCGGACGCACCAGGTGCGGCGCGAGCCGGGTGGCGAGCAGGCCGCGCTCGGTGAGCGCCTCGTGCACCAGGTGGAACTCCAACTGCTCCAGGTAGCGCAGGCCACCGTGGATGAGTTTGCTCGACCGACTGGAGGTGCCCGCCGCGAGGTCACGCGCCTCGACGAGGGCCACCTTGAGGCCCCGGGACGCCGCGTCCAGAGCGGCACCGGCACCGGTCACCCCGCCCCCGATGACCAGGACGTCGAAGCGCTCGGCGCGCAGTCGACGCAGGTCGGACACACGGCGGACCGGCGAGAGCTGGCCGGCGACGGATCGGGAGATGTTGGGGTCACGCACAGGTCCACGGTAACCGCCATGCCACCGTGCCGGCATTCGCCGCCCGCCCGGCTGACGGAAACTGTCCAGCACCGGCACGGTTCTCCGGTCGACCCGCAACACGACGGTCGGATGGAAACCGCTCGCCGTGGTCGTAAGGTTCTCGGATGCAAGGTCACCCCGCGCAACCCGGATTCAGCGACCGCAGCTCCCCGTGGTCGGTGGTCGCAGCCGTGCTGGTCGGCTGCTGGACGGTCGCGGTCACCGCGGCCACCCAGACCGGCGGCTGGGTCACCGATCAGGTGCTGCTGGGCTTCGGGCTGGACCGCGTCGGCTGGCTCTGGCCGGTGCTCGGCCTGACCACAGTCGTGCTGGTGGGCACACCCGCCCTGCTGCTGGCCGTGCTGCCCCGGTCGGCTGCCGTCCGGGCCACCGGGAAAGCCTGGCTGATCGGGGCACTCGCCCTCGGCGTGCTCACGCTGCTGCGGGTCGTGCCGCCGGTGCACCACGAGGCGTACCTCGCCGGGCTGGCCGGCGTCGCGCTGCTCAGCGCGCTCGCCGCGCGCTGGTCGGCGCGACGATCATCCGGCCCGGATGTCGACACCGCGCCCGCCGCCGCACAGTGGGCCGGCGAGGGCACAGAGCAACGCGACGCCACCGGTGGTGCGGCGCTGAACGACGATGCCGCCGCCCGAGCCGAGACCGTCGCAGGCCCGGGGTCGAGCGCCGACGCCGCCGGGAGTCCGAACCCGGTCGGACGTCAGCGTGGATCGCATCGGACCGGACCGGTGCCTCTGCTCGCGGTCGCCGCCGGGTTGGCGCTGCTGCTGCCGTGGGCCTGGCTGGGCGCGCTCGGCGGGCTCCTGGAAACCGCGCTCGCGCTGTTGGCGGCAGCCGCGCTGGGGGTGCTGGCCGCGACACTGTTGGACGCCACCTTCTGGTCCCGGTTCGCTGTTGGCCGACCGCCGCGGCCGGCCCGGCTCGTCCTGCTGGGAGGTCTGGTCGCCGGGGTGGCGCTGCTGCTGCTCGCGGCCGGCACCGGCCAGTCCGGCGCACAGTTGCCCGCGCTGCTGACCCTTCCCCCGGTGGGTTTCGCACTGGCCGCGCTGTGGGCCGCAGCCTGGCGACCCAGCACCGACCCGACCATCGCCGCACGCGCCGGCCGGACGGCGACCGGCTGGCTCGTGGGCCTGGCCGCACTCGGCCCGCTGGCCTTCACCGACCCGGAAGAGATCACCCTGCTGCTGGTCGGCACCCGGGACATCCCGTTCTGGGTTGCGGTCGCCGCCGGCGCCGGGCTCGCCGTCGCGGTCCTGGTCGCCATCGGGTACGCGGTGCTGCTCGCCCGGCCGACGGCACGCACCCCGAGTCGCCGGTCGGCAGCGGTGGCAGCCGTGGTGCTGCTGGTGGCGTTCGGTGTGGTCGACCTGGGTCCAGGCCAACCGGGCCTGCACGGCGAGCGGCTGTTCGTGGTGCTGCGGGCGCAGGCCGACCTGGGTGGACTGCCGGCCGGCGCTGCGGGTCGGGCCGGGAGGGACGCCCGTGCGACGGAGGTCTACCGACGGCTGGTGACGACCGCCGAGCAGAGCCAGGCCGACCTGCTCCGGGGGTTGCGTCGACTGCGACTCGACCCGGTGTCGTACTACCTGGTCAACGCGGTGGAGGTCGACGGCGGTCCGGCGGTGCGGGCGTGGCTCGCCCGCCGGCCCGAGGTGGCCCGGGTGCTGGTCAGCCAACGTCTGCGGCCACTGCCGGCCCCGGCGGGACAGAGCCGCGGCACCGCGCCCAGGCCCACCGGCCCGGAGTGGAACATCCGCCAGATCGGCGCGGACCGGGTGTGGTCCCAGCTCGGGGTGACGGGCACGGGCATCGTGGTGGGCAGCTCGGATTCGGGGGTGGACGGCGCCCATCCGGCGCTGCGCGCCGGGTTCCGGGGCGGAGACGATTCCTGGTACGACCCGTGGGACGACACCCGCAGCCCGACCGACCAGGGTGGGCACGGCACCCACACGGTGGGCAGTGCGGTGGGGCGCGACGGCATCGGGGTGGCGCCTGACGCGCAGTGGGTGGGCTGCGTCAACCTGGACCGCAACCTCGGCAGCCCTGCGTACTACCTGGACTGCCTCCAGTTCATGCTGGCGCCCTTCCCGACCGGCGGCGACCCGTTGACCGACGGCCGTCCGGAGCGCGCCCCACAGGTGCTGACCAACTCCTGGGGTTGCCCGCCCATCGAGGGTTGCGATCAGCACGTGCTGCGGCCGGCCACCGCCGCGCTGGACGCCGCCGGGATCTTCGTGGTCGCCGCCGCCGGCAACACCGGGCCGTGGTGCGCGTCGATCGACGACCCACCGGCGCCGTACGCGGACGTGCTGACCGTGGGTGCGGTGGACGCGCAGCGCCGGGTCGCCGAGTTCTCCTCGCGCGGGCCGGTGCCGGGTGCGAGCAAGCCGGACGTGCTGGCACCGGGTGTGGGTGTGGTGTCGGCCATGCCTGGCGGCACGTACGCCGCGCTGGACGGCACGTCGATGGCGACCCCGCAGGTGGCCGGGGTGGTCGCGCTGATGTGGTCGGCGAACCCGGCGCTGGTCGGCGACGTGGCCCGGACCCGGCAGATCCTGCGGGACACCGCCACGGCGGCGACGCCCACCTACCGCTCCGACAACCCGTCCGACACCTGTGGTGCTCCGTCGAACGTCACGGGTGCCGGTGAGGTGGACGCGTACGCCGCCGTGCGCGCCGCCAAGCAATAGGCAGGTTTCCTTCCGGATCCGACGGGCGGGAGCGCGGGCCGCCACACGGTGTTCTAGGGTCGGCGACCATGGACGCCGAGATCACCGTCACCGAGCTGACCCCCGACCTGGCCGACACCGTGGTGCGGCTCTGCGAGCAGGCTCTCGACCTGCCCGAGGACGCCACCGAGGCCGCCGCCATCGTGGACGTGCTCTGGCCCCGGGCCGCCGCCGACCGGCCGGTGGTCGGGCTGGGCGCGTACCGGGGTGCGGACCTGGTCGGGGTGCTGTTCTGCTCGGTGTCGTCGGCCGAGCCGGGCATCGGGCACGTCGACCTGGTCGCGGTCCGTGCGGATCAGCGCCGCCGGGGCGTCGGCCGGGCGCTGCTGCGGCGGGCCGAGCAGGTGCTGGCCGAGCGCGGAGCGACCGAGGTGCTGCTGGCCGGGAACCCGCCGTACTACGCGTGGCCGGGCATCGACGTCCGCTACACGCCGGCGGTCTGCGCCGCCCTCGCGCTCGGCTACCAGCAGGACCGGACCGCCTGGAACATGACCGCCGACCTGTCGTACGACGGGTCGGCGGCACTGCGGTCCACCGAGGCGGCGGAGCGGCGGCTGGCCGATCAGGGCGTCACGGTGCGCCGGGCGGAGCCGGCGGACCTGCCGGCGTTGACCGCGTTCGCCCGGTCCACCTTCGGCGGCACGTGGGACGGCGAGTTGGCCGGGTCGGTGGGTCGTGACGGCGCCGGCTGCCACCTGGCGGAGCGGGGCGGCGAGGTGCTCGGCTTCGCCGCGTACGGGTCGTCCCGGCCGAGCTGGTTCGGGCCGATGGGCACCGCGCCGGCGGCCGAGGGGTCGGGCATCGGCGGTGTGCTGTTGCGGCGCTGCCTGCGCGACCAGCAGGCGGCGGGGCTGACCAGGGCGGAGATCGGCTGGGTGGGGCCCGTGCCGTTCTACTCGGGCAGCGCGGGTGCCCGGATCGAGCGGGTCTTCTTCCTGTACCGGAGGACCCTGCCGGTGGCATAACCGGGGCAAAGGGGACATTGATCCATTCGCCCGCGTCGGTCATCGACGCCCCCTACCGTTTCGGTAGAGGAGGCAGCCATGACCACGGATGACGACCAGACCGAGGACGGCCCGCCGATCACCTGGAAACCGGTCGGCGAACTCCCGGGCCAACTGCCGTTCGACCGCCTCGACTACGGCGACGCCGAGCAACTGGCCGAGATGACCACCGACGACGGGTCGGCGGTCGTCGAGGAGTCACGGGAGATGGTGGACGAGCCGATCAAACTGCTTCCGCCGTACGACCGGGCACAGAAGCGGCGCAACCAGCGCCCACTGCCGACCTGACGACGAACGGGGCGGACCGCATCAGCGGCCCGCCCCGTTCCGTGTCGGAACTGGACTCAGAAGTCCATGTCCCCGCCACCCGGGCCAGCCGGGGCAGCCGGGGTCTTCTCCGGCTTGTCCGCGACAACGGCCTCGGTGGTGAGGAACAGCGCCGCGATGGAAGCGGCGTTCTGCAGCGCCGAGCGCGTCACCTTGGCCGGGTCGATGATGCCCGCGGCCAGCAGGTCGACGTACTCGCCGTTGGCGGCGTTGAGGCCGTGACCCGCTTCGAGGTTACGGACCTTCTCCACCACGACGCCGCCCTCAAGGCCGGCGTTGACGGCGATCTGCCGCAGCGGGGCGTCCAGCGCGACCTTGACGATGTTCGCACCGGTCGCCTCGTCGCCGACCAGGTCGAGCTTGTCGAAGGCGGTCTTGCCGGCCTGGACCAGCGCGACGCCACCACCCGGGACGATGCCCTCCTCGACGGCGGCCTTCGCGTTGCGAACGGCGTCCTCGATGCGGTGCTTGCGCTCCTTGAGCTCGACCTCGGTGGCCGCACCGACCTTGATGACCGCAACGCCGCCGGCCAGCTTGGCCAGCCGCTCCTGCAGCTTCTCGCGGTCGTAGTCGGAGTCGCTCTTGTCGATCTCGGCCCGGATCTGGTTGACCCGGCCCTGGATCTGCTCGGCGTCACCGGCACCGTCGACGATGGTGGTCTCGTCCTTGGTCACCACGACCTTGCGGGCGCGGCCCAGCATGTCGAGGCTGGCGGCGTCGAGCTTGAGGCCGACCTCCTCGCTGATGACCTGGCCACCGGCGAGGATGGCGATGTCGGTCAGCATGGCCTTGCGGCGGTCACCGAAGCCCGGCGCCTTGACGGCGACCGACTTGAAGGTGCCACGGACCTTGTTGACCACCAGGGTGGCGAGGGCCTCGCCCTCCAGGTCCTCGGCGATGATCAGCAGCGGCTTGCCCGACTGCATGACCTTCTCCAGGATCGGGAGCAGGTCCTTCACCGACGAGATCTTGCTGTTGGCGATCAGGATGTACGGGTCGTCGAAGACGGCCTCCATACGCTCCGGGTCGGTCATGAAGTAGGCCGAGATGTAGCCCTTGTCGAAGCGCATACCCTCGGTGAGCTCCAGCTCCAGCCCGAAGGTGTTGCTCTCCTCGACGGTGATGACGCCTTCCTTGCCGACCTTGTCCATCGCCTCGGCGATGATCTCGCCGACGGTGCTGTCGCCAGCGGAGATGGAGGCGGTGGAGGCGATCTGCTCCTTGGTCTCGACGTCCTTGGCGAGCTTGGACAGCTCCTCCGAGACGCTCGCGACCGCAGCCTCGATGCCCCGCTTCAGGGCCATCGGGTTGGCGCCAGCGGCCACGTTGCGCAGGCCCTCACGAACCAGGGCCTGGGCCAGGACGGTCGCCGTCGTCGTGCCGTCACCGGCAACGTCGTCGGTCTTCTTGGCGACCTCCTTGACCAGCTCAGCGCCGATCTTCTCGTACGGGTCCTCGAGCTCGATCTCCTTGGCGATGCTCACACCATCGTTGGTGATGGTGGGGGCACCCCACTTCTTCTCGAGCACGACGTTGCGGCCCTTCGGGCCGAGGGTCACCTTTACGGCGTCGGCGAGCTGGTTCATGCCCCGCTCAAGGCCGCGGCGAGCCTCTTCGTCGAAAGCGATCATCTTGGCCATACGGCGTTGTCCTCCTGGACACTCACGGGCCACCCGAGATGTGTGCCCCGGATGGGCCGCCTGGTGTGCGCACCTAGGGACGTCGCCACCTGGCGACGACGACGTCCTTCGGCCGGGCCGGATAGCCCGCGACGACCGGCCATGTGCTGCCCCGGTGTCTCCACACCGGCACAACCTGGCCCCACCGTCCCGACCGTTGGCACTCACGGTATGCGAGTGCCAATGACTTGTTTAGCACTCTCCCCTGCCGAGTGCAAGCACGATGGGGCCGCTCAGCCGAGTTCCGCGGCCAGTCCGGGAGTGTTCACCGGCGCCTCATGAGCGCGCTGCTCGGCGTACGTGACCAGCAGACCGATCATCTGGGAGAGGTGGGCCGGCAGGGCCAGCACCGCGGTGATCCCGATCACCACCACCGCCCCGACCGCGCTGTCCGGGGACGCGAAGGGATCCGTACCGAACGCCGCGGTGCCAACGCCCTCCAGCGCGCCGGGGATCACGGTGCCGACGATCACCGCCAGGGCGACCAGGGCCACCCGACCGAGCAGCAGGCCGAGCCGGTCGTGGAACATCCGGAACGACCGGCCGATCGGGTTGTGGCGTTCGAAGAGGTAGACCGGGCCGGCCATGCTCAGCGCGAACGCCAGGTAGATGCCCGGCAGGACGCAGAAGCAGGCACCGAGGCCGACGAGCAGGCTGATCAGCAGGGTCCACCCCCACAGCCCGAGTGCCCGACGGATGCCGTAGCGCAGCGCGGAATCCAGGCTGCCCGGCTGACCGGCCGCCTGCTGGGTGATCACCCAACTGCCGGCGGCCCACCCGACGGCCTGCAACAGCCCGACCAGCACGCTGCCGCCGATCAGCAGGACCAGGAGGCTCACCAGCTCCACGGCGAAGTTGTCCGGCAGGGCGGCGGTCGTGCTCGTCTGGGCCTCGGCGGCCCACTTCGCCGACGGGTCCGCCCCGAGAGAGATCACCGAGAGCACCGCCGCGGGCAGCACCTGGGTCAGCAGCATGATGGGCACCAGCTGCCGCCAGCCCCGGCCCAGCGCTCCCCAGCACCGGCTGAACCAGCCAGCCAGGCCGGCACCGGGTGGAGTGACCAGGGGGTCGTTCGGGTCGTACCCGTAACCCGGCGGGTACCAGTTGACCGGCGGCCCCGGATGCCACGGCTGCGCACCGTAGGGCCCCGCTCCAGGCGGGTAGCCCCCGGTGGGCGGGAACACCCACCCCTGCTGCGGCTGACCGGCCGGGCCCCAGGCGCCCTGCGCAGGATCCCAACCAGCCGGCGGGACACCCGGCACGGAGCCAGGCGGCTGACCGGCCGGGCCCCAGGCGCCCTGCGTGGGGTCGGACGGGCCTGGCTCACCCGGCCCGTAGGGCGGGGTGGACGAGGGTGGCTGGTCGGTCATGAACGCTCCTCAGCATCGGCTGGAACGGTTCACGATCTTCCCGGCTGCGCGCCCGTGCCGCCAGCCCCCAAGGCGGTGGCCGACCAGTGCGGAACGGTCAGGCGATGACGCGTACGTGCTCCGCCTGGGGGCCCTTCTGGCCCTGGGCGATCTCGAACTCGACCCGCTGGCCGTCGTCCAACGCCTTGTAGCCGTCCATCTCGATCGCGGAGAAGTGAACGAACACGTCCTGACCGCCGTCGACGGCGATGAAGCCGTAGCCCTTTTCGGCGTTGAACCACTTGACGCTGCCCTGTGCCACGGTGCCACTTCCCTCACTCTGCGCGGTGCTGCCTGACCCCGGCGCACGGAGCGGCCGGGCGCCCTCGGACCACCGCCCGGCAATCGATGAACGCCATTGAAGCAGGTGACCGAAATCGCACGCTACACGAGGACTGACAGCCGCGCACGACCACAAATCGGGCATGGTCCTGATCGCTTCCACACCAGCTCCGGCCGCACCGGTCGACCCGACGCGGCGATCCGACGGATTCATCGACGTGAGTGCCAGCGGGGAAGGAGACGAGGCTGCGCCGCGAGCCGGTGAAGATCGGGCCCGACCCGAAAAATGCCGTTAACGCCCTGTGATAGGCATGCGGCATGACCACCGATACGGGCTCGACCTCCGTTCGTCGGGCGGAGATCCGCCGAGGCCGGCCGGAGGACGCCGCCCGGATGCGGGCGCTGCGCCTGGAGATGCTCGCCGACGCACCGTTGGCCTTCCTGGAGACCCTGGCGGACGCGGCGGCCCGACCGCACAACGAGTACGCCGCACGGGTCGCGTACACCTCCGCCGGCCCGAACAACGCGCAGTTCGTCGCGGATCCGGGTGGCCGGCTGGTCGGGCATGCCGGTGGCACGGTCACCCCGGACGAGCCCGGGCTGACCGTGATCTACGCCGTGTACGTCACGCCGACCTGGCGGGGCAGCGGCCTTCTCGGTGACCTGATCGACGGGGTGGCCGACTGGTCCCGGGCCTGCGGCCGACCGGAGCTGCTGCTGGAGGTCGTGGTCGGCAACGACCGCGCCTACCGGGCGTACCAGCGGCTGGGCTTCAAGGACACCGGCGTGCGAGTCCCCCACCCCAAAATCCCAGCCCTGAACGAGCTACAGATGCGCCGACCCGCCTAACAGAGAACTCATCCCAAGGCAGAACCACTCTGACGCCCCCAATAAGGAAACCGGAAGCGCCCGCGCCACAGTGCCCACAAGGGGTTTCCGGGGCAGCCCGACCCGCGCAGGGATCAAGCCTGACCGCCCGGAGCGGGTCGGGCTGCCCCGGAAACCCCCACCGCAACCACTACACGTGACGCCGAGACTGAACGATCCGGAACCGGTTGGCCACATAAGCCCCATCGGTCAACGCCGAGTTGGCCGCCGCGTTGGCCCCGCTGCCGTGGAAGTCGGAGAACGCCGCCGACTGGTTCACGAAGACGCCGCCGGTGAGGTTGCAGGACAGGTGCACCCCGACCTCGACCGCGACCGCCTCAGTGGCGTCCAGCACCGCCTCGTCGGTGGAGTAGACCCCGGCGGTGAGCGCGCCCTTCTCGCCGACCGTCCGGCGCAGCAGCTCCAGGCTCTGCGCGGTGGAGTCGGTGGCGATGGCGAACGAGATCGGCCCGAACCACTCCCGGCCGTACGTCTCCGCGTCGTCCGCCGCCAGCTTCACGATCGTCGGGGTACGCACCACCGCGTCGGCGTACGCCGGGTGCGCCACGACCCGCGACTCCAGCACCGGCTCGCCGACCTTGGTCACCTCGGCCAGCCGTTCCAGCACCCCGTCGTTGACGATGGCGCCGGTCAGCTCCACGCCTCGCGCCGGATCGGCGGTGAGCTTGCCGACCGCTGCGGCGATCCCGCCGGCCACCTCGTCGAAGCTCTTGTGCCCCTGGTCGGTCTCGATGCCACCGGCCGGGATCAGGATGTTCTGCGAGGTGGTGCACATCTGGCCGCTGTAGAGGGTCAGCGTGAAACCGAGGTTGCGGCACATGCCGGCGAAGTCGTCGGTGGAGTCGATGACGACAGTGTTCAGACCGGCCTTCTCGGTGTAGACCGAGGCCTGCCGGGCGTGCGTCTCCAGCCAGTCGCCGTACTCCGTGGAGCCGGTGAAGTCGACGATCTTCACGGAGCGGTGCAGGGCCAGGTCGCTGGCGACCTTCTCACCGGGCGCCTCAGCCGCCAGCATGATCAGGTTCGGGTCGAACCCGGCCTCGGCGAGCACCTCCCGGGCGTACTTCACGGTGATGGCCAGCGGTAGCACCGCGCGCGGGTGCGGCTTGACGATCACCGGGTTGCCGGTGACCAGCGAGGCGAACAGCCCGGGGTACGAGTTCCAGGTCGGGAAGGTGTTGCAGCCGATCACCAGCGCCACCCCACGCGGCACCACGTGGAACGTCTTGGTCATCCGCAGCGGGTCACCCTTGCCGGCGGCCTTCTCCCAGCCTGCCGTGCCCGGGTGCCGGGTCATCTCGGCGTACGCGTACGCCAGCGCCTCCAGGGCCCGGTCCAGTGCGTGCGCGCCGCCGGCCTGGAAGGCCATCACGAACGCCTGCCCGCTGGTGAACTGCACCGCGTTGGCCAGCTCGAAGATGTTCTTGTGCAGCCGGTCGAGGATCTCCAGGCAGACTCCCACCCGGGCCTGCGGGCCGGCGTCGCGCCAGGCCGGCAGCGCGGCGGAGGCGGCGCTCACCAGCTCGCCGGGGCCGGCGTGCGGGTAGCGCACCGCGAGCTCCACTCCGAACGGGCTCGTCTCGGTGGCGACCCGGTCGCCAGCGCCCGGCTGGTCGAGGGGGAAGTCCCCACCGAGGTACGCCTCGAAGGCGGCCTTGCCGTCGGCGGCGGCGGTCTCGCCGTACACCCGAGGGCTGGGGGATTCGGGATAGGCGGACCAGTAGCCCCGCTCCGTGATCGCGGTCAGCGCACGGTTGAGGGTGTCGGCGTGCCTGTCGTACAGGGGCTGCGGGGTCTCCGTCATGCCCGCCATCATGCCTGAGCCCGGTCCGCGAGCAGTAGCGCGAATGCCCGACAGCGGCTCATGCCGCAGTCGGGTTCGGGAGCAGAAGCGCCAATGACCGACGGCACCGCGGTTGCCCGCGGCGGCAGCGGGTAACCGCGGGCCTCCGGCCAGGAGAGCCGGCCACGGGAGGGCCGCGGGTGAGGATCACCGAGATCCGGGTGCACGGGGTCGCCGACAAGGGGCCCGAGACGATCCTCGACCGACCGATCGTCGCGCGGGTCGCGGGAGACGACAACGCCGGCTTCTACCGGCCGCGGCCCGGCTACGGTGCCCCTGCGGACCGCGACGGGGTGACGCTTGAGGCGTACCGCTGGAGCCGGCTGACCGGCGGCACCGCGACCCGGACGTTCTCCCTGGTCCTGCTCCTGCCGTTCATGCTCAGCAACATCGCGGTCTGGATGCTGCCGGTGACCGGTGGCGGCGGCCGTGCCGCGCGGGCGCTGTGCCGACTGCTGGCCGCGACGATGACAGCGATGTACGTGCTCTCCACCGTCGGGGTGTCCCTCGACCTGATCGCCTGGCAGTGCGCGGCCTATCCGAGGTGTCTGGAGGGGCGGCGGGAGTTCTCCTGGCTGGGTGGCGTGCCGCCCGGGCAGCGGCTCGCGCTGCTGGCCGTACCGCCGATCATCGCGATCGTCCTGATCTGGCGGCTCGGTGCCCGGACCTGGCAGCTTCCCGAGGACAGCGACCACGCGCCCGGGGTGGGTGCGGACCGGCTCGACGCGCCCGCCTTCTGGGACACCCGCTCGCTGCTGCGCCGACTGCGCTCGGTGCACGTCGCGGTGGCGCTGGGCACGCTCGACGTCACTCTGCTGCTGGCTCTGGCGCCGCACGACGCCACACTGCCCGGCTGGCTGCTGCTGGCCGCGAATGTGGTGCTGCTCGCCGGCGCGGTGGTGCTGCTCTGCCGGCCGGCGATCGAGCGACGCGGGGAGCAGGACCAGCGGAGTTCGCGGACGATCCGCTGGGCGGCCGTCGCGCTCACCGCGCTGACCCTGGGGTACGCCCTGGCGCCTCGGCCGCCGTGGGCGGCCGAGGGGACGTTGCCGGGGTACGGGATGCTGGTCGCCGGGTTGTTCGCCGGGCAGGTGGCGCTGCTCGCGATGCTCGGCCTGGTGGTGGCGGTGCAGCGCCGTTCCCTTCCCCGCCCCTTCTTCCTGCTTGCCGGGCTGGGCGCACCGGTGCTGATCACCGTCGCGATCGGGCTGGGCGTCGCCTACTCCTCGGGTCTGACCTACGGGCTCGCCGAGTATCTGGACCGTGGGTCCAGCCCGACGCCCGCGCGGCCGCTGCCGCCCGGGGCACCACCGCTGTCGCCGCCGATCGCCTACCGCTGGGTCACCCTCGGCTTCAGCCTTGCCGTGCTCCTGGTGCTCGTGACGGCGGTGCTCGTACCCCGGATCCGGCGTGGTCGTCGCCGCCGGGAGGCCGAGGAACTGGTCCGGCGGGACTACCCGGAAGCCTCCCGCGCGGCCCCCGAACGGGTCCGGGCCGTCCGCGACGCGATCGTGCGTGCCAGGCTGACGGATCGGCTCGGGCCGCTGCTGGCCACCGCGTATGTGGTGTTGGCACTGCTCACCCTGGCGGCGGCCGGGCTCTCGGTGATCGGTCCCGGCCCGGGTGCGCTCGCTCTGCGACTGGGCGGCGAGCCGCTGGCCCGTCCGGTGATCTTCGTGACCGACCTGGGCGCCCTGCTGATCGGGCTGTTCGCCACGGTCCTCGCGGTGATGGGACTGGTCGCCTACCGATCCGGCCCGATCCGGCTGGTCGGTGTGCTCTGGGAGCTGGCCACCTTCTGGCCGCGTGCCGCGCACCCGCTCGCCCCGCCGTGCTACGTCGAGCGGGCCGTCCCCGAGCTGACCCGCCGGATCGGGCAGCTCACCGCCGACGGGAACGCTGTGGTGCTGTCCGGGCAGAGTCACGGCAGCGTGCTCGCGGCGGTGACGATCCTTCAACTCCCCGACCACTGTCAGCGGCGGGTGGCCCTGCTGACCTACGGCACCCCGCTTGGAAACCGGTACCGGCGGATCTTCCCGGCGTACGTCAACGACGAGATGTTGCGCGAGGTCGGCGGCCGGTTGGCCTGGCGGTGGATCAACCTGTGGCGGTACACCGACGCGGTCGGCGGACCGGTGTTCGTCCCGCTCCTGGACGGACCCGACGATCCGGCAGCCCGGGTCGACCGTCGGGTGCGGGACCCGAAAGGACTGCTCATCCCACCGACCGACACCGTGCCCCCACCGGTGCAGGGCCACCGGTTCACCCCGGACGACGACTTCCACGACGCGATCCGCGAGCTGGTCGCGCGATTGGAGCGAACCGACGGGTGACCGCCCGGGTCAGAGGGCGAGCTGCCAGTTGTTCCAGGCGTCCACCGGGCGGAAGCCGAGCTGCTCGTTGATCGCCACCATGTAGCTGTTGCTGGCGGCGTTGAAGGTGTCGATGACGCGGACCGTCGGCTCGTGGGTCAGCAGGTGGTGCAGGTTCTCCGCCTTGGCGATGAGACCGAGCCGGTGCCCACGGTGGGCCGGGTCGACGATGGTGATCTGCTGGTAGGAGTGCCAGTCGGTGGAGGCGCTCACGTCCAGCAGGGTCCAGGCGACCAGCCGCCCGGACGCCTCGTGGCGCATCCCGAGGTGGTAGCGCCGCCGACCCCGGGCGTCCAGGGCGCGCTCGGTGCCACGGATGCGCTCGGCGTCCACCTGCTCCGGGTCCCACTGCACGTCGCCCATGGGCGCGTCCATGAGCAACCGGCCATCCAGGTAGGCGATGTCCGCCACGTACTCCTGCGGGGTGGAGCCCTGCCAGCAGACCGACTGATAGCCCTCCGCCCGCGGCCGGGCGTCGGCCAGCGCCGCGCGCAGGGCGATCCGGTCGATCGCGTCGACGTCGAGGCGGCGACGCACCTCGGGCAGCGCCGACTGGGCGCCGGTGGTGGCGGCGAACGCGTCTCCCGCCGCTGATCGCGCCGGCCCGTCGGGCAGCGCGGAGACGGTCATCGCGACGACCCGCTTGCGGCCGCGCTCGCGGAGCAGGCGTACGCCGTACTCGTGCAGCGCGCGACCGACACCCCGGCGCCGCAGCTCGGGATGCACCGTCAGCTCGGCGGTGGCGTTGTCGGTGTTGTCGAGCTGCGGCAGGTCCAGCTGGAGGTAGCCGGCCGGCGCGCCGTCCATCCGGGCCAGCGCCCAGAGCGATTCGGTGCCGGGCATCGGCGTGTGGAACAGCGCGTCGAAGCGGCGTCGGCAGAAGGGTGGGAAGTCCGGCAGGTCGACCTCGGTGGCCGCCGCGCCGATCCGGTACGCCTCGTCGACCGAGGTGCGGTCGGCGCCGTCGAACGACGCGATGGTGATGCTCATGCGGTGAGCGTGCACCGTACAAAAGCGATCGGGCCAGCGAATTACTCGCTGGCCCGATCGAACGTTGGTCGGGAGGGACACTCGCACAACGCCTCCGGCGTTGGGTCGCAAGAACTTCAAAAGTCTTCGGCGAAATGCCCTCCCGCACGGAGCATCTTGCGCCGTCCGGTTCCTGCCGTCAAGTCCGTAGCGGCGGGTTTTCCACACTCACAGCTAAAACCCAGTTACGGAGTGATCGACTCGGTTTCACTGAAGTCGGGGTGTCCAGTCAGCCCGGACACCCCGATTTCCGTAAACCCGAGTGGATCAAGACCGGCAGCGGGTCAGCCCAGGAGGCCGGCGTCGCGGGCGGCGCGCAGCGACGGCTTGATGTGGTGGGTAGGCCCAACCTGACCGGCCACCGCGTCGATGGTCTTCAGACCCTCGCCGGTGTTGAACACCACGGTCTCCGCCGTCGGGTCGAGCCGGCCGGACTCGACCAACTTGCGCAGCACCGCCACTGTCACCCCACCGGCGGTCTCCGCGAAGACGCCGGTGGTGCGGGCCAGGTCGCGGATGCCCGCCCGGATCTCGTCGTCGTCGGCGTACTCCATCCAACCGCCGGTGCGACGGACCGCCTCCAACGCGTAGAGGCCGGCGGCGGGGTCGCCGATGTTGAGCGACTTGGCGATGCCGGTGGGCTTGACCGGGGTGATCGTGTCGGTGTCGGCGTGCAGGGCCGTGGCGATCGGGTTGCACCCGGCGGACTGCGCGCCGAAGACCTTCCAGCCGCCGGCCGGCGCCTCGACCAGACCGATCTCCACCAGCTCGGAGAACGCCTTGTCAATCTTGGTGAGCAGCTCGCCGCTGGCCATCGGGATCACCACCTGCGCCGGGATCCGCCAACCGAGCTGCTCGGCCACCTCGTAGCCGAGCGTCTTGGAGCCCTCCGCGTAGTACGGGCGGACGTTCACGTTGACGAACGCGGTGTCCTCGAACTCGTCGGTCTCCACCAGCTCGCCACAGAGCCGGTTGACGTCGTCGTACGAGCCGTCGATGGCGACCAGCTCGCCCCCGTAGACGGCAGTGGTGATGACCTTGCCCTGCTCCAGGTCGCTGGGGATGAAGACCACCGAGGGCACCCCGGCGCGGGCGGCGTGCGCGGCCACCGAGTTGGCCAGGTTGCCGGTCGACGCGCAGGCGAACCGGGTGAAGCCGAGCGCCTTCGCGGCGGTGAGCGCCACCGAGACGACCCGGTCCTTGAACGAGTGGGTGGGGTTGGCACTGTCGTCCTTGACCCAGAGCTGCGCGGTGATGCCCAGCTCGGCGGCAAGGTGCGGGGCCGCCACCAGCGGGGTCAACCCCGGGTCGAGGGTGACCCGGCTGGCCGGGTCCTGACCGGCGGGGAGCAGTGCGGCGTACCGCCAGATGTTCTTCGGCCCGGCCTCGATCTGCTCGCGGGTGACCGCCGCCAGGGCGGCCGTGTCGTAGTCGACCTCCAACGGGCCGAAACACTCGTAGCAGGCGTGCTGGGCGGCGAGCGGGTAGCGCGCCGAACAGGCGCGACAGACCAGGGCGCGGGCGGGGCTGGCGGAGGTGTCGATGCCGGAGGCGGCGAGCGTCGACGTCATGTCGAGAGTCCTCTCATCTTTCCCCGCATCGCACGGTGCGGCGGGGACGGAATTGGCACCTGCCCCGCGGGTCGCTCAGCGGTGAGCGCGCGGGGTGGTTGCCGGGGCGTCGTCGGGCCGTATCCCTCAGCCCCTCTGGATGAGGTATGCAGTTGTGTCGTCGAGTCTAGGCAAAGCCGGGCGCGGCCTCCAGGGCAGATCCCAGGTAGTGGGTCAGCGGACGCTCACCGCTGCGGGGTCGGTCACCGCGATCGGGTCCGTGACCGCTGTGGTCCGGGGCAGTGCCGCGGCTCGGGTCCGGGGCCGGGTGGCGAGGTTCGCGGCGACCAGGGCGGCGATCGTGATGGCGGCCCCGACCAGCTCGACGGGCTCCGGGCGGTAGCCGCGGGCGATCTGCACCGCGAACGTGGTCACCGGGACCAGGTTCATGAACAACGCGGCGTTGGCGGCACCGAGTCGCTGCACGCCGGTGTTCCAGGCCAGGACCGCGACCACGGCGCCGAGGATCACCGCGTACGCCAGTTGCGGGGTGACCGCCACGAGGTCGGCGGCGGCCGGCGCGTGCTGCCAGCCGACGGCGTCGGCGCCGATGCTCGCGGCCAGCATCGCGGCCGTGCCGGCGAGTGCGGTCAGCGTGGTGAAGCGCAGCGGCGACCACTCGCCGAAGCGGCTGGCACCGTGCGTGTAGATGCCCCAGCCGAGCACCGCGCCGATCATCATCAGCCCACCGAGACCGAACTGACCGAGCCCGCTCAGGCTCCCGCGGGTGATCACCAGGCCGACACCGAGGAGCGCCACCAGGGAGAGGCCCAGCAGGAGCGGCTTCGGGCGTACGCCGTCACGGGCCCAACGGACCAGTTGGGTGATCAAGGGGGTGGTGGCCACGAAGAGCGCGACCTGCTGCGGGGCGGCGTGTTCGAGGGCCAGGCTGGTGAGCAGGTTGAAGCCGGCGAAGCCGACCACTCCGAGCACCACCACCTCGGCCGTCCGGCCGCCCGACCGCAGCGCGCCGGCACCCTCCCGGAGCAGGAGGACGGCGACCAGGATGACGGCGGCGAGAAGGTAGCGGGCAGTGGTCAGGTTGAGCGGGTCGACCCGGGTCAGGGCGCTGGCCAGGACCGGGAACATCACTCCCCAGGCGAGCACGGCGAGCAGCGGGTAGGCGGCGGCGCGGGATCGCATCGTCAGCTCCAATGTTCGAGTATCGTCGAACCAACGGAACCGACAGTAGGAGCTTGTTCGATAATTGTCGAACAAGGGTTACACTGGTCACATGGAGCCGCACGAACCCGAACTGACCGCCGTACCGGTCACCGCCGTGCTGGCCGCACTCGCCGACGATGTGCGGTTGCAGATCGTCCGGGCGCTCGCCGAGGGCGGCGAGGCCGCCTGCGGCAGCTTCGACTTCGGCGTCTCCAAGGCGACCCGCAGCCACCACCTCAGGGTGCTGCGCGAGGCCGGCCTGACCCGCACCCGCGCCGCCGGCACCAGCCGCCTGGTCCGACTCCGCCGCGACGAGCTGAACAAGCTCTACCCCGGCCTCCTGGACGCGGTCCTCAGCCCTCGCCCGCCGGCCTGACCCCCGCCACCACCGTCGCCGAGCGCGTCGCCGGAGCCGCCTCGTCGAGGCCCCGGCGACGCGCGGCACACGTGCGGTCAGACAGCCACCGAGCTGGGTTCGACCGCCGAGGCGGGCGCTGGTGCCGACGGGGAGTCGGTGCGACGCCGGGCGAACAACGTGTCGAGCGCCCAGGCGCCGGGGCCGAGGGCCGCTATCAGCAGGAACGACCAGCAGAAGAGGGCGGACAGCTCGCCCCCGTTCTGCATGGGCAGCAGGTGATCCGGCTGGTGCACCACGAAGTAGGCGTACGCCATCGAGCCGGATGCCAGCAGAGCGGCGGGTCGGGTGAAGAGCCCGGCCAGCACCAGCACGCCGCAGACCAACTGGATCAGGGCGGCCCACCAGCCCGGCCAGGTGCCGAGCGGTACCGCCTTGCCGGTCATCGGGTTGCCGCCGAACAACCCGAAGACCGAGGTCAGGCCGTGCAACGTGAACAGCAGGCCGATCACGATGCGGAACAGGGACAGGGTCGGCCCGCCGAGCCGAGAGACGTTCATGGGACCTCCATTGAGGTGAATGGATGGATCCCGTCCATCGTGACGCATGGTTACATCGAAGTTAATAAATTCCTTGCTGGTGGGAAGATCCCCGGTTGAAATATGTCGGGGCCACGCCCGCCGGTGACGAGCAGGCGGGGCGGCGAACGCGTAGTGCCGAGGCTCTGAGCTGCGGCTGCGCGGGAAAACCGACCTCAGCACGGCGCTGGTCGCGCCATGGGAGCGCTCCCGAATGACGGTACAGCCCACCAGGCGGTGCGCGCAGCCCGCCGACCCTGCCGCCGTTGCAGACAACCGGCCGACCCCGATGATCGACTCGGCTTCCTTGAAGGCGCGGTATCCCGAGGCCAGGATGCCCGGGGTTCAGGGAAACCGAGTCGATCAAAGCGGCTCGGCGGCCGGGACGGGCAGGGTGGGCAGCGACGGGACGCCTCCGTGCGCGAGGATCGGTGGATGATCTCCCGGAAGATGGCAGCACGACGGGCCGGCCGGTCGCTCGCGGTGGTCGCGTCAGCGCTGGCGCTCGGCGCCTGCGTACCCGGCGATCATCGCGGCCAGTCCGGGGACCCCCCGAGCCCGCCGCCGAGCGCACCCGGTGTGTCGACGAGCCCGTCCGCGAGCACCGACCCGCTGGCCGAGTGCCCGGCGTCCGGCGTCCGGATCCGGTCGACCGGGTCGGACGCCGCGATGGGGCTTCGCGCCCTCGGCCTGGAGCTGGTCAACTGCGGCGACCGCCCCTACCAGCTCAACGGTTACCCGGTGCTGCACGTCTACGACGAGCAGCGCGAGCCGATCATGCTGCGCGTGGTCAACGGCGCCAAGGAGATCACCTCGGGCTTCGACCAGCCGCCCCGGAAGGTCGCTCTCGCCCCCGACGAGCGGGCCACCGCCGTGGTGCTCTGGCGCAACCTGGTCACCGACTCGACAGTGGTGGCCACCAACGGAGAGTTCCTGACGGTGGCCCCCGCGGCCGGCCAACCTCCCCACGAGGTCGACCCGGACGGGCCGGTCGACCTGGGCAACACCGGCCGGATCGGCGTCAGCGCCTGGAAGAAGGCCGACCCGTCCGCGCCGGTGCCGTCCCGGCCGGCCCCGCCGCCGGCACCGAGCGCGGTGCCGTCGTCGGTGAGTCCACCCGACAGTCGGCTGTGACCCCGGCCCGTCAGCTGGTGATGTCCTTGCGGGTGAAGCGCCAGAACGCCAACCCCCAGAACAGCGTCGCGTAGCTGATCGCCGAGATGCAGCCGCGTACCACGTCGTCGGTCTGCACCGGGGTCGAGAGCAACCCCAGCCAGGCGGTGCTGAAGTGGGTGGGCAGGAAGTCGCGTACCGCGCCCAGGGCGGTGATCTGGTCCAGGATGCTGGACAGGATCCACAGCAGCACCGCACCACCCACCGCGCCCAACGCGGCGTCCGTGGTCACCGACAGCAGGAACGCCAGCCCGGCCACCACCAGGAGTACGACCGCCAGATAGCCGAGCACCGCCAGCAACCGGAGCAGCCCCTCGGTGGGTTCCAGCTCGGCGGCGACAGTGCTGCGCAGCGGCGACCAGCCGTAGCGCAGGGTCCCTGCCAGCAGCGCGGTGCCGGCCAGCAGGATCAGGGCCAGCCCCGAGTACGCGAGCGCGACCACCAGCTTCACCGTCAGCAACCTGGCCCGGGGCACCGGGATCGCCAGCAGGTAGCGCAGGCTGCCCCAGCTCGCCTCACTGGCGACGGTGTCGCCGCAGAACAGCGCGACCACCACCACCAGCAGGAACGACGCCGAGACGAAGATCGAGAACAGGGTGAAGTTGAGGCCACCCGAGGTGGCCAGCTCGACCAGGCTGGAGAACTCGTTGCGACCGTTGTCGTCGTCGCCGCCCGAGTCGAACTGGAACGCGATCAGGATGATCAGCGGCAGCAGCACCATGAACCCGAGCGCCAGCTGGGTGCGCCGCCGGGACGCCTGCCGCCGGAACTCCGCCGCGAAGGGCATGGTGGCCGACGGCCGGTAACCGCGGGCCGCACCGGCCGGGTCGGTCACGCCCAGCGGCGTCTCGACGGAAGAGCCTGCCATCACCGGTCACCGCTTCCCCGAGAGTTCTCGCCCACCAGGGCGAGGAACGCGTCCTCCAGGCGCCGCCGGGGCACCACCCGGTCCACTCCGATGCCGGCGCGCACCAGCTCGGCCACCACCTCGCTGCGGGCCGTGCCGTTGGTGTCGACCACCAACTGGCCGTCGCTCTCCGGCAGGACCCGGACCCCGTGCAGCCGGTCCAGCACCGCGCGCGCCGCCACCGGGTCGGTGACGTCGAACAGCACGCTCGGCGACTCGCCCACGATCTCCTCCACCGGCCCGGACGCCACGATCCGGCCCTTGTTGACCACCACCGCGTGCGTGCAGGTCTGCTCCACCTCGGCCAGCAGGTGGCTGGAGACCAGCACCGCGCGCCCGTCCGTGGCGTAGCGCTGGAGCACCCGGCGCATCTCGGCGATCTGCGGCGGGTCGAGCCCGTCGGTCGGCTCGTCCAACACCAGCAGCTCGGGAAGACCGAGCATGGCCTGGGCGATGGCGAGGCGCTGACGCATCCCGTGGCTGTAGTTCTTGATCTTCCGGTGCACCGAGTCGCCCAGTCCGGCGATCTCCAACGCCGCGTCGAACTGCGCGTCCTCCCACGGCCGTCCGGTGGCCCGCCAGTACGCCTTGAGGTTGTCCAGACCCGACAGGTGCGGCAGGAAGCCGGGGCCCTCCACCAGCGCGCCGATCCGGGACAGCACCGGCGAGCCGGGCACCAACCGGCGACCGAAGACGTAGATCTCCCCGGCGGTCGGCTGGGTCAGCCCCATCAGCACCCGCAGGGTGGTGGTCTTGCCGGCGCCGTTCGGCCCGAGCAGACCCACCACCTGACCTGGGTGCACCTCGAAGTCCACGTTCGACACCGCGACGAAGCCGTCCGCGTACTCCTTGCGCAGTGCGCGCACGGCCAGCGGGGTGTCCGCGTACTCCGGGTGCACCGAGCGGTCCTGGCGACGGTGCCGGCGGCGGACCACGGCGACGACCACGACGAGCCCGACCGCGATGGCGGCGAGCAGGCCGGCGAGCACCCAGCGCCAGAGCGTCGCGGCGGTGGGGATCGGCTCGCCGCTGACCGTGGGCAGGGTGACAGCGCCGTCCACCGCCACCGTGTAGACGGTGGGCTGGGCGGGCGTGGTGTACGCCTGGTCGGAGGTGGCCACGACGAGGCGCAGCCGGTGGCCGGCCTCCACCCGTCGGACGATCCCGGGCAGCGTCACGGTGACCGGGCGGGCGTCCTGCACCTGCTGCGGCAGGCCGGTGAGCCGGATCGGGGCGACCAGCCCGTTCGGCAGGGTGGCCGCGCCGTCCGGGTCGACGTCGTAGAGCTTGACGAAGAGCACCGCCTCGCCGGTGGGCGACGCGGCCCGCACGGTGACGGTCGGCGCACCGGCAACGTCCACCGCCTCGGTCAGCGGCGTCGACTCGAACCGGGCGTGCTGGCCGGGCACGTCACCGGCCACGCCGTCCAGCAGCGAGGCGAGCCCGCCGGCGAACGGGATCGAGGAGATCGCGGCCGGGTTGCCGTTGGGCGGGTTGGCGATCGGCTGGGCCGGGCCGGCGACCGGGATCTCCCGGCGGGCGTTGCCGGTCAGGCCCGGGTAGTCGGCGCGGCGGAAGCCGGTGGCGACGAGACCCCTGTCGAGCGCGTCGAAGCCGGCGATCCGCGACCAGGTGAAGTCGTCGCCGGGCGCGTCGCCCTCGCCCTTGACGTAGTGGTCGAGCCACTGGACGGTCAGGAACTTCACCCGGTCTTCGTCCGAGCGGGGTCCACTGCCACCGTCGTGCCCGCCGGTGAACCAGGCGACCCGCACCGGGGTGCCGGCGGCGGCGATGCCGCGCGCGTTGGCGTCCGCCTCAGCGAGCGGGAAGAGGGTGTCCGCCTCACCCTGCACCAGCAGGGTGGGCGCCTTGATCCGGTCCAGGACACCCGCCGGGCTGGATCGGCGCAGCAGGTCCACGGCGGCCTGGTCGGCCTGACCGGTGGTGGCGATCCGCAGGTACGCGGCGCACACGGCGGCGGCGAACCGGCCGCAGGACGGGTCGGCGGCACCGGCCGGGGCGCCACCGGGACCGGTGCCCGGGCCAGCGCCCGGCCCGGGGCTGGGCGGACCGGCCGACTCCGGGGCTCCCTGCGGCTGGGCGGCGGTCGCACCGGACAGCCCGGCCGGCCCGGAACCCACGTTGCCGCCGCCACCGAAGAACAGACCGGCCCAGCCCTTCTTGAACACGCCCTCGGTCGGCGCTCCACCGGTGCTCTCCGGCAGGAAGGCACGCGACAGGTCATTCCAGGTGATCATGGGGACGATCGCGTCGACCCGACTGTCCTGGGCGGCCAGCAGCAGTGCCAACCCGCCGCCGTACGAGCCGCCGACCACACCGACCTGCGGGTCACCGGCGGCGTTGGTGCGCACCTCCGGCCGAGCCGCCAACCAGTCCAGCAGCCGCTGAGCGTCGCGCACCTCGTGGTCCGGGCTGTCCAGGTGGATCTCACCGCCGCTGCGGCCGAAGCCCCGGGCCGTCCAGGTGAGCACCGCATAGCCGCGCCCGGCGAACTCCTCCGCGTCGGAGCGCACCGACTCCTTCGTGCCGCCGAACCCGTGTGCCAACAGCACCGCCGGCACCTTCCGCCCGGACGACGCGTCGTCGGGCAGGTAGAAGGTCGTGTCCAGGTCCACCGGCTGGTCGCCGGACGGTCCGGAGCGGACGGTGAGCATCGCGCTTTCGGTGCGTACGCCCGGCCCCTGCGGCCACACCGCCCAGGTCACGGCGGCGGCCAGCAGGACGACGACCGCCGCTGCGGCGATCGCGCGACGGCGGGTGGGCAGGGCACGCCGGAACCACGCGGCCGGCGACGGCGATGTCATGCGGCACACGGTACGGCCCGCAGCCTGAGCGTTGGCTGAGATCCGCCGTACGTCCGTCCGGTTGCCCCGATCGGTGTCGAGATGGGTGCGAGCGCGCAACGTCGGACGCGGCACAGTGAGTTGACTTCGGATTCCGTGAATTCCGATCTATGCCGGATATCCACCTCGATCCCTCCATGTCACACCCATCGACGAAACAAAGTGGGCCGGAGGCGCGGACAAATGCTGACATTGCTCGAACTGACGCGAACCTGACTCGCCGACTGAGGTCTGACTGGTAGGCGGTTCGATTAGTTTTCCGGTCCGGTGCACGGGACTTTTCGGCTGACCCGAGACCGCGCCAATTCGCGCTTCCCCGCCGGAGGAGACACACATGACAGTCCCCGCGCCGCGGGCCCGTCGACGGCCGTCCACGCTGGGCCGACTGCTGCCGCTGCTGCTCGTCGGGGCACTACTGGCGCCCGTGGGTCTGCTCGTCACGTCTGCCTGGCAGCAGACCAGCGACGACCGGACCCTGGCCGCCCGCGAACGACTCGGCGTGCAGTACCTCGGTGCCCTGGCCGGGGTCACCGACGCCCTGGTCGAGGCCCAGTCGGCCGCGGTCAACGGTCGCCCCGTCGCCCGGGAGGCGTTGGACCAGGCGGTCGAGAAGGCCGCCGCCGTGGACGCCCGCATCGGCGTCGAGCTACTCAGCCAGGAGCGCTGGGCAGGGGTACGCGCCAAGCTGGAAGCACTGCGCGGCCGCAGCCCCGCCGACCCGGAGTCCGCCTACACCGCGTACGGCGAGGCCGCCGACCTGCTGCTGGCCCTGCACCGCAAGGTCCGGGAAAGCTCCGGGCTGGTACGCGACCCCGCAGTGGACTCCTTCTTCCTCCAGGACAGCGTCGGCGAGGAGCTGCCCGAGGCGGTGGTGGCCGCCGGCCGGCTCGCCGACCTGGGCACTCTGATCTCCCGCCGCCCCGCCGCCGAGCAACCCCGTGGCCTGATGGAGCTGACCGGCCTGCGGGTCACCGCCCTGGCGCCGGCCAACGACGTCGTGGACAACCTGCGCTCCGCCGTGGACGGCTCGGAGAGCACCGATCTCGGCGCGAACGTGCTGACCCCGCTCGACACCTACCAGCGCTCGGTGGAGGCGCTGGCTGCGTTCTCCACCCCCGGCCGCGGAGGCGTGGACCAGGGTCAGTTGGCTGCCGCCGGGCTCAACACGCACCGCGCGGCGCGCCAACTTCAGCCGGTCATCCTCGCCGAACTGGACGCCCTGCTGGTCGAGCGCATCGACGGGCTGGACCGGGACCGCTGGCTGACCATCGCCTCGGGGGTCGTCGCCGTGCTGTTGCTGGGCTGGCTCGCCGCACTGCTGATCGGTGCGGGTCGCCGGGCCCGACGCCGGGCCGCCCTGGCCACGACCCACACGGAAGCCCCCGACACCCCGTCCCGGGCAGACCCCTGGCAACCGGCCGCCTCCGAACCGCGAGAGCTGCAACCGACCGGCGCGCTCCGGGCCCCGGAGACCGCGCAGTGGGGGGCGTTCGATGCTGCTCGGTAGGCTCCGCATCCGCGGCAAGCTCGCGCTGCTCGTGGTGATCCCACTGCTCAGCATGGTCGGCCTGGCCGTGCCCGTGATGCTCGACCGGGTGGCCGCGGCACAGCGGGCCGGCGACACCGCCGACCGGGTACGACTCGCCAGTCGCGTCGGCAGCCTGGTCCAGGACCTCCAGCAGGAACGCATCCTCTCCGTCGGTTTCCTGCTCGGCCGGGTCGACCGGAGTGAGCTGATCCGCAAGTCCGCCGACGTGGACGACCGGGTGGCCGACCTGCGGGCCGACGGGAGTGACGCGCTGACCGACCGCGTCGACCGTGCCCTGGACGGTGTGTCCAGCCTCAGCGACCTGCGCACGGCAGTGCTGGCCCGGGCCGCGAACCCCGGGCAGGTGATGAACGCGTTCGGCCCGGTCAACGTGGGCATGATCGACTCGCTGCGGCTGGCGTTCGGTGTGGACACCGAGACGCAGGCGGGCCGTCAGGTGCTCGCCCTCGACGGGCTGCTCCGCGCCGACGAGGGCCTGGGCGCCTGCGCCACCCTGAGCGTGCTCGTCAAGGTCATCGGCAGCCCGGACACCAGCGCCGCCTACGTGGCGTGCATCGCCGCGCTCCAGGTCGACAGTCGGCGCTTCCGCGCCCTGATCACGCCCGAGCAGCTCGCGGTGGCCCAGCTCAACGACGCGGCGGTGGCCGCGCGTACCAGCCCCGACTTCCTGGTCACCAGCGCCCGGGACCCGGCCGGCGCGGTCCGCGACGTGCCGATCGAGGCGCTCTTCCCGGCCGTCCGCACGATGATCCGACTCGGCCAGTTCGTCGAGAAGAAACTGGTCGCCGACGTGCTCACCGAGGTGACCGCCGAGCAGCGCCGGGCGCTGACCGCCGCGTACCTGGTCGGTGCCGCGACGGTGCTGATCCTGATGCTGGTGGTGATGCTCAGTGCGGCGGTCGCACGGACGGTGGCCCGACCGCTGACCCGCCTCACCCGCTCGGCCGACCGCGTCGCCCGGGTCGCCGAGGCCGAGCTGGTCCGGGTCACCGACGACGAGACGGAGAGCCCACAAGCGGTCCGGCTGGAGCCGGTGGACGTCCGGGCCAACGACGAGATCGGCGACCTGGCGCGGGCCTTCGACCGGGTGCAGACCACCGCCGCGCGGCTGGTCGAGCGGCAGGTCGCCGGCCGACGCAACGTGGCGCAGATGTTCGGTCACGTCGGGCGGCGCACCCAGAACCTGGTGGGCCGGCAGATCGCCCTCATCGACCGGCTGGAGCAGCAGGAGGCCGACCCGGGCCGGCTGGAGCACCTGTACCGCCTCGACCACATCTCCAGCCGGCTGCGGCGCAACGCCGGCAGCCTGGTGGTGCTCTCCGGCGCGGCCGGGGCCGACGCGCACACCGCGCCGGTGCCGCTGGCCGACGTCGTCCGGTTGGCGCTGGGCGAGATCGAGGACTACACCCGGGTGGAGGTGCGGGTGCCGGCGGGCATCTCGGCCGCGCCGGCGGTGGTCGGTGACCTCATCCTGGCGCTGGCCGAGCTGATGGAGAACGCCACAGTCTTCTCCCCGCCGCACACCCGGGTGCTGGTTGCCGCCGAGGCGTCCGGCCTCGGCGCCCGGATCACCGTGGTGGACCACGGCATCGGCATGGGCGAGCAACGGCTGGCCGAGGAGAACGCCCGGCTCACCCGCCGGGAACGGCTCGACCTGGCACCGACCGAGGTGCTGGGCCTGTTCGTGGTGGGCCGGCTTGCCCGTCGCCACGGCTGGGAGGTGGGCCTGACCGCCACCGGCGGCGGTGGGGTGACCGCACACCTGGAGATCCCGTCGGCGTCACTGGTGCTGCGCCGCGCCGACCGGGCCGGGGCCGCCGTGGCCCGGGCTGCCGTGCCGGCACGGGACCGACGTACGGCCACCCCGGCGGTCGACGACCACGACACGCGGTCCCTCGCGACGGCCGTCGCCGCGCCGGCCCGCTTCGACTCGGACCTGCTCAGCCGAGCCACCCGCAGCCTGGAGGCCGGCCCGTCCTGGAACGCGTTCGGCCCCGGCCAGACGGAGCAGGTCGCTCCCGCACCCCAGGCGCCGGAGCCGTCGGGCACGCCGGCCGGGCCACGGGTCCGGCAGCGGGTGCCCGGGGCCAGCCTGCACGCCACCGCCGCGCCGACCCGGCCGGTGGACGCCACCGCCGCGGACCCCGCCGCCGCCCGCGCCCTGGTCGAGGCGTTCCAGGCCGGGGTACGCCGGGCCGAGGCCGCAGCCGGTGTCCGGTCGACCATGGCGGACCCGAGTGTGACCGTCGACCTGCCGAGCACACCGGGTGGCGCCGGCCCGACGGTGACGGACAACGCGGGACCGTCGGATGGCACGCCGGGTCGGGGCCGGCTGAGCCGGCGGGTGCCGGGGGCGAACCTGACCGCCATCCCGGCCTGCCAGCCGCCCAGTACGCACCTCGGTGACCCGGCCGAGGTCCGAGATCAGATCAGCGAGTTCGAGGAGGGCGTCGCCCGCGCTCTCCGCGAAGTCAGCCCAGACCACCGGAACGAAGAGGGATCATCACGGTGACCAGCCCCTTCCTGCACGACAACGTCGACCAGAGCCCGACCGGCGCCATCGGGGACCTCAGCCCGGAGGCTCGCACGTTCAACTGGCTGCTGGACTCCTTCACCTCCAGCACCGCCGGGGTCCTGGAGGCGATCGCGGTCTCCTCGGACGGCCTGCTGATGGCCATGTCGGCGATCAAGGATCGGTCCAACGCCGAGCGGTTGGCCGCCGTGGTCTCCGGAATGACCAGCCTCGCCGGTGGGGCGGCCAGTTGGTACGCGCTCGGCGGCCTGAACCGGGTGATCGTCGACATGGCCGACGGCTATCTGCTGATCAGCGCGATCAGCAGCGGTTCCGTGCTCGGGGTCGTCGCAGACCGGTCGGCCAACCTGGGCACCGTCGCGTACGAGATGACGCTCTTCGCCGGGCGGGCCGGTGGCGCCCTGACCCCGCGGTTGATCGTCGAGTTGAAGAACGCCGTCCAACAATGACCCCCGAGGTCGCCGGCGAGGATCCGGACCCGGACCCCCGGGTCCGGATCCGCCCGTACCTGCGCGCGTTCTCCCCGACCGGGGAGAGCGTGGCGGCCCCGGCGCTGCCCGAGCCGGAGGAGGGCGGCGGTGGGCCGGCCGGTCCCCGTCCATTCGTGCTCACCTCAGGGCGGGTGGCGGGTGCCGATCCGGCGATCGGGCTGGAGACGCAGGTGACGGTCCGCCCGGACAGCGGCTGGTGGAGCAGCCCTCCCGGGGTCCTGATGGCACCGGAGATCCAGGCGATCATCGCGCTCTGCGCCGAGCCGATCTCGGTGGCCGAGATCTCGGCCCGCACCCGGCTGCACTTCGGGGTGACGCGGGTCCTGGTCGGTGACCTCCGGGCGGCCGGGCACCTGGACGTGCACGTCACCGACACCGACGACGCTCTCGACCCCAACCTCATCCTGCGAGTGATTGATGGACTCCGTGCGATCTCCTGAATGGCCGGTCGCCCCGCTCGGCGGGGTCGCCGCGAACAGCGCCGCCGCCCGGTACGGCATGTCATCGGGCACCGGGCCGATCGTCGGGCGGGCCGGGCCGCCGTCGAGCGCACCGCCGCCGCCGTACCAGCCTCCGTCCGCTACGCGGGCGTCATCGCCGCCGGTCGGAAGACCCGCCGCGCCGCCGGTCCCGGTCAAGATTCTGGTTGCCGGCGGCTTCGGGGTGGGCAAAACGACCACAGTGGGCGCGATCTCGGAGATCGCGCCCCTGACCACCGAGGCCGAGATGACCACCGCCGGGATCGGCGTGGACGACCCGGGCGCCCGATCATCCAAGACCACCACCACGGTGGCCATGGACTTCGGCTGCGTGACCATCGACCGCAGCCTCAAGCTCTACCTGTTCGGCACGCCGGGGCAGTCCCGTTTCGGCTTCATGTGGGACGACCTCGCCCGGGGTGCGCTCGGCGCCCTGGTGGTGGTGGACAGCGCCCGGCTGGACGACTGCTTCCCTGCGATCGACTTCTTCGAGCGGGCCGGGTTGCCGTTCGTCGTCGGGGTCAACGCCTTCGACGGGCGGCTGGCCCTGGAACTCGGCGAGATCCGCTGGGCGCTGGCCATCGGCGACCACGTTCCCCTGGTGCAGTTCGACGCCCGGGACCGGCTCTCGGTGCGGGACGCCCTGCTGGTCGTCCTGGACCGTGCGCTGGACAGGGCTACGCGGGACCGGAGGGCCTGAGCTGACCGGCTCCGGCCGTGGCGGGAAGGAGGTCTGTGGTGAGGGGTGACCTGGACGAGACGCTGGCCCGACTGGCCCGGCGCGAGGAGGCACTACGCCGACGGGTCAACGACCGTGCCGACACCACACCGCCCTCGGGTCAGCCCGAGCTCGCGCGCGGCGACGAGCGCGATGCGGTGCCGGGCGGCCACGGTCCCCGCCACGCGGGGGCGGACCCCTCGGCCGACGTGACCGGTTGGGGGCCGGTCGAGGAGGTGGCCGAGGCGGTGCGTCAGATCGTCGGCGCCCACCCGGGGCTGGCGGTGACCGTGCACGTGGAGCACGCCGGGCGGACGTACCCGTTGCGGGTTTCCTGGGACGGGCCGGACGTCACGGTCGGGCCGGTGCCCCCGGCGGCACCGCCGGTGGCACCGGTGACACCTCCACCGACCTGGCCGCTGTCCGGCCGGACCGTTCCCGGCTGGGCACCCGGCCCGAACGGGTTGGCCCCGGACCCGGCGGCACGGCTGGCCGAGCTGATCCGACGGGACCCGTCGCTGTTGGACGAGCTGGATCCGCGGCGCTGACCGGCAAGGCTGGCTGTCGGCGGCTACGGTCGGGCAGTGGCGCAACCCGACCTGACCTTGACCGCGAGCCTTCGGCCGGCCGCGCTGGACGCCCGACGGGGCATCGTCCGGCTGCACCCGGAGGCGCTGACCGCGCTGGGGCTGCGCCCCGGCGACCCGGTCCGGCTTGTCGGCCGCCGAGAGACAGCCGGGATCGTGGCGGCGGCTGCGCCGGGCGCGAGCAGCGCCCTGCTGTACGCCGACGACCTGATCCTGGGCAACCTGGGCCTGCGCGACGGCGGTCAGGTGCTCCTCACTCCGGTGCCGCTGACCCCGGCGGGCCGGGTCGTCCTGGCCGGCCCGGTGGAGGTGGTCGCGGCGGTCAGCCCGGAGATGCTCCGGCTCGCCCTGCTGGGCAAGGTGCTCACCGCGGGCGACGACGTGTCGCTGCTGCCGCAGGACGTGCTGCCGGACGCGTCGGTGCGCAGCCTGGTCGAGGCGGCTCGACGCAGCCTGGCCAACACGGTCGGCTTCGCCTGGACCAGCACCCTGCTCACCGTGGTCGCGATCGAACCTTCGGCCGGCGCTCTGGTCACCATGAACACGGTGATCGCCTGGGAGCATGGCGCGACCACCCACGGCGGGCCCACCCCGGTCGACACCGAGCCTGGCCGGCCGCGCGGGGCGACCGACGCGACGCCGGCGGCCGACATGCCGGACGACGCGCCGGACGTGGACGAGCTGCCCGGGCTGCGGGCCCAGGCCGAGGAGCTGACCGAGCTGCTCGACCTCGGTTTCCACCACCGGGAGGTGCTGGGCCGGCTGGGCACCACCATCTCGTTGGGCGTGCTGCTCGTCGGCCCGGCGGGCTCGGGAAAGTCGGCGCTCGTCCACGCCGTTGCCGCCCGGGTGGGTGCCCGCGTCCATCCGCTCTGGGCGCCCGAGGTGGCCGCGTTGACCAACCAGGCCGCAGCCGACCGGTTGCGCGGCGCGGCGGCGAAAGCCCGGGACGGCGGGCCGGCGGTGCTGCTGGTCAGCGACGTCGAGGCGCTCGCGCCAGCGGAGAGTCCCGGCCCGGTGGCGACGGTGTTCCGCCAGGTGCTCACCGAGTGCATTCGAGCCGGCGTCGCCGTGGTCTGCACCACCAGCCGACCGGAGGCGGCCGATCCCGCACTGCGCGCGCCTGACCTGCTGTCGCTGCGGATCAGCATCCCGCTCCCCGATCAGGCGCTGCGCCGCGAACAACTCACAGTGCTCACCCGGCAGGTGCCGTTGGCCGACGACGTCCGGCTGGACGAGGTGGCCGCGCGTACCCCCGGGTTCGTCGCGGCGGACCTGGCCGCGCTGGTCCGGGAGGCCGGGGTACGCGCGGCGCTGCGGCAGAAGTCCGCCGAGACGCCCACGGTGTCGATGGCCGACTTCAGCGCTGCACTGGAGGTGGTCCGGCCGACCACGATGGCCGCGTCCACACTGGATCTGGCCTCGGTGACCCTCGACGACGTGGGCGGCCTGGACGAGGTCAAGCAGACCTTGACCGAGTCGGTGCTGTGGCCGTTGACCTACCCGGACACGTTCGCCCGGCTCGGGGTGCAGCCGCCACGCGGCGTGCTGCTCTACGGGCCGCCGGGCTGCGGCAAGACCTATCTGGTGACCGCGCTGGCCGGGTCGGGGCGGGCCAACGTGCTGTCGGTGAAGGGCGCGGAGCTGCTCTCCAAGTGGGTCGGCGAGAGCGAGCGCGCGGTCCGGGAGCTGTTCCGCCGTGCTCGCGAGGCGGCTCCCACCCTGATCTTCCTGGACGAGGTGGACGCGCTGGCCCCGGTACGCGGCCAGGCCACCGACGGTGGCACCACGGACCGGGTGGTCGCCGCGCTGCTCACCGAACTGGACGGGGTGGAGACGCTGCGCAACGTGGTGGTGGTCGGTGCGACGAACCGGCCGGACCTGGTCGACCCGGCGCTGCTGCGACCAGGCCGGTTGGGACGGCTGGTCTACGTGCCACCGCCGGACGGGCCGGCCCGCTCGGAGATCCTGCGGGCCGCGTCCCGACAGGTGCCACTGGCCCCGGACGTCGACCTGGCCGCCCTCGGCGACGAGCTGACCGGCTTCTCCGCGGCGGACTGCGCGGCGCTGGTCCGGGAGGCGGCGCTGGCCGCGATGCGTGAGTCGCTCGCCGCCGCCACGGTGACCGCCGAACACGTCGCGGTCGCGCGAGCGCGGGTACGCCCGTCACTCGACCCGGCCCAGGTCGCCTGGTTGGCCGCGTACGCCGCCAACCGGGAGTGATCAGAGAAGGACAACCTTTCGTAACACCCCGAGCGTTCCTAGGACGTCATTTTCCTCAGTGGAGTCATCCACTGCGACGTCAGGCGGTGTTCCTTGCGCAAGTTGTCCTCTCTCCTCCTCGTCCCCCTGGTGGCGGCGGCGACCCTGGTCACGGTTGGTGCACCGGCGACCGCTCATCCGGCGAAGCCATTCCCGGCCCGGATCGCCCTGCCGAACGGATTCACCCCCGAAGGGCTGACGATCGGTCGCGGGACGACCGTGTACGTGGGATCTATTTTGGACGGAGCGGTGTGGCGGGGCGACTTACGCACCGGCCGCGGGTCGGTGCTGATCCCCGGCACACCGGGCACCGACAAGGCGGGCCTCAAGCTCGACCCACAGGGCCGACTCTGGACAGCCGACTTCTCCGGAGGCGGCGCCAGCGTGTACGACGCGGGCACCGGCGCCAAGCTGGCCCACTACCAGTTCACCGATGAGCCGGGCAGCTACGTCAACGACCTGGTGATCACGGACCGGGCGGTCTACTTCACCGACTCGGGCCGGCAGGTCCTGTACGTCGTACCGCTGGGTCCGGGTGGTCGCCTGCCGGCCCCCACCGCGTTCCGGGTCCTCCAGCTCACCGGCCCGGCCGCGACGCCGGACGTCTACCACAATGGGATCGTGGCGCTGCCGGACGGGGATCTGCTGGTCGCGCAGATGCTCAGCGGTCAGCTCGTGCGGGTCGACCCGCGCACCGGCGGCAGCCGCGTCGTCGACCTCGGTGGCTACTCGGTGGAGCGGGCCGACGGGCTGGTGCTGCGGGGGCGCACCCTCTATGTGATCCGCAACCTGACCAACGTCATCGCCGTGGTCCGGATGAACGCCGGCTACACCGCCGGGGTGGTCCAGCGGGAGATCACCGGCTCGCAACTGCGGTCGCCAGCCACCGGCGACCTGCTCGGCTCGGCGTTGTACGTGGTCAACGGCCGGTTCGACGTGGAGTCGACGCCGAGCACCGACTACGACATCGTCCGCGTGCCAGCCTGATTCAGGTGGTCGGCGGTGGCCCACCGCGGTCGCCGCCGACCAACCGGGGTCACCGTCGACCGGCCTCGCTCAGAGCGCGGGCGGCGTCGAGTCGAGGCAGATTTCCGCGTGCACCTTTCCGCCGTCCTCGCGCAGTTTCGCGCCGCATTTTTCGAGTACGGAGACCGCGCCGAAATTGTCCCGGGTCGTCTCCGCCACGACGGCCCGCATGCCGGCCCGTGCGGCCTCGTTCAGCAGCTCGCGCAGGGCGACGACGCCGATCCCCTGGCCCCGGGCCGAGCGCCCGAGCCACATGCCGGTCTCCACCGTGCCGGGCTCGTCACAGCGAGTCATCCGGACCATGCCCATGACCTCGCCGCCGACGAGGATCGCGTACATCTGGGAACCGGTAGGGCCGTCCAGGCCACCGAAACTGGCCCGGTGAAAGTCCCGGAACGCCTCCCGGCGGGCGAGCGACCAACCTGCGGGCGCCTCGACCGGAGGCATCACGTCATCCGGCTCGGCCTCGGCAGCCGCTACGGAGAGCAACGGCTCCAGGTTCTGCTCGTCCACCGGCTCCAGCCGGACCGCACCCGCCACGTGCCGCAGTCTGCCGGCCTCAATGGTCGAAGTCCACCCCATTGGACATCCAGTGGCGGTCCGGTCAGTCGTACCGGCCGGTCGGGCGGCGTGGGTGTTCCTCCTCACGCTCCGTTGTCACCCGTCGGGGTAGAAAATTTCTGATCCGCCTACTCGAACTCGCAGAACACCACCGAGGCGTCGTCGGTGGGCTTGTGCCGGCGCAGCCGATCCGGGTGGTCGCGCTCGGCGGCCCGGACCCGGTCGATCAACCCGCCCGGCCCGTCGGTGCTCAGCAGGTCCAGCAGACCGGCCCAGTCGGTCAACCCGAACTGCTCGACCGCGCTGGACGCGCCGTCACTGAGCAGCGCCGCCCGGCGTACCGCCGCCGGGCCGTGCCGTGGCAGGGTCCCGGTCACCGCGTGGAAGGCCGCGTCGGGGTCCGCCGCCGCGACCCAGTAGCCGTGGGTGCGGTTCATCCGCTCCCGCTGGACGCTCACGGCGTGCCGGAACCGGGTGACCGGGTCCGCCCCACCACCCGGCACGGCCGCGACCGTCTCCCGCAGCTCCGCCATGGCCGTGTCCAGCCGGTTGTCGGTCACCACGCTGACCTGGCCGCCGGTGTCCAGGACCAGTGGACTGTCGCAGAGCACCAGGTAGTCCACCTGGTCGCCGCAGTCACGCAGCAGGCAGACCGTGCTGGACGGGGTGCCCGGATGGTCGAGGTCGCACTGCCCGCCGTGGTCGGCGCGTACGGCGAGGATGGCCGCGGCCAGGTTGCTGGTCAGCCGGGCCGCCGGGCGGACCGCTTCCGCCACACCGATCCGGGCGGCCAGGTGCCGGACGTACCACTCCGGCCCGTGAACGCAGCCGGTGTCGAAGCCGTCCGGCACTGTCGCGCCGTCCAGGACGCCGACCAGCGGACCGAACCGGAAGACCAGGTCCTCGTTGACCGGCCGGGCCGGGGCCGGCGCGGACGCGGAGTGAACCCGCATCGCCCGCCCCGGCCCCGACGCGCCCATCGGGTCAGCGCTGCCGAAGGTCGTCGGCGGCCCCATGGGCCTCTCCCTGCACCTGACGGGCGGCCGAGCGGCCCTGGTCGCCTACCGCGGACATCCCGTGCTGTGCGCTGGCGCGCACCGACTGTGCCGCCTGCTGTGCGGGCTCCCGCAGGTTGTCCTGCACCTGGTGGCCGACCTGACTCGCCTGCTCACGCAGCTGATCGGAGTGCTCGCTGACCATGTCGCGGGCCCGTCCGGCGAGTTGCCGCTCGCGCCCGCTCGGCGGGATGAGCGAGGCAGCCAGCAGGCCGACGCCGAAGGCGACCAGGCCAGCGGCCATCGGGTTGCCCTGAGCCCGCTCGCGGGACTGCTGCCCGAGAGAACGGGTCTCGTCGCGGACCGAGCCAGCCGCGTGGGACACCCGCTGGCCGGTCTCCTGCCCCATGTGACTCGAGCTGCCCATCATCTTCTCCTTCGCTCGGGTGAACGCATCCCGGGCCTGCCCGGCACGGTCACCGGCGATCCGACGCGGGTTGACCTTGTCAGTCAGCGCGTCGACGTCATAGCTCAACTCGGTGCGGGTGGTCTCGATCTCCCGCCGGATCCGATCCGGATCACTGGACACGATCTGTCTCCTCCCGACTCGTTCACCGACCCCGCAGGGCGTCCGGCAACTCCCGAGCAGTCTGCTTCGTCCGGGGCAGAACCGCACGCGCCCGCTTCAGCTGGGTCCGGGCGTTGATGAAGAGACCACCGGCAACGGCGGCCCAGAGGACCGCGACGATCAACGCCGCCCACCCCTGGTCCATCGTGTTGGACAGCCCCCACCAGAGGGCGTACGACACGAAGAGCACCGCCAGGAACCCGGCCAGCCCGGCGCCGCCGAACATGCCGCCAGCCTTGCCGGCCTGGCTGACCTCTTCGCGGAGTTCGGCCTTGGCCAGCTCGACCTCCTTGCGCACCAGGGTGGACATGTCCCGGGTCACATCGCCCAGCAGCTCACCGACCGAGGCCTGGGTCCGTTCCTTCTCGGGGGCGCTCACGGGGCCACCCCACCCGGCAGGTCGGACGACTGTCGGCCGGCGGGCGAGACGTTCTGCGCCCGTGCCGTACCCACGTAGGGCTGACCAGTCTCCGCCGGCGCGCCCTGCGGTTGCGACGGCCCGCCGGCTGCGCTGCCCGTTCCACCGTTGCCGGAGGCCGACGCCGTCAGGCCACGGGTGAGCCGCCCGACCAGCAATCCAGCCACCGCCGCGCCCGCGAGGAATGTCCCCGGGTGGCGCCGCGCGTACGTGCGGACATCATCGAGCACCTCGCCGGGCTCGCGCTCGTCGAGCCACCCGGCGGCCTGCTGGGCGGCGTCGGCGGCCTTGCGCACCACCTGACCGGCCAGTCCGGAATCGCCGTCCCGTTCGGCCATCGAGCTGAGGTTCTGCCCCAGGTCGCGAAGTCCCTCAGCCGCTCGCCGCTGCTGCGTCTGCGCCTGGTCACGAAGCTGCCCACCGGCCTCGCCGGTCAACTGCCGGGCCTGGTGCCGCGCCTCGGCGGCCACCTGCCCGCCCTGTTCGGCAGCGGCATGGGCGACCTGACCCCCGGCCTGGGTGGCCTGCTGGCCGACCCGGGAGGCCTCCTGTCGAGCCTGCTGCGCTCTGCCGCTCTGGTTCGTAGCCGTCATCCTCCGCTCCCTTCCTGAGTCCGGGGTCGCGTGGCGACCTCGGAACGCCTCCCGCCTACCCGCCTGGTCAGCCGGCATGCGGTTCTGCCGTCCGGCCCGGTCGCGAGGATCGGCGACGGAGGCGGCAACGGGAGAAAACCGAGGAATCAGACGCCAGGGCGCGAAGGGAGCAACGCGGTCAGCGGCGCCGGTTGCGGGCGCGCGACGAGCGCAGGCGGCGCAGCCGGCCGATCAGCAGCGGCTCGGCGGCGAGCGCGGCCGGGTTGTCCAGCAACCCGTTGAGCAGTTGGTAGTAACGGGTCGAGGAGATCCCGAAGGTGTCCCGGACGGCCTGCTCCTTGGCGCCGGCGTGCCGCCACCACTGCTGTTCGAAGGCGAGGATGGCCCGCTCCCGCTCGGTCAGCCCGGGCGGCGGATCAGCGGGCGGCGCAGGCTCGTCGATGGTCTCGGCGGACAGCACCGACTCGTCCGTGGTCTCGATGGACGGCGCCGGCCGGGGAGTCGGGACGATCGGCCCGGCCGGCGCCGCCGCGTCACCCGGACGAGCGTCGGTGGACGGCTCGGGAGTGGCGGGGGTGGCGTCGGCGGACATGTCGCTCAGCCTAGTCAGCGGCGACCAGGGACGCAGCAAGCGGCGCGGCCGCTCCGCACCGTCGGGAACCCCGACGGCCGGGCCGGCCGCGCCGCGTCACTTCGGTCAGGTCAGGAGATGTCGCGGCGACGCATCGCCCAGAGCGCCGCCCCGAGGATCACCACCACCCCGACCGAGAGCAGGACGGAGGACTGCTGCCAGGTGATGTCCAGAGTGTCCGGCTTGCACTCTCCGTAGTAGGTCGCGTTGCAGGAGTTCCAGTCCTGGAGGGTGACGGTCTTCGTCATCCAGGCCAGCGCGTACGTGGGCAGCAGGAACGCCTCGGCCCAGCGCACGTTCGCCATCGCCAGCAGGATGCCCAGGCCGAACTGGCCGACCACCATCAACGCCACGACACCGCCGAGTGCCATCGCGGTGTGCCGGCCCAGCGACGCCAGGGCGAAGCCGATCGTGGTGAGGACCAGCACCAGCACCACGCCGCGCAGCCCGGTCAGCATGAACGACTGCCAGGCACCGGAGGTCATCTTCTCGGTGCTGCCCCGGAAGGACGCGACCGCCCAGAACCCGGCGAACCAGAGCACCGCGGCGGGCAGCGTGACCGCCAGGATGCCGGTCAGCAGCGCGGCCAGCTTGGTGAGCAGCACGGTGAGCCGCTTGGGTCGCCAGAGCAGCAGGTTCATCATGCCGCCGGTGCTCCACTCGGCACCGACGAAGGACGCGCCGATCACGAACCCGACCAGGGCGAGGATCGCCGCGAACGGGATCAGCGTCTCGTCGAACGTCTCCCGGAAGTCGAACGTCGAGGGCAGGAACCACTGCGCCTCGATCTGGTCCCGCGACGGCGCCGTGATCATCGAGCAGTCGTCCGGGTAGCGGCCGTCGTTCGGCGTGCCGGCCGTCTTGGCCTGCTCGCACGCGACGCGCTCCTGCTCGATGTAGCGCACCTGCTCCTGGTACTGCTGGTCGGCCTGACGCTCAGCCCGGGCGAGCTGCTCGGCGCCGAGCTTCTGGTTGCTGAAGAAGACCCCGATCACCACCGCGGCCAGCACCAGCAGACCGAGCAGTGTCATGTACCGGCTGAAACGCCGCTTGGTGAGCCGGCGCAACTCCGTCCGAAAGAGGCTCACGCGCCCCACCCTCCTCCGGCGGGGCCGGGCTGACCCGCCCCGCCGACCTTCATGGACTCGTCGACCTGCCGGTGCTGACCGGGGACCGGCGCGGTGGCGGTCAGTTCGAGGAAGACGCTCTCCAGATCGACGGCGATCGGCGCCAACTCGCTGACATAGAGGTTCTGCTCGGCGAGCAGCCGTGTCACCGAGGCCGGCTTGTCGACGCCGGCGAGCATCAGGTGGTCGGGGTGCCCGGTGACCTGGATCCCCGCCCGGGTGAGCGCCTCGGTGGCCGCCGGCAGGTCGCTGACCGCTTCCAGCCGGATCCGGACCGCACTGGACGAGTGCTGCGCGAGCACCTCGTCGACCGGGCCGAAGGCGACCCGCCGACCCAGCGAGATGATGGTGACCGAGTCGCAGATCAGCTGGATCTCGCCGAGGATGTGGCTGGACAGCACCACTGTCATGCCGGATTCGGCGAGGGTACGCATCAGCGTGCGCATCTCCCGGATGCCGCCCGGGTCGAGGCCGTTGGCCGGCTCGTCGAGGATGAGCAGCTTCGGGTTCTTCAGCAGGGCCGAGGCCACGGCGAGCCGCTGCTTCATGCCCAACGAGTACGTCTTGACCCGCTCACCGGACCGGTCGCGCAGCCCGACGAGTTCCAGCACCTCGTCGACCCGGGTGGCCGGCACCTCGCCGGCACCGGCCAGCAGGGACAGCGTGTCCCGTGCCGAGAAGTGCGGGAAGAACTGCGGGCTCTCCACGATCGCGCCGACCTGGCCGGCGACGGCGGGCAGCGCGTCGGGCACCTCGTGCCCGAGCAGTGACATCCGCCCTCCGTCGGGCCGGATCAGGCCGAGCAGAGTACGCAGAGTGGTCGTCTTGCCGGATCCGTTGGGGCCGAGGAAGCCGTGCACCTGCCCCGCGTCGACCCGCATGTCGAAGCCGTCGAGCGCGTTGCGGGTGCCGCGTCGACGACTCTTGTACGTCTTACGTAGACCTTCGATCTCCAGGACAGCTGGCAAGCTGCACCTCCCCCGATGGGTGGGCGTGACAGCCGACACCATACGCGGTATGCAGACGCCCGCAATACGCGGTATGCATCGACGCGCCGATCGGGCTACTTCATCGACGGAACGTGACGGCTCAGGCGCAGATGACCTGTACGCCGGCGGCGCGGAACCCCTCCACCACCGTCGGGTCGGCACCGGAGTCGGTCACCAGCGTCTCCACCCGTTCGACCGGGCAGATCCGGGCGAAGGCGTGCCCGCCCAGTTTGGACGAGTCCGCGATGATGACCACGCGCTTGGCCCGGGCCACCATCAGGTTGTTCATCGCCGCCTCACCCTCGTGGTGTGCTGCGGCGCCGAGCTGCGGGTCGATCGCGTCCACGCCGAGCAAAGCGACGTCCAGGGTGACCTCGCGCAGCAGCGCCCCGCCCAGCGGGCCGACGAGTTCGAACGACTTCGGGCGCACCACCCCGCCGGCCACCACGACCTTCATCCGGGACCGGACCAGCAGCTCGTTGGCGATGTTGAGCGCGTTGGTCACCACGGTGAGCTGGGCGCCCTCGGCACTGGTGTTGAGGTCCGGCCGGACGGCGAGCGCCCTCGCGACCTCGGTGCTGGTGGTGCCGCCGTTCAGGCCGACCACCGTGCCCGGCGTGACGAGCGCGGCGGCGGCAGCCCCGATGCGCTGCTTCTCCGCCGAGTGCTTGGCCGTCTTGTAGCGCAGGGGCAGGTCGTACGAGACGCCGTTGGCGACCGCGCCGCCCCGGGTCCTCGTGATCATCTGCTGCTGGGCGAGCTGGTCGAAGTCACGCCGGATGGTGGCCTGGGAGACGTCGAGCCGCTCGGCTGCCGCCTCCACGCTGACCCGGCCGTTGTCGGTCAGCATTTCGAGCAGGGCGTTCCATCTGGCGTACCGGTCCACCGCGGAGGCCCTCCCAGTAACTGCACGGACGGTGATTGATTGCGTGCACACTAGTGCGCGAAACTAGGCTGGCGCAAAAGACTGACCTGCGCGATCGGCTGGTCGGTTGCCACGGCCACCCGCGTTCGCGCAGAATAACGCGCGAAATGCGGGTCTAACGAGCCGTATTGCGCACCGGTCGCCCCTGCGAGGAGTTTCCCATGGCGTACGTGGACGCGGAGATCGCGAGCCAACCCGACTGTTGGCGGGAGGCCGCCGAGCTGGCCGACGTCGTACGCGGTGACCTGCCGCGCCGCGGTGAGCGGGTCGCCGTCGTCGGTTGCGGCACGTCGTGGTTCATGGCGATGGCGTACGCGGCCCGCCGCGAGCAGGCCGGCCAGGGCGAGACCGACGCGTTCCAGGCATCCGAGTTCCCCGCCGGCCGCCAGTACGACCGGCTGATCGCGATCACCCGCTCGGGCTGCACGACGGAGGTGCTGGACCTGCTCGCCGCGCTGCGCGGGCGTACACCCACCACCGTCATCGTCGGCGACCCGGCGTCCCCGGCGGTCGATTTGGCCACCGCCACGGTCGCCATGCCCTTCGCCGACGAGCGGTCGGTGGTGCAGACCCGCTTCCCGACCACGGCCCTGGCCCTGCTCCGGGCCCACCTGGGCGACCCGGTGACCGCGCTCGCCGCCGACGCCGAGGTGGCCGTGCGCTCCCCGCTGCCGATCGACCCGGCCACCATCGGGCAGGTCACCTTCCTCGGTCGGGGGTGGACGGTCGGGTTGGCCCAGGAGGCAGCGCTGAAGTGTCGCGAGACGGCCACCTTCTGGGCCGAGGCGTACCCGGCGATGGACTACCGGCACGGCCCCATCTCGGTCGCCGCGCCCGGCCGGCTGGTCTGGGCGTTCGGCGAGCTGCCCGAGGGTCTCCCCGAGGACGTGGCCGCCACCGGCGCCGCCTTCGTGCACAGCCGCACCCACGGTTGGCGCACGGTGCTGGGCAGTTGGTCCGCCGGTCGCACCCCGGTCGACCCGATGGCCGACCTGATCCTGGCGCAACGCTTCGCTGTCGCGCTCGCCACCAGCCGGGGTCTCGACCCGGACGCGCCCCGGCACCTGAGCCGGTCCGTGGTGTTGGCGTGAGCGCGAGGAGTGAGCCGGGTTTGCGAGCCCCGCAGTCGCGAACCGAGCTGGCCCAGTGAGCGACGCCGTGGACGCCGACCAGGTGGTCGTCGCGCTGGACGTGGGCGGCACCGGCATGAAGTGCGCCCTGGTCCGGCCGGACGGCGTCACGGTACGCACCGAGCGGCACCCCACCAACGCCAGCCGCGGCCCGACGGCAGTGGTCGGCACGATCCTGGACGTGGCCGAAGGGCTTGCCGAGAAGGCCCGCGCCGACGGCCTCACCCCGATCGCTGTCGGCATCGCCGTGCCCGGGGTGGTGGACGAGGCACGCGGAGTCGCGGTCTGGTCGGCGAACGTGGGCTTCCGGGACGTACCCCTGCGGGACCTGGCGGTCAGGCGGCTCGGCCTGCCCACGACGCTCGGCCACGACGTGCGCGTCGGTGGTCTCGCCGAGGCCCGGCTCGGCGCCGGGCGTGGCACCGGACACGTGCTGTTCGTGGCGATCGGCACCGGCATCGCCGCCGCGCACGTCGTCGACGGCAGAGCCGCCGTGGGTGCCCACGACGCCGCCGGGGAGATCGGCCACATCCTGGTCCGACCCGACGGCCCGCGCTGCGGCTGCGGTCGACCCGGCTGCCTGGAGGCGATCGCTTCGGCCTCCGCGATCGGACGCCGCTACGCCGAACTCTCCGGTGCGACAGCCGACGCCCCGGTGACAGCCGCCGAGGTGGCCGAGCGGGCCGCGGCCGGCGAGCCACTCGCCGGCGAGGTCTGGCAGGAGGCCGTCGAGGCGCTCGCCGACGGCCTTGCCACCGGGCAGGCGCTGTACGACGTGGCGACGATCGTGCTCGGCGGCGGCCTGGCCCAGGCCGGCGACCGGCTGCTGACCCCCCTGCGGGCAGCGCTGCACGAGCGAATGACCTTCCACCGGGAGCCGCGGCTGGTCGCGGCTGCCCTCGGCGACGAGGCCGGCTGCCTCGGTGCCGCCCTGCTCGCCCTGGACGCCGTTCGCGTCCGTGACCACCAGGAGAAACGATGACCGTACGGGTGAACGGCCGCGTGGTGACCCCGACCGGTGTCATCCGACAGGGCTGCGTCGAGTGGGACGGGGATCGGATCACCGCGGTGGCCGAATATCCCTCGGTCCGCGACGGGCACTGGATCCTGCCGGGCTTCGTCGACATGCACACCCACGGCGGTGGTGGGCACACCTTCACCACGGGGGATGCCGCCGAGGCTCGGGCGGCGGCCGACTTCCACCTCGCGCACGGCACGACCACCCTGCTGGCGAGCCTGGTCAGCTCGCCATTTCCGCTGATGCGCGCGGCCACCGAGGCGTTCGCTCCCCTGGTCGACGAGGGTGTGCTGGCGGGCGTCCACTTCGAAGGGCCCTACCTCTCCTCAGCACGGTGTGGCGCGCAGAACCCGGAGTACCTGCGCGACCCGTCGACCGACGAGCTGGCCGAGCTGATCGAGCTGGGCCGGGGCGCGGTGCGGATGGTCACCCTCGCCCCGGAACGCGACGGCGCACTGGAGGCGATCAAGCTCCTCACCGCGCAGCGGGTGGTGGCGGCGGTCGGCCACACCGACGCCACGTACGAGCAGACTCGCGCGGCGGTCGCCGCCGGCGCCAGCGTCGGCACCCACCTGTTCAACGGCATGCGTCCCGTGCACCACCGCGAACCGGGTCCGGTGGTGGCCCTGCTCGACGAGCCGACCGTGATCTGCGAACTGGTCGCCGACGGGGTGCACCTGCACGACGGCATGTTGACCTTCGCGACCGCGACCGCAGGCCCGGACCGGGCCGCGCTGATCACCGACGCGATGGCCGCTGCGGGGATGGCAGACGGCGAGTACGAGCTGGGCGGCCAGGCCGTCACCGTGACCGACGGGGTGGCGCGACTGGCCCGTGACGGGTCGATCGCCGGCAGCACTTTGACCATGGACGCCGCCCTGCGGCACGCCGTGGACGCCGGGATCCCGATCTCGGACGCCGCGCGGATGGTGGCCACCACCCCGGCACGGGCCATCGGCCTGGGCGACCAGGTGGGTGCCCTCCAGGTGGGCCTCCGCGCCGACCTGGTGGTGCTGGACGCCGACCTGAAGGTGGTCCGGGTGCTGCGCCGAGGCTCCTGGGTGGAGTGACGCCGCGCCCCTCGACCTCGCTCGTAGCGGTGGGGAGGTGACCGGCCCCTGTTGCGGCCGTCCACTGCGGCCACCTGTTGCGCAGCCTGTAGAGCTGCCCCGGATATGGGGCAGGCGGCGCCGAAAGCCCCGGCGATCGTGGAGAACCGTCCGCGCGGACCGCGCGGACGATCGATGTCGGCACATGGCGCATCACAATTGCCCCATATCTGGGGCAGCTCTACAGGACGTCAGCACCAAGCTGCCGACTCCGGCGTTACGGAAGCGAGCGCAGGTCGGGCCGGTCCGGGGCGAAGCTCAGTTGAGGCTGGGGACTTCCACGCCGAGGATGGCCTGCTCGTCGGGACGGTGCACCAGCACGTCGGCCAGGTACGACTGGACCGCGTGGCGCATCCCGACGTCCCGGCCGGCCTGCTCGGAGAGCAGCCACTTGTGCTCGATGATCTGCGCGAACAGCTCCTGCGGCTCCAGCTTGCGGCGCAGGTGAGCGGGAACGGCCCGGACCACCGGCTCGAAGACCTCGGTGAGCCAGCGGTGCGCGGCCTGCTGCTCGTCGGTCAGGTCGCTCTCCGCCCGATAGGCGTCCAGGTCGTTGAGCAGCTTGCGCGCCTGGTTCTCCTCGGCGTCCAGACCGGTCAGCCGCAGCAGCCGGCGGGTGTGGTAGCCGGCGTCGACCACCTTCGGCCGAACCAGGTAACGCCCGTCGTCGATGGAGGACATGGCCACCTCGGCCACGTCGAAGCCCAGCTCGTTGAGGCGGCGGATTCGGCCCTCGATGTCGTGCCGGGCCTCCCGCTCGACGGCCTGCTCGTAGGTGATCTCGTGCCACAGTCGCTCGTAGCGCTGCACGACCTCCTCGCAGACCACCTCGGGGTCGATGGACTCGTGCAGCAGGCCGGCGGCCTGGAGGTCCAGCGCCTCACCGAAGATGTTCACCCGGGCGATCTCCAGGTCCTCACCGCGCTGACCGTTGGAGAGTGAGTTGTGCAACGCGCCCGTCTCCGCGTCCACCAGGTAGGCGGCGAACGCGCCCGCGTCCCGGCGGAACAGCGTGTTCGACAGCGAGCAGTCACCCCAGAAGAAGCCAGTGAGGTGCATCCGCACGATCAGGGCGGCGAGCGCGTCGAGCAGCCGGCTCATCGTCTCCGGCCGCAGGGTGTGCGAGAACAGCGCCCGGTACGGCAGGGAGAACTGGAGGTGCCGGGTGATCAGGACCGATTCGAGAGGTTCCCCGTCCTCGGTCTGCCGGTCGGCGACGACCGCCACCGCCTCGACCGAGGGAAAGTCGATCCTCTCCAGGGCCCTGAGCAGGTCGTACTCCCGCTCAGCGATCCGCTCGCGAGTCTCCTTGAACGCGTACACGTAGTCACCGAGTCGGACGAACCGGACGATGTGTCGGGAGATGCCCTGCGGCAGGGCCACCAGGTGTTGGGCAGGCCACTCCTCCAGCGGTGTCGACCAGGGCAGGTCGAGCAGCGCCGGGTCCACGAGGGCAGACGTGATCCGCACGGGCACAAGCATGACGCCTCGCCCCCCGCATCCGCCTCACATCGTGGTTGGGCCCACAGCGCCGAACACCCCGGCCTGGCGCCGGGCCGGTAGCGTGGTCGCGTGCTCAAACCCACGGCGGTACGACGTGACCTGCGGCTACGGCCCGTCCGCCCGGCCGGCTGGTGGTTCGACGCGCTGCTGCTGGTCGGGTTCGGCGCGTTGACCCTCGCCCTCGCCGGAGGTGCGTTGCTCGGTCTGGACCTCGCGGTCCGGGAGTGGGCCTACGCCCATCACCCCGCGCCAATCTACTGGACGGCCCGGGTGTTCAACTTCCTCGGGCAGGGTGGATGGCTGCTGATGCCGCTCTCCGGGGCGCTCGCCGTCGCGGTGGCCTGGCGGAGCCGCACCGTCCGGCCACTGCTGCTGCTGGCGGGGGCGTTCGTCCTCCTGTATCTGACGGTCGGGCCACTCAAGGTCCTGACCGACCGGGCCGCGCCCAGCTCCGACCTGCCGCCGACCCAGTCGGTTCGGATCTTCAACGACCTGCCGCCCACCGAGTACGACCTGTCCTACCCGTCCGGGCACGTTGCCAACGCGATCGTCTGGTACGGGGTGATGGCCGTCCTGCTGACCGCGCTCACGGCGGGGCGACTGCACCCGAGCGTGCACCGACTGATCCGATTCGCTCCCCCGGCGATCCTGCTGGTCACGACGACCTACCTGAACTTCCACTGGCTCACCGACGGCGTGGCGGCCCTGCTGCTCGGGGTCTTCCTGGACCGGCTGCTGCACCGGGTGCCCTGGGACGACATCCCGCTCCCCCGCCGGCTACGCGATTGGGACCGGCCGTTCACCTCGTACCCCTAGGGTTTCGGTCCGTGGACCAACTGTCGCGGCGGCTTGGCGTACCCGATGCGGTTGTCATCGGGTTGGGCTCGATGCTCGGCGCGGGCGTCTTCGTGGTCTTCGGCCCGGCCGCGGCGGAGGCCGGCGGCTCCGGGTTGCTGCCCGCGCTGGTGCTGGCCGGTTTCATCGCCTTCTGCAACGCGACCAGCTCGGCGCGGCTGGCGGCCCGCTACCCGGAGTCCGGCGGCACGTACGTCTACGGCCGGGAACGCCTCGGGCCGTTCGCCGGGTTCCTGGCCGGCTGGGGCTTCGTGGTCGGCAAGACGGCGAGCTGCGCGGCGATGGCGTTGACCATCGGGGCGTACCTGTGGCCGGGCCAGGCCCGGTTGGTCGCGGTCGGCGCGGTGCTCGCGGTGACCGGGGTGAACCTGCGCGGCATCGGCAAGACGGCCACCGTCACGAAACTGCTGGTGGCGCTGGTGCTCGCGGTGCTGGCCCTGGTCGCGGTCGTCGGAGTGGCGGGCGGGCCGGTGCACCTGGATCGGCTCGGTGAGCCCGGCGGCTCCGCCCGAGGTGTGCTCACCGCCGCCGGGCTGCTCTTCTTCGCCTTCGCCGGGTACGCCCGGATCGCCACGCTCGGCGAGGAGGTCCGCGATCCGCAGCGGACCATTCCCCGCGCGGTGCCGTTGGCGCTCGGGGCGGTGCTCGCGATCTACGTGGTGTTGGCCGTGGTCACGCTCGGCGTACTCGGCGCCGACCGGCTGGCCGGGTCCGCCGCGCCCCTGGTCGACGTGGTGACCGCCGCCGGGCTGCCCGGCCTGGCCTGGGTGGTCCGCGCCGGGGCCACGATCGCGGTCGTCGGGGTGCTGCTGTCCCTGGTCACCGGGGTCGGCCGGACCACCCTCGCGATGGCCCGCCGCCGCGACCTGCCCGGCGCGCTGGCCGCCGTGCACCCCGTGCACCGGGTGCCGCACCGCGCGGAGCTGGCGGTCGCCGCCGTGGTGATCGTGGTCGTGCTCCTCGGCGACGTACGGGGGGCCATCGGCTTCTCCAGCTGCACGGTGCTGGTCTACTACGCGATCACCAACGCGGCGGCGCTCACACTGGGGCGGGAACCCGGTCGGCGGCTGCCGGTGCAGGTGCTCGCCGGCCTGGGGCTGGTCGGGTGTCTGCTGCTCGCGGTCAACCTGCCCGTGACCAGCGTCCTCGCGGGCTTCGGTGTGCTCGCCGCTGGCGCCGCCTGGTACGCGCTGCGCCTCGCGCGCCGGTGACCTGAGCGGGCCACCGGCGCGCGGGGGTCAACGGCTCAGGCGTCGGTAGCGGCGCACCGCCAGCGGAGCGAACGTCGCGATCAGCAGCATCGGCCACAGCACCGCCAACAGCATGGCGTGCTCCGCCGGCCAGGAGTCGCCACCCAGACCCGGGTTGCCGAACAGTTCGCGGATCGCCGCGACGGTGGCCGACAACGGGTTCCACTCCGAGATCGTCCCGATGACCGGGGGCATCAGCTCCGGCGACACGAAGACATTGGAGATCGCGGTGAGCGGAAACGCCGCCGGGAAGACGATGACGCCGACGGTGTCCGGGCTGCGGACCAGCAGCGCCAGGTAGATCCCCATCCAGGTGATCGCGACCCGCAGCAGCAGGAGCAGCCCGACGGCCAGCAACGCCTTGCCCACACCCTCTCGCCACTGCCAACCGACGAGCAGGCCGCAGACCAGCAGTGTGGACATCTCCAGCAGGGCGCGCAGCAGATCGGCGGCGCTGCGGCCGGTCATCAGGGCGGACCGTGCCATCGGCATCGACCGGAACCGGTCGACCACACCCCGGCTGAGGTCCAGCGCCACGCCGGTCGCGGTAGCGCCGAGGCCGTACAGCATCGTCATCACGAAGACCCCGGGCAGCAGGAACTCGCGATAGTTGCCACCACCGGGCACCTGCATGCCGCTGCCGAACACGTACCCGAAGACCAGCACGAACATGATCGGCAGTGAGAAGTACAGGATCACCTCCTCCGGCTGACGGACGACATGGATCATGTTGCGCCTGGTCATCGTCCAACCGTCGGCTACCGCAGTGGTCATGCCACGTCCGCCTTTCGTCCAGCGCCAACGGGTTCGCGGGCCTCGTCGGGACGATGCCCGGTCAGGTGCAGGAACGCCTCGTCCAACGTGGCGCGTCGCAAGCCGATGTCCTCGACCGCGATCCCCGCGTCGTCCAACGCCCGCACGACGTCGACCAGCCCGGCGACCCGGTCGGCCACCGGCACGCTGAGTTGCCGGATCTCCGGGTCGCGCTCGGGCTCCGCGCCGCAGATCGGCGCGACGATGCCGGCGGCCAGGTCCAGGTCGGCCGCATCGCGCACCACCACCTCGATCCGGTCGCCGCCGGTCATCGACTTCAGTTCGTCCGGTGACCCCTCGGCCACCACCCGACCGGCGTCGATCACCGAGATCCGGTTGGCGAGCTGGTCGGCCTCCTCCAGGTACTGGGTGGTGAGCAGCACCGTCGTCCCCTCGGTGACCAGGGCGCGGACCAGGTCCCACACCTGGTTGCGGCTGCGCGGGTCCAGGCCGGTCGTCGGCTCGTCGAGGAAGAGCACGCGCGGCGTACGGATCAGGCTGGCGGCGAGGTCCAGCCGACGGCGCATCCCACCCGAGTACTCACCGGCGGAGCGGCTCGCCGCCTCGGCAAGCCCGAACCGTTCCAGCAGTTCGGTGGCGCGTTGCCGGGCCTCCCGCCGGCCCAGCCGGAACAGGCGGCCGAACAGTTCCAGGTTCTGCCGACCACTGAGGGTTTCGTCGACTGCAGCGTATTGCCCGGTCAACCCGATCCGGGCCCGCACCTCGTCCGGCTGACGCAGCACGTCGAACCCGGCCACGGTGGCCCTGCCCGCGTCGAAGCGCAGCAGAGTGGTGAGGATCCGTACGGCCGTCGTCTTTCCCGCGCCGTTGGGCCCCAGCAGCCCGTACACAGTGCCGGTCGGTACGGCCAGGTCGAACCTGTCGAGCGCGCGGGTGGGGCCGTACCGTTTGCCCAGACCCTCGGCGACCACCTCGTATGTCGTCATGACCCCACGGTGCGGTCAGGCGCTGACGGGTCACGCACCGTCCGCTGACGGCAGCGCACCAGGCCTGCTCGCGGCTTCGGCCTTCTCCTGCTCGGTGATCTCGTCGAGCACGAGGATGATCTCCGACCGGGTGGCCTCGCCGACGTACCAGCCGGTTAGCCCGCCGACCAACGCCTCCTCGCAGAGCCGTCTCGCCTCGACCAGATCGCCGCGCAACCGGGCCACCTGGGCGAGGCCGAGGCGGGCGCTGGCCACGAACTCGGGCGCGCCGCTGCGCTGCGCCAGGAGCAGCGCACCGGCGAAGTCGTCCCGTGCCGCGGCGAGGTCACCGGCACGCAGCCGGATCTCGCCCCTGGTCCGCAGCATGTCGGCCTGGTCGACGGCCGACCCGAGCGCCTCGACCAGTCCCATGGCCTCGTCCATGTGGGCGCCCGCCGTCTCCGGATCGCCCTGCCAGGCAGCCAGTTCGCCGAGCGCACCGAGTGTGATCATGCAGCCCCACCGGTCCCCCGTGCTCCGGAAGCCGTCCAGCGCGGTGGCCAGCGCGCTCCTGGCCCGGTCCCACTCGCCACTCCACATCAGCGCCGAGCCGCTTCCCATCGCGCCGAGCGCGTTGATCCACACGTCCGGACCAACCAGTCGCCGCAGCTCCCGCATCAACTCCTCGACGTGCTCGGCGCCGCCGGACGGCGGCCCGGTCGAGATCCCCGACAGATACAGCAGGAACGGTTGTCGAGGTGCCCGATCGAGGCTGCGGATCACGGACCGCTGATTTCCGAGCGAGGGCAGGTGGCCGGCACCGGCGAGCGAGCTGTTGTAGACGCAGAGGGCGAACTCCTCGCTCAGCCCCGGCGGCGCTTCGGCCCCCAGCAGGTCGAGGACGTTGGCGGCCAACCGGGCCGCTTCGCCGCGCATGCCGCGCAGCCACCAGTAGAACGACAGGGCCGCGACCAACCCGGCCGCGTCGGGCGCGTCACCGGCCGCGGTGGCACGGCGCAGGGCTGCGTGCAGGTTGTCCCGCTCGGCGTCGAGCCGCCGCAACCAGTGCAGCTGCTCCGCGCAGCGGAGGTGGTCGCTGGCGGTCCAGGCGAATTCCAGGAAGTACGCGGTGTGCGCACGACGTAGCTGGTCGGCCTCGCCGGCTTCGGCGAGACGCTCGGCGCAGAAGGCACGCACCGTCTCCAGCATCCGGTAACGGCCGCCAGTCATCTCCACGAAGGACTTGTCGACAAGACCGGTCAGCGCGTCGACGAACTCTGCCGCGGGAAGGCCGGAGACCCGCCCGGCGGCCTCCAGCGTGGCGCCGCCAGCGAAAACGGTCAGCCGGCGGGCCAGCGTGCGTTCGGCATCGTCGAGAAGGTCCCAGCTCCACTCGACCACAGCCCGGAGCGTGCGGTGTCGGGGCGACGCGGCCCGGCTGCCCATGGACAGCAGCCGGAACCGGTCGTCCAGACGGGCGGCCACCTCCGCGACGGGCAACGCCCGCAGCCGCGCGGCGGCCAGCTCGATCGCCAACGGCAGGCCGTCGAGGGTGCGGCAGATCCGCAGCACCACGTCGACGTTGGCCTGTGTGACGGTGAAGTCGGGTGCGACGTCGGCGGCCCGTTGGACGAAGAGGCTGACCGCGGCGTAGTCGTCGGCATTCTCCGTCGACGCGTCGGGTGGCGGCAGGGTGAGCCCGGACAACGGGCACAACGCCTCGCCGGCCAGCCCGAGCGGCTCGCGGCTCGTGGCCAGCACCCGCAGCGCCGGGCACGCGCCCAGCAGTCGTGCGGCGAGCCGGGCCACGTCGGCGATGACGTGCTCGCAGTTGTCGAGCACCAGCAGCAGCCGCCGCTCGGCCAACGCCTCGACCAGTCGGTCGGTGGACTGTCGGCCCGGCTCGGCCGGGGCCCGCAGACCCGCGCCACGCAGACCGAGCGCGCTCAGCACCGCCTGTGGCACGTCCGACCCGTCGGCCAGCCCGGCCAGTTCGACGAAACAGACCCCGCCGTCCGAGCGGCCCGCCGCCTCGATGGCCAACCGGGTCTTGCCCGCTCCCCCGGGGCCGGTGAGGGTGACAAGCCTGCGCTGGCCGAGCAGCTCCCCAACGCGCCTGAGCTCCTCCTCCCGCCCGACGAACGTGGTGAGCTGGCTCGGCAGCGCCTGCTCGGCCGCCTCGCGTTCCTCACCACGCAGCACCGCCAGGTGAACGGCAGCCAGCTCCGCCGATGGGTCGACACCGAGCTGATCGGCCAGCGTGTGCCGCGCGTCCTCGAACTCGGCCAGCGCCTCCGCAGGCCGACCCAGTGCCGCCAGGGCACGCATGAGCTGGCCTCGCGAGCGCTCCCGCAGGGGATGCGCGACGACCAACTCCCGCAGCTCCGCGATCAGCGCGCTCTGTGCGCCCAACGCCAGGTCCGCCTCGACCCGATCCTCGATGGCGGCCAACCGCAGCTCGTCCAGCCGGGCCGCCTGCGCGGGCGCGCCGGCTACGCCGACGGCATCGGCCAGGGCGGGACCCCGCCACAACTCCAGCGCCTCGCGCAACACCGCCGCCGCCCGGGGCCAGTCGCCGTCGACGAGCGCGCGTCGCCCCGCCTCGGCGAGGCGCTCGAACCGGTACGCGTCGACATCGTCGGGATCCACTGCCAGGCGATAACCGGCCGGGTGAAACTCGACCGGGTCGTGCTCGGCGGGCAGGGCCTGACGCAGCCGCGACACCTGGGACTGGAGCGCGTTGGCCGCTCCTCGGGGCGGATGCTCCCCGTACAGGCCGTCGATCAGCCGCTCGGCGGAGACCACCCGACCCGCGTCGAGCAGGAGGAGTGCCAGCAGTGCGCGCAGCCGCGGACCGCCCACGGGGACCTCTCGCCCGTCGGCCAGCACCACCTGGGTCGGACCCAGGATGCGGAAACGCATGCCGTCCATTGTCGCTCAGCTCCGGCCGGTTCCGGCTGACCGATCCGCCGAGCTTGCGGGTCGGAGGGTGAACCGCAATTTCGGTGCCCCGCACAGGAAGGAGAAGTCCCTATTCACGCTCGCTTTGGTGTCGGAATCTAGCGTAGACAGGGGTGTACTCAGGTGCATTATCGGGAACATTCGGGTAGCGAATGCTGCCCTCAGTCTCCCACCAAGAGCTTATGTACTCGCCTGGATTCTTGTATTCAAATCTGTCGTACCAAATCGAGAATCGCTTATTTCGAGGACTGTGATTGCGTTGTGTAGACATTTATGTGTTCGCTCAGCGCTGCCATACCGACTCCTTTCCGCGTCGTACGATTGTCTCATCGGCCCCCGCTCAATCAAGTCGTGCGCATACCACCCACAACTCGTACTCCTCTGCCGTTACCCCGCATACGGCATCGCCGGCCAGTGACATCGCGACAAACTCCGGCTCGCCAGGATTCGGACCGAGCGCGTCGAGCGCCAACGGCCCGTCCGGCAGCCGCACCGCCACCCAACGCCTTTCGTCACTGTGCCCTGTGAGGCCGATTAGCAGGGTGCCATCGCCGCTCGTCAACCCGCGCTCATGCACCAAACGGCGCCATCGTCGCTCCACCTGTTCCACTGCATCGACCGCGGCCAGTGCGACCGACCATCCGGGGCTTGCCGGCGAACTGACGACCGGCTTCCAGGCTTCCTGTTCGGACGGCAGCCCTTCCGCCATGTCATACGCCTCGAGCACGTGGAAGCCGGCCACCCTCAACCGATCTTTAATCACTTACGAAGCGGCCGAGAAGCTGCCCAGGGTCTGACAGGGAGCGTCCGTGTCGCCATTAAGAACACCGTCGTCCCACGGCAGTTGCCGCACACCACCGACCGGAATTCGTCGAGCAACGGCGCGAAGCTCTGCGACGGCTGACCGGTCACCGGCGGAGTCTCCGAGAATTGTGAGAGCCTCCGCCTGCCGCCGCAGCTCAACCTGGACTGACGGCGACCCAAGCAGAGCCTCACGGTCATCGGCGTCGAGCACCCCAAGGCCCTGCTCCCGAGCCGAGAGCTCGTCGGCCGCCGCATATGCCCGCTCGGCTGCGTAGACGGCGTAGGTGACGTCATCGCTGCCCACCAGCTCAAGCAGGTAGATGAGCGACGCGACCGCATCCTCCGCCTGAGGTGCCCAGTCATTCCAGTCATCCTCCGAGGGCAGCAACTCCTTCACTGCGTCCGGCGAGGGCAACTCGGGACAGTGCACAGCCGGCTGATGACCGGCCGAGGCCGACCAGACAGCATCGACGCTGGCTCGCACGAGGTCAGCGTCACCGATCTGGTCCGGCTCGCTGAACTTGACATAGGACGGCACCAGAACCTCGACACAACTGACCGCGAACGCAACACGCTGCCACGGTTCGAGTGCGGCAAGGACCGTGCGCAGCCGCTGACCGTTGAAGCTCTCGGTAGACGCTGCTCCAGCTTCAGGACGGCAAGAGGGCTCAGTTTCCTTGCTCAAGGAACACCTCCGCGTCGAATGGTCGGCCCGCCAGGCGAGCAGCCTCTCGAACCTCTTCGGAGGTCATCCGTGAGACCAGCTGATGGGCCTCGTGCACTCCGTCGCCGCTGCCCTCATTGAGCATCGCAATGAACCACCGCAGACCCTGCACCAGATCCACGCTCGTCCCAATGCCGTCCCGGTACCAACTGCCCACGACGAACATACAGTTGGACTGACCCGCCTCGGCGCCGAAGAGATACCACTCGAACGCTTCTTCATCAAGGTCAAGGGCAGCCAGATGGTTTCCCAGGAACGGGTACGCCTCAGTGACTTCCGCCTTCGCAGCTACCCTCAACCATCGCACGGCGTTAGGGATGTCGACCGCAAGGAATTCGCCATTGGCGTAATGCAGGCCAAGGTTGAAGGCAGCTATCCCGTCTCCACCCTCGGCTGCCGCACGATAGAGCCGCATCGCCCTTTCCTTGTCAGAGGCGACCCCCTGCCCTCGCTCCAGCAGGTACGCCAGAGTCCGCTGAGCGACCACGTCGCCCTCGGCGGCGGACTGACTCAGGAGGTCGACAGTCTCCTCCGGAGCGTCGACATACAGCATGAAAATGACGCCCAACATCGTACGTGCACGAGTGTTTCCGAGGTCAGCCTGCGCCTTCAGCACAGGGCACAGGCGAAGCAGTTCAGCGACAGCCGAGTCATCGCCTGCGGCAGCAGACCTGAGGCACGAGTCCGCCACTTCAACCGGATCCTGGCGGTCCCAACTCCCCCGGTCATAGATCGAATGCAGCATCATCCAACTCCACCTCCATGACCAACCCGGTGACGTCGACGTAGGTCACGTATTCCGGGTCGTCCGAGAGAATCCCTGCGTGGGAGAACGAATCAAGCAGTTCCAGACCGCCGGGCTGCCTGGACCCCACTCGCACCGCTCGAGCCAGGCCATCAGCACGATAGAGCCCGTTCTTGATCGGCAGGCAACCCGATGACCACGAGTCGGTGATTGACAACCACTTACGCTGCCCTTCTTCCCTGACCAGGTGGATAGCGCAGCGGCCGCGCCGCCGGGTGATGTCAGCTCACCTCGCCGCTCTCGTCATGTCGGCGGGTCAGCGCGAAGTCGTCCGGTGGGCCGCCAGCGATTGTCGAGGAAGCGCCTGCGGCGGGGGCAACGGGGTGGGCCACGCCGGCCCCCGAGTCCGTCTGGCCCGGCACCGAGGGAGACGCCGCCGCTGGAGTGGGCACTCCGCCGTGGACCGCTCCGGCCGGCCGGGAGACCGGGCCCGGGCGGGCTGGCGGGGCACACTGCCGCGTCAGCCAGTCCAGTCCGCGCCGCCGGGCGACCACTGTCAACCGGTCGCCCGCGAAGATCACCTGGCGAGGGTCGAGGTCCTTCCACCAGATCGTCTTGCCGCCACCGGCCGGGGTCCGGGCGATCAGCCGGACCTGCCCGTCCCGGTTGACCATGCCCAGGGGCCGGCCGTCCAACTCGGAGCCGGCGGCGACCGGCACCTCGGCGACCGGCAGCGCGTGCCGGTCGACCGGGATGGTGGTGATCACCGCCCGTTCGGTGAGGGCACCGATGAAGGCCGGGGCGGCCAGGTAGGAGACCGACCGGGAGACGCCGAGGGCGAAGGTCTCCTCCACCCGCTCGGCGAAGTCACCGTCGAAGAACCGCAGCACCACCCGCAGGTCGCCACGAAGATCACGGGCCGCGAGCGCCGCCTCCAGGTTGGCCACGTCGTCGGTGGACGCCACCACCAGCGCCTGACAGTCGGCCACCGACGCGGCGACCAGCGTCTCCGGCAGCGCGGCGTCACCGACGATCAGCGGCACCTCCAGCTGACGGGCCAGGGCGGCGCCGCGCGGCTCCGGGTCCTTGTCGATCGCCACCACCTCGACGTCGTACTCGCGAAGCTGCGCCATCACCCGGGTGCCGACGTTGCCCAGGCCGATCAGCACGACGTGCCCGACCCGCGCGGGTTGCAACTGGCCCGTGTGCAGGGCCAGTCGTGCGTTGACGATGCCGTCCACCACGACGGCGGTGATCAGCGGAATCAGCGCCAGCCCGGCCAGGTTGAGCACCACCTGCATGATCTGCGCGCCGGCTGGTTTGGTGGTGTCCGGGTCGGCGCCGCTGAGCGTGGTCACCAGCGTCAGATACAGGGCTTCCAGTGGGGAGGCGCCCTCGGTGCGGGAGATCAGCGCCCCCAGCACCGCGATCACCGCGAGCACCAGCATCACCGCAACGCCGATCTTGCGGGTCGCGAAGCCGCGTACCGCGCCCAGCAGCACCGCGACCGGACGGCGTCGCCGACGGGCCCGGACCAGTCGACGGGCGGCGACCTCGGTGCCGGGTGGCTGCCCCGTCGCCTCGGCGAGCACCAGGTCCGCGCCAGCCTGCTCGGCCGGAAGCAGCTCCACCCCCTGCGCCTCGGTGAGGTGGGCCAGTGCGCAGACCACGTCCTGCGGCCGGACGTCGGCCCGGCGGGCCACCCGCAGCGTCTTGTCCCGGTGTTGGAAGGAACTCGGGTCGACCTCGCCGAGCGCGGCTGCCACGAAGGCCGGCGCGGCCATCTCGGCGTCGGAGAGCACCTCGACCGATGCCTTGAGGAGCTTGCGCACACCGTCGGCGAGGGTGCCGTTGAACATTCGCAGCACCTGGCGGACCCGCTGGTCGACGGCTTGGGCGCAGAGCGCTGCGTGCAGGTTGCCCACGTCGTCCTGGTGGAGCAGGGCCAGCCCGGACGCCCCGGCCAGACCGGCGGCCTCGAAGGTGGCCACGTCCAGCCGATCCGAGCGGACCACCCGGACCCCCCGCAGTGCCGCCACGTCCGGGCCGTTGCTGCGGTAACGCTCCGGCACCACGACGGTCACCCGGGCGCCGCCCGTCGGCAGCTCGGATTCGAGCATCGCCCTGGCCACGTAGTAGGCGAGCGCGTCCTTCCCGCAGATCACATAGTGCGGTCGTGGATCACCGGCGGAGCGCAGCCGCCAGTTCCACTCGACCGCCCGTCGCGCCCGGTCCCGCCACGGCTCCGCCATGCCCGGATCGTAATCAGCACGGCCAGGGTGGGCGACCCCGTCCGGATCATCCCCCCGGCCAGGCATGCCCGCCCTGGCGACGGGTAGAGCAGCGACATGCAGACGTTCCTCCCGTACCCGGACTTTCTGGCCAGCGCCCGGACGCTGGACCAGAAGCGGCTGGGCAAGCAACGGGTGGAGGCCATCCAGGTGCTGCGCGGGCTCACCCGACCCGGGTACGGCTGGCGCAACCACCCGGCGGTGAAGATGTGGGCCGGGTACGAGGAGGCGCTCACCCGCTACGGGCTGGACATGTGCGCGGTGTGGACCGAACCGGGGCGGGCGGACACCTGTGCCACCACGATGACCGTCGACCTCGCCGCCGCCTGCGGGGCCGGTGTCGTACGGACCCAGGACGAGCTGGCCCGGGACGGCGAACTACCACCGTGGCTGGGCCGCGACGACCTGCACCTGAGCCACCGCTCGTCGCTGGTCCGCAAGGACCCGGCGCACTACCGGCCCCTCTTCGGTGACGACGTTCCAGCAGACCTGGAGTACGTCTGGCCTGCCTCCGACCGCGCGCGCCGATGCCTGGAGTAGGGGAGACTGGGGCCCGAGAGAGGTAGGTGCCCATGGCGCTGTCGCAAGTGGTGGGTCGGCTCATCGGCGTACGCCAGCACCTGGTGGACCCGGGCGGCGGTGGCGCGGACCGCGTGCTGCGACCGGCCACGGCGGTGGTGGTTGGTGGTGGCATCGCCGGCATGTCGGCGGCGGTGGTGCTGGCCGAGCGGGGTGTGGCGGTGACGGTGCTGGAGGCTGCGCCGACGCTCGGTGGTCGACTGGGCGCCTGGCCGGAGGCGCTCGCCGACGGCAGCCAGCAGAACGAGCACGGCTTCCATGCGTTCTTCCGGCAGTACTACAACTGGCGGTCGATTCTCCGCCGGGTCGACAAAGACCTGGGTTTCCTCAAGCCCATCCCGGGCTACCCGATCCTCAGCGAGCAGTGGCCGACCGAGGAGTTCGGCAAGCTGCCGCCGGCACCGCCGACGAACCTTCTCGCGTTGCTGTTGCGCAGCCCCAGCCTGCGCCTGGCCGACCTGCGACTGATGGATCGGGACGCCGCACTGCCGCTGCTCAGCTACGACCCGGTACGCACCTACGCCGAGTTGGACGGCACCACCGCCGACGAGCTGCTGGCGTCGCTACGACTGCCGGACCGGGCGCGGGCCATGCTGTTCGAGGTCTTCTCGCACTCGTTCTTCAACCACGAGGCGGAGATGTCGGCCGCCGAGATGGTCGCCCAGTTCCACTTCTACCTGCTCGGCAACCCGGAGGGGCTGGCGTTCGACTGCCCCGACGAGGACTACGCCACGGCGATCTGGGAGCCCCTGACCCGGCACGTCGAGAAGCACGGCGGCCGGGTGCTGACCAGCTCCGCCGCGACCGGTGTGCACCGCGACGGCGACGGCTGGCGGGTGACGACCACCGACGACGGCAGCCACCCGGCCGGTCACGTCGTGCTCGCCGTCGACCCGCCGGCGCTCGCCGCGCTGGTCGCGGCCTCCCCGGACCTGACCGGGCAGGCACCGGAGCTGGCGGCGCGGATGCCCGCCTTCGGCCAGCCCGGCCCGCCGTACGCGGTGGCGCGGTTCTGGTGTGACGGGGACGTGGCCGCCGAGCGGGCGGTGTTCAACGGCGTGTCCCGGCAGCCCACTCTGGACTCGGTGACCCTCTACCACCGGTTGGAGAACGAGCCGCGGCGCTGGGCGCGGCAGACCGGCGGGTCGGTCATCGAGCTGCACGCGTACGCCTGCGAGCCCGGCGTGCCGGCGGAGGAGCTGGCCGAGCGGATGCGCCGCGAGCTGGTCGCGCTCTGGCCGGAGGCCGGCGACCTGCGGGTCCGCGAGCTGCGGGCCCGGGTCGAGGCGCAGGCGCCGGCGTTCACGCCGGGCAGCCACGCCTGGCGACCCGGGGTACGCACCGACGCGACCGGCGTCTACCTGGCCGGGGACGGCATCGCCACGGACTTCCCGAGCGCGTTGATGGAACGCTCGGCGGCGACCGGGATCATCGCCGCGAACCACATCCTGCGCGCCGAGGGCGCCTCGGCCGAGCCGGTGCGCTCGATCCGACCACGTGGACTGCTCGCCCGGAAGCCCTGACCTGCGTGGAAGACCTGGCGCGGGAGTGCGGGTGCGTGCCCGCACCCCCGCGTCGGATCAGTTGACAGTGACCGAGAACGACCGGTAACTGGACAAGCTGCCGTCGGCGTACTCGACGGTGAACCAGAAGTAGGTCCAGCCGGCCGTCGTGGGCGTCCAGGTGATCGTGGCCTTGCCGTCGGTGGCCAGCGGAACCACTCTGGGGTTGTTGTCGACACTGTCGAACCACCGCACCGAGGTGGCGCCCTTGGTCACCGCCGGAGAGACCGTGAAGACCCCGGGGACGCCGACGCCACCGCCGGAGCCGTCGATCGGATAGACACCGTCCGAGGTGATGGTGGGCCCATCGTCGACGAAGAAGGTCGTCTCCTGCTGATACCCCGGCTCGCCAGAGGCGCTCCGGCCGACGTAGCTGAGCTGGTGCTCACCGCCCTTGAGGGGCGCCAGGACCGGCTCGGCGACCCCGTCGGCTCCCACGGTCGCCAACTGCTCCGACCCACCGTCCACCCGATAGGCGATGGTGGTGATGCCGTTGCCGGGCTGGGTGCTGAACCGCATCGTGACCGCCATTCCGTTACCGGAAGGGTCGGGCTGTTGGGCCGTCGACCACGCGTTGACGGCCAGGTCGCGCACGTTGAACGTGTAGGCCCGCACCGGAGAGCTGTTGCCGGCGCGATCCATGCTCGCCACGTACAGCGTCTGTTCGCCCGCGTCGCGAGGTCGCCACCGAATGGTGGCCGCGCCGCCGAGCTGGTCGGCTGGCACCTGGTTGTAGAGAGCTCCCTGGCTGTCGCCGTACCGGAAGCTCACCACGTCCGCGACGCCATGCGACGTGAACAGGAAGGTGCCCTCGGTCTCACGGCTGCCGGTCGGGTTCGCCGGGTTCTCCGGATATTCCGGAGAGGCGACGGTCGGCGAGACGGCAGGCTTGGTGCGATCCACAGTGAAATGGCACGGATCGCTCCAGGGTGACCAGGCCCGCTGGTCGAATGTCCGGGCGTGCCAGGCGTACTCCCCGTCCGCGAGCGAGGCCACCGGCATCTGGCCGACCGCGTCGAGACCGTCGGGGCCGCTGGAAATGCCGGGGTCGACAGGCGTGACAGCGGACGGGTCGGCGAGCGGCCAGTACTCGATCTCGGCGGTCAGCGCGTCGTACGGGTCCCGATCCCGGTCCGTCATGTTGGCGTATGCGGCAAATTCCGATCCGGCGAAGTATTCCGGACCGCAGGGGGTGTCGGTGTTCGCGTTGAAGAGCTTGGTCGGCTTGAGCGGGGCGGTGTTCGTCAGCTCCACCTCGAACCGGAACTCGTTGCTCTCCAGCCAGCGGCCGTAGGAGACATCCCCCTCGTTCCGCTTGGGCACCCGAAGCTCGGTGGTGAGTTGGTGCTCGCCCCGGCCCAGCGCCCTGGTCAACGCGGCGGTCAAGTCCCATTTGGTCCGCCAGGAGGCGCAATCAGCGCCCTCGGCGGTCGCGGCGACCGCCTTGCCGACCGTGGCCGGCGGGTTCGACCAACTGTTCTCAGCCGTGAAGGAGGCCGTGGCCTGGGCGACGGTGGCACGCGCGCGTGCGCAGTCGTTGGCGCGGCTTTCCCGCCCGACGAGGGTCGCCTGGCTCAGCCGACCGACGTAGATCCCGCCGATGTCGAACGTTACGTAGATGCGGGAGGAGTGCGTGCTGCCGGCGTCATCCCGCCACGACCCGACCGGGATCTCTCCCCCGCTGGGGTAGAAGACCGCGGTGTCCGGGGTGGTGGAGTCGGTGTAGGCGAGGAGCGACGGTGTGAACACGTGGTGGGGTTCGGCGGCGGCGGCCGGACCGGGCGAGAGGACGACAGCTCCCAGCGCCAGCGTGGCGACGGCGGCCAGCACCGGCATATGCCCGCCCGGCCGGACACCGCGACTTGTGAATCTCAAGTGGAGTTCCTCCTGTACGGTCGCCAGCAGAGCGGCGGCGACCGCTCGGATCGTAGTGACTTGGACCGACGGCGGCGGCCCCGTTTTCGATCGACGCGGAGCATCAGCCAGAATCCGACGGCTGCGCCACACCCTCCGCCTGAACGGGGAACGATGAACAGACCCGCCCGCAGAATCTTCATGCTCGCCTCGGCGACCGCGCTCACCCTCGCCGCCACTCTGGCCGCAACTCCGGCGCAGGCCGTGGAGCCCGACAGCGGCGCCATCACCGGCCACGTGGTGACCGAGAAGCCCGGCAACGTCACGGTCAACCTCTTCACCACAGATGGTGCCAGCGGTGGGCAGGTCGTGTCCGACGCTGACGGCAACTTCCGGTTCGCCTCCGTCCCGGTTGGCACCTACAAGATCCAGTATGGCTTCCTCGGCCGGTTCCAGTGGTCGCACCAAAAGCTCGGCTACTCCACGGCCGACGTGGTCACCGTCGCGTCCGGCGTCACCACGACGGTGCCGGAGGAGCAGATGCTCCTGCCCGGCGTCGTCGAGGTGCTCGCGACCGACGCGGTCAGCGGCGGCCCGGTGAACGCGTACTGCGCGGGCGTCCGCCCGTACGACCAGCAGTGCGGCGCCACCGACGGCAGGATTCGCCTGGCGAACCTGGAGTCGGGAACGTTCACCCTGGAGCTGCGCTCCTCGGACGGCCTGCATGCCGCGCAGGAGGTCAAGAACGTCAAGGTGACCCTCGGTCAGACCACCACGGTCGAGGTCGCCCTCCGCCCAACCACCGCAATCACCACCACCGTCGTCGACCGGGCCAGTGGGGATCCGGTCCCGAACGTCTGTGTCGCGGCACTGTCACTGACCTTCGGCTCGGTGGACAGCGACACGTGCGAATGGGGCGTCAACTACACCGACGAGCAGGGCCGGATCACCATCGGAGAGTTGCAGCCGGGTGAGTACACCCTGCTGGCGCTACCGGCCGACGAGGTGCACGGCATGCAGTGGGTGGGACGCCGTGGGGGCGTCGGCCGGCAGTATGACGCGCTGCGGGTCGATGGTCATGCCGGGCTGCTCAGCACCGTGCCCACCGTCAAGCTGGACCCGGCGGCCCGGATCACCGGCACGATTCGGGACACCGAAACCGGTCAGCCCCTCACCAACGGCTGCGCGTCGGTGCTGCCGACACGTCAGGGCTCCGGCGCGCCCGGGATCGGCCCGTTCTGCACCGACTCCGACGGCACCTACACGGTGCCGAACCTCGGGCCGTACGACTGGCCGCTGGAGTTCTCGCACTTCTACGACTACACCGAGCCGTATGCGGCGGTGTGGACGGGCAACGCGTCGGACCGCAAGACCGCCGCGACGACCAGGGCCGGAACCGACCAACCGGGCGTCGCCGACATCTCGCTCGGCAAGAACGGCCCCCGGTTGAGCATCGGCGTGACGTCGGCGGACGGCCAGCCGTACAACGGCTGGCTCGCGGGCGAGGTCTACAACGCCCGCACCGGGGACCTGGTCAAGGAGTACTCGTTCTACGGCCAGCGGGTCATCGAGGGGATGACCGACCAGTCGGTCAAGATCCGGTACGTGCCGAATCCGCCGTGGGTCGGCGGCTGGTACGGGGGGTCCGACCTCGCCTCCGCACGTGGCGTCGCCCTTCGTGACGGCGCCAACAAGCAGATCAGGATCGTCCTGTCAGATCCCTCCTGACCTGGGCAGATTCAGAACGAGGGGCCGCGCCGGTACGCCTGGCGCGGCCCTTCGCTCACTACGGCCGCTAAAACCACCAAAGCTGCTATAAGCGACTATTTGCTGTCGTACGCTCGATTGATCAACCGTCGATCGACCGGGCGGGAGGGCAGCGGCAGATGTCACCACTGCACCGCGTCGGCGCGGAAAGCGGCCCGCCGAACGACGAGATCGGCCGCGACGACGCGTACCCCCTGATCCGCGACGAACGCGCGTGCATCGTCACCGCGCTGCGGCTGGGCTGGTGGATGGCGGACGCCTACCACCACGGGCAGCACGCGGAGCTCGGCGCTCCCGTCGAGGCCCGACCGGCCGTACCCCCGGCCAAGCTCTCCAACCTCACCGAGATGTCCGCCCACCGCCGGATGCGGATGTACCTCGACGGGGTGGACGTCGCCCTGGCCCAGATCGCCGACCTCACCCGGCACAACGGGCCGGTGCCCGACACCGCCTCCGCCCGGGCCCTGCTCCCCGACCTGGACCGGGCCGACCCCGCAGACCCGGTACCCCTGCTGCTCGCCCTCGACGACCTCAACGTGGACGTGCTCCGCTGGACGATGGCCACCAACCACCGGGTCGGCCTGGCCTACCGGCTGGGCCGATCGGTGGCCGACACCGTCCGAGCCGGCGACGCCGCCCAGTTGCTGAGGCAGTTCGGTGGGCGGCAGATCCAGATCCGCCGGTGGTTGGACGAGCTGGCCACCGTCCTGCCGCCGTACTCGGCCGCGGTGGTGCGCCGGTCACTCGCCGCCTGGTCGAGCGCTGTCGGCCGGGCCGGCCTCGGGGACCCGGCCGTGCCGGCGCCAGCCGAGCTGAGCCGGGCCCTGCGCGGCCAGGGCGACCTCTGGCGCGACGTGCTCACCGGCGGCCTGCATCCGCGCGACCTGCTCGACGAGGAGGACTACGCGGTGATCGCCAGGAACCTGATGATCCGGGACCGGCGGCTGGTGGCGCAGGCGGCACGCGGCATCTTCTGGCCGGTGCTCGTACCCGTGCTGCTGGTGCTCTTCGCCGTGGTCGGGGTGAGTGCCGCCGCGGCCGCCGGCTCACCGGCCACCCGGGCCACCGTCGCCCTGGTGGGCCTCGGCGCCGGTCTGGCCGCGATCTGGCGGTCGGTGTCGGGCCCGGCGCTGGCGGTCGCCGGTGAGGTCAACCGACCCCTGCTGGACAGCGAACTCACAGTGCGGATGGCCCTGCGACTGAACCGCCCGCTGACCACCGCCCACATCTCGACGGACGCCACCACCCCCACCCGCCGCCAACGACGTTCCGACGAGACCAGCCGATCGAAATCCGTTGCCCGTCTGTCCCGTCCCGGCCTACCGTGAGCGCGCAAGGTCAACCACCACCGCGGGAGCAGCTCATGGCGATGTCGCACGTCACCATCGTGCCGTCGACGCTGCCCGGCGGCGGTTGCCGAGCGGAAGGTCCCCGGGCGGGCCGGCCCGACTGACGCGTATCCGTACGCGGTGAGCCGCCCCGTCCGACAGCCGGACCGGGCGGCTCTTCGCTGTCCGTCAGCCTCTGGAAAGGAGTCCCGGTGGACGCCGTCCTCGTCATCAACGCCGACCTCGGCCCGCTGCACCGGGTCACCGTCCAACACGCCGTACGGATGCTCTGCCGTCGGGTGGCCGAGATCCACGAGGCCGAGCCGGACCGGGTGATCGGGGTCTTCCCGATGCCCCGGGTGGTGCGGCTGGTCCGTTTCGTGGTCACCCGGTGGAGGTTCAACTCCGGGCCGGCCTGGTCCCGTGCCGGGGTGCTGCGCCGCGACGACAGGTGCTGCGCGTACTGCGGTGGGTCCGCCTCCACGATCGACCACATCCTGCCCCGCTCGCGCGGCGGTCGGAACACCTGGCGGAACACCACCGCCGCCTGCTACGCCTGCAACCAGCGCAAGGGTGACCGGACGCCGTCGGAAGCGGGCATGCCGCTGCGCCGGGAGCCGGTCAACCCCGGGTGGGGGGCGCTGGCCGGGCGGTGACGGACCGGCCGGCGGGAACGGGGGGCCGCGTTCCGGGTACGTCCCGGGCGCGGCACCCGCCGGCCCCCGGTCAGACGGCGCGTTCCCTGACCCTCGATTTCGGGCTGCCGCCGGGGCAGCGCACCCGGATCTCACTGCGGTACTCGGAGGAGACCAGCTCGACCTGGATCTGCTTCGCCGGGCCCGGGTCGTACGCCTCGACCCGGAACCCGGGCGCGAGCGTCACCGCGAGCACCTCGACGGACTTCCCGACGCAGCGAATGGTGACCGTCCCGCCTCGCGCGTCCACGGACGCACCCGAGCCAGGGGTGGGCGTGGGTGTGGGCGTCGGTGCATCCCTGGTCGGGGTCGGCCCGGGGGTGGTGACGGTCGGGCTCGGCCTGGCCCGAGGGGCAGACCGGGAAGCGGGCGCGGTGCTCCCGGCCGGCGGGACGGCGGCCGGTCCGGTGTCGGCCGGCTCCTCACTGCGCGGCATTCCCACAGTGGTGGTGCCCGGGCCGATCCCCGTCGGCCCCTTCTGCCCGAGCCGACGGTTGTGCGAGTCACCGAGCGACCCGGCAATCGCCAGCGCGGCGATCACCGCGCAGCTGACCGCCAGCACGGCCCGCCCCCGACGCCACGCTCCTCGCCGGGGCGTGGACCCGGCAGCCGCCTCGCCCGTCTCGACCTTCGGCCCGGTCGGCTCGCTCGTCGGCCCGGTCGGCTCGCTCGCATCGGCGGGCGTGTCGCCGGACTGCTCGGTCCCGTCGGCCGCCGGGTCGACAGCGCCGGCCGCCTCGACCACGGCAGTCGCTGCGCTGGCGGCGGCGAGCAGGATGCGGGCCGCCTCGACGGCCGGCGGCCGGTCGGCGGGGTCGCGGGCCAGGCACCAGCGGTAGAGCCGGTGCACCTCGGGCGGTACGCCGTCGACCGGGGGCAGCGGATCCGGCTCGACGTGCGTGTGGGCGCGGAGCATCCCGGTCTGCGCCTCGGCGGGCCACGGCAGCCGGCCGGTGAGCACCCGGTGCAGCAGCAGGCCGAGGGCGTACACGTCGCAGGCCGGCAACACCTCGCCGGCCTCCAGTCGCTCCGGAGCCAGGTAGGCCGGCGTGCCCAGCAGCCGCCCCTCGAAGTCGATCTCCGACTCACCGGCGGCCGCAGCGATGCCGAAGTCGAGCACCTTGGCGCCGGTGGGCGTGAGCATCACGTTGGCCGGCTTGATGTCGCGGTGCACCAGATCCTGGCCGTGCGCGCAGGCCAGCGCGGAGGCCACCTGGGCGCAGACCCGCAGACCCTCGCGGGGCGGCAACGGCCCGGCCGCCAGCCGTTGTTCGAGGGTGTGACCGCCGAGCATCTCCATCACCACGAACGGGACCTGGGCACCGTCGACCAACGACTCGCCGAAGTCGTAGACGCTGGTGACATGCGGGTGCGACAGACGGGCCGCGGCCTTGGCCTCAGCCCGGATCCGCTGCCGCGCGTTGTGGTCGGTGGCGACGAGCACCTTCACCGCGACGTCCCGTTCGAGCACTTCGTCGTACGCCCGGTGCACCGCCGACATGCCACCACTGCCGAGGCGTTCCAGGAGCCGGTAGCGCCCCGCAAGCAACTGATCACGCTGCACGACCGACAGCCTGCCGTACCGACCGGCGGCGGGCCACCCCGGATCGAGGTGTTGCGATGGGTGGGACGGAGCTTCGGCTACCGCTCGCTCAGATCCGGGTGGTTCCGGAGGAACGCCTCACCCCGTCGGGCGTTTCGCAGGACCGACACGATCAGCACCACCCAGATCACCAGCAGCAAGCCGCCGATCAATGCGTGGAACGGCGCGAACCCCACGAAGACCTGGCCGACGCTCGTCATCACCAGCCCAGCGCACAGCACCGCGAGATAGCGCTGACTGACGAACTGTCTGGCGGTCTCCACGAGCAGAGCCGGGTCTTCGTCGGCCTCGGGTGCGTCGCGTCGCACCTGCCGATCCAGCCGGCGACGATGCGACCAGCTGAGCCCGATCAGGGGCGACTGTCGTCCCGACCGGTAGCGGCCGGTGGCGACCAGCCAGATGGCTGCGGCCACCTCGATGACGACTCCGACGATCACCAGGACGAGGCCGAGGTTGCTCGCCCAGTGCGGCGGGTCGCCGTCGAAGATGCCGGTGTTCTCACCACCGGTCGCGACACCCACCGCGAGACCGCCGACCACGGCGGGCAGCAGCACGAAGAGAAGAATCAGACGGAGTCGCCGTTGGCCCCGCTCGGTCTGCCCCCGATTCGATGCTGCCGCGTCCATAGTGGTCCCCCGATCACCGTGTGGAGCGGGGACTACCCATCGACGTCGACGGCTCAAACCGGTCAGTCGTCGGCCGGTGCCCGCCAGGCGAAGCGGGGCGTACGCCGCTCGGCCATCGCCGCGACCCCCTCGCGGGCCTCGCCGGTGGTCGCGACCTTCCGGTGCCACCAGGCGATCCGCGCGGGCCCGGCACGGTCGTCGATGATCTCCTTGGCGGCGGCGACGCTCAGTGGTGACCGCTGGGCGATCGTCATCACCAGTTCGTCCACCCGCCCGGCGAGCCGATCGGCAGGCAGCACCTCGTCGACCAGGCCGATCCGCAGGGCGCGCTCGGAGTCGATCAGCTCGGCGGTGAACAGCAGATGCTTGGCGGCGGACGGGCCGACCAGCCGGGCCAGCCGCAGCGTCGTCGGTGCCGGATAGACCAGACCGAGCCGGGCCGGCGGTACGCCGAACCTGGCGCCGTCCGCAGCGATCCGCAGGTCGCAGGCGACCGCGAGCTGAGCGCCACCCCCGACGCAGGCGCCTCGGATGGCTGCGACGGTCGGCTTGGCGAAACTGGCCAGCCGTTCCTCGGCGGCCACCGCGATGCTGGCGTCGCCGGCGTCCAACAGCTCGGCCAGGTCGCCGAGGTCGGCACCCGCGCAGAAGGCGTCGCCCGCGCCGGTGAGCACCAACGCTCGTACGCCCGGGTCGGGTTCGAGCCGGTCGAGCAGTTCGGGGAGCTGACGCCACATGGCTGCGGTCATCGCGTTGCGCCGGGCCGGGTTGTGGATCACCACGGTTGCGACCGGTCCGGTCACCTCGACGGTCAACTCCGCGTCCGACATACGGCGACCATAACGGCGCGGGCCCAGCGGCCACCCCGAGGGGCGGTCGCTGGGCCCGCGGTCAGGTCAGGAGACGGTCAGCGCGGTGTCGTCGACCACGAAGGACGTCTGCAGCGAGGAGTCCTCGGTGCCGGTGAACTTCAGGTTGACGGTCTGGCCGGCGTACGCCGCCAGGGAGAAGGACTTCTGGCTGTAGCCGGTGGCCTTGTTCAGGTTCGAGTAGGTCGCCAGCGTGGCCAGAACGGTTCCGCTCGAGTTCAGCACCTGCACGTTGAGCTTGTCGTAAGCGACGCTGGTGGTGGTCTCGGCCGAGTCGATGTGCAGCCAGAAGCTGAGCGCGTACGACGAGCAGCCGGCCGGCAGGCTCACCGACTGGGCGAGCGTCTCGGTGCGGGTGCTGCCGTACCCGTTCAGCCATGCCTTGTACGACCCGGTGCGGGCGGCCTGGCTGCTGGAGGTGGTGATGACGCCGGAGCTGGCGGTCCAACCGGTCGCGCCGGACTCGAAGCCCGGGTTGGCCAGCTTCTGCCCCGGCGCGGTGCAGCCACCGCCGGTGCCGTTCACGGTGAGTCGGTAGGTGGCGCTGCGGGTGACCGCGCCCGCACCGTTCACGGTGATCGAGTAGGTGCCGGGCGGGGTGCTCGCCGAGGTGCTGATGGTGAGGGTGGACGAGCCGCCCGAGGTCACCGAGGCGGGGCTGAACGCGGCGCTGGCCCCGCTGGGCAGGCCGGACGCTGAGAACGTCACCGTCTGCGCCGAGCCACTGGTGGTGGCGGTGGACACGGTGGTGGAGACCGCGCTGCCCGGGTTGACCGAGCCGGCGGTCGGCGAGAGCGCGACCGAGAAGTCGTTGCCGGTCGAGCAGGCCGAGTCACTGCCGGCCACGTTCACCGCGGTCCAGGCGGCCTGCACGGCCTTGTACTCGGTGGAGCAGCTTCCGTACAGGTCGGTGGCTGCCCGCAGGCTGTACGCGCGGGAGGTGTTCGCCGGGTTGCTGGTGCTGACGTACGCCGTGTTGGAGGTGAAGTAGACGTCCAGCGCCCGGTACCAGATCTTCTCGGCCTTGGCCCGGCCGATGCCGGTCACCGCGGGGGCGGAACCGCAGACCGGGGAGGTGCCGTACGAGGTGGCGCCGGTGCCCTCGGCCAGGTTGAAGAAGAAGTGGTTGGCCACGCCGGAGGAGTAGTGCACGTCCTTGTTCTTGGTGCTGGTGGACCAGCAGCTGTCGGACGAGCCGTCCAGCGACGGGTTGTACATGTAGCGCAGCGGCGTGCCGTTGTTGTTGATGTTGATCTTCTCGCCGACCTGGTAGTCGCCCGGGTCGCTCGGCGCGGCGGCGTAGAACTCCACCATGTTGCCGAAGATGTCACTGGTGGCCTCGTTGAGGCCGCCGGATTCGCCGGAGTAGACCAGGCCGGCCAGCGCTTCGGTGACACCGTGGCTCATCTCGTGCCCAGCCACGTCCAGCGAGACGAGGGGGCGGGAGTTGCTGGAGCCGTCACCGTAGGTCATCTGGGCGCCGTCCCAGAAGGCGTTGACGTAGTTGTTGCCGTAGTGCACCCGGCTCGGCACGCCGGAGCCGTTGCCGAAGATGCCGTTGCGGGCGTGGACGTTCTTGAAGTAGTCGAACGTCTTCGCCGCGCCGAAGTGCGCGTCCACGCCGGCGGACTGCCGGTTGGAGTTGGCCCCGGTGCCCCACGCGTTGTCGGCGTCGGTGAAGGTGGTGCAGGTCGACGTGCCGTTGTTCATGTCGCAGGTACGGCCGTTGCCGTGCGACGGATCGATCATCTGGTACGTGCTGCCGGAGAGCGTCGTGTCGATGCTGACCGAGCCGGTGTAGATGCCCTGGCCGCTGCCGACCACCGACTCGATCTCGTCGTACGACCCGACGGTCGCGCCGGTGGCGGCGTCGGTGATCACGTGCAGCCGGGACGGGGTCTGCCCGTCGGGCTGCCATCCGCTGACCACGGTCTCCCAGGCCAGTCGACCCTGCCCGGAACTGGCGTCCACGAACAGCTCCGGCGTGCCCACCGCCTCGGCCTTACCGACGAACCGGGCGCTGGCGGCCTTCTTCGCGGCCGCCGCGGTGGTCCTGGCCGAGGTGGCGAGGGTCAGCGGCGCGGCCAGCCCGACCGAACTGCCGGCGTACGTGCCGTTCGGCGCGGTGTGGATGACGAAGTCACCGCCGTACACCCGTAGGCCCTGGTAGGTCCTGGTGTAGCGGGTGTGGGCAGCGCCGCTGGGGTCCACCTTGGTGCTGCGCACCTGGTAGGACTCGGCGCTCGAACCCTGGACGGCGCCGGGGTTCGCTCGTAGGACGGTTGCCGCTCGGGCCGCAGCGGAGGCGTCCGGCGCGGGAGAGGTGGGCGGGGCCGCGTGCGCCGGGGTGACGACGCAGGTCAGCAGGCCGCTGGTGAGCAGCACTGCACTGACGGCGGCAAGAGCTCTTTTCAAGTGCGCTCCTGAGAGGAGAAGGATGTGACGGAGGTAGTCACGCATGTAGATATAGCTATGTATTGAAGAAAAGAGAAGCCCTGAACTGATGTCAGGCATCGACATTGACCGAACGGATGAGGGGCTTGACGAGGGAACCAATACCTGCCCCAGCACGTCCGACGGACATGAGACCCGTCTCGACAGCCGGCGTCACGTTCGCCCTACTGGTCGCGCTCCTGGCCGGCTGCACCAGCACCGACCGCACCGGCGACGCTCGTGACCAGCCGCCGACCAGCGCCGACCCCGTCCCGACCGGGCCGGCCACCGACGCCCCGCGGACGCCAACCGCGGGCCCCGCCTCCACGTTGCCGACCGGGCCGCCGGCCACCGATAGCGCGTCGACGCGGGTGATGCTGTTTCGCTCCGGCGGCTTCGCCGGCCGCGCTGACACCGTGACCGTCGAGCCGGACGGCCGGTGGACGGCCGTGGACCGCGCCGGCGGGCGGCGTACCGGCCAACTCACTCCCGCCGACCTCGGCCGGCTGCGCGGGCTTACCGCCGACGCCCGGCTGGCCGCCGAGGCCCGCCAGACGGCCGGCGCGACCATCTGCACAGACGTGTTCAGCTACCGGCTGACCGTCGGCACCATCGAGGTCGGGTACGACGACTGCCCCAGCGACGACACGCAACAGCTGCCGGCCACCCGCGCGCTGGTCGAGCTGCTGCTGCGGGCCACCGGCACTCAGGCCACGTAGTCCGGAGGCAGGCCGGTGCCACGCAGCTCCGGCGGCAGGTGGGCCACGTCGTTGAGGGCGATCAGGTTGGGTGGGCCACCGGAGCTGTACCGGATCACTGTCAACCCCGCGTTGTGCAGGTTCAAGCCCAGCCATCGCCGCTCCGGCGCGTCGAGGGCGTGCCGCACCAGCCAGGCGATCAGGAAAGTGTGCGTCACGACCAGCTCGCGGACCGGCTCGCCATCGGGAGCTTCCTCCGGGACCGGGCCGGTGAACCGCCGCACGGCCTCCGCCGTCACCCGCGGCCCGTCGGCCCGCTCGGCAGCCGAGAACTGCGCCAGGAATGTGGCGTACGCGGGCGGCAGGCCGGCCGGGTCCGTGTCGTGTGGGAGGTGGTCGCCGGCCAGCTCCGTCGCGTACACCGGAGCTTCGGGCAGCGACCTGGCGATCAGCTCGGCGGTCTGCGCGGCCCGGCGCAGCGGTCCGTGGTGGACGGCGGCGAACCGGCGGCCTCGCAGGCGCTCGCCGAGCAGCGTGGCCTGCTGCTGGCCGCGCTCCGTCAGGCCGGTGTCCGGTTCACCGGCATCCGACTCCCGCAGCGCGGTCAGGTCCTGCTCGGCGTGTCGGGCAAGGTACAGCAGGCGAGTCACCATGCCGCCCACCTCAACACACCGGGAGGTGCGGGCTCCACCCCGCACCTCCCGGGCCTGCGGCCGTCAGCTCAGTCGGCCTGGCCGGACGCCGCTCGCGCGAAGGTGACCGACACCCACAGCCAACCGGCCGTCACCGCCAGACCGAACGCCACCATCACGGCCGGAGCCGGTCGGACGATCAGGGCGACCCAGGCCACCGCGAAGAAGACCCCGATCACCAGGCTGTACGCGGCTCGACCACGTGCCCCCTGCCGTGCGGCCCGACGGCCCGCCACCACGGTCGCCGCGATCAGCGACACGAAGGCGACCGCCGCCACCAGGAAGTGCAGGCCGCCGTGCCAGCTGATCTGACCGGCGCCCCGGGGCGTGCCGACCGGGAACCCGTCGGCCGGGTCGGCGCTGAAGATCGCCGCGCCGATCAGGCCCAGCCCATACAGCGCGAGCAGCCGGGGAAGCCAGACCGACCCGCCGCCTCCGCCGGTACGGCGGCGCAGCGCGTCGGCGGCCAGCGCGCAGAGCGCGCCGGTGACCAGGAACGTGACGATCTGGATCCAGCCCAGCTCGCCGGTGCTCAACACGCTGACCGGATGCCGGCGAAAGTCGAAGCCGTCCCGGGTCGACGCCTGCACGATCGCCGAGCCGACGAAGATCGGGCCGGCCAGCACACCGCCGATCAGCAGTGCGCGGTCCCGACCGACAGCGGCCGGTCCTACCAGCGGGAAAGGTGCAGCCTGGCTCATCGTCGGCTCCCCTACGCCCGTGGGAACATCTGGCCGATGCGGATCCGGTTGCCGAACGGGTCCCGGATGCCGAAGTCGATCCCATACGGGCGTTCGGTCGGCTCGTCGGTGATCTCTACGCCCTTCGCCACAAGATCCTCGTGCGTCTTGCGGGCGTCGTCGGTGGTCATGAAGAGGTACCCGCCGAGGGCACCCTTGGTGAGCAGCTCCCGGACCTGCTCGGCGGTGGCCGGGTCCAGTGCGGGCGGGCCCGGCTTCTCCAGCAGGATCTCGCGCTCCGGGTCGCCGGGCAGGTTGACCGTCAACCACCGCATGAAACCGAGGTCCTGGTCGGTGTTGACCTCCATGCCGAGCTTGTTGACATAGAAGTCAAGCGCGGCGTCCTGGTCGAGGACGTAGATCTGGGAGCGGCTGATCGCGTTCATCGTCATGCCCATGACGCTAGAGGTAGACCGTGACCTGCGGCTTATCCAAAACTGCTGGGTCGGGTCCACGCTTTGGCGAAGCACGACGGCACATTGGCCGCCGCGACGCGGTGCCGCCGGAAATCCGAGGGCGACTCCCCGACGATCTGCCGGAACGTACGGCTGAACGTGCCCAGGCTGCCGAAGCCGACGGCATAGCAGATGTCCGTAACATCCCGGTTCGACTCCACGAGCAGTGCCATCGCGCGCTCCACCCTGCGGCGTTGCAGGTAGCGGTGCGGGGTCTCACCGAACGTGGCCCGGAAGGTCCGGATGAAGTGCGCCTCAGAGACGAGCGCGATCCGGGCCAGCGCCGGGATGTCCAGCGGCTCGGCGTACGCCCGGTCCATCGCGTCCCGGGCGCGCAGCATCGCCCGGTTCGACTCCTCCACCGCGCGGCTCATCGGCCCCCGTCCGCCCTGCTCGTTGCCCGGCCCCAGGCTACCGCCGACCCCGGTGACCCGGCTTTCAAACCCGTCTCCGCTGTGACATCGGCCTATGGCCGGGACGGACCGACCACGCCAGCATGGAGGGCATGACTCGTGCACTCATCGCCCTGACCAGTCACTCCGAGCTGGGCCGCACCGGCCGCTCGACCGGCTACTACGTCGGCGAGGCCGCCGAGCCGTGGGAGGTGTTCCGGGCCGCTGGCTACGACGTAGACCTGGTGTCCGTGGCCGGCGGCGAGCCGCCGGTAGACGGCCGGGACGAGAACGACAGCACCCAGAACGACTTCCTCGCCACCGCCGGCGTAACGGACACCCCGAGGGCCGCCGACGTCGACCCGGCCGGGTACGACGTGATCCTCTTCGCCGGAGGTCACGGCACCATGTGGGACTTCCCCGACGACCCCGACCTGGCCCGCATCGCCCGCTCGGTCCACGAGCGCGGCGGCGTGGTGGCCGCCGTCTGCCACGGTCCGGCGGCGCTGGTGAACCTGACCCTCACCGACGGCTCCCGGCTCGTCGCCGGCAAGCGGGTGGCCGGCTTCACGAACAGCGAGGAGGCCTCCGTCGGCCTCACCGACGAGGTGCCTTTCCTGCTCGCCGACAAGCTCACCGAGGCTGGCGCGCAGCACGTACCGGCGCCGGACTTCACCGAGCACGCGGTGGTCGACGGCCGCCTGGTGACCGGTCAGAACCCGCAGTCCGCCCGCGCCGTGGCCGACGCCGTGGTGAAGCTGCTCAGCTGAGCGCCGGTCGGATCCGGTAGTCGTCTGGCGGGCCGGTGGCACGCAGCTCGGGCGGCAGGTCGGTGACGTCGTCCAGCGCGACGAGCGTCGACGGGCCGTCCGAGCTGCGACGGATCACGGTCACCCCGCCTCACCTCACATCGTCAACAGTCCCCCGTTCCAGGTCTCGTCCTTGATCGCGACCAGGTTCGCCACCACGTAGGGTCCGGGACGAAGCGCGCGTACTGCTGATCGGTGAAGTACCAGAAAAAGTTCTCGTTGTAGAACGCGACGTGTGTCGGGTCCTGGAACGCACCCCGACCGTCGGTACTCGGCGTTAGGGAGAGGCCCGGAAGGTCCGGATGAAGTGCGCCTCGGAGACGAGCGCGATCCGGGCCAGCGCCGGGATGTCCAGCGGCTCGGCGTACGCCCGGTCCATCGCGTCCCGGGCACGCAGCATCGCCCGGTTCGACTCCTCCACCGCGCGACTCATCGGCCCCCGTCCACTCCGCTCGTCGCCCGGCCCCAGGCTACCGCCGGTGCCTTCGCCGGTCGGGTAGCGCGCCGCCGCCCGGTGAAAGCACCGGCGACCATCATCAGAGCGACGACGCCGAGCAGCGCGCCCAGCAGCACCGTGCTGCGCACACCGTGGCTCGGTAGCGCGAGGCCGGCGACCAGGGCGCCACCGGTGATGCCGACGTTGACAGCGGCAGAGACGGTGGCGGCGGCGAGGTCGGAGCGCCCAGGCGCAACCTCGAGCACAATGCCACCGAGCACCGCGGTGAACGCCGCGAACGCCAGCCCGGCCAGGGCGAGCAGGCCCACGGCAGCCGCCGGCCGGTGGCCGACCGCGTACAGCCCGAGCAGTGCCACCGACTGGAGGGTGACGGTCGCAGCCAGGGCGAGCCACGGGCTGCGGTCCACCACCACTCCGACGGCGAGGATCCCGAGCACGCTGGCAACGCCGCGCACCAGCAGGATGGCCCCGACCGCCGAGGCGGCGAACCCGCTGACCTCGGTGACGAAGAGGGCGACGTACGTGTAGCCGGCGATGGCACCGGCGGTCGCCAGGATGGCCACCGCGACCAGCAGCCAGAAGCGGTAGACGTCGGGTGTCGCGCCCCGGGCGGCATGTCCCTCGTTGGGTGGCGTCGACGGCAGGAGCGAGGCCACCGCGACGAGCACGATCGCGCCGAGCCCGGCCACCGCCAGGAACGACACCCGCCAACCGGCACGTTCGCCCAGCCAGGTGCCCGCGGGCACGCCCAGGACCAGAGCGACGCTGCCGCCGGCGAACACGATCGCGACCACCCGACCGCGCAGTCCGGGTCGGAACAGCTCGGCCGCGGCCGGCACCACCACAGCCCAGAACAACGCATGGGTCGCCGCGGTTGCCATCCTGGCCGCCAGCAGCAGCGCGAACGAGCTCGCGAACACCGTGATCGCGGTGCTCACCACGAAGCCGGCCAGGAGCGCGGACAGCAGTCGCCGACGGGGGATTCTCCTGGCCAACGCCGTCAGCGGGATCGAGGCGACGACGACCACCGCGCCGTACGCGGTGACAAGCATGCCCACCTGCGACGGCGAGACGGCAAGGTCCGCCGCCATCGGGAGCAGCAGCCCGATCGGCAGCGCCTCCGCTGTGGTGTAGAGGAACGTCCCGCCCGACAAACCGATCAGTGCTCCCACTGCTCGCCTGTGGCCCATCCGACCCTCCCCTTGTTACCGGCTAAATCATGTACGCCAGAAACAAGCTAGCGATCCCCCTTGCCGACGGTCAATTGGTAAAGTTGGTTTTGATGGAAACAGTCGAGGGCGTCACGCGGATGAACCTGGTGGGCGGCAACCTCGCCCTGGACTTCATCAACACCCGCTCCGGCCCACCCGTCGGGCTCCCGGACGACGACGTGCTGACCGGCTATCCCGAGCTGGTCGCCTGGGGGGTTCACGCGGGCGCCCTCACCGAGACAGAGGCGACAGCGCTGCGCCGGCTGTCCCGCAACGACCCGGACGGCGCCAGCGCTGCCTTCTCGCGAGCCCTGCACACCCGCGACTACCTCGACGAGGTGTTTCGGCCGCTGACCGTTGGAGAAGCCCCGAGCACGTCTGCACTGGCCCGGCTGCGCGACGACGAAGCGGACGCACTCGGCCACGCACAGCTTGAGGGCGGCAGCACGTTCGACTGGGTCTGGCGAGACGACCACACGCTCGCCCGACCTCTGCGGCCAGTGGTGCACGCAGCGGTCCAGTTGCTCACCACGGGTGCGCTGGACCGGATCAAGGGATGCGGAGGCTGCCGCTTCATCTTCAACGACGAAAGCAAGAACCGCAGCCGCCGCTGGTGCAGCATGGACGACTGCGGAACCGCCGAGAAGATGCGCCGCTACGTCGCAGCGCGACGCACGCGCGCGACGAAATGAGCGCGCTGCCGCCGTCGGGAAGGCCTGGTGGATACCCGTTGCTGTCGACAGCCCACCGCGCGCTCGCGCGCCGGCCGCACCAGAACGCCTGATAACCGCTGTAACGGTCACGGTGCATTCGGGCAGGATCATCGGCCGTGACACTTGTCCTGCCGCCGCGCCTGACCGCCTCGGCTCAGAGCTTGCGCGAAGCCGCTCACCGACGCGGACTACGCACCGTCCAGCTTCGCACTTTCGACGTACCTGCCGGGTTGCGTGCTGATCACCTTCATGCGGGACCAAGCTTCGCCGACGTCGTCGCACCGCTGCTCGGGATCGCGCCCCTGGAGGCTGCACCTGGCTGGCTGACTGGCCTTCCTCGTGAACTTACCCGCCGCGAGATCACCTTGGTCGCCATCGGCGAGGCCTACGAACTCCGGCGACCGGCGTTCATCAAGTCGCCCAACGACAAGAACATCCCGGCGATGATCTACACCGATGGCTCCCGCATGCCCGGCCCGGATGCTGTCGACCGACGGACTCCAGTGCTCGTCAGCGACATCGTCGACTTCACCGCCGAGTACCGGCTGCACCTGCTCGACGGCGTCGTCCACACAGGCAGCCAGTACGCCGCGCACGGCCGGTTGCACCTCGGCCCTCCGTCGACTGACGCACTAGCCTTCGGCACCGATCTCATCGCCGGATACGGGCACACGCTGCCCTCCGCCATCGTCGTGGACGTTGGACTGGTCGACGGCTCCTGGGCTGTGATCGAGGCGAATGCCGCATGGGCCAGCGGCGCCTACCTGGCGGATCCAGACCTGGTTCTCGATGTCATCCTCCGAGCGGCCAGCCCAACGGCTTCGGTCACCGCCCGCGACCGACAGTTCATCCGACGACCTCAGGTGACCGGTGCGATCTAGGCTCTGTGAGCGCCACCTCGTCGAGTTGAAGCAGCGCCAGGAGCGGTTGTCAGGGCCGACCTCGTGGATCGTTCCGTCCGGTCCCATCCGGTACCTCCGCGGTGGTCCCATGGCCTGTAGTGCCGCTGCGGTACGCGGCCTCACGGGCGGCCTGTTCCTCGCCGGCCGGGTCGGTCACCCGAAAGCCGTGCAGGTGAACGGCCTCGGCGTCGATGTCGTCCGGCGCAGAGCGGCCCTCGACGGAGAAGCCGAACAGTGCGCGCAACGCCTCCTCGCCCAAGTCAAGGGGATGGAACGGCAGCGGGTAAGGGTCCTGGTTGTGCCAGCCCGGTACGGGCTCGACGGCATGCTCACCGGCCCAGTACGGCAGTTCGAAGTCGTACGGCTTGCCGATGTTTTCCTGGATGCCTCCGTCCGGAGACAGGCTCAGCGACCTGATCAGCACACCGTCCTCCCAGACCGCGAAACTGAGCCAGTCCACGACCGAGTGCATCCCGTGCATGATGATCCTTCGGCTCGCCTCGACCGCTTGGCACCACTCAGCGCCGGACGGATGTCTCCGTCGGCAAAAGCCAGTAGGGCCGTCTTCGCCCCATACCGCTCCTCACGATTTCGGCAAACGACCGTCGCGCGCCTCTGGCAGACGCCTCCCGACAGCGTCGACCCGGCTCGCTCGTGACACTCGTTCTTTCAGGCTACGGACGCGCGCAACGGATCCGTTGGGTCGATCGCGGCATCGTCGAATCGCTGTTCCAACGCCTCGGTGTCGTGCTGCTGCCGGAACGCCTTCTAGGCTGTGGTGATCGGCAACAACCACAAGAGCCGGGCATGCCCAGACGGCAACGCGCACGCCTCCAGGTCTGGGCCGTGCAGATAGGGCAAGCTGACGAGCAGGTGATCACACGCGGAGCCCGGGAGCCAAGGGTCGCCAATCGGCATCGTGTGCCAGTGGTCGAGGCGATGGCCCGCGTGGTAGTAGGCGACCATGGCGATCAGATCGACCATTGTCGATTCCCGCAATTTCGACGTCATCACGAACTCAATCCCGTGGCCGTCCTGATTGACCGCCGACCAACAGCCGGCGGTGACATATGCCCAGGAGTCGCTGCGGGGTCCTGGACCGACGACCATGATGCGCAGGTCGGGCACAGCCCTGCGACGGCCGAACCCAAGGTCGTAGTCGACGATCTCAACGTCATGCCCAGCGAAGAAGGCCCGCACGTGAGCCTCGGTCGCCTCCACAGCCGCCAGCCGTTGCCGCCTCCGTTTCACCGTGCCCTCCTCCTCGCCTCACATCCTGGCGCGCACGGCCTCACCGTGATCATGTCGGCCATTATTCGACGCCGTTCTGTCAGGCATCAAACGAGACCCGGCATCGCCCGCAGCCGGTTGTCCGGCCAGCCCGGTCAGGGGCCGAGGCTTCTCTGATGCTCGCCGAACGATCGGGTGAGGCTGTCCAGAGCGGCTTTGCCCTCCTCGGCGGTGCCCACGCCAACTTCGACGCTTTCCAGCGGTGGTAGCCGCTTCATTTTGAAGTCTGGATGTCAAGACTGAATCCCTCAGTGAAGGCGGGGTCGCCCTCGGTGGTTGCCCTGTGGGATGGTGCGGGCGTGAGCGAAACGGGGCAGTCGGATCGGGTGACGGCGATGCCGGAGAAGCTGGATCAGTGGCACGACTTCCGCAAGAGCGTGGCGCTGGTGTCGATGGTGCTGTTCTTCTTCTGCCTCCTCGCCCTGGGCAACGTCGTCTACCAGGTAGCCATCGCTGGCGACGAACGGGGAGTCTTCGACCCGTGGTCGTTCCTCGGCTTCCTGTCGGTCGCGGTGCCGCTTGGCGTGGCCGCAGTAACCGGCTTGCGCGTCTACCGGGCAACCAACAACGCCGAATCGAAGCGGCGCGGTCGGATCATGGGCCTCGCGCTGCTCGCCGCCGCGGTCCTGCTCGTCGTAACGGGCGTCATCGGGGACCTGCTGTCGTGAGCTTCTTCGTCGAACCCGGTGCCCTGGACCGGGCCGCGGCCCTCATCAACGACGCGAGCAACGATGCCCAGACCGCGAAGGCTTACATGCTCAGGCACACGGACATGCAGTTCCACAGCCAAGGGCTACTGAACAAGGCGTGGCAGGCGCATGGGCACCTCGTTGATGAGATGACCAAGCGGCTCACCCACCTGATCGACCTGCTGAACAAGTCACGAGATGCGCTGCAAGGCACCGCGAACCACTACCGGCACACCGACACCGGCAACGCGGCCCGTCTGGACGCCACCTACCCCACCGTTGACCGCAGCGGCTACGAACTGCCCGCTGGCCGCCCGCTGAGCGGGAACATGCCGTGAGAGAGCCAACGGACTTCCTCGTCGAGCCCGGCCAACCGGACGCCTCACTGACCAAGGGTTTCGCCAACCCCATCGGCATCCTGGACGCCATCTCCATCTCCCACTGGATCAACCAGATCATCAAGGACGTCGCCGGCTACGACGTCATCGGCACCATCACCAACGTCTTCGTCGGGGACTGGGAGAGCTTCTACAAAGCAGGCGACGCCTACGGCAACCTCGGCCAGAGCCTGCAAGCTCTCGGTCAGAACGTCAGCCTGATCTCCTCCCAGCTCGACCAGCAGTGGGACGGCCAGGCCGCCGACGCCGCGTTCACCTACTTCCGCCAACTCGGGACCGCAGCGGTTGAGCAGAACGTCGTCCTGGCGCAGATCGAGGAGCAGTACCACGAAGCCGGGCGGGCAATCTGGCTGTTAGCCGACATGATCGGCGGCCTCATCAAACTGATGATCGACAAGGCCATCATCATCGGCGTCAGCGCCGCCGCCGGCACCGCGCTCATCGAGACCGGCGTTGGTGCCGTCGCCGGTTACGGCATCGCCACCTGGCAAGCCATTGAGCTGGTCAAAAAGGTCAACGACGCTGCGTTGAAGATCCAGACCGGAGGCACCCTGATCCTCGGCTTCTTCAGCTTCATGAAGACCCTCGCTGAGCAGGGCGGCGACCTGTCCAAGGTCCCCCTGCCCGATCAGCCCTACACAAGTCCGGTGCTCCGTGACGCAACCTGAATCCCAACCAGAGCGGCAGTTCCTCGAACTCACCGAAGGCAACCAAGGGCTCGCCAAGCTCCTCCACGCCTGCCTCACCCAACTCCGCGACGGCGTTGCCGGAAGCGACCTCCAGGAGATGGCCCGCGACGTCCTGGCTGGCCACACCGACCTTCGACAGATCGCCGCCACCGACGCCTACGGCGGCATGCTGCTGGATCACTACCAACGCTTCCGCACGTGGGAACAAACCCTCGACCCGGAGGAACGCCAACACATGGCGGACCAAGCGGCCGACCTCACCGCACGTCCTGAGGCGCACTGATGTGCCCCTAGCGCTGCTGCTCAGTCGGTCGCTGCTGCCAGCACCGCCCCAGCGCTCGTCAGATCCAGTTCGTGCACCCGGTGCTGCGCAACGCACTACAACACGCAATGCGGGAAGAGCTGGTGTCGCGCAACGTCGCCAAGCTGGTACGAAAGATCCTGGCTGCCGCAGCCGGTCACCGGCTCCATGCGCTCTACGTCGTGACGGCCGAGGTGTGGGAGGACCACGCCCTCGTGTTTCCCTCGGAACGGGGCACTCCGATGGAGCCGACCAACCTCAGCCGCTCTTTCGCCCGACTCCGGGAAACCGCCGGTCTGCCTGGTGTCCGCCTTCACGACCTGCGGCACGCCGTGGTCTCGCTACTGATGGAGCTGGGCGTACCGCCGCACGTCGTTCAGGCCATCGCTCGGCAAGCTCGACGGGAAGCTCTCGTGAGTGCCGTTGCTGTCAACCGGTTGACTCGCGGCAGTGCCCAGCGGGAAAAGCCTGATGGAATTGGAGCCCCCGGCCGGGATCGAACCGGCGACATCTCGCTTACAAGGCGAGTGCTCTGGCCAGCTGAGCTACAGGGGCGCGTGCGTCGAGGTCAGCATAGCGAGTGACGTCCGGATATCCCGCTCGCGATGCCTCCCGAGCACGGGAAACGTCAACAACCCGACGCCTGTACGCCTTTCCGCCGCCTGGCCGTGTGTCGATTGATGTCCGACCGTGCCGGAGTGACCGGAATGTGTAATCCGTATGTCACCTCCGACGCTCCCCGACCTTGGCAGCAAGGGGAAACACGTTTACGGTTCACACACGGACGACAGCCCGGCGCCCCCGCGTGACCGAGCCGCCGTCCGCTGACCGGCACGGATACGCGCCGGTTGCTCCTTCACTCGGATCGTCCGGCACGTTCCTGCCGGTGAAAGGAAGCGCTTCACCATGGCTACGGTCACCTATTCCAAGGCGTCCCGGGTCTACCCGGGCCAAGAGCGTCCCGCCGTCAACGAGCTGGACCTCGAGATCGGCGACGGCGAGTTCCTCGTCCTGGTCGGCCCCTCCGGTTGTGGCAAGTCCACCAGCCTGCGGATGCTCGCCGGCCTGGAGGACGTGGACGCCGGCTCGATCTACATCGACCAGCGTGACGTCACCCACCTTCCTCCGAAGGCCCGCGACATCGCGATGGTCTTCCAGAACTACGCGCTCTACCCGCACATGACGGTGTACGAGAACATGGCGTTCGCCCTCAAGCTGCGCAAGACCTCCAAGTCGGAGATCGACCGGCGGGTCAAGGAGGCGGCGGCGCTGCTCCAGCTGGAGGAATACCTCGGCCGTAAGCCGAAGGCGCTCTCCGGTGGTCAGCGTCAGCGTGTCGCGATGGGCCGGGCGATCGTCCGCGAGCCGCAGGTCTTCCTCATGGACGAGCCGCTGTCGAACCTCGACGCCAAGCTGCGTGTGCAGACCCGTACCCAGATCGCGTCCCTGCAGGCCAAGCTGGGCGTCACCACGGTCTACGTCACGCACGACCAGGTCGAGGCCATGACCATGGGTCACCGGGTCGCGGTGCTGCTCGACGGTGTCCTCCAGCAGGTGGACACCCCGCGGGCGCTCTACGACACCCCGGCCAACGTGTTCGTCGCCGGCTTCATGGGCTCTCCCGCCATGAACATCAAGACCGTTCCGCTGAACGAGCAGGGCGCCGAGTTCGCTGAGCTGCAGATCCCGCTGACCCGGGAGCAGGTCGCGGCGGCCCGCGCCGAGGGTGGCGACGGCAAGGTCACCGTGGGCTTCCGCCCGGAGGACTGCGAGCTGGTCAGCCCGACCGAGGGCGGCATGCCGGTCGTGGTCGAGCTGGTCGAGGACCTCGGCTCGGACGCCAACGTCTACGGCCACGCCGCGCTGGGTGGCAACTCGGAGCGCTTCGTCGTCCGCACCGACCGGCGCACCATGCCGAACATGGGTGACACCGTGTTCGTCAAGCCGGTCGCCGGTCGCAGCCACGTCTTCCACGCCGCCACGGGTGGCCGGATCTGACGTAACGCCTCACCGACGGGGGCGGTCCGCTTCGGCGGGCCGCCCCTTTCGTCGTACCGGCAAGGGCTCTTCACCCTGCGGAGCCAGCGCGGAGGTGGCTCTGTGGGGTGACTCGGCACGGCGGCTCTTGCTCGTACCGTCACGGCGACCCGAGCCCGAGGAGACGCCGTGTCCACCGTTCCCGCCCAGTCCACTGCTCACCCGACCGCGCGTGCCCGGCCGTACCAGGTGGTTCGCCTGGCGGGCCGCAGCCTCGCCTACTGCGCGACGCTGGTCCCGGTCGCCGTACTCGCGCTGGTGACCGCTCCGCTGGGCGGGGCCGGCGCCGCCGTCGCACGCTGGCGTGCCCTGCGTACCGGGCTGCTCGGGATGCCACCGGCGGCCGTGCCCGGCCGGCGGCCCGGCACTGTCGCGGTGCTCGGCCACGCGCTGCTCAGCCTGCTCCTCGGTGCCGTGGCTCTGCTGCCGCTCGGCGTCCAACTGCTGATGGTGCTGCGCGGCGCGCTGTACGGCCTGATGGACCGGGGGCCGTACGACGATTCCTGGGGTGGTCCGACCCGGGCCGGCGCGTGGGTGGCGCACTTCCTCGTCGGCCTGCCGATCACGGCTGCCGGGCTGGCCGCTCTGATCGGCATCGCTGCCGTGCACCAGCGGCTCACCCGACGCCTGGACGGGGAGCGGGGTCCCCGCTGGCTGATCCCGGCCGTGCTGCTGTTGGCGCTCGCCGGGGCGCTGCTCTTCGTCGCGTGGACCCGTCAGATCTGACGGCGAAGCCCCCTCCCGCGCTGGGCGGAAGGGGGCTTCGTCGACGTGGTTACAGCTCGGCGGAGCGTCGGCGGGCGACCTCGGCCAGGGTGACCGCGGCGGCCACGCTGGCGTTGAGCGACTCCACCTCGGAGATCATCGGAATGCTGACGGTCAGGTCGCAGGTCTCCCCGACCAGGCGGGACAGCCCGCGCCCCTCGGAACCGACGACCACCACCAGCGGACCGACAGCGGCCTCCAGGTCGTACAGGTCGGTGTCACCGTCGGCGTCCAGCCCAACCACCATGAAGCCGGCGTCCCGGCACGCCTTCAGCGACCGGGTCAGGTTGGTCACCTGCGCCACGGGCACCCGCGCGGCCGCGCCGGCGCTGGTCCGCCAGGCGGTCGCGGTGATTCCGGCGGCACGTCGCTCGGGTACGAAGACACCCTGCGCGCCGAACGCCGCAGCCGAACGGATCACGGCACCCAGGTTGCGCGGGTCGGTGACACCGTCCAGCGCGACCAGCAGGGGGGCCTGCTGCTCCAGGGCGGCGGCGACCATGTCCTCGAAGGGCTGGTACGCGAAGGGCGGCACCTGCAACCCGACGCCCTGGTGCAGCACCCCGCCGGTCATCCGGTCCAGCTCGGCCCGGCTGATCTCCAGGTTGGCGATGCCCCGGTCGGCGGCGGTCCGGATGATCTCGTTGATCCGGTCGTCCATGTCGATGCCCTGGGCGGTGTAGAGCGCCGTCGCCGGCACGTTGGCGCGCAGCGCCTCCAGCACCGGGTTGCGCCCGACCAGCAGCTCCGGGGAGTCCTTGGACGGGTTGGACTTGCGCCCCGGCGCGACCCGCGGGCCGGACCGGCCGGTGGGCTTGCCGCCCCGACCGCCGCCGCTGGCGCCCCGACCGACCGGTACGCCCCGACCGCCGCCCCTGCCCCAGGTGGTGTCCTTGCTGCCCGGCTGACCGATCTTCGGGGGGCGCCCCTCCTCGGCCGCCGCGCGGCGCTCCTTGTCCTGCTTCCAGGCGGTGCGCTGGGGCAGCTTCTCGGTGCCCGAGTAGCCCTTGTGCCAGGGACGCTCGTCCGCGGGCAGGGTGCGACCCCGCCCGGCCAGGGAGTCCTTGTTCTTGCCGCCGGTGCCCTTGGGGGCGCTTGCCTTTGACGTCAGTCGCCGGCCACGGCGCTGCGAGTTGCCGGCCATCAGTCCTGCTCTCCAATAGTCCAACGGGGGCCCTGGGGGGTGTCCTCGACCACCACGCCGGCCAGCTTGAGCTGGTCACGCACCGCGTCGGCGGCAGCCCAGTCCTTGCGGCCCCGGGCCTGCGCGCGCTGCTCCAGGGCCAGCGCGATCAGGGAGTCCACCACGGCACGCAGATCATTCGATCGGCTGCCACCGGTCCACGCCGGGTTGAGGGGGTCGATCCCGAGGATATCCAGCATTGCCCGTACCACGGCCAGGGTGGTGCGGACGGTCACATCGTCACCGGCGCTCAGCGCGGTGTTGCCGTCCCGGAGGTGCTGTTGCAGCACGGCCAGCGCGGCGGAGGTGTTGAGGTCGTCGTTCATCGCCGCGACGAAGCCGGCCGGCAGCTCACCGGGCTGCCCGGCGCCGACCCGCTCGGCCGCCCGCTGCACGAACCCCTCGATCCGGCGGTACGCGGTGGCCGCGTCGCGCAGCGAATCCTCCGAGTAGTCGATCACCGAGCGGTAGTGCGCGGCGGCGTAGTAGTAACGCAGCTCGACCGGCCGCACCCCGAGCGAGTCCACGTACGCCAGGTCGAGCGCGTTGCCGGCGGACTTGCCCATCTTGGCCCCACCGATGCTGAGCAACCCGTGGTGCACCCAGTAGCGCGCGAACGGCAGCCCGGCGGCCTTGGACTGGGCGATCTCGTTCTCGTGGTGCGGGAACGTCAGGTCCAGCCCACCGCCGTGGATGTCGAACTCCGGGCCCAGATACCGCCAGCACATCGCCGAGCACTCGATGTGCCAGCCCGGACGACCGAGCCCCCACGGCGACGGCCAGTAGGCGTCCGCCGGCTCGTCCGGTTTGGCCCCCTTCCAGAGCGCGAAGTCGCGCGGGTCCCGCTTGCCCCGGTCCGGGGCGTCCCCGGCCGACTGCATCGCGTCCGGGGACTGACCCGACAGCGACCCGTACGCAGGCCAGGACGCCACATCGAAGTAGACGTCGCCGGAACCGTCAGTCGCCGGGTACGCGTGCCCGTCGGCGATCAACTTCGTGATCAGCTCGTGCATCTCCGGGATGTGCCCGGTGGCGCGCGGCTCGTAGGTGGGGGGCAGCACGTTCAACGCCCGGTACGACTCGGCGAGAAGCAACTCGTTGACGTACGCGATCGACCAGAACGGCCGACCCTGCTCGCCCGCCTTCACCAGAAGCTTGTCGTCGATGTCGGTCAGGTTGCGGATGAAGGTGACCTCGTAGCCGGCGGCCAGCAGCCAACGGCGCAGCACGTCATAGTTGACGCCAGAGCGAAGGTGACCGATGTGCGGCGGGGCCTGAAGAGTGAGACCACACAGGTAGACCCCCACCTTGCCGGCTTCCCGCGGGACGAAGTCCCGCACCGATCGGGTGGCGGTGTCATACAGGCGTAGCGTCACCGCACAAGGGTAGCTGTCCGTGCCTGTCCGGGTCCGGCGGTGCCGGGTCGTACGCTGCCAGGCGTGGATGCGACCGCACGCTCGGGTGAGACTCCGGCCAACCCCAGCGGCCCCGCTGACGCCGTCCCTGGACAGGCGGGCGCGGCGGGGCATGTGAATGCGGCCGGACAGGCTGGTGCGGCCGGACAGGGCGATCGGGTTGTCGGGCGGGCTGACGCCGTTGCGGGACGGGGCGTTGAGACGTCGCAGACCCTCGACCGGGGTCTGCGGCTGCTGCACCTGGTCGCCGACGCCTCGGGCGGTCTGACCGTCACCGAGGCCGCCAACCAGCTCAACATCGGCCGGGCGGCCGTCTACCGGCTGGTCAGCCCGCTGATCGGGCACGGCATGCTGCGCCGCGACGGCGACGGCAGGCTGCGCCTCGGGGCCGGGCTGCTGCACCTGGCCCGACGGGCCCAGCCATTGCTCGCCGAGGGTGCGCTACCCGCGCTGCGCCGCCTCGCCGAGCAGGCCGGAGCGACCGCGCATCTGACCGTCGTCGAGGGTGGCGAGGGCGTGGCCCTGGCCGTGGTCGAGCCGAGCTGGACGTCGTTCCACGTCGCGTACCGCGCCGGGGCACGGCATCCGCTGGACCGAGGTGCGGCGGGCCGGGCCATCCTGGCCGGTCGAGCCGGAGATGCGGCGCCGGTGTGCAGCAGCGGGGAGTTGCAGGCCGGGGCGTACGGGGTGGCTGCGCCGGTGCTCGGCGTACCCGGCTTGGAGGCCAGCGTCGGCGTGGTCGCGCTCGCCCCGCTGGACGTCGACACGATCGGTCCCCAGGTGCTGGCCGCAGCCACGGCCATCACCAACGCCCTCCGCTGACAAACGAGCCACCGCCTGTTCCGACCCGTGCGGGCGGACTCGCGCCCCGCTTGATCAACTCGGGTTCCTGAAACTCGCGGTATCCCGGTGCCGACGACACCCCGACTTTCATGAACGCGAGTGGATCACCGGGTCGAGTGTCCCAATGACAGCAGCGCGGTCACCAATTTCGTCACCAGTTTCGCGGGTCGCTGGCTTGTCTGAGCCCCGACTGAGCCCCGCGTGGGCCGACAGGGCCGACAGGGCCCGCTGGGCCGACAGGGCCCGCTGGGCCGACAGGGCCCGCTGGGCCGACAGGGCCCGCTGGGCCGACAGGGCCCGCTGGGCCGACAGGGCCCGCTGGGCCGACAGGGCCCGCTGGCAGCGCCCTGGAGCTGCCAGCCGGGGGTTCGCCCGCGTAGTGCACCCACGCTGGCCAGCCGGCGATCGCGATATACCACGATCGCCGCACGGATTTTCGGTTGTCCACAGGGTCGGACGGCTGCCCGGGGCAGGTTGTCCACAGGGGTTTCGGCGGTCCATGGGTGGTCGGCAGGCTGCTTGGCATGCCACCACGCCCGCACCGCCCCGACGCCCTGACGTGGCGGGTCTTCCGCGGCTCCGATGCTGTCCGGCATGGCCTGCTCACCGAACATCAGCTGCGCAGTGCTGCCTGGCTGCGGCTGCGCCAGGACATCTATGCCGACGCACGGCTCGACCGGGACCACACCCTGGCCTGTCGCGCCGCACTCCTCCGACTCCTGCCCGGGGTAGTGATCGGCGGCCCGTCAGCCGCCTACCTGCACGGTGTCGAACACGCCGCCGCCTTCACCGACGACGTGCACATCCTCGTGCCCCGGCCGATGCGGATCGGCCCACAGCGCGGCCTTCGCGTGCACGTCAACGCCATCACCCCGCTCCTCGACGACGAGATGCCGCCTCTGGCCGCGCCGCCACCGGGCTCGCACCGCCCACCAGGAACATGGGGTCCGTCGGACGCAGAACGGTCGCCGGAGACAGGACGATCACGTGACGTAGCGCGCCCATCGCGAACCGGGCTCCCCACGGGAGCAGGGCGCCCGCCGACCATCGGAGCACCATCACGCCCAGCTCGGCAGCTTGCCCGACCGGAAGCGGTGACGGCCAGGACGGGCAGCATGGCGATCACCAGACCGGACAGCGTCGTGGTCTCCAGGCTGGGCGACGGGGGCGGAGCGGGTGTCACGTCCCAGCCCAACGGGGACCCGAGCGGCCCGATCCCCCGCTCCGACCCGGGGCGGGCCGCCTGGGAAACGGCGGTGTGGCTCGACCCGATCCCGGCAGTCGCCGTCGTCGACTCGCTGCTCGGGCAGGGGCTGACCGATCGCGACACGTTGGCCGCACTGGCTGCTCGCAACGCCGAGCGGCCCGGTGGGCGGCGGGCACGATGGGTCTTCGACCTGGCTGACGGCGGAGCCCAGTCACCGCCGGAGTCACACCTGCGCGTACGGCTGGTGCTCGGTGGGCTGCCACGGCCGGTCGTTCAACATCCGGTACGCCTGGCCAGCGGCCTTGTCCTGCACCCCGACCTGGCGTGGCCGGAGTATCGGGTCGCAGTCGAGTACGACAGAAAGTGGCACTCCGACGCAGATCAGCTGCACCGGGACCGCCGTCGGCTCAACCTGCTGGTCGGCGCGGGTTGGTTGGTCCTGCATGTGACGAGTCGACGGTTGCACGCCGAGTTTCCGGCGGTGCTCAGAGAGGTGCGCGACGCGCTGGTCAGCCGCGGATGGCGACGGTGATCCCCGACCTGTCCTCGATCGACTCGGGTTCCTGGAAACCGTGGCATCCACCGGCCCCCGACACCCCGCCTTCAAGAAACCCCAGTCGATCAAGGCCAGGAACGAAGCCGCGCACGCCGACAGGGCCGCGCACACCGACACCGCCGCGCACACCGACACCACCGCGCACACCGACAGGGCCCGGTCGACGATTGTCGACCGGGCCCCGAGGTGGTGCTTTACGGGCGGGCGTTCGGCTTGAGCGGGGTCTTCACCGCCGCGTAGGCGTCGACGATCCCGTAGCCGTAGAAGCCGTTGAAGTTGACTCCACCGGCGCAGTAGGCGTCGTAGGTCTCGTCCCGGCCCTCGTTGCGGTACTGCTGGAGGCGCGGCTCCGGGCAGGCGTGCTCGGCTGCCGTCCGGTACAGGTGCTGCTCGACCAGGTCCGGCGACATCCCGAAGCCGCCCCGGCGCTCCGGCTTGCCGTACCGGCTGACGATCAGCGCGGCGACGCCGGCGGCGTGCGGGGACGCCATCGAGGTGCCCTGCAGGTAGGTGTAGTAGCCACACTCACCGTTGGCCTTGCACTGCTTGAAGACCGACTCCTCGAACCCGGCGACGATGTTGCCGTCGGCGTCGACCGAGCCCTCCTCCTGAAGCACGTGCTTCGGGTACGAGGAGAGGATCATGTTGGCGTCGGTACGGAACGTGTCAGTCCCGAAGCCGTCCCGGAACCAACCGCCCGGGGCGGCGACCGAGGTCTGCTCGGTGCCGTAGTTGGAGAAGTCCGACTTCTTGCCGGACGGACCGACCGACGACACACCGATCACGTGTGGGCCTTCGGCGGGCATGTCCCAGCAGCTGTTGTTGTCGATCGGCCGGGGGTACGGGTCGGCGCCGTAGTCCGGGCTCGTGACGTCGGTACGGGGTGCGCCCAGGTCCTCGTTGTTGTTGCCGAGCGCACCGACGAGGGTGACGCCCTTGTTGTGAGCGAAGATCAACGCCCGCTTCATCGCCTTGATGATGGCCCGCTGTTCGGCCTGGTCCTCGGGCGAGTCGGCAGGGTTGGCGGTGCAGTTGTAGAGCCACGGGTCGACGTAGAACGACATGTTGACCACGTCGATCCCGGACCGGCCGGCGTAGACCAGGGCGTTGACGACCGGGTCGAGGAAGAAGTAGCCGGAGTCCTGGCCACCCTTGAGTTCGACCAGCGAGACGTTCGGGGCAACGCCGGAGAGGCCGAAGCCGTTGGCCGCTGCGCCGATGGTGCCGGCCACGTGGGTGCCGTGCCCGCCGTCGTCGGTGCCGACCGGGTCGAGGCAGCTCGGCACCTCACAGGGGCCGTCCACGTCGGTCAGGTCGGGCGCGAAGTTGCGCGACAGCGACCAGTTGAAGTTCGGCGCGATGTCCGGGTTGCTGGCATCGACGCCCGTGTCCAGTACGCCGACGGTCACGCGACGGTCGCCGGGCTCGATCTTGCGGGCCTTGTCGGCCCGGATCATCTCCAGGCCCCAGAGCTTGTCGTCGAGCGGGTCGAGCTTGGTGCCCTTTTTGGCTGCGGCACGAGCGGCACCGTTGGCGGCAGCGGCCGTCAGGTGCTCCTGCTCGACGCGGTCCAGCTTCGGCTTGCGGCCGATGGCCTTCTGCTCGGCGGCGCCGAGCAGCGTCGGGGCGGCGTTCGCCCTGGCCGCGAAGTCGGCCCGGTCACTGGTGACCTGGAACATGCCGACCTCGTCGGACCGCGACACCACCGTGCCGCCGGCTGCCCGGATCGCGGCGACCGCCGTGTCGGCGGCGACGCCGTCCTCGGCGACGACGGTGAAGGTGCGGGAGTCGCTTGGCGCGGCGCTGGCCGGTACACCCAGCCCCGAAGCCGTAAGTGCCAGCACTGCCGCGGTTGCGACAGTGCCGACGGTGAAGCGCTTGCTCACCACATCAGATCCTCTCGTTGAGGGACGTGGCAGCCATCACACAACAACCTTCGGGTTTGCGCCAGGTGAACGCCCGTTATGGCGGTGAATCTCTCCTTCATCCACCCAGTTCGAAGTCAACGCCGCCCACACCAACGCCGCCCACACCAACACCGCCCACACCAACACCGCCCGGACCAGCGCCCACACCAATGCCACCCACAGCGGCACCGGCATGCAGATGAGCGAGCGCGATCGGCAGTTCGGCCATGCTGGACACTTCGGCGTCGGGCGTGCACCCGGCGGGGCGGGACAGCCCCTGCCGGTTCAACCACACCGACCGCAGGCCGGCCCGCTGGGGTGCCACCACGTCGTGTTCCCACGAGTCTCCGACGTACACGATCTGCTCGGCCGGCACCCCGGCCGCCGCCACCACCGCTGCGAAGAACTCCGGCGCAGGCTTCTTGGGCAGGCCGTTCACGTGCGCGTACACCTCGAAGGCGAACTCACCGGCGAGCCCGCACCGTTCGGTGCGGCTGTTTCCGTTGGTGGCGAAGCCCAGGGTGTACCGGTCGCGCAGTGTGGCCAGCGCCGGTGGCACGTCCGGGAACGGTCGGGTGAGGGCGAACCGGCGGGCGAAGAAGAGGGCCGCGACCTCGTCCAGGTGGTCGTCCAGTCCGGCGCGGGCCAGCGACCGGGCCAGCGCGGCACGGCGGATCTCCGCCACCGGCGCGGCCTTCATCTCGCCGAAGACCGCACCCCAGTCCGACTCCAGTTCAGCGAGCGTCACCTCGGCCGCCGCCGGGATGAGCCGCCGCATCTCGTCGAGGACGGCCACCAGCCCGCCCGTCACCGCCGGCCGCAGGTCCAGCAGGGTTTCGTCGGCATCGAACACCACAGTGGTCAGCACGCCACCCACTGTCCCACCGGCCACCGACCACCGACCGCAGCCGCCGAGCACCAGCACCGACCCCCGAGCGCGCCAGCACCGAGCACCGAGCACACTCACCGACCGGCGAGCACCAGCTCCGGCTCGGTCGACACCGGCGCGGACGCCGCCGGTGTCCCGCGCAGTTCGTCGAGGCGTACCAGCGCGACCCCGGCAATGATCATCGCGCCGCCGAAGAGCTGCCAGCCGGTGGGCAGCTCGTTCAGGAACAGCCAGGCGATCAGCACCGCGAAGAGCACCTCGGTCAGCCCGACGAACGACGACAGGCGGGGGCCGAGGATCCGGGTGCCGGCGATACCGGCGAGGTATGCGATGACGGCGGCCACCAGCGAGAGCCCGGCGATGGGCAGGAGCCAACTGGTGGGCTGCCCGGCGAAGGTGACCTCGCCGAAGGTGGCGTGCAGCGGCAGCAGACCCGTCAGCCCGACGAGGAGCAGGACGGCGGCGCCGACGGCCATCCCGCCGCTGGCCAGAGCGACCGAGGGCAGCCGTGGGTCGACCCGCCCGGCGAGCACGAAGTACCCGGCCAGGCCGATTGCCGCACCCAGTCCCCAGAGCACACCGACCGGGTGGAAGTCGGCGGTGCCGGCGAGGTCGAGCACGAACGCCAGCCCGGCCAGGGCGGCTACCGATCCGGCCACGGTGAGCCGGCGGGGTCGCTGCCCGTGCCGCACCCACATCCAGCCGACGACGAGGATGATGCCGAGGTATTCCAGCAGCAACGCGACACCGACCGGCAGGTAGCGCACGGCATTGAAGAAGCAGACCTGGGCCAGCGCCACCCCGAGGAGGCCGAACAGCCCGATGGCCGTGGCGTTGCTCCGCAGCACGGCCCACCTGCCCCGCAGCGACAGCAGGGCGGGGATCGCCAGCACCAGGGCGGCGATGCCGACCCGGGCGATCACTGCGGACCCGGCCGACCACCCGGCGTCGATGAGTGAGCGCGCGAAGGTGCCGGAGGTGGCGAAGGTGACTGCGGAGAGCAACGCCAACGCGGCGCCGGCAGCAGGTCGTGAGTGCATGTCGCGCTCCTCGGGACGGCACCGTGTCATGAGCAAACTATCCTTGTGCCCGTGACGTTAGGCGGAAGCCATGACAGGAGTCAAGATGCTATTTGCTCATGACACTGAATGTTCCCTGATCGCCGCCGCCGCGCTGGTCAACACGACGGGTCGGGACGGCGAGCAGCTGCCCGACGTCGCCGCGTTGGACGCGTTCTTCGTCCGCTACTCCTACAGCGGGCGACACGAGCACACCGATGCCGAGTTACGCGCCGTCCGGGAGTTACGGCCCCAGCTACGCCGCATCTGGTACGCGGAGCCACCCGAGATCGTCGCGCTGGTCAACGGCCTGCTGCTGGAACACAAGGCGCTGCCCCAGCTCATCGAGCACGACGACGAGCCGTACCACCTGCACGCCGTACCCCGGGACGCGCCTCTGGCCACCCGGATCGCGGTGGAGGCGGCGATGGCGATGGCCGACCTGGTTCGCGCCGGTGAGCTGCGCCGGCTACGGATCTGCGAGTACCCGGACTGCGACAGCGTGGTCGTCGACCTGTCCCGCAACCGGTCGCGGCGGTTCTGCGAGGCCGGTTGCGGCAACCGCGCCGCGGTGACCGCCTACCGCGCCCGCCGGGCGGCGGGTCGCTCCTGAGCGGCGGCCCACTCCTCGGCCCGCAACTCGTACTCCACCTCGCCGTGCTCCGTGCCCGGAATCGGGTGGTCCCACTGAAGGTGGAAGGTCCGCAGGTAGCGCAACCCCGCCTTCGCCATCACCCGCCGGGACCGCTCGTTGACCGTCATCGTCTCGGCCCAGACGCGACGCACCCCAACGGTGTCGAAGGCGTACCGGACCAACGCCCGCGACCCCTCCGTGGCCAGCCCGAGCCCCCACGTCGAGCGCCGCAGCCGGTAGCCCAGCTCGGCCTCGGTGCCGTCCGCCGACGGGTCGAGCGCGAACCAACCCAGGAAGTCGCTGGTCCCCCGGTCGAGCGCCGCCCAACGGCCCAACCCGGGATGCCGCTCGTACTGGGCCAGCAGCCTCGGCAACTGCTCATCGCGGACCGTGGCCAGCGGCGTGGCCACACCACCGCTGAGGAACCGCATCACCTCGGGATCGCTGTCCAGGTCGACCAGTGCGTCCACGTCAGCCATGGTCAGCCGCCGAAACCGCAGCCGCTCGGTGCAGGGCAGGTCACTCATGACGGGATCATCCCGCCGCCCCACCCCACCGTCGAGCCGTTTTACCCGCGCCCGTCCGCAGGCAAGATCCGCGCAACATCGGGGAAGTTGCTGCGTCAGGCCGCGACGAGGCAGCAACTTCCCCGATGTTGCGGGCAACCAACCCCGCGACCACCGTCGCGGGCGAGGCGGTCGCGTCAGCGCGGGGGCGCGACCACGAAGAGCCGCCAGGAGTACGCGTCGACAACCAGCACGGGCCCGTCCAAGTCCTTGCTGTCTCGCACTCCGACCACGTCCCCCAGATTCGTCGCCACCTCGACGCACTGGTCATTGGAGCCACTCCGGCTGCTCTTCCGCCACGAAGCTCGGGTCAATTCCACGACTCCGCCACTTCCCTCAGCAACTCGATCGACTCCTGCGGTGGCAACGCCTGCCCGAGGGTCGCTTCCCAGGTCCACTGTAGACGCAGCAGGTCTGCGGGCCGATCAAGTTCCTGGCCGCCGATCTGGCCACCAAGGTAGGCAAGGTCGCTCTGATCCGCCACCGTGGCGAGGATGAACGGCCCGTTCAGGCCGGGATACTCCTCAGCCGAGCGAGGCACCACGTGCAGCTGAACTCGTGGATGCTCGGTCGCCAAGCGCGCCAGGTGCACCGCCTGCTCCAACATCACCTTCCGACCGCCAACGCGCCGCCTGAGCACCGACTCATCCAGCACAGCGACCACATGCGGCGGCCGATCCTCGTAGAGGACCCGCTGGCTGTCCAGCCGGTCCGTCAGCCGACGCTCAACCTCGTCGGCGTCGAGCAGCCGGTCCGATTCGAAAACGGCACGGGCATAGCCTTCGGTTTGCAGCAGTCCTGGGACGTGCAGCGGGTCAAACCAGCGCAGCGCCCGCGCCTCCGCGAGGATCGCACGCCAGCCACGCAGCCACACCTGAGCCTTGTCCAGGCTGACCAGCTCGGTGGACATGCGGCCGAACAGGCCGCCGGTGTCCAGGGCGCGGTCGACGAGTTCCAGGTATTTGGCGGTGGGCGGTTGCTGGCCCAGCTCGACCGCGCTGACCATCGACGCCGAGTAGTTGACCGCCTTGGCCAGCTCGTCCTGGCTCCAGCCCCGCCGAGCCCGGGCCCGGCGCAGCTCCGCGACCAGGAACGCCGCCGCCGTCATCTGTCCATCGGCCATGCCGTGCCGCCCCTCCACCCCGCTGACGATCAACTCCAGTCGGCCGCCAGCGGCGGCGCCACCCGAAACAGGGCGACTGTGACGACGCGGCCAAACCCTTCCGACCGTAGTCGCCTGATCACCAGACTGTGAAGTGCGGCGCCGCTCCCCGTCCCCCGGGTCTGTCGGCGCCGCACGGGACCGCCCGCTCCCCCGGCCGGGCGGTCCCACCTCCGGTGGAAAAGGGATGAGCGAGGGGCGAACGGGGCCGATGCCACAAACGATTCAGCTCCAAAGGAAGGCAGCAGCATGTCCCGGACCGCCCCGGACAACCGCGCCACGACGCCCTGTCGGCCACACCTGCCGTTGCGCCCGCTCTGGCTGTGCCGGGTCTGCGCCGCACCCTGGCCCTGCCCGGTCGCGCGGCTCACCCTCCGCCAGGAGTACGCCGACGACCGGGTGGGGTTGAGCGTCTACCTGTGCGCGGTCCTGCACGAGGCGGCCGCCGACCTGTACCGGCTCAACCCACACGACGGCCCGGAGCCCGCGGCGCTCTTCACCCGCTTCCTCGGCTGGGCCAGACCACGCGACACCCGCTGAGCCGGGCAGGCCGGTTGTCAGGGGTGGGTCATCCGCAGCAGGTCCAGCGTCTCGTCGAGCTGGGTCTCGGTGAGCTTGCCGGAGTCGACGTGCCCCCGGGAGATCACCACCTCGCGGATGGAGGTCTGCTTGGCCAACGCCTCCTTGGCGATCGACGCGGCCTCGTCGTACCCGAGGTAGCGGTTGAGCGGGGTGACGATCGACGGCGACCCCTCGGCGTACGCCAGGCAGACCTCGGCGTCCGCGACCAGGCCGACCACCAGCCGGTCGGCGAACAGCCGGCTCACCGCGGAGAGCAGCCGGATCGACTCCAGCAGGTTGCGGCCCATCACGGGGAGCATCACGTTCAGCTCGAAGTCGCCCTGCGAGCCGGCGAAGCCGACTGTCGCATCGTTGCCGATCACCTGTGCGCAGACCTGCCGCATCGCCTCGGCCACCACCGGGTTGACCTTGCCCGGCATGATCGACGAGCCGGGCTGGAGGTCGGGGATGCGCAGCTCACGGAGGCCGGCACGGGGACCGGAACCCATCCAGCGGATGTCATTGGCGATCTTGTAGAGGCCGATCGCCACGGTACGCAGCTGCCCCGAGGTCTCCACCAGCGCGTCCCGGGCGCCCTGCGCCTCGAAGTGGTTGCGCGCCTCGGACAACGGCAACCCGGTCGACTCGCGCAGCTTGTCGATCACGGCGGCGGCGAAGCCGAGCGGGGTGTTGATCCCGGTGCCGACGGCGGTGCCACCCAGGGGCAACTCGGCCAGTCGGGGCAACGAGCCCTCCAACCGCTCGATGCCGTAGCGGACCTGCGCGGCGTACCCGCCGAACTCCTGGCCGAGCGTGACCGGGGTGGCGTCCATCAGGTGCGTACGCCCGGCCTTGACCACCGTCTCGAACTCGGCGGCCTTGGCCTCCAACGCCGACGCCAGGTGTGCCAGCGACGGCAGCAGATCCTCGACGATGAACTGGGTGGCAGCGAGGTGGATGGAGGACGGGAAGACGTCGTTGCTCGACTGGGAGGCGTTGACGTGGTCGTTCGGGTGCACGGGCGATCCCAGCTCCCGGCTGGCCAGGGTGGCGATCACCTCGTTGGTGTTCATGTTCGATGACGTGCCGGAGCCGGTCTGGAACACGTCCACCGGGAACTGGTCGTCGTAGCCGCCGTCGGCCACGTGCGCGGCGGCCGCGGCGATCGCAGCGGCCACGTTGGCGTCGATCACGCCCAACTCGCCGTTGACCTGGGCCGCCGCGCCCTTGATCTGCGCGAGCGCCTTGATCTGGGCCGGTTCGATGCCCCGGCCGGAGATCGGGAAATTCTGCACCGCGCGTTGGGTCTGTGCCCGCCACAGCGCCTCGGCGGGCACCTCCACCTCGCCCATCGAGTCGCGTTCGATCCGGTAACCGGTCGCCTCTGGAGTCGTCACGCGTACCATCCTGCCGCGCCCGTGGCCGACTCGCAGATGATCCGTCAGCCCAACTCGGCCAGCAGCCGTTCCACCTCGTGCTGCTCCGGTGACTCGATCTGGCGGAACAGGGACAGCGCCCGGAACCAGTGCGACCGTGCCGCAGCCGGGTCGGTGTCCCGCAGGCAGCGGGCGATACCGTCCAGCGCCCCGGCCTGTTCGTGCGGGGCGTTCATCCGGACGGCATCGGCGAGCACCCGCCGGTGCAGGTCCACCGCGCTGGCCACGTCCCCCTGGTCGAGCAGCGCACGGGCCAGCAGGTTGCGTGACACGCTGGCGGCGATGCGGTCGCCGGACTTGACCACGGCGGCGAGCGCCTCGCGGTGCAGCGTCGCGGCGGCCTCCGGCCGGCCGAGGATCCGCTCGATGCTGCCCAGTTCGTTGAGGACCTCACCCTCCCCGAAGCGGTTGCCCTCCCGGCGCTTGAACTTCAACGCGAGCCGCAGGAACCGGCGCGCTCCCGGGTAGTCGCCGAGCCGGGCCCGCACCGCCCCGAGATGACCGAGGGCGTTGTACAGGCTGTTCATGTCGCCGATCTCGCGGGCCAGGCGCAACTGCCGCCGCGAGGCCAGCCGCGCCTCCGGGTAGCGGCCCCACGCCAACAGCAACAACGCCTGGTTGTTGAGTATCGCGATGACCTCCACCGGCTGATCGCCGGCGGAGACGAGCGCCAGTGCTGCGGCGGAGTGGGCCATGGCGGGAGCCAACTGCCAGTTCGCCCCGTACGCCACGGTCAGGTTCCGACGGACAGTCGCCTCACCACGCCGGTCGCCGAGCCGTTGACGCAGCCGGAGCGCGACCTCCATCAGCTCAATGGCCTCCTGAACCCGGCCGAGCCGGAAGTAGCCCGAGGAAAGGTAGTTCTGCACTGTGGCGATGGCCCCCGCGTCGTCGAGCTGCTCGGCGGCGCGCAGCGCGACGGTGTGCGTGTCCACCAGCTCGTCCAGGTGGCCGTGTTGGAACAGATAGAACCAGGATGTGCGGGCCAGCTGCCAGCAACGTTCCAGCTGCCCCTCGGCGGCGGCCAGCCGCACCAGCGCCGGAAGCGCCGCGCGGTTGGCGTCGAACCAGGCTGCACCATCCGGGACGGACGCCCGCACCAGATCGGCTCGGGGAGGTTCCGGCAGCACCAGGGCGGATCGGCTGGCCACCGGCTCCATCTGACCGGAGATGGCGTGGGCCACGTGCAGGTAATGATCAAGGAGTCGGACGGTGGCGGCCGTCCGGCTCGCTGCGGTCTCGCCGGTCTCCAGCAGTTGTCGGGCGTATTCGCGCATCAGGTCGTGGAAGCGAAAACGGCCGGCATCGGGCTCGTCGACGAGGTGCGCGTCGACGAGACTGTCCAGCAGGTCCTGGGCGTCCGGCAGCGGCAGGTCGGCGACCGCCGCCGCCAGCCGATCATCGAAGAAGCCCACCGGGTGCAGCGCCAGCAGCCGGAACATCCGTTGCTGGTCGACGTCGAGCTGTGCGTACGACAGAGCGAAGGCCTGCCCGACGGAGCGTTCGCCGGCCGACAGCTCGGTCAGGGTGTCCCGTCCGGTGGCGAGCCGGTCCGCCAGGTCGCGGACCCGCCACCGGGGCCGGTGGGCGAGTCGGGCCCCCGCCAGCCGGATCGCCAGCGGCAGGTGCCCGCAGCGGGTGATCACCTCGGTGGTCGCCTCCGGCTCGGCGGCGACCCGGTCGGCACCGACCACCCGTCCGAGCAGCTCCACCGCCTCCTCGGGGTCGAGCACGGCCAGTGATGACGGTTTGCCGCCGTCCAGCCCGGCGAGCCGGCGGCGGCTCGTGATCAGGGTGAGGCTGTCCCGACCACTGGGCAGCAGCGGCGCGACCTGAGCGGCGCTGGCGGCGTTGTCGAGCACCACGATCGCCCGCCGTCCGGACAGTTTGCTCCGCCACAGGGCGGCGCGTTCGTCAGCGTCGGCGGGGATCCGGTCCCCGGGGACACCGAGCTGGCGGAGCAGCGCGGCAAGGGCAGCGGCCGGCGGCAACGGCTCTCGTTCGCTGTGCCCGTGCAGGTCGATGAAGAGGTGCGCGTCGGGGTATCGGTCCGCGAGCGCCGTGGCGACGTGCACGGCCAGCGTGGTCTTCCCGCTGCCCGCCATGCCGTCGACGAGCTGGATTCGGGCGTCGTCTTCCTCGATCTCCTTCACCAGTCGGGCGAGGGTCTCCTGCCGTCCGATGAAATCGTTGATCGCCCTGGGCAGTGCCCGGACCGGAGCGAAGGACCACTCCTCCGAGCTGGTGACGGCCAGGTCGCCAGCGAGCACCCGTTGGTGCAGCTCCTGCAGCTCGGCACCTGGTTCGATGCCCAGCTCATCGGCGTAGAACCGCCGGCCTTCGCGATAGACGGCGAGCGCGTCGGCCTGCCGACCGACCGAGGACAGGGCGAGCATCAGCTGGCCACGCAGCCGTTCCCGCAGCGGATGCTGGTCGACGCTTTCGGCGATCTCCTCGATCAGCTCGGCGGCCCGCCCGAGGCGCAGCTCGACGTCGACGCGCTCCTCCAGCGCGGTGAGGCGCTGTTCGTCGAGGGTCTGTGCGCGACGGCGGACGCTGCGGCTGGGAATGCCGCTGAGCGCCGGCCCGCGCCAGAGCGCCAGGGCCGCGTGGAACCGCTCAGCCGCCTCGGCGAACCGGCCGGCCGCGACGGCGGCTCGGGCCTCATCGACGCCACGGGCGAAGGTGTCGGCGTCCAGGTCGCTCGGGGCGATACGGACGCCGTACCCGGCCGGGTCGGTGACGATGATTTCCGGTGCCAGCCCCAGCTCGGCGAACCGTCGCCGCAACCGCGACACACAGGTCTGCAGTTGGGCCCGGGCGGTTGCGGGCGGACGTTCCTCCCAGACCGCGTCCACCAGATCCTCGACGGGCACCAGCCGGCCGGAGCGCAGCAGCAGCATGGCGAGCACGATCCGGTCCCGGCCGGCGGTGACGGTGGCCTCGCCACCGCCGACGCGCAGAGGCCCCAGGATCCCGAACCGCATCTGCTCCCCCGCCGTGATCTGCAACTTGCAGCAGCGTAACCCGGTGGTCACACATTGACGCATTCCGGTGATAGTGATGTGAGAGCGGATCGACAGGGGTGCACATCAGACTCGCACCGGGTTGTCGGTGACGGCATCCGACGGGGGCGGTGCGCCCGCCCCACCCCAGCGGGGCGGGCGCACCGATGTCGGCAGAGCACGGACGACAGAGGGGGTGCCGGGCGAGTTCGCCCAGCACCCCCTCGCGTACGTGTCGGTCAGCGGCGGCCGACGGTGAGCACCGGTTTGGTGACCTCGGCGAAGAAGTCGTTGCCCTTGTCGTCGACCACGATGAAGGCCGGGAAGTCCTCCACCTCGATCTTCCAGACCGCCTCCATGCCCAGCTCCGCGTATTCGAGGACCTCGACGTGCTTGATGCAGTCCTGGGCGAGGCGGGCCGCGGGGCCACCGATCGAGCCGAGGTAGAAGCCGCCGTGCTGCTGGCAGGAGCGGGTCACCTGACCCGACCTGTTGCCCTTGGCCAGCATCACCTGTGAGCCGCCCGCGGCCTGGAACTTCTCCACGTACGCGTCCATCCGGCCGGCGGTGGTCGGGCCGAAGGAGCCGGAGGCGTAGCCCTCGGGGGTCTTCGCCGGGCCGGCGTAGTAGACCGCGTGGTCGCGCAGGTACTGCGGCATCGGCTCGCCGGCGTCCAACCGCTCAGCGATCTTGGCGTGCGCGATGTCCCGGGCCACCACGAGCGGGCCGGACAGCGACAGCCGGGTCTTCACCGGGTACTTGGACAGCTCGGCGCGGATCTCGTCCATTGGCCGGTTCAAATCGACCCGCACGACCAGCTCGGCGTCGAGCGAGTCGTCGGTGACGTCGGGCAGGAACCGGGCGGGGTCGGTCTCGAGCCGCTCCAGCCACACACCCGACGGGGTGATCTTGGCGACCGCCTGCCGGTCCGCCGAACACGAGACGGCGATCGCCACCGGGCAGGACGCACCGTGCCGGGGCAACCGGACCACCCGCACGTCGTGGCAGAAGTACCGGCCGCCGAACTGGGCGCCGATGCCGAAGTTGCGGGTCAGCTCCAGCACCTCCGCCTCCAGCTCCAGGTCACGGAATCCGTGCGCGCTCATCGAACCCGAGGTGGGCAGCGCGTCGAGGTACTTGGCGCTGGCGTACTTCGCGGTCTTCAGGGCGTACTCGGCGGAGGTGCCGCCGATGACGATGGCCAGGTGGTACGGCGGGCAGGCGGCGGTGCCGATCAGCCGCAGCTTCTCCTCCAGGAACTGCATCATCCGCGTCGGGTTGAGCAGCGCCTTGGTCTCCTGGTAGAGGTACGACTTGTTGGCCGAACCGCCACCCTTGGCCATGAACAGGAACTTGTACGCGTCGGGGTGCCCGTCCGGGTCCTCGGCGTACAGCTCCACCTGGGCCGGCAGGTTGCTGCCGGTGTTCCGCTCGTCCCACATGGTCAGCGGGGCGAGCTGGGAGTAGCGCAGGTTGAGCTTGGTGTAGGCCTGGTAGACGCCCCGGGAGATGGCCTCGGCGTCGCCACCGTCGGTCAGCACGTGCCGGCCGCGCTTGCCCATGACGATCGCGGTGCCGGTGTCCTGGCACATCGGCAACACCCCGCCGGCGGCGATGTTGGCGTTGCGCAGCAGGTCCAGTGCGACGAACCTGTCGTTCGGCGAGGCCGCCGGGTCGTCGATGATCGCCCGGAGCTGGGCCAGGTGCGCGGGGCGCAGGAAGTGCGCGATGTCGTGCATCGCCTCGGCGGTCAGCGCGGTGAGCGCGGCCGGCTCCACAGTGAGGAACCGGCGGCCTCCCGGGCCGTGTACGACGTCCACGCCCTCGTCGGTGACCAGGCGATAGTCCGTCTGGTCAGGGCCGGTCGGCAGCAGAGGGGCGTACGAGAATGCGGCGGCACTGCTCATGAGCGGCAAGCCTAGGGCAGACCGGTCGATCACTCCCACCCGCCGGGCGGGTCCTGGGACGCCGCTCTCATCGCCTCGGGCCCGCCGAGCCTCCCCGCCGTCCGGATCCGCTGGTGACTCGCCCGCTCAGCCGTCCTTGCCGCCGTCCGGCTCGGGGCAGAGTTCCCCCTTCGGCCCGCAGTCGCCGTTGTTCGACCCGCCCGGCCCGGTGCCACCCGGCGCGGGATTCCCGCCGTCGCCGGGCGGTCGGGCGGGCGAGCCCCCGGCCGCCCCGAAGCGGACGTACCCGATCTCCCGCCCCTCGCCGACGATCATGCCCTGCGACCCGACCGCGAGGGCGTTCGCCGAGGTGCGCAGGACGGCCAGTTCCCGGCCGGTGCGCGGGTCCAGTGCGGCCAACCGGGACGGCTTCTCGTCGGCGACCACCGCCGCGTACGGGGTGAGCGCGGCACCGGCCTTGCCGCTGGCGGGTCGGGTCCACAGCACCTTCTCGGTGCCCAGCTCGTGGGCGGCCACCGACCGCTTGTCGGCCGCCCGGAACACCGCCAGGCGGTCGTCGACCGCGATCAACTTGGTGCCCGAGCCGCCGACCCAGAGCAGTCGCCCGTCGTACCCGTCGATGACCGCCTCGCGGCCGTCCGGGCCGACGCCGATCAGCACGTTCCGCGCGCCCTGCGGGTCTTCGCGCTGCACGCAGCCGGCGGAGTCGGCGGTACGCAGGTTGACCCCGGCCCGCTGCCAGGCCTCCTGCCCGGTCGCCGGGTCCCGCGCGGAGATGGCGAAGTAGCAGGTGCCGTCCTGGGATCGGGCGGCGATCCGCAGCATCCGGCCCCCCACCACGGACAGCCGCTCGTCCCGGCCGGGTTCGACGTTCTGCAACACACGACCGGTGGCGGTGTCGACCACGTGCACCCGGCCGTCCACCGGGAACCCGAGCAGCGGTGGCGCGGGTTCCGCCCCGGCCACCCCGTCGTCGATCCGGGTGTTGGTGAGCCGGCGGGTGCCGCGCAGGCCAGGGTTGTCCGCGAGCAGGCCGCTGTGCACACCGGGCAGGAACGCCGTCCAGAGTGGCGTGGTGCCGCGCGGGTCCCAGGCGCTCAGGGTGCAGTCGGTGGCGTCCGTGCAGCGGGCGTCGAGGAGCAGGTTGCGGTACGTCCACACGGCCACCGCGTCGTCGTCGCGTCGCCGGGTCACCCCGGTGGCCGGGTCGAGCAGCTCGTACCCCTTGACCAGGAGCTTGCCCACGGCGACGACCGGGTCACGGTCGCCGCCGGCGACCGCCGACCAGTCCGCCTTGCGCTCCCACAGCTGGGTGCCGGTGGCCAGGCTGCGGGCCTCCACCCGGGTGCGCTGCTCGACCACGACGGAGTCGCCGGCGATGGTCACGCTGCGCGGAGTGCCGCCGACCCGTTGCTGCCAGACCACGTCGGGCTCGGAGATGGGTTCGCTGCGGTCCACCCAGTCCCACAGGCCGGGGAAGGGGTTCCACACGCCGGTCGCGGCGAGGGCGACGACCACGGCAAGGCCGAGCAGCAGCCCACCGCGCACGCTCCCCTTCGCCACACCGCACACCGTAGCCACGATCACGGATCTTCCGTACGCCCGCGCCGCCGTGTCGCCACGCTTTCTGGGCTCGGAGGTGTTAGAGCGCCCTTCCTTCGGCCCGAACGGCACTCCGCACCAACGGAAGCGTGCGGTAGGGGATCTGCTCGGCCAACGCGATGATCGTGGACGCCCGGGTGATGCCGGCGGACGAGACGATCTGGTCGATGACCCGTTGCAGGTCGGTGTTGGAGCGCGCCACGATCCGGCAGAGCAGGTCGCTGGAGCCGGTGATGGTGTGCGCCTCCAGCACCTCAGGGATGGCGGCGAGGTGGGCGGTGACCGGGTCGTGGCCGTGCCGCTGGCTAATCTCCAGCGTGACGAAGCTGGTCACGCCGAACCCGATCGCGGCCGGTGAGATCTCCGGGCCGAAACCCTGGATGACCCGCCGCTCGACCAGCTTGTCCAGCCGGGCCTGCACGGTGCCCCGGGCCACGCCGAGGCGACGGGAGCACTCCAGCACCCCGATCCGCGGTTCCTCGGCGAGCAGTTCGATCAAGCGCACATCGAGCCCGTCGAGCTGTACATTCTGCTCACCATTCATGGGTGCCAACCATACCGAATGCGCAACCTGACCAGCATTTCCGCTAACAGTTGCCCACCCGGTGCCGGGCCAGCGATCCTCGCCACAAGAACCGACCACGGCGGCCCACAAGGCCGGCCGGTACGCGAGGGAGCCCACCATGACCCAGGCGATCGACCGACCCCAGTCGACCGAGGACGTTGACGTCGACCGGCTCGTCGGCGCAGTCGACCACGACATCAGCCACGACCCGTTCCCGGTCCGGGGCCTCGACCACGTGCACTTCCTGGTCGGCAACGCCAAGCAGGCCGCCCACTACTACTCCACCGCGTTCGGCATGACCTGCGTGGCGTACCGAGGGCCCGAGCAGGGCTACCGGGACCACGCCCAGTACGTGCTGACCAGCGGCTCGGCCCGGTTCGTGCTGACCGGCATGGTGCGCCCGGACGCCGACGGCGCCGACCACGTGGCCCGGCACAGCGACGGGGTCAGCGACATCGCGCTGGAGGTCCCGGACGTGGACACCGCGTACGCGCACGCCATCGCGCAGGGCGCCACCAGCGTCGTCGAGCCGCACGAGGTGACCGACGAGCACGGCACGGTCCGGATGGCCGCCATCGCCGCGTACGGCGACACCCGGCACACCCTGGTCGACCGGTCCCGCTACACCGGGCCGTTCCTGCCCGGCTTCGTGGCCCGTGGCCCGATCGTGAACCGGCAGCCGATGATCGACGCCGGCATCCAGCCGAAGCGCTTCTTCCAGGCCGTCGACCACGTGGTCGGCAACGTGGAGCTGGGCCGGATGGACGAGTGGGTCGAGTTCTACAAGCGGGTGATGGGCTTCTCCAACATGGCGGAGTTCATCGGCGACGACATCGCCACCGACTACTCGGCGCTGATGAGCAAGGTCGTGGCGAACGGCACCCGCAAGGTGAAGTTCCCGCTCAACGAGCCGGCGATCGCCCGCAAGAAGTCGCAGATCGACGAGTACCTGGAGTTCTACCAGGGGCCTGGCGCCCAGCACATCGCCGTCGCCACCAACGACATCCTGGCCAGCGTCGACGCGATGCGGGCCGCCGGTGTGGAGTTCCTGGACACCCCGGACTCGTACTACGAGGACCCGGAGCTGCGCGCCCGCATCGGCAACGTGCGGGTGCCGATCGAGGAGCTGAAGGCCCGCAAGATCCTGGTCGACCGGGACGAGGACGGCTACCTGCTCCAGATCTTCACGAAGCCGGTGCAGGACCGCCCGACGGTCTTCTTCGAGCTGATCGAGCGGCACGGCTCGCTGGGCTTCGGCAAGGGCAACTTCAAGGCGCTCTTCCAGGCGATCGAGCGGGAGCAGGAAGCCCGCGGCAACCTGTAACACTTGCGAGCGTGACGCAGCCTCCGTCGTACCCGACGCCGCCGGTCGGTGGGCCTCAGCCCGCCGCCGGCGCCGTCGCGCCGCCGCCCGGACCACACCCGCAGGGGTACGCCGCGCCGCCGCAGTACGCCCCACCCGGTTACGCCCCGCCGCAGTGGCACGCCGGACCACCCGGCCCGCTGCCCCCGCCGCTGAGCCCGGGCGGTCAGCCGCTGGCCAGCTTCGCCGACCGGCTGCTGGCCTGGCTGATCGACACGGCGCTGGCGACCGCCGTGTCGCTGGCGTTGTTCAGCCCGTTCCTCGTCATCCTGTGGCTGCGCATGTTCAGCGAGATGACCCGGACCAACCCGGACGGGACCTTCGTGGAACCCGACCCGGCCGTCTTCCTCGTGGACTTCTTCCTGCCGATGATCCTGCTCCAGTTCGGGCTCATCGTGGTGATGCTCGGGCTCTACTGGCTCTACCACGTGGAATACCTCAAGCGCCGCGGTCAGACCCTCGGCAAGAAGGCCATGAAGCTGCGGGTGGTGCCGCTCGACCCGACCCGCACGCTCAACCGGGGAATGGCCGGGCGACGGTGGGTGGTGCAGTACCTGGCGGGCTCGCTGGTCCCCGGGAGCAGCTACCTCGATGGGCTCTGGCAGCTCTGGGACAAGCCGTGGCAGCAGTGCCTCCACGACAAGTTCGCCGAAACGGTCGTCGTTAAGGTGTCCTCGTGAGTGTGCAACCCGGCTGGTACGTCGACCCCGCCGACACCGAGACCCGGCGCTACTGGGACGGCGAGGGTTGGCTCGGCGCGCCCATTCCCGTCGACGCCACCCCGCCGGACGGTCCACCGCCGCCCGAGCCGGTCACGCCGCCCGAGCCGCCCACGCCCCCAACCTCCGGTCCGACCTCCCCGGGGCCCGTCGCACCCGGCTGGCCGCCACACCAGGGCCCACAACCCGGACCACAACCGGGGTACGGCCCGCCGCCGGGTCACGGCCCGGGCTGGGGACCGCAGGCCGGCCCGCCCGGTTGGGGTCCGCAGGGCGGTCCTCCCGGCTGGGCCCCTCCGGGTGACCAGTCCGCCGGGACGCCCCCGGCCGGTCAACCCGGCTGGGCGCCTCCGGCTGGTCACCCCGGCTGGGTGATACGACCGCCCGAGCCTCGGCCGCACGGCCTCAGGCTGGCCGGTTACGGCCGCCGGCTCACCGCGCGGCTGATCGACCTCGCGCTCCTCCTCGCACTGAACGTGGTGGTCAACGGCTGGTTCGTCTGGCGCTGGGCACAGGAGTGGGCACCGTACTGGCAGGAGTTGTTCCGGCGCGCCGCGCGCGGCGACACCTCCGCCGAGGGCCTGCCCGTTCCCGGCGAGCAGGCAGGATCGCTCCTCGTGGTGATCCTGCTGATCGCCACCGCGCTGTGGCTGGCGTTCGAGGTGCCCGCCATGGCCGCCGGTGGGCAGACCGTCGGCAAGCGGGTGATGCGGATCCGGGCGGTGCCGATGGCCGCTGACCAGCCGTTGGGCTTCGGCCGGGCGCTGAGCCGGTGGAGCACGCTGGGCCTGCCGACGCTGCTCTGGTACTGCGCCGGGATCGGCCTGGTGCTGCAATTCGTCGATTCCCTGTCCCCCCTCTGGGACCACCCTCTGCGCCAGGCGCTGCACGACAAGCGCGCGCAGACGGTGGTCGTCGAAGTCCCCTACCGCCCCGCTTCCGCCCCCTCGAACGACCGCGACCAGCCCCCGGGAGACACCCCATGACCGACTCCGGACGTCACCAGCCGGCGCTGCGGCTGACCCGCGCCGACCTGGACGCGTTGCCCAACTACGTGCCGGGGCGCAGCCCTGCCGACCTGGCTCGGGAGTTGGGCCTGCCGGAGGCCATCAAGCTGGCCAGCAACGAGGTTCCCTACGGGCCGCTGCCCGGCGTGGTGGAGGCGGTCACCGAGGCGATCACCACCTCGCACCGCTACCCGGACATGGGCGTGGTCGCGCTGCGTGACGCGCTGGCCCAGCGGTACGGCGTGGACGCCGACCGGATCGCCACCGGCTGCGGTTCGGTGGCGCTGGCCGAGCACCTGGTCCGGGCCACCTGCCTGCCCGGCGACGAGGTGCTCTACTCGTGGCGGTCGTTCGAGGCGTACCCGATCATCGTGGCGACCAGCGGCGCGACCAGCGTGCGGGTGCCCAACGACGCCGGGCACGGGCACGACCTGGCGGCGATGGCCGCGGCGGTGACCGACCGGACCCGGGTGATTTTCGTCTGCAACCCGAACAACCCCACGGGTACGGCGTTGCGCCGGGCCGAGTTGGACCGGTTCCTCGACGCGGTGCCGGACGACGTGCTGGTGGTGATCGACGAGGCGTACCGGGAGTTCGTCACCGACCCGGAGGTGCCGGACGGGCTCGACTACCTGGACCGGCCCAACGTGGCGGTGCTGCGCACGCTGTCGAAGGCGTGGGGGCTCGCCGGGCTGCGAATGGGCTGGTTGGTCGCCCAGCCGGTGGTGGCCGCCGCGATCCGCAAGGTGGCGACGCCGTTCTCCAGCAGCACGGCGGCCCAGGCCGGTGCGCTCGCGGCGCTGACCCAGGCGGCCGAGATGGAGCGCCGCTGCGCCCTGGTCGTCGCCGAGCGGGACCGGGTCACCGAGGCTGTCCGCAAGTTCGTGCCGGACCTGCCGACGAGTCAGGCCAACTTCGTCTGGCTCCCGCTGGCCGACCGCGCGGTGGCGTTCGGCAAGGCGTGCGAGGCGCGTGGCGTGATCGTCCGGCCGTTCGCCGGGGACGGCGTCCGGGTCACCATCGGCACCCCGGCCGAGAACGACGCGTTCCTGGCCGCCGCCGAGGCGGCGCTGACCTGAGCGTCGACCTGGTGTGACCAACCAGTGACATAAGAGGGCGTTTGTCCTGTTTAGGGTGTTTTTACCCCTATCTTTCGAAGCAGCCGGTCGTGCGAGGACGCACACCGGCTCACTTCGAGAAAACGGGGTAACGAACAGTGCGTACTGCCAAGATCTGTTTCGCCGGGGCGGCCGCCGCCGCGATGGTGGGAGTCCTCGCCGCACCGGCCGCTGCCGCGCCGACCGACACCACGACCACCACCTTCGAGGTGCTCGCCGGCACGCTCGACATCGACGCGCCGGCCGCCGCCGACCTCGGTGACGGCGCCCCCGGCGGCACCATCACCGGCCAGCTCGGCACGGTGACCGTCACCGACTCCCGGGGCGCCACCGACGCGTCCTGGGTCGCCTCGGTGACGGCGACGGTCTTCCAGACCGGCGGTGGCTCACCGCCCGAAACGGTCCTACCGGAGGAGATCAACTACTGGTCTGGCCCGTCGACGGCGTCCACCGGCGACGGCACCCTCACGCCGGGACAGGCGGCCGCCGGCGACGCCGATCCGCTGTCCAGCGCCACCCCGCTCACCGCGTTCACCCACAGCGGCGGCACCGGCGGCAACACCGCCAGCTGGAACCCCACCCTGGTGGTCAACGTCCCGCTGGACAGCATCGCGGGCGTCTACACCGGCACGGTGACGCATTCGGTGGCGTAGCCCCCGGGGGCGGTCGACCATCGCGGTCACGCTCGCTCTGTTCTGCCTCGCCGGTCCGGGTCTGTCGACCCGGGCCGGCGCGGTCGAACCGGACGTGGGGTCGGACGACGGGGCCATCGGGATCCGGCTGTTGGAAGCCCCGGCCGACCGCCGCACCGATCCTCGGGCGCTGCGCTACGTCGTCGACCACCTACCGCCGGGCACCACCATCAATCGGCAACTGCTGATCGTCAACCGCACCGACGAGACCCGTCGCGTCGACGTGTATCCGGCAGCCGCGACCCTGGAAGCCTCCGCGTTCCGCTTCGGCGAGGGTCGTGCCGAGAACGAGCTGACCTCCTGGGTCACCCTCGACCAGCGCGCGCTGGAACTGCAACCGTGGGGCGAGGCCCGGGTCCGGGCGACCGTCACGGTGCCGCAGACCGCCTCGAAGGGCGAGAGGTACGGGGTGATCTGGGCGTCCACCGCTTCGGCACCCCGGGCCAGCGGTGAGGTGACACAGGTCCACCGGGTCGGCGTCCGGATGTACCTCGACATCGGGCCCGGCGGCGAACCGGTCTCCGACTTCTCGATCGGTGAGGTACGTCCCGCCCGCGGCCCGGAGGGTGACCCGTCGGTGACCGTCCAGGTCCGCAACACCGGCGGCCGCGCCCTCGATCTGACCGGCACGGTCTCCCTGACCGACGGTCCAGCCGGCAGCCGGGCCGGCCCCTTCCCGATCGGGCAGGGCGTCACGCTGGCACCGGGTAACGCCGGGCAGGTCATCGCCCGATTCCCGGTCGAGTTGCCGAACGGCCCCTGGAAAGCGGAGGTGAACCTGGAGAGCGGGTTGGTGAAGCGAAGCGTCACCGCGCAGGTCCAGTTCCCCGATGCGGGTCAGGTCGGAAAACGGGGCAGCGTCGTCAGCCGGATCATGTCCGGCTGGGCCGTGGGGGCGGCCGTCGCTGGCCTGCTGTTGGTCACCGGCCTCGCGGTGCTGGTCCGCCGATCCCGGCGATCCGGTCGGCCGCCAGCCGGCCGGCCGAGGGAGCGGATCCGCGCTGGCGGCTGACAGCACGCCGGCGACCGCACGGGCCGCCAGCCTGAGGGCACAGGCCGCCGGCCGGAGGCCGCACGGGCCTGGCCGGAGGCTCAGGTCAGACCGGCCGCCTCCGGCGGACAGCGAGCCAACCGACGAGGAGCAGACCCCCGCCCAGCCCGACGAGCAACAGTGTCGACCCGCCCGGGCCGGTGACCGGCAACTGACCACCGTGGCTGGGCGTGGGTTGAGGAGGGTCGGGCGTGGGAGTGGGTGGAGGCTGGGTCGGTGTCGGTGTCGGTGTCGCCGGCAGGATCTCGAAGGTGACGCCGGTGTCCGCCGACGGCTCGGCCCGGACGGCGCTGATCCCGCGCGCCGATGCGGGGTCGACGCTCAGCACCGGCGGGACCGCCAGCACGAGGCTCGCGGTCGCGGCGAGCGCGCCGCCCACGAGGTAGCTGGCTGCTGTCCGACCCATGCGCCGACCCCTTTCCCGGAAACCTGAACCATGAAAAACCTACCCTTTCTGGACAAAGGGTATGGGCTGGTCGAGGGTTCAGGTGCCGAAGACGCCACGATCAGGTGGCAGCCAGGATCACCGCTTCGCCGGTGTAGTAGTAGCGCTGGTCGTCACCGTCCGGGTCGACCGGCTTGCGGAGTCGTTCGACAGCGACGTAACCGTCCGCCGCCGCCACCGCCCCGGGGACCCAGCCGGTCCCGTCCGAGCCGACGTTGAGCAGGAAGCGGGACAACTGCGTACCCGTCGCCGGATCCAGCGTCACCAGGTCGTTCGCCTCGGTCAGCAGGTGCACCCGGCCAGGCTGCGCGGCCAGCACCCGGGCCGCACCCAGGCCCTCGGACCGCCACAGCTCCGTGCCGGTGGCCGCCGACCGGCCCACCGCGACCCCGTCGAGCACGACAACGGCCTGGTCACCGACCAGCACCGCGCCGGCCGGATCCAGCGCCGGGGCGGCGACCGGCACACCAGCACCGAGCAACCAACCCCGGCCGCCCTCGTCACCCGGACCGGAGGTCCGCAGGGCGAGGCAGTCCGACTGGCCGGTACGGCAGCCGATGGGAGTCACCACCAACTCGTCCGGGCCACCCGGCGGTCGCCAGCGCTCGCGCACGACGCCGGTCGCGGCGTCCCGGAACTCGATCGTGGCCGGCCCGGCGCAGGTGTCCAGGCCGATCAGCTGTCCCGAGGAGCTGGTGCCGACGTCGCTGCGGCACCTGCCCGGCAGGTCGACCCGCCACAGCTCCCGGCCGTCGCTCAACTCGACCCCGCGCGCCTGGGCGTCCCCGCTGACCAGCAGCACCGTTCGACCGCCCGGGAGGTCGGCGAGCTGGAGCCCGCGCGGGTCCCACACAGGGGCCGCCCAGGTACGTCGCACCACCGCCGTGCTTGCGGCCGGCTTCGGACCGTCGGCCTTCCAGAGCACGCCGCCGGTCCGCGCGTCGAGGGCGACGAGTTGGCCGTCGGACCAGCGGCTGACCACCGTGCTGCCGCTGGCGACGATCCCGGTCAGCTCGGCGGGCCAGCGCCGGTACGACCAGTACGGGCTGGTCCGGTACCGCCCGTCGACCGGCCGGTCGGCGTAGACCTGACGGTGTGCGGCGTACACCCGCAGTCGCCCGTCCACGATCAACGGGGCGACCGGCAACCGACCGATCACTCCGGCAGCCGGTCGGGCCGGGGGCGGGTAGTCACCCCGCGCCAGCGTGCTCACCTCCGCCGGTGCGAGCACCCGGTGGACGATGACCGCGACAGCTGCGATCGCGAGCAGCGCCGCGACCGCCATCACGAGCCGTCGTCGACCCCTCGGGAACCCCATGCCGCACCTCCGACCGGCACCCTACCCAGCGGAACCGGCCGCACCCCGCTCAGGTCACGGCGACGACGGTCGCGCGGAGGGCGGATCTGACGGGTCGGCGCTCAGGCGGCTTCGACCGAGCCGAGGACGCCGGCCGCGACGGTCAGGTCGGCGAGATCACGCCGCAACGCCACCTCGACCGCCCGCGCGGCGAGACCGCCGAGCAGCAGCGCCACCACCCGACCGTACGGGTCGGTCGGCGCCGCCTCCTGGCTGACGGTGATCGCCGTGCAACCCCGGCGGCGACGACGGACCGGACGCAGGCTCCAGGTGATGCGGTAATCCACGCCGGCACCGGAGGAACAGAGAACCAGCCGATGGGGAGCGACTGCCTCCACCACCAGGAACTCCTCGCTCAGCGTGCCGCCGCCCGGCTGGGCGCGCTCCTCACGCCAGGCGGTGCCCGGGCCGAACGGCCCCGGGGTGAGGATCTCGATCGGGCCGGCGGCGCTCAGCCGGGCCGCACGGCCGGGCAGGTCGGTCAGCAGACGCCAGACATCGACAGCGTGCGCCTCGATGAACCCGGTAACCGCGACCGTCGACATGCCACCCTCCCGTGTCCCCGACGGTACGCGGAGTGAGGGCCGGACGGGGCCCCCGGGACGGAATTTCCACCACCCGGAGGCCGCGCTGTCCGTTTGGACCGTTGCTCGGCACCGGACGTCGTCGACCGGTGCCGATGCTCCGGTCAGTGCTCGAATCGACCGGCCCGGATCGCGCCGATGAAGGCTGTCCACCCCGGCGGGCTGACCGCGAGCGTGGGGCCGGCCTGGTCCTTGGAGTCGCGGACCGCGACCAGACCGTGGACGTCAACCAGGTTGTCCGCGACCTCCACGCAGAGCCCCTGGTCGTTCGAACGGCTGCTGGTACGCCAGATTGCGCCCGTAAGATCGTGCATCGTCGTTACCTCCGTGTGCAATGGAAGCCCCACCGCTGAGAGCCGGGCGGAGCCCGGCCCGGATCGCGCGGCGAGGCAACGGGATCCGGACGATCAACGGGTCAACCGGGGCCGGTTATCGCACGGGCTGTGCGATGACCGGTCCCGTGCACGAGACGGATGGAATGCGACCGTTCAGTTGGCCGGACGAATGGTGCCGCTGACCTCGCCGAGGCCGATGGTGGTGCCGTCCGGGCCGGGCGCGGTGGCGGTGATGGTCACCGTGTCGCCGTCGGCGAGGAAGGTGCGGCTCTCGTCGCCCACCTTCACCGGCTCCGCCCCACCCCAGGTCAGCTCCAGGAACGAGCCGACCTGCGATCGGTCCGGACCGGAGACGGTGCCGGAGGCGTACAGGTCGCCGGTGCGCAGTGACGCGCCGTTGACGGTGAGGTGCGCCAACTGCTGAGCCGGCGTCCAGTACATGGTGGCGAACGGCGGCTCGCTGACCTGCTCGCCGTTCCACTCGACAGCCAGTCGGAGGTCCAGGCCCAGGTGCGGCACGTCACGCAGGTAGTCGACCACCGGCGGGTCCTGGTCGGGGGCGGGCACGAACGCGTCGCCGAGCGCGTCCAGCGGCGTCACCCAGGCCGAGACCGAGGTGGCGAACGACTTGCCGAGGAACGGCCCGAGCGGCTGGTACTCCCAGGCCTGAATGTCCCGGGCCGACCAGTCGTTGACCAGCACCACTCCGAAGACGTGGTCGGCGAAGTCGTCGACCGACACCCGACGCCCCATCGGGCTGGGCACGCCCACCACGAAGCCGACCTCGGCCTCGATGTCGAGGCGTACGGACGGGCCCGTGACCGGGCCCTCGGCGGAGGCGCGCTGCCCGGTCGGTCGGATCACCGGCGTGCCGGAGACGACCACGGTGCCGGCCCGCCCGTGGTAGCCGATCGGCAGGTGCTTCCAGTTCGGCAGCAGCGGCGGCTGGCCGGGGCGGAAGATCTGCCCGACGTTCGAGGCGTGGTGCTCGGACGAGTAGAAGTCGACGTAGTCGGCCACCTCGATCGGGAGCAGCATCTCCACGTCGTCGAGGGGCACCAGCAGCGGCTCCACCGCGGGTCGGTGCGCCGGGTCGGTCAGCAGCTCGGTGATGCGCTGCCGCACCGCCGTCCACTGCGGACGGCCCAGCGCCATGAACTCGTTGAGGGTGGGCCGGCACAGCGCACCGGCGGCCAGCACCAGGTCGGCTGCCTCCGCGGCGGCCAGGTCGAACACCCAGGACCCGATCCGTACGCCGATGCGCGGCTGACCCTCGTCGGACCGGAACACCCCGTACGGCAGGTTCGTCACCCCGTACGGCGATCCGTCAGCGCCGGTCACCCAGGTCATGCGTCGTAGCCCCCGTTCACCAGCCCCAGCCGGATCAGATCGGTCAGTGGTTCCAGGATGCTGCACGAGCCGAAGCCCACCCACAGTGGGCGCGGTAGGTCCAGTCGTGTCGTCGCCCGCTCCACCAGTGGGCGTGGGTCGACCACGGTCAGCAACTCGGCGACCGCCTCCACACCGTCGCCGTCGGCGGCGGCCAGGGTGGCGGCCAGCACGTTGGCGTATCCGTGGTGGGTGAACCCGGTCTCCGAATCCAGGTGCCGGACGGCCTGGTGCAGCCCGGCGGTGAGCTTGAAGGGCAGGCCCCGGTCGCGGCAGGCGCAGATCACGGCGGCGAGCTCGGCTGGCGTGGGAAAGAGTTCGGCGGCCAGGCCACCGGTGCGGAACTTGGCCGCGACGGGCACCCCGTCGTTCCGGGCCGCGGCGAGTGCGTCCAGCGCGCCCATCAGCCCGAAGGTCAGGGGCAGCTCGGCGTAGACGGCCTCGACGTCCGGCAGCGCATCGGTCAGCCGCAGCAGCTCGGCGATGCCGGGCAGGGGGTCCTCGCCGCGCTTGGCGACGGCCACCTCGACCTGGCGGGCGGTGACGCCGTCCGGGGCGAGAAACGAGAGCGCGTACGGCAGGTTCCCGATCCCGGTGTCACCGATCAGCCCGATCACCAGGCCCTCACCCGGGTCGACCAGACCAGTCAGCTCGCCCGCCGAGACTGTCGAGGCGGGGATCAGCAGCGGGCCGACCAGGTCGGAGTACCAGGCTGCGCGGTGTCGGCGGTGGGCGGTCAGCGCGTCGGGCAGCGTGGCGCTGCCCGGGGGGAAGACGGCGGCGTCGTCCACCAGGCCGTCGAGGAGTGCGGGCACCTGCGTTGACACGGAACAAGAATGTACGGGACGCTACGAGGAACGGACAACAGCGTCCGATTATCGGACGCGGTTGATCGGTGAACGGAACATATCGGGAGGCGAGATGCCGTATTACCGCAGCGTCGGCGATGTGCCGCGCAAGCGCCACACCCAGTTCCGCCAGCCCGACGGCACCCTCTACGCCGAGGAGCTGATGGGCCAGGAGGGCTTCTCCTCCGACTCGTCCCTGCTCTACCACCGGCACGCGCCCACCGCGATCCTGGCCGCCGACGAGTTCACCCCGCACGCGTTCACCCGGGCACCGAACCTGCCGCTCAAGCCCCGCCACCTGCGCACCCACAAACTGGACACCGGCGGCTCCGACCCCGTCCTCGGCCGGCAGTACCTGCTCGCCAACGACGACGTACGGATCGGCTACGTGCTCGCCGACCGCCCCTCACCGCTGTTCCGCGACGCCACCGGCGACCACTGCCTCTACGTGGAGTCGGGCACTCTGCGGGTCGAGTCCCCGTTCGGGGCGCTGGACGCGGTGGCCGGCGACTACGTCATCATCCCCACCTCGACCATCCACCGGCTGGTGCCCACCGGTGACCAGCCCGTCCGCCTGCTCACCGTCGAGGCGTCCGGGCACATCGGCCCACCCAAGCGCTACCTCTCCGTCCGCGGCCAGTTCCTGGAGCACTCGCCGTACTGCGAGCGCGACGTCCGCGGCCCCAACTCGCCGCTGCTCGTCGACGGTGAGGAGGTCGAGGTGCTGGTCCGCCACCGCCGTGGTTGGACCCGCTACGTCTACGCGAACCACCCGTTCGACGTGGTCGGCTGGGATGGGCACCTCTACCCGTGGGCGTTCTCCATCCACGACTTCGAGCCGATCACCGGGCGCATCCACCAGCCCCCGCCGGTGCACCAGACCTTCCAGGGCCCCAACTTCGTCATCTGCTCGTTCGTGCCCCGCAAGGTCGACTACCACCCGGACGCGATCCCGGTGCCGTACAACCACCACAACGTCGACTCCGACGAGATGCTCTTCTACACGGGCGGCAACTACGAGGCCCGGCGCGGTTCCGGCATCGAGCAGGGCTCGATCTCCCTGCACCCGTCCGGGTTCACCCACGGTCCCCAGCCGGGTGCAGCCGAGCGTTCCATCGGTGCGGACTACTTCGACGAGTTGGCCGTCATGGTCGACACGTTCCGCCCCCTGGATCTCTGCGACGCCGCCACCGGCTGCGAGGACGAGGGATACGCCTGGACCTGGGCGCGTTCGGTCTAGTCGCGCTGGGGTTTCGCCGGAGCCCACCCGCTCTGGGCGGTCAGGCTTGATCCCGACGCGGGCGGGCTCCGGCGAAACCCTGACGTGCGCGAGCTGGGCGACGCTTGTTGATCTGTCGCGGTGCTGCCGGAGAGGGCTAGCGGATCGCGGTGCGGGTGAACACGGCGAACTCGGCGATCGCCGTGGCGGCGATCGCCAGCACCAGCGGCCATGGCGAGCCGATCACCGCGTACACCAGCAGCAGCACCGGCGCGGCGGCCACGGCGTAGACCGCCAGGGCCATCGCGCGGTCAGAGTGCAGCATGGCGGGCAGGACGGTCCGGGCCAGCCCGGGCAACCGGGCCGCGAGCTGCCAGACGACGATCCCACCGGTGAGCGCGGCGAGCACCGCCAGCATGCGGGAGAACCCGTCGCTCGCCGACGCCGCGACCGCGACCAGCACCGCCGCCACCAGCGACCAGCCCGCCCCGTAGAGAACCAGGCGGTGCAGGCCGGACGCGAGGGTTCGCGGCGAGTCGACTCGGCTCGGGCTGATCGACACCGCGTCCGCCACGTGCGCCAACGCCTCCGACCAGCGGCGCTGCTCCAGACGCATGACACCGACCTCGTGCCCGGCCTCGGCGAGGCGCGGGTCGAGCCGCAACGCCTCCCGGTAGGCCCGCTCGGCCAGGTCGAACAGGTCCAGCCGGGCGGCGACCAGGCTGAGCACCAGATGGGCCTGCGGCTCCTCCGGTGCCAGCTCGACACCGCGCCAGGCCGCGTTCAGCGCCGGCTGGCCGTTGCGGGCGCCGGCCAGGATAGCCGCCGCGCTGCGCTGGGCGTACGCGTCGGCCGGGCCGAGGGCGAGGATCCGGTCTGCGGTGGCAGCCGACTCGGCGTAGCGCTCCAGATCGGCCAGGGCCATGCCCCGGGCGACCAGCGGCGGGAGCGCCTCCGGTGCGGCGGCCACGGCCGTGTCCGCGGCGGTGAGCGCCTCGGCCGGACGGTCGGCGGCCAGGTGCACCCGGGCCAGCATGGTGAGGGCATCCACGTCGTCCGGCTGGAGGGCCAGCCCGTAGGTCAGCTCGCCGGCCGCCTCGTCGTGGCGGCCGAGCTCGGCGAGGAGTTGGGCGCGCTGGACGTAGCCGTCGGCGGCGGACTGGTCGGGAGCGGGATCGCTGGACATCGCGGCGAGCTTAGGCGGCCGGCGCGTCGTACACCAGAGCCACCGCGATGCCGGTGAGCCCTTCCTCGCGGCCGGTGAAACCGAGCCCGTCGGTGGTCGCGGCGGACAGGGTGACCGGGGCGCCGACGGCGGAGGAGAGCACCTCCTGCGCCTCCGCACGACGCTTGCCGATCTTGGGACGGTTGCCGATGACCTGCACGGACACGTTGCCGATCTCCAGGCCGGCGGCCCGCACCCGGCGGGCCGTCTCGGTCAGCAGCGCCACACCGGACGCGCCGGCCCACTCCGGCTCACCCACCCCGAAGACGGAGCCGAGATCACCGAGGCCGGCGGCGGAGAGCAGCGCGTTGCAGGCGGCGTGCGCGACCACGTCGGCGTCCGAGTGCCCGGCAAGGCCGTCCTGGTCGGGCCAGAGCAGCCCGGCCACCCAGCAGGGCCGACCCGGCTCGAACGCGTGCACGTCGGTGCCGATGGCCACCCGGGGAACGATCATGATCAGAGCGTACGCGTCAACCGCCGGCGGCAAGCAGATGCTCCGCCAGAGCCAGGTCGAACGGTCGGGTGATTTTCAATGCGTACTCCGAGCCCGGCACGCAGCTCACCGTCACGCCCTGCTTCTCGACGAGACCGGCGTCGTCGGTGAGGGAGTCACCGGCTGCGGCGTGCGCGGCGCTGAGCACCGCCCGGCGGAAACCCTGCGGGGTCTGCACCGCGCGCAGGGCGGAACGGTCGACGGTGCCGAGCACCACCTCGTCGGCGCCGACCTCCTTGATCGTGTCGACGACCGGCAGGACCGGGATCACCGCGTCACGCCCGTCCCGGACTGCCGCGGCGACGGATTCGACCAGCTCGGGCGGCGTGAGCGCGCGGGCGGCGTCGTGCACCAGGATGATCGTCGGGCCAGCGGGCACCGCGGCCAGCGCGGCGGCCACCGACGCCTGTCGCTCCGCGCCGCCGGCCACCACGATCACCGGCGCGACCGGGGCCAGCAGCTCACGGACGGCCGCCACCTCGGCGACCGGCGCGGCCACCACGATCGTGTGCACCGACGGTGCGGCGGCCAGCCGTCGCACGGCGTGCACGAGGAGCGGCTCGCCGCCGAGCAGGCGCAGTGCCTTGGGTCGGCCGGGGCCGAGACGTACGCCGGCACCCGCCGCAGGCACGAGGACCGCGACGTCACCGCGCGGATTGAGCTGCGCGGTCACGTCACGGTCCTCGGTGGTTTCTTTGCTACGAAGTGGGTACGACGATGCTGTGCGGACTAGGCCTCGGTGAGGACCTTGTCGAGCAGCGTCTCCGCCTCGTCCTTGGTGCTCTTCTCAGCCAGCGCGACCTCACCGACGAGAATGTCGCGGGCCTTGGCCAGCATCCGCTTCTCACCAGCGGAAAGGCCCCGCTCCCGCTCCCGGCGCCACAGGTCGCGAACGACCTCGGCGACCTTCAGCGGGTTGCCGGAGGCCAGCTTTTCCAGGTTGGCCTTGTAACGCCGCGACCAGTTGGTCGGCTCCTCGGTGTGCGGAGCCCGGAGAACGTCGAAGACCTTGCCCAGGCCCTCTTCGCCGACCACCTCGCGCACACCCACGATCTCGGCATTCTCGGCGGGCACCCGGACCGTCAGGTCACCCTGCGCGACCCTCAGGACGAGGTATTTCTTAGGCTCGCCCTTGATGATCCGAGTCTCGATTGCCTCGATGAGTGCGGCCCCGTGGTGGGGGTAAACAACGGTCTCGCCGACACTGAAAACCATAGGTTCGAAACCCCTTTCGCTGTGTCTAGGGTAACACGGTCAGGCACTGATGTCTCTCCGATGTCCTGACCATTGGCGCAGCTCAGGGGCCCTGTGAGAGGTCTTGCTTCAGCTTGACAGGCGGTCAAACCAATGGTTCGAACACGCTCCGTAACGAACGAATGACTGCCCGGTACGGGTGAACGGAACGTCGAGATCAAGGGCTACGCGCTCCTCCCATGGTAGCCCGGCCAGCGGGACTGCGCCCAGGTGTAGCGGGAGGAGCCCCTGGTGCGCGACCCTGGAGACCGAGCCGCACTCCGCTCTCGAGACGCTTCCAGGGGGTCCGATGGGCAAGCCGGACGCAGAGGGCCACGGGCCGACCGACGGCCTGCCCGGTCTGCCGCCCGAGTGGGGCCGTGTCGTGGTTCCCGACGACGCCTCCGCGCTCGCCGCCGAGGCCGCCCAGATCCGCCGTGAACTCCGCAGGGCCACCGGCCTGCCCCGCAGCCGCGCTCTGGGCCTACCGCTGCTGGTCCTGCTGGTGGCGGTCCTCACCACGCTGACCGGCCTGGTCGCGGTCACCTGGCCACGCGCCAGCCGCAGCGACCGTCCGACCCCGGCGCCCTACTCGCCACCCGCGACCCTCGCCGGGCGGGCCCTGCCCGCCCTGGACCTGGTCGACGCGGGCCAGGCACCGGTGCCACTGCGCGGCCTGCTGCCCGCCATGATCATCCTGCTGGACGGCTGTCCCTGCCCGGACCGCGTCGCCGACGCCCTGACGGCTGCGCCCGCCGGGGTCTCCGTCGTGACTGTCAGCGGCGGCCGGACGGCGCCAGCCCCACCGACCAACCGGCCGCAGGTCCGGGCGCTGGCCGACCCCGCCGGAGGGCTGCGCTCCTTCCTGGGCCAACCGGCCCGCCCCGGCGTCGCCACCGCCCTGCTGGTCGACCGCGCCGGCACGGTGACCCTGGTGCTGCCCGACCTGGGGCCGGTGGACACCTACCGAGGTGAGCTGACCGCCCTCGGCGCCTGAGCGCGGCTCACCGCCTGAGCGGCCTGGTCGCGGCTCAGCGCGTGGAGTGCGGCGCAACGCGCCCGAGCGCGGCTGGCGGCCTAGCGCGGCAGGAAGACGAGTTGCGCCTGCACGTCGATCTCCCGCTCACCCGTCGCCGACAGCGACACCCGGAACGGCCTGCCGTGCGCCAGCACCTCGGCGCTGGCGACCGTGCCGTCGCAGTCGATCTGGGACGGCCCGGCGAGCCCGGCCCCGGAGACGCTCACCAGCATGGCGCCCGGCCTGGTGCACCGGTATTGCAGGAGGTGACGGCCACTGTCGCCCGCTGCCTGCCGGACCACGCTCTGCCCCGGAGCGAGTGTCGCCCGCTCCTGCCAAACGGTGTCGCGGAACGAGGGCAGATCATCCCCGAAGAAGAGGGCAGCGAGATTGCCGTCGATGTCGATGATCTTGCCGGTTTCCGGGTCGATCTCCGTCCGTACGCTCTCCGGGATGCTGACGACCTCGCCGCTCGCGTCCACCCGCATCGTCAGCCGTTCACCGGGCGCCCCGGTGACCAGGGCGCGTTCCAGCGCCGTGCTCACACTCGGCCCGGTGGACGGGACGGTCTCCGAAGGAGCAGCCGACCTGGCCGTCGAGGCGGGCGCGGCGGCCTGCCACCACCAGCCACCAACGGCCAGCACGGCCACCGCGGCACCCACCAGGACGACCGAACGCAGTCGGTCGTCCGCCGTCGTATCCATCCAGCGAGCGTACCGGCCGGAGGAGGAGGTGATCAGTCCTGTCGATCGAGCAGAGCGGCGTACAGGGTGAGGCCGGGACCGAACGCCAACATGACGACACGTCGAGCCGCAGGAGTCGCACGGCCCAGCCGGTCCAGGATCAGCAGCACGGTCGGGGACGAGCAGTTGCCGTGCTCGTCGAGCGTCGCCCGGGACGCCGCCAGACCCTGCGGCGGCAACGCCAACTCACGCTCCACCACGTTGAGGATCCGCGGCCCGCCCGGATGCACCGCCCAGCCGTCCACCTCGGAACTGGTGAGACCGTGCCGGGCCAGCAGATCGTCGACCAGCGCACGGACGTGCCTCGACAGCACCTGCGGCACCTTCGGTGACAGCCCCATCCGGAAACCGGCGTCGGTGACGTCCCACGTCATGTGGTCCGCTGTCGAGGTGTCGGTGACGGACGTGACCTCGCGCAACGCGTACCCCGGGCCACTCGGCGTGACCACGGCGGCGACCGCCGCATCCGAGAAGAGCGCGTGGGAGACGATCTGCTGGGTGTCCACCCTGGCACTCGACGGTTGGATGTGCAGGCTGGTCAGCTCCGCGCAGAGCAGCAGCGCCGGTCGTCCTCGCGCGGTGACGAAGTCACTCGCCGCACCGAGGCCCGGCATCGCCGCGTAACAGCCCATGTGGCCGATGAACATCCGCTGGGTGTCCGCGGCCATGCCGAGGTCCCGGGCGAGCAGGATGTCCAGCCCGGGGGTGGCGTAGCCCGTGCAGGAGCAGACGATGAACAGCCCGATGTCGCCGGCGTCCAAGCCGGCTGCGGTCAACGCGCGGCCCACCGCCTCCTTGCCCAACGGCAGCGCCTCGACCTGATAGCGACGCATCCGGCGCTCGGTCGGCCAGTCCGACACGTCCTCCAACAGCGGGTTGACCGCAGCCTGACGCCGGGTCACCCCGGAGTGCGCGAAGATCCGCTGGGCCAACGACCTGGTGGTGCCGGTGAAGTGCCGGGAGAAGTAGCCCTCCCACAACTCGTCCTGCGAAGCGGACGGCGGCTGTGCAATCCCGAGCCCCGCGATCACTGGTACGGACACGATCCCCACCTCTCGTCAAATGCTGTCCTCCCCCTGGCCGTCCCACCAGCCGCCTCGGCTGGCCTATCTTGCGTGCGAGCCCCGCAGGGCCGGCTCACCAACGCGGTGCCGATCCGTCGCGGTCCGGGTCGCCGCCCAGGGCGGCGATGCCCAGCCAGTCGGCGCAGACATCCGAGGTGGCCGGGTGCAGCGAGCCGCAGCGGGCATCGCGGTAGAGCCGCTCCAACGGATGACCACGTCGGGTCGCCGAGGTGCCCGCCGCCTCCAACACCGACGCCGCGACCTCGGCGGCCGTGGTGCCGGCGAGCAGCTTCGCCCGCCACACCCAACGGTTGGTCTCCTCGTCACCCGGCGCCTCGTCCACCCGACGGGCCGCCTCGGCGACCACCAGCTGGGCGGCCGCCGTGGCCGCGTCCGCCCGGCCCAGTCGGGCCCGCACCGCCGGCAGACCGGCCAGGTTGCGGGCGTTGAGGTGCTCGGCCGCCGCGTCGATCGCCGCCCGGGCCACCCCCACGTACACCGCCGCGTAGCTGGCCACCAGCCAGTGCGGCATCAGTTGGGCGACCACCAGCGCCAGCCCTTCCACACCGCCGAGCAGCCGGTCCGCCGGAACCGTCACGTCCAGGTGCAGGTCGTGCGAGGAGGTGGCACGCATGCCGAGCGCATCCCAGGTCGGCTCCACTGTCAACCCGTCACCGGCCGGCACCAGGAACTGCGAGACCACCGACTGGTCGGCCGCGCTGCGCGCCGCCACCAGGTAACCGTCGGCATGCCCGGCGCCGGAGCAGAAGGTCTTGCTGCCCTTGAGATGCCAACCCTCGTCGGTCGTCTCGTACGCCGTGGTCAGCTGGGACAGCCGGGCACCGGCGCCACGCTCGCTCATCGCGACCGCGTACCAGGAGCCCTGAGCCGCAGCGGTGAGCAGCCGGTCCCGGGCGACCAGCGCCTCGTCCGGCACACCCAACGCCTCGGCCAACTCCTCGGTGACCGCGCCCAGGGCACCGGTCACCGAGGCGTGCATGTTGAACACCAGGGCCGTCGCGCCGTTGCCCCGGGCAAGCTCAGTGGCCACCGCGGCGTACTCGGCGAAGCTGGCCTCCATGCCGCCCAGTGCCCGGGGCACCATCAACCCGAAAAGGCCAGCCTCCCGCAGGTCACGGAAGTCCTCGACGGGGAAGGAACCGTCCCGGTCGTGGTCCGCCGCACGCGCGGCGAACCGCGGCGCCAACCGGCGGGCCGCCTCAAGCGCCTGCACCGTCATATCGTCTCCTCCTCGGCGTCCCATACCCCCGCCAGGCCCGGACTATCCTTTGCGGACCCCCCGGCCCTGATAGAGCACGGCGGTGGACCGGGTCGGCACGATGCGTGGCGCGCGGCCCGTGGACGTCGCACCGGACGTCCGGGTCGCGCGGGCCCGGCGCAGCAACCAGGCAAGCATGCCCCCGACCTGCGGACGGATGCCTCGCAGCCGCAGGTCGACACCGTGCCGGGCACACTCGGCCACCAGTGCCCGGGCGTCCACGAACAACCGTGGATCGTGGATGCCGCGTGGCACGGTCGGCAGCCGCTCGGCGATCCGTACCGCGACGAGCCGGGCCAGCGCCGTGTCGTTCAGGGTGTCCAACACCAGCAGACCGCCCGGACGCAGCAGACGGCACGCCTCGGCCACCGCACGCGGCCAGGCCGGCACATGCTCCAGCAGCTCACCTGCGGAGACCACGTCGGCGCAACCGCTCGGCAGCGGGACGGCGGTGACGTCGCCCTGGACCACGCGCACCCCGTGCTCGGCCGCCTGGACCAGCGCCGAGCGAGTCAGATCCACCCCGACATGGCGGTAACCCTTGCCGGCCAGGTGCGGCGCGAGCAGACCGGCGCCGCAACCCAGATCGACCAGCAGCGCGCCCGGACGGGTGGCCGGCGGCACCAGCGCCGCGCGGGCCTCCGCCAGCCAGTGCAGCATCGCGAACGCGCCATCGGGCCGCCACCACTCACCGGCCAGGTCGTCGTACTGGCGCGGATCGTTACGCGGCAGCACCCGGGGGCCGGTGGACGCCGCGGACGCAGCCACGTCTCGCATGGCACCGAGCGTGGCACGACTGCTCGGTAACGACCAGACTTCCCTTATGTCGTCGAGGGTGTTAGGGCTGGTCAGAGCGAGCCATCCGGAACCGGCCGCAGCGGTGACCGCGGTTTCCGGCCTGTTGGCCTGGGGAGTGGGTCACCGGCCGACCGGAATCGTGTCCGTCGTGCTCGCCGTTCTTGCCAGCCAGCTCGCCGTCGGCTGGACCAACGACGCGCTGGACGCCGAGCGGGACGCCACTGTGGGGCGTACCGACAAACCGGTCGCCGCCGGCGCTGTCGGTCGGCGCACCACGGCCTGGGCCGCGGCGGTGGCCGCGGTGGCCTGTCCGTTGCTGGCGCTGACCACGAACCCCACTGCGGCGTTCTGGTTGACCGTCGCACTGGTCTCGGCGCTGCTCTACGACTGGCCGCTCAAGGCCACCGCGTTCTCGGTGCTGCCGTACGCCGTCTCGTTCGGCGCGCTGCCCGCCTTCGTGGTGCTGGCGCTGCCCGGGCAGCCGACCCCACCCGCCTGGCTGCTGGTCGCGGCGGCCTGCCTGGGGGCCGGGGCGCACTTCGCCAACGTGCTGCCCGACCTGGCCGACGACGCACGGACCGGGGTGCGCGGCCTGCCGCACCGGCTGGGCGCCGCCGGCAGCCGGATCGCGGCCGCCGGCCTGCTCCTCGCGGCGACCGCGGCCCTGGTCCTCGGGCCACCCGGGCCGCCGTCGGCGATCGGGGTGGCGGCGGTCGTCACGGCCGCCGTGGTGCCACCGCTGAGCTGGTACGCCGGGCGCTCGGCGGTCCGGGCCGGCCGGCGGCCGGTGTCGGCCTTCCGGGCGGTGATGCTGGTGGCCCTCATCGACGTGGTCCTGCTGGTCGCGAGCGGTCGGGTGGTGTGAACGGCACCCGGGCAGGTGGCATTGCCGGGTCCGCGTGCGGGCCTCGATCAGTCCCAACTACCCTGGAGCGCGGTCTGCGCGGGTATGGCCACCGTGCCCGGCGTGCGGCCCGGGTGGGGATTGTGACGAGGAGGACCGACGTGACGCGCTCGATCAGGGGATCCCGGCGTGCGGCCCTGTTGCTGTCCGGAATTGCGGCGGCCAGTCTGCTGACGTCCGGCTGCGGCACCGGACAGATCGCCGAGACCGCCACCAAGGAGGCGTCGGTCCAGGGCGTCAGCCTCACCACCAACAACGGTTCCTTCTCCGTGCGTGGCCTGCTCGTGGACTACCCGGGCACCGAGGGCTACAAGGCCGGCCAGGACGCTGGGCTCAGCGCCGTGATCTACAACGACTCGAAGGAGACGGTGACGGTCACCGTCACCACCGAGAGCGCCCGTGAGCTGGTGATCAGCGGCGGCTCGGCGAGCCCGTCGCCGTCCGCCTCGGAGTCCGCCTCCACGAGCCCGTCTCCCTCCGGCTCGGCCAGCCCGTCGACCTCCGGGTCCGGCTCGGCCAGCCCATCGGCGACCCCCTCCGAGACCGGGTCGTCCTCGGCCACCCCGTCCGCCCCGGAGTCGGCGCGGGCGTCCGGTTCGGCCAGCCCCTCCGCTCCGGGCACGCCGGCCCGGATCGAGCTGGCCCCGCTGAGCTACGTGCAGTTCAACTCCGAGGCCACCACCCAGCTCCGGCTGGTCGGTCTGACCGAGGCGCTGCGCTCCGGGCAGAACGTCCTGGTGACCTTCGACTTCGGCAACGGCAACACGGTCACCGGCCAGGCGCCGATCGCGGTGCCGCTCACTCCGGCCGCACCCCCCTCGCCGATCATCGAGCGCGAGGGCGGCTACGAGGGCGACGAGGGTGGCACCACCCACGAGTGACCCGAACCCACATCGACAAACGCCCCGGCGTGGTGACCACCACGCCGGGGTGTTTTCGTCGTACGCGAGGGCTAGCGTCCTGATGTGACCACCTCCCGATCGACCCCTTCGCGCGGCGGCACCGCCGGCGCCGCCCGTGGCCGGTCCGCCGCCCGCGAGCCGCGTCCGGCCTACCAGTGCGACGCCTGCGGGCACCAGCCACCCAAGTGGGTGGGGCGCTGCCCGGAGTGCGGCGAGTGGGGCGCGGTGGTCGAGAGCACGGTGACCGGCCCGACCGTCTCCGGTCGCGTGGTCAGCTCCCGGATGCCGACCGAGCCGGCCCGGCCGATCGCCACCATCAGCGCCGCTCCGGCCCGCGCCGTGCCCACCGGGGTGAGCGAACTCGACCGGGTGCTCGGCGGCGGCCTGGTCCCCGGTGCCGTGGTGCTGCTCGCTGGCGAGCCCGGTGTCGGCAAGTCGACCCTCCTGCTCGATGTGGCGCAGCATTGGGCGATCGGTGCCGGCAGCCCCTCACTGGTGGTCAGTGGCGAAGAGTCGGTCAGCCAGGTGCGCCTGCGCGCCGAACGGATGGGCACCCTGCACGAGCAGCTCTACCTCGCTGCGGAGAGCGACCTGGCGTCGGTGCTCGGTCACCTCGACGCGGTCAAGCCGGGCCTGTTGGTGCTCGACTCGGTGCAGACCATCTCGACCACCGGCACCGAGGGCGTGCCCGGTGGTGTGACCCAGGTGCGCGCGGTGACCGCCGCGCTGGTCTCGGTCGCCAAGGAGCGGGGCATCGCCACCGTGCTGGTCGGGCACGTCACCAAGGACGGCCAGGTGGCCGGGCCCCGGGTGCTGGAGCACCTGGTCGACGTCGTGCTGCACTTCGAGGGCGACAAGCACTCGTCGCTCCGCCTGGTGCGCGGCGTGAAGAACCGGTTCGGCGCGGCCGACGAGGTCGGCTGCTTCGAGATGCACGAGGGTGGCATCAGCAGCCTGGCCGACCCGTCCGGGCTGTTCCTGACCCGCTACGCGGAGCCGGTCCCGGGCACCTGTGTGACAGTGGCCATGGAGGGGCGGCGGGCCCTGGTCACCGAGGTCCAGGCCCTGATCGGCGCGACCGTGGCGGGCTCTCCCCGACGCACCGTCTCCGGCCTCGACTCGGCGCGTCTGGCGATGGTGCTCGCGGTGCTGCAACGACGCACCGAGCGGCTGACCCTGCACGACCGGGAGGTCTTCGCCGCCACTGTGGGCGGGATCCGGGTGGTGGAGCCGGCCGCCGACCTGGCGGTCGCGTTGGCGGTCGCCTCCGGCGGGCTCAACCTGGCCATCGCGCCGCACCTGGTGGCGATCGGTGAGGTGGGTCTGACCGGCGAGGTGCGCCGCGTCGGGGCGGTGCCGCGCCGGCTGGCCGAAGCGGCCCGGCTGGGGTTCAAGGTGGCCCTGGTGCCGACCGGTTGCGGGCCGGCCAGCACCGGCGCCGGCCCAGAGCACATGCGGGTGACCGAGGTCACGGACGTCCGTTCGGCACTGCACCATGCGGCCCGCGCGTCCGCCGAGTGACGCACCGTGCCGACGGAGACGGCGATACCGGACAGCACGTCGCAAGCGGGAATCGGTTGGAAGGGCCGCATCGTGACACATCACAGTAACCACGACAGCACCCACCGCACGGCAGTCCGTAGACTGTGCCCGTGCCGATCGACCGCGAAACCACCAAGCCAGCCGGCGCGCCGCCCCAGGCCCGCACCGGCGCCGTGGGCTCGCCCGCCCGCCCGATCAGCGTGAGCGTGACTGCGGGAGCCGCCGGGAGCGCCGGGGACCCGTTGCGGGCCAATCTCGCCCTGATGGCCCCGGGCACCGCCCTACGCGACGGTCTGGAGCGCATCCTGCGCGGCCGCACCGGCGCGCTCATCGTGCTCGGCTACGACAAGGTCGTCGAGGGCCTGTGCACCGGGGGCTTCCCGCTGGACGTGGAGTTCTCCGCGACGCGCGTCCGCGAGCTGTGCAAGATGGACGGCGCGGTCGTGCTCTCCAGCGACGGCACCAGGATCGTCCGGGCGGCCGTGCACCTGATGCCCGATCCGTCCATCCCGACCGAAGAGTCCGGCACCCGGCACCGCACCGCCGAGCGGGTGGCCCGGCAGACCGGCTACCCGGTCATCTCGGTCAGCCAGTCGATGCGGATCATCAGCCTCTACGTCAACGGCCAGCGGCACGTGCTCGACGACTCGGCCGCCATCCTCTCCCGGGCCAACCAGGCGCTCGCCACCCTGGAGCGCTACAAGCTCCGGCTGGACGAGGTCTCCGGCACGCTCTCCGCACTGGAGATCGAGGACCTGGTCACCGTACGGGACGCGGTGGCCGTGGTGCAGCGACTGGAGATGGTTCGCCGGATCGCCGACGAGATCGCCGGCTATGTGGTCGAGCTGGGCACCGACGGTCGCCTGCTCGCCCTGCAACTCGACGAGCTGATGGCCGGCGTGGACGCCGACCGCACGCTGGTCATCCGGGACTACCTCCCGATCGGCCGCAAGTCACGCACCCTGGACGAGGCACTCGTCGAGCTGGACCTGCTCGGCGCCACCGAGCTGATCGACCTGGTGGCGGTGGCCAAGGCGATCGGCTACCCGGCCGCGTCCGACGCGCTGGACGCCGCGGTCAGCCCTCGCGGCTTCCGGCTGCTGGCCAAGGTGCCCCGGCTGCCGGTCGCGGTGGTCGACCGCCTGGTGGTGCACTTCGGCAGCCTCCAGCGCCTGCTGGGCGCGACAGTGGAGGATCTGCAGGCCGTCGAGGGCGTCGGCGACGCAAGGGCCCGAGGCGTCCGCGAGGGGCTGTCCCGGCTCGCCGAGGCATCCATCCTGGAACGGTACGTCTGACCCCGGCTCAGCCGGTGATGGTGAGCTTCACGGGTGAGCTGAGCTTCGTGCCCACCCGGGCGAACACCTGGTACGACCCGAGCGGCGGGAACGGCCCGCCGGCCAGCGCACCGTCGCACCGGCTGGTGTCCCGCCCGTTCCACGGCACCTGGTAGGCGCGCTCGAAGTTCGGCGTGAAGGTCTGCACGTCCGAGCCCTGGACCTTGCCGCAGGTGTCCGACGACCAGATCTTCTCCGCACCGGACTTGATGAAGATCTCCTGCAGGTCGGCGCCGACGTTCCGACTGCACGTGCGGTCCGACGTGTTCTTGATCTTGAGTTGCAGCTCGACCACCGCCCCACGCTGGACCGAGGTCGGGCTCGCCGACGAGACCACGCTGATCTCCGCGTCGGTGCAGGTGCCGTCGTCCTCCGAACCGGCCGCCGCGCCCAGCGGAGGTGTGTTGCTGGTGATCGCGGGACTCGGACTCGTCACAGCCGGATCGGCGGACGCGGGCGGCGGCGGAGCCCCGGTCTCCGGGGTCAGCACCGGGCCCTCAGGAGCGGGCGTGCCGGCGGAAGTCGGCGTCGAAGTCGCCCCCGCGGTCGGCTTCTCGCCGGAACGACCCGACTGGGTGCACGAGTAGAGCAGGACAATCAGGAAAAGTAGCCCCGCTCCGAGTACGACGACGCGACGCCGCCAGTACACGGCGGGTGGCAGGGGGCCGACCGTCAGACGCATGATGCCTCCCACCGTAGCCGCGCTCCCCCGGCCAGTACGGCGCGACGCGCCGGGGCCGCCCGCGGGCACCCGATCCACTCTCCACTCAGGACAAAACTGCCGACCGTCCGGCGACCGATCAGAGGTAGACCTTGCGCTGGTAGACGGCGTGCGCACCGGCCACCCGATCCAGGAAGAGCAACCCCGCGCAGTGGTCGATCTCGTGCTGCAACGCCCGAGCCTCGAAGCCGTCGGTCACCAACCGGACCGGCTCACCGGTGCCCGGCAGGTCACCCTCCACCACCAGCCGGCTGGCCCGCTTCACATCCCCCGTCAGGTCCGGCACCGACATGCACCCCTCCCGACCCGGCTTCCACCGCGTCGCCTCGACCACCCGGGCGTTGCAGAGCACGAAGGTGCCATGCACCGTGACCGCCTTCGGGTGCCCGGTCACATCGACGGCGAACACACGCGCACCCACCCCGACCTGCGGCGCGGCCAGCCCCACGCAGCCCGGCGACACCCGCATCGTCGCCACCAGGTCGGCCGCGAGCTGGACGGTCTCCTTCGCGGTCGGATCGACCCCCTCGGCGGCCCGACTCAACACCGGATGAGGGGCCGACACAACCGGCCGCACCTCACCGGGCACGACCAGCGACTCGGGTGTCCAGTCGCCCAGACCGACGTACGCCTCGACGTCCGGCCCGTTCTCCTCGCCGCTCACAACAGATCCGGGTCCGCCGGCCGGAGGGTGACCTCCACGCCCAGCTCGGCAGCCGTCCGGTGCAACCGGTCGATCAGTGTGTCGGCCACACCAGCCGGCAACTCGACCTCGGCCAACACCACGTAGAGCGACCCGGCCAACCGCGTACTCAGGTCGGTGACGTTTCCGCCGGCGTCGACCAGCACCCGGGTCATCGCCGCGACGATGCCCATCCGGTCCGAACCGTGCACCGCCATCACGTACGGCTCACCCGCCGCAGGCACCTCGCCGTCCGGCGTGACCGCGCGTACCGTCGCCAGCAGTTGCCCCTCGGCGGCCAGCGGCGCCAACGCGGCCTCGACCTCGGCGGAGGCCGGCCCGGTGCAGATCAGGGTCATCGCGAAATGCCCCCGCAGCCGCGTCATCGTGCTGTCGGTGAGGTTCGCACCCAGTCGGGCGAGGACCTCGGCGACGTCGGCCACGATGCCCGGCCGGTCCCGACCGATGACGGTGATCGCGAGCTCGTTCATCCGGGCATTCTCTCCGATCCGTCGGACGCAGCCATGGCACCCCGCCCGAGCCGCCCATCCAGCGGGATCGCCAGGCGTGACATCATCGACGGCGCCATGACTCAACCCGATTTCGCCACCCTGGTCAGCCGCTGGTTCCAGCAACACGCCCGTGACCTGCCGTGGCGTGCACCCGGGGTCACCCCGTGGGCCATCCTGGTCAGCGAGGTCATGCTCCAGCAGACCCCCGTGGTCCGGGTGGTGCCGGCCTGGCAGGCATGGCTTTCCCGCTGGCCGGACCCGGCGGCGCTGGCCGCGGACACCCCGGCCGAGGCGATCCGGATGTGGGGACGTCTCGGCTACCCCCGTCGGGCAGTTCGGCTGCGAGAATGCGCGGTCGCGATCGTGGACCGGCACGGCGGCCAGGTGCCGGACCGGTTGGAGCAACTGCTGGCACTGCCCGGGGTCGGCACCTACACGGCGCGGGCAGTGGCCACCTTCGCGTACGGGCAGCGGCACCCGGTGGTCGACACCAACGTTCGCCGGGTGGTCTGCCGGGCGGTGGCCGGCGAGCCGGACGCCGGACCGGTCACCCGGCCAGCCGACCTGGTCGCCACCGAAGAGCTGCTCCCGGTGGAACCGGCCGCCGCGGCACTCGCCAGCGCCGCGTTCATGGAACTGGGCGCGGTGATCTGCACAGCCCGGTCACCGCGCTGTACCGCCTGCCCGGTCGAGTCGGTCTGCGCCTGGCGGGCCTCCGGCCAGGAGGCGCCAGCAGGGCCAACCCGGCGACCCCAGCGGTACGCGGGCACCGACCGACAGGTACGCGGTCTCCTGCTCGGGGTGCTCCGGGAGACCACCGGGCCGGTCCCACACCAGCGCCTGGACCAGGTCTGGACCGATGACGTCCAACGTGCCCGAGCCCTGGCCGGCCTGGTGCAGGACGGGCTGGTCGAAGCGGCCGGAGCCGACAGCTTCCGCCTCGTCGGCGACGGCCCGTCCCACCCGACAGCCGACCTGACCACCTGACCCACCCCGCCCTGACCCTGTCTTGTCCTGCCCCCGCCCGCCGCGCGGGCCGCGCCCCGCCGCGCGGACGGCCCCGCGCCACGCCACGCCGCCAGCCGCACTCCGCCCACAACATCAGGGAAGTTGCTGCCTCCGGACGTCATGAGGCAGCACTTTCCCTGATGTTGCGCGGATCTTGCGTAGCGCGGCGCAGAGAGACACGGCGGGCACGGGCAGGCGCGGGCGGGCGCGGGTGACCTGTGGGGGTAGCGCAAAAAAGGCGGGGCCCCGGTGGCTCACGCCACCGGGGCCCCGCCCTCTTACTGCTTGTTACGCCACCTCGTCCGTCGCCGCTGCCGCAGTGCCGGCGGCCGTGCCACCGAGGTCGGCCGGAACGGCGTCCGGAACCTCGACCGGCTTCTCGGCACCCCGGAAGACGAGCTTGGACTTGTCGATGTCGTTCGGGTCGCCCTCGCAGTCCACCACGACGATCTGACCCGGGGTCAGCTCGTTGAACAGGATCCGCTCGGAGAGGTTGTCCTCGATGTCGCGCTGGATCGTGCGACGAAGCGGACGTGCACCGAGCACCGGGTCGAAGCCCTTCGCCGCCAGGTACTTCTTGGCGTTGTCGGTCAGCTCCAGACCCATGTCCTTGTTGCGCAGCTGGCCCTCGATCCGCTGGATCATGATGTCCACGATCGAGAGGATCTCGGTCTGACGCAGCTGGTGGAAGACGATGGTGTCGTCGATCCGGTTGAGGAACTCAGGCCGGAAGTGCTGCTTGAGCTCGTCGTTGACCTTCTGCTTCATCCGGTCGTAGTTGGACTCGGAGTCCTCCGACTGCTGGAAGCCCAGCGACACCGCCTTGGCGACGTCACGGGTGCCCAGGTTGGTGGTCAGGATGATGACCGTGTTCTTGAAGTCCACGATTCGACCCTGACCGTCGGTGAGCCGACCGTCCTCCAGGATCTGGAGCAGCGTGTTGAACACGTCCGGGTGGGCCTTCTCGATCTCGTCGAAGAGGACCACCGAGAACGGCCGACGCCGCACCTTCTCGGTCAGCTGCCCGCCCTCGTCGTAACCGACGTAGCCGGGAGGGGCACCCACGAGCCGGGAGACCGTGTAGCGGTCGTGGAACTCGGACATGTCCAGCTGGATGAGGGAATCCTCGCTGCCGAAGAGGAACTCGGCGAGCGCCTTGGACAGCTCGGTCTTACCGACACCGGACGGACCGGCGAAGATGAACGAGCCCGACGGGCGCTTCGGGTCCTTCAGGCCGGCCCGGGTACGCCGGATCGCCTTCGAGACCGCCTTGACCGCGTCCTCCTGGCCGATGACGCGCTTGTGCAGCTCGTCCTCCATGCGCAGCAGGCGTGAGGTCTCCTCCTCGGTCAGCTTGTAGACCGGGATGCCGGTCCAGTTGCCGAGAACCTCGGCGATCTGCTCGTCGTCAACCTCGCTGACGACGTCCAGGTCACCGGCCTTCCACTCCTTCTCCCGCTGAGCCTTCTGACCAAGGAGCTGCTTCTCCTTGTCACGCAGCTGAGCGGCGCGCTCGAAGTCCTGAGCGTCGATCGCGGACTCCTTGTCGCGGCGCACCTGGGCGATGCGCTCGTCGAAGTCACGCAGGTCTGGCGGCGCGGTCATCCGACGGATCCGCATCCGGGCACCGGCCTCGTCGATCAGGTCGATCGCCTTGTCCGGCAGGAAGCGGTCGGAGATGTACCGGTCGGCCAGCGTCGCCGCAGCCACGAGAGCGGCGTCGGTGATGCTCACCCGGTGGTGCGCCTCGTAGCGGTCACGCAGGCCCTTGAGGATCTCGATGGTGTGCGCCAGCGACGGCTCACCCACCTGGATCGGCTGGAAGCGGCGCTCGAGAGCGGCGTCCTTCTCCAGGTGCTTGCGGTATTCGTCGAGGGTGGTGGCACCGATGGTCTGCAGCTCGCCACGGGCCAGCATCGGCTTGAGGATGCTCGCGGCGTCGATCGCGCCCTCGGCGGCACCCGCACCCACCAGGGTGTGGATCTCGTCGATGAACAGGATGATGTCGCCGCGGGTGCGGATCTCCTTGAGCACCTTCTTGAGGCGCTCCTCGAAGTCACCGCGGTAGCGGGAACCGGCGACGAGCGCACCCAGGTCGAGCGTGTAGAGCTGCTTGTCCTTCAGAGTCTCGGGCACCTCGCCCTTGATGATCTTCTGGGAAAGCCCCTCCACCACGGCGGTCTTACCGACGCCGGGCTCACCGATCAGGACCGGGTTGTTCTTGGTACGGCGGGAGAGCACCTGCATGACCCGCTCGATTTCCTTCTCGCGCCCGATGACCGGGTCGAGCTTGCCCTCGCGGGCGGCCTGAGTCAGGTTGCGGCCGAACTGGTCCAGCACGAGGCTGGTCGACGGCGCGGCCTCACCCGGCGTGGCGCCCGCCGCGGCAGGCTCCTTGCCCTGGTAGCCGGAAAGCAGCTGGATCACCTGCTGGCGGACCCGGTTGAGGTCGGCGCCGAGCTTGACCAGCACCTGGGCGGCAACGCCCTCGCCCTCACGGATCAGCCCGAGCAGGATGTGCTCCGTGCCGATGTAGTTGTGGCCGAGCTGCAGCGCCTCGCGCAGCGACAGCTCCAGCACCTTCTTGGCCCGCGGCGTGAACGGGATGTGCCCGCTCGGCGCCTGCTGGCCCTGGCCGATGATCTCCTCGACCTGCTGGCGGACGCCCTCCAGGGAGATGCCGAGGCTCTCCAGGGCCTTTGCCGCGACGCCTTCACCTTCGTGGATCAGGCCCAGCAGGATGTGTTCCGTACCGATGTAGTTGTGGTTGAGCATCCGGGCCTCTTCTTGGGCCAGGACGACAACCCGTCGCGCTCGGTCGGTGAACCGCTCGAACATGCCCTCGTGCTCCTCACGTGCCGTGCGCCTTGATGGTCAAGATCTTGGCGGGGCCGGTGCACGAACGTCCGGGACGGGCGTCCGTGCCTCCTTACTCTATCGTCGTTCACCGACTCAGCTGAGGTCGTGTGTCTCTGCTCTGGGTCGGTTCCACGTCGTTTTGGACAACCGTCCGCGCTCAGGAGGTGTTCCGGTAGCCCTGTCGCTACGCGCAGAGCGAAATCCGACTGGCGTGACAGAAGCCCGATCCGGGCTCCGGAAGCGCCGTGGAGGCGCTCCGAGGGGCTCGGAGGGGGTGGGCCGGAGGTCGCGACGAACGCCGCGCCGGGCCCTGGGGAAGGTTGTCCACAGGTTGTGGACAGCTGTTCCACTGGTTGTGGACAACGCCGCCGGGTGCCGAATGCTTCCCGGGCCCCGGACGGGCGTCGGCGGATACGGCGACGCCGGCCCGGAGAGGTGCTCCGGCCCGGCGTCGGTGTCGCCTGCGGTGGCGGAAGAGCCACCAGGTCGCTGACGGATCAGCGCTTCGCGTGGTACTCGTCAACGATCTCCTGTGGGATACGACCCCGGTCCGAGATGTCCTTGCCGGACTTCTTGGCCCACTCCCGGATCGCCTTGTTCTGCTCCCGATCGGCGGTCGCGCCACCCCGACCGCGGGCGGCACGCCCACCGATCACGACGCCGCCGCGACCGACCTTGGTGCCAGCGCCCACGTACGCGGCAAAAGCGTCGCGCAATTTAGCGGCGTTGGCCTTCGACAGGTCGATCTCGTACTGAACGCCGTCGAGGGCGAACTTGACGGTCTCGTCAGCGTCCCCGCCGTCCAGGTCATCGACCAGCTTGTGAATGATCTGCTTGGCCACGTCCCACATTCCTTTCGAGCAGGGCGCTCCTGCTTAACGAGAGCACAATAACCCGCGCGCCGCTCGCCGCGTCAATAGGATGCCGTTACGGCCCGGCGTGAGCCGGGCCCGACTACTCGGGGCGGACCAACGGGAAGAGGATCGTTTCCCGAATTCCGAGCCCCGTCAGGGCCATCAACATCCGGTCGATTCCCATTCCCATGCCGCCGGCCGGCGGCATTCCATACTCCATCGCCCGGAGAAAGTCCTCGTCGAGACGCATCGCCTCGTCGTCGCCCCGCGCGGCCAGCTGCGCCTGGGCCACCAGCCGCTCGCGCTGCACCACCGGGTCGACCAGCTCGGAGTACGCGGTGCCCAGCTCGAAGCCGAGCACGTAGAGGTCCCACTTCTCGGCCAGACCCGGCTCGCTGCGGTGGGCCCGGGTGAGCGGGCTGGTCTCCTCCGGGTAGTCGCGCACGAAGGTGGGCGCCACAAGGCCGGGGACGACCAGCTCCTCGAACAGTTCCTCGGCCAGCTTGCCCGGCCCCCACTTGGGGTCCACGGCCAATCCCACCTTGTCCGCGTACTCGACGAGGCGGGAACGATCGGTGCGGACCGTGACCTCCTCGCCCAGCGCTTCGGAAAGCACGCCGAACAGCGTCACGGATCGCCACTCGCCGCCCAGGTCGAACTCCCGACCGTCGGCGTGGGTCACCACCATCGAGCCGCTGACCGCGATCGCCGCCTGTTGCACGAGATTGCGGGTCAACTCGGCCATCGTGTTGTAGTCGCCGTAGGCCTGGTACGTCTCCAGCATCGCGAACTCCGGCGAGTGCGAAGAGTCGACACCCTCATTACGGAAGTTGCGGTTGATCTCGAAGACGCGGTCGACGCCACCGACCACAGCGCGCTTGAGAAACAGTTCCGGCGCGATTCGCAGATACAGATCGGTGTTCAACGCATTGCTGTGGGTCACGAACGGTCGGGCCGCCGCGCCACCATGCAGCAGTTGCAACATCGGTGTTTCCACCTCGATGAAGCCCTGCCCGTGCAGTGAATCGCGCAGACTACGTACGGCGGCGGCCCGGGTGCGAACCATCTCCCGCGCCTGCGGCCGGACGATCAGGTCGACGTAACGCTGCCGGACGCGCGCCTCCTCGGAGAGCGGCTTGTGCGCCACCGGCAGCGGACGCAGCGCCTTCGCGGTCATCTCCCATTCCTGCGCCAGCACCGACAGCTCACCCCGGCGGCTGGTGATCACCTCACCGGTGACGCCGACGTGGTCGCCGAGGTCGACCAGGCGCTTCCAGGCCTCCAGTCGCTCCGGGCCGACCCGGTCCAGCGAGAGCATCGCCTGCAACTCGGTGCCGTCGCCGTCCCGGAGGGTCGCGAAGCAGAGCTTGCCCGTGTTGCGTACGAAGATCACCCGGCCGGTGACCGCGACCTGGTCACCGGTCGCGGTGTCGGTCGGCAGGTCGGCGTAGCGCGCCCGGACCTGCGCCAGGGTGGTCGTGCGGGAGAAACCGACCGGGTAGGGCTCGACGCCCTCGGCGAGCATCCGGTCCCGCTTCTCCCGGCGGACCTTCATCTGCTCGGGAAGGTCGTCTGCGGGGTCCACTGGCACGGGGTTCTGCTCGCTCACGGCACGCTTCCTCGTCACGGGAGATACAGGGGTCAGGCCCGAGCGTACTCAAGCCCTCAGTGGGTCGTTACCGGATAACCTGCCCGGCATGGCGGATCACACCCAGGCTCTCTCATTCGGTGCGGCGGCAGCCGACTACGACCGGTTTCGTCCCCGTTATCCGGAACCGGCAGTGCGGTGGGCGCTGGACGGGTTGGGGAGTTCCGCCCGCATCGTCGACCTGGGCGCGGGCACCGGCATCCTCACGCGCGGCGTGCTCGCCCTGGGCCACGAGGTGACACCCGTGGAGCCGGACCCCGCCATGCGCGCCCAACTGGCGGCCGCCACCCCCGGACTCACGGCGCTGGCCGGTGGCGCGGAGTCGGTGCCCCTGCCCGACGAGGTCGCGGACGCCGTGGTGGTGGGGCAGGCGTACCACTGGTTCGACCGGGAGCTGGCGCACATCGAGATCGCCCGGGTGCTGCGGCCCGGCGGGACGTTCGCCCCGATCTGGAACATGCGCGACGATCGGGTGGACTGGGTCGCCGAGCTGGGCCGGATCGCACACCTGGGGGACAACGCCGGCAACGTGATCGAGAGGTACACCGACTTCGGTCCCGCGTTCGAGCCGATCGAGCTGGGCGAGTTCAACCACCACACCACGCTCACACCGGACGACATCGTCGCGATGTTGCACACCCGCTCGTACTGGCTCACCGCCCCGGCCGAGCGGCGGGCGACGATCGACCAGGAGCTGCGGGAGCTCCTGGCCACCCACCCCGAACTGGCCGGTCGGGAGACCGTCGAGCTGCCGTACCGCACGATGGTCCTGCGGGCCCGGCGGCGCTGACACCACCGCGACCACCGAGTCCGCGTGGGCCGGTCAGAGGTTGCGCTCGTAGACCATCCGCAGGCCGATCAGCGTGATCATCGGCTCGTGGTGGGTGATGGTGTGACACTCGTTGATCACCAGGGAGGCCAGGCCGCCGGTGGCGATCACCGCCCGCACCTCGCCCAACTCCTCGGTCATCCGCTCGACGATCCGGTCCACCTGACCGGCGAAGCCGAAGTACAGGCCGGCCTGAAGGCACTCCACGGTGTTCTTGCCGATCACCGAGCGAGGCTTGGTGGCCTCGACCTTGCGCAGCTGCGCGGCCCGGGCGGCCAGCGCGTCGAAGGAGATCTCGATGCCCGGGGCGAACGCGCCGCCGAGGAACTCGCCCCGACCGCTGATCACGTCGAAGTTGGTGGTGGTGCCGAAGTCCACCACGATCGACGGCCCGCCGTAGAGGGTGTACGCGGCCAGGGTGTTCACCACCCGGTCGGCGCCCACCTCCTTCGGGTTGTCGATCGCCAACTGCACCCCGGTCCGCACCCCGGGCTCGACGACGACACTCGGCAGGTCGGCGTAGTAACGGCCGAGCATGGTGCGCAGCGACCGCAGCGCGGCCGGCACCGTGGAGCAGGCGGCCACGCCGGTGATCTCGACGTTGTCCCCGGCGAGCAGGCCCCGGAACATCAGGCCCAACTCGTCCGCCGTCGAGCGGGCATCGGTCTTGATCCGCCAGGAGTGCACCAGCTTGTCGCCGTCGAAGGTCGCCAGCACGGTGTTGGTGTTTCCGATGTCGATGCAGAGCAGCACGCACGCAGCCTAGACAACGACCGCGCGGGCAGGTGCGGACCGGCCGGCGGACCGTATCCTTGGAGCATCGCGACATGAACATGGGTCAATCCACGGCGGGGCCGGACGGGGAGCGGACATGTCGGGGACGTGGTGGGTGCGGGGTCGTAACACCCTGCGCCGACGTCGACGACACGTGCTGGTGCTGGTCGCCTTGGCCGGCGGCGCGATCTGGATGATCGTGCAGGCGTGGCGGGCGTCCATTCGGGAGAGCGGCAGCTTCACCGGCGACCTCTACCTCAACATCGGCGCCGCTCTGATCATGACGCTGCTGACCTACGTGGTGCTCAACCCGCTCTTCCGCGAACTCCAGACGGTCAGCATCATCGAACACCCCCGACTGGACCGGGACGCCCTGATCGAACGGGTCGCCCAGTCCCGGGAGATCGTGGCCATCCTGGAAACCTGGACCAGCATGCTGGAGGGCCCGTACGCTGCCCGTTTCGTGGCTGCGCTGCGCTCCGCGCTCGTCAACGGCGCCGCCGTCAAGGTGCTCCTCCTCGACCCGGACTCACCGGCGGTCCGGCTGCGCGGCGAGGAGGTGCGCCGGCGGGACGCCTCGGTCGCCATCCTCAACAACCTGTGGCACTTTGCGCGGCTCAGCGAGGAACTGCCCGAGTCGGCCCGCGCCCGGCTCCAGGTCCGGGTCTACAGCGCCGCGCCCTCCGTGCAGATGTACCGCTGGGACGGCAAGGCGTTCATCTCGTTCTTCCCCGTGCAGGGCAGCACCTTCGACACCCAGCAGATCGAGGCGTTCGTGTCGACCCCGCTGGGCGAGTTCGTCGACGACCGGTTCGCCGAGCTGTGGGACACCGCCCCACTGGAGGACCTGGCGGCCTGCCTCACGCTGCGGCTCTGCCTGCGCCAAGCCGGTCGAGACCTGGAAACCTGCGACGCACTCTACGTCCGCTCCGACGGTGAGTGGTACATCGCCGGCACCGACCTGGTGCGCAACGTGGCCCGGCACGGCCTGGCCGGGCTGACCGTCGTGCTGCAGCGGCCCGAGGCGGCCGGCGAGATCTTCGCCATCGGAGAGGCCGACGAGCTGCCGCCCGAGATCTACAACCGGGTGCTGGAGCTGTTCCGGGCCAAGTACGGCCTGGACGGCCGACAGGACACCGAGAACCGGGTGATCTTCAACCTCACCACCAGTTCGTTGACCACCGTCTGAGACACCGACGCGCGCCGCTACTCGGTGCGCAGGTCCAGCGCGATGTCCAGGATCGGCGAGGAGTGGGTCAACGCGCCCACCGAGAGGAAGTCGACGCCGGTCGCCGCATAGCGGCCCGCGACCTCCAGGGTCAGCCCGCCGGTCGCCTCCAGCTCGGCCCGGTCACCCACCGCAGCCACCGCCTCGGCCAGCAGCTCGGGCGTCATGTTGTCGCAGAGCAGGAAGTCCGCCCCGGCCTCCACCGCTTCCACCGCCTCGTCGACGGTGGTCACCTCGACCTGCACCGGCACCTCCGGGAAAGCCTCCCGGACCCGCCGGTACGCCGCCGTGATGCCCCCGGCCGCCAGCTTGTGGTTGTCCTTGATCATGGCCACGTCGTAGAGGCCCATCCGCTTGTTGGTGCCCCCGCCGGCGCGCACCGCATACTTCTCCAGCGCCCGCAGGCCCGGCGTCGTCTTGCGGGTGTCCAGCACCATCGCCTTCGTGCCGGCCAGGGCGTCGGCCCAGGCGCGGGTGTGGGTGGCCACCCCGGACATCCGGCAGAGCAGGTTGAGCGCCGTCCGCTCGGCCGTGAGCAGCAGCCGGGTCGGGCCGGTCACCGTGGCCAGCACGTCGCCGCGGGCCACCCGCTCGCCGTCGCGGGCCAGCACCGACACCTCGACGGTACGACCGAAGCCCGTCACCTCGCCCACCAGCTCGAACACGGCGGCGGCCACGGCCATCCCGGCCAACACCCCGTCCGCACGGGCCACCAGGTCGGCGGTGTCGGTCTGCTCCGCCGGGATGGTGGCCACGCTGGTGACGTCCAGGAAATCCGGGCCCAGGTCCTCGACCAGCGCACCCTCGATCACCTGTCGTACGTGCGCCGGGTCCAACCCAGCCGCCCGCAACGCCGTCTCCGTCGACTCGATCACGAGTTCCCCTCCCACTGTTGCGTCACCCGGCCCTGCGCCCCGACCGACCCGACCAGGTGGCCCAGCCACCGCTCGTCGGCCGTCGGGAAGTCCTCCCGCCAGTGGCAGCCCCGGGTCTCACCACGGGCGTACGCGGCGGCGACCAACGTCGACGCCACTGTGAGCAGGTTCGTCGCCTCCCAGTCGGCGGTCCGCGGCCGGCCCCGGGCCACGCCCAGCTCGGTCAGCGTCGCGGCCGTCTCCGCCAGCGTCGCCGCGGACCGGAGCACCCCGGCCCCCCGGGTCATCGCCCGTTGCAGGGTGGGCGTCACCTCCGCGGGCAGCACCCAGCCCGTACCACCACGCCAGGCGCCGGTGTCGGCCGGCTGAACCTGCTCGGGCAGGCCGGCCGCGATGTCCTCGGCGATCCGCCGGGAGAAGACCAGACCCTCCAGCAGTGAGTTGCTGGCCAGCCGGTTCGCGCCGTGCACACCCGTGCAGGCCACCTCGCCGCACGCGTACAGGCCCGGGATGGAGGTGCGGCCACGCAGGTCGGTGCGGACACCGCCGGAGGCGTAGTGGGCGGCCGGTGCCACCGGGATCAGGTCGGTCGCCGGGTCCACGCCGATCGCCAGGCAGGACGCCACGATGGTGGGGAACCGCCCGGCCAGGAAGTCCCCGCCCAGGTGCCGCGCGTCGAGGAAGACGTGGTCCGCCCCGGAGGCCAGCAGCACCCGGTGGATGCCCTTGGCCACCACGTCCCTGGGGGCCAGCTCGGCCAGCTCGTGCTGACCCACCATGAACCGCTTGCCGTCCGCGTCCACCAGGTACGCGCCCTCGCCACGCAGCGCCTCGGAGACCAGCGGCTGCTGTGCGTGCCCAGCACCGGGCACCCCCGCGCCGGGCGGGGTGATCAGGGCGGTCGGGTGGAACTGGACGAACTCCACGTCGGTCACCGCCGCCCCGGCCCGCATGGCCAGCGCCACCCCGTCCCCAGTGGAGACCGCCGGGTTGGTGGTGGCCGAGAAGATCTGCCCCATGCCGCCGGTGGCGAGCACCACCGCGCGGGCCAGCAGCGCGCCGACGCCGTCCTCGCTGCCCTCGCCGAGCACGTGCAGGGTGATCCCGCAGGCCGGGCCGAGCCCGTCCGGGCCGTCGCCCGGGGCTCGCAGCAGGTCCAGCACCAGGGCGTGCTCGAACAGCCGGATCCACGGGTCGCGTTGCACGGCGGCGTGCAGGGCCCGCTGCACCTCGGCGCCGGTGGCGTCCCCGCCCGCGTGCACGATCCGGTCCGCCCGGTGGCCGCCCTCACGGGTCAGCATCAGCGAGCCATCGGGGTGGCGATCGAACTCGGCGCCGATCCGGATCAGTTCCCGCAGCCGGGTCGGGCCCTCGTCGACCAGCACCCCGACCGCCGCCGGGTCGCAGAGACCGACTCCCGCGATCTCGGTGTCCCGGGCATGGGCCGCCGGGGTGTCCGTCGGGTCGAGCACGGCGGCGATGCCGCCCTGCGCCCACCTGGTCGAGCCGTCATCGATGTTGACCTTGGTGACCACCGTGACGTGCAGACCCGCCTCACGCAGGTGCAACGCCGCGGTCAAGCCGGCCACCCCGGAGCCCACCACGATGACATCGGTGGTCTCGACCCAGCCGGGCGCGGGCGCGGCCAGTAACGCGGGCAGGGCCGGCAGGTCGACGGTCGGAACGTCCATCCTCCCAGTCAACCCGAACGGTCCTCGCTCGGGGCGGCGGGGGCGGGACGAGTGTTTTCGGCTACCCCGTCCGGCGCCGTCCGCGGCGCGTCAAGCCGGGGCCCTGCGGTCACTTCGTCCGGACCGGAAGGCCGGCCGGGCCCGCGCCCTTCAGCGAGGCGGTCACCGTACGGTCGCTGAGCCACAGGTAGCAGCGGACGCCCCGGTCACCGACCCGCCAACGCCCCGCACCCGGCGGACGGACCACCACGCCGCTGCGGAAGCTCAGGTCGGCGTCGTCCGGCACGCCCACGTACCGGCCGAGGACGCTGCGACAGCCGTCGTACAGCGGGGACCAGTCGCTGTCCCTGGTCGGGTACGCCGTGTCCGGCGCGCGCCACACCCCGACGAACTCGGCGTCGTGCTGCTTGCCGCACTCCACCGGCGCCAGGGTCTGCACCCGGCTGGCGGTGCGGCCGGTCTGCTGGCACCCCAGCCGCAGCCCCGAGGCCCCCTTCAACGTGTCCCGCAGGCTGCCCGACCGGACGACCACGCTGGGCGCCGCCTCCACGGTGGTCAGCTCCATCAAATCGCACCGGAACCAGCGCGAGCCAGCCGCCCAGCCCGGCCCGGAGGGCAACGCCACGGACAGCCGGAGCCGACCAACCCGCCATTCGTCGCCCACGTAGCCGGTCGCTCGGGTGTCGCACTCGGCGAACGCGCCCCGCAGCTCGGCCGAGCCACCTGCCGGGGCACTCGCCCGCTCGACGGGGAACGCACCCACGTGCACGGTCTCCACCCGGTGCGGGCCGGCGCAGTCCACCGGCTCATAGGCGGCGAGGGTGACCACCTCGGTGAAATCGGCGACCTGACACACACCGGCGGCCGGGGTGAACGCCGCCGGTGGCGGCAGGGCCGCCCAGTCGTCGGTCAGATCACCATCCAGGCCGCCGGAGCCGGCACAGCCGACCAGCAACGTTGCCGTCACGGCAGCGGCAAACAGAGTCGTCATGGCACTGCGCATATAGCGGCCTCCCCCAGCCACCCGCCGGCTTACGCCAGCGCGCCCAGGGTAACCGCAAATGACCTTCTGGTGACAGAGCGGAATCGGGCCGCTCGGAGTCAGACGGCGGACACCGCCAACGGGCTGGGCACCGGGTCACCGGCCATGCCGGGTGCCACGCCGGCCGGGTCCGCACCCAACTCGATCACCCGGTTGTCGGCGTCCACGTGCACCACCCGTGGCCGGTACGACCGGGCCTCGGCGTCGTCCATCTGCCCGTACGAGATCAGGATGACCAGGTCACCGGGGTGCACCAGGTGCGCGGCCGCACCGTTGATGCCGATCACGCCGCTACCCCGCTCACCCGGGATCACGTACGTCTCCAGTCGGGCACCGTTGGTGATGTCCACGATCGCCACCTGCTCGCCGGGGAGCAGGTCGGCGGCGTCGAGCAGATCCTCGTCCACCGTCACGGAACCGACGTAGTGCAGATCGGCCTGGGTCACGGTGGCTCGGTGGATCTTCGACTTGAGCATGGTCCGGAACATCGGGGTGGCCTTTCGCGGATTGGTGGAGGGTGGCGGCCGGGTCAGGGACGCGGAGCGAGGTGGATGGCCACGTTGTCGATCAACCGGGTGGCGCCCACCCAGGCGGCGATCACCAGCCGGGCCGGCCCGGAAACCGGCCCCGGCTCCAGCTCTGGGTCGGTGAGCACCAGGTAGTCGAGGCGGGCGCCGGGCGTACCGGCTCCGAACGCGGCGTGCGCGGCGGTCAGCACCGCCCCCGCGTCGCGGCCGTCGTCGGCGGCCCGCGCACCGGCCCGCAGCGCGGCGGACAGGCTCAGCGCTGCGGCCCGCTCCGACTCGCTCAGGTAGCGGTTGCGGCTCGACAACGCCAACCCGTCCGACTCCCGGACGGTCGGCACGCCGACCACCTCGACTGGCACGTCCAGGTCCCGGGTCATCCGCCGGACCAGGGTCAGTTGCTGGTAGTCCTTCTCGCCGAAGAACGCCAGGTCCGGCCGGGTGAGCTGGAGCAGCTTCAACACCACGGTGAGTACGCCGTGGAAGAAGCCGGGACGACTCGCGCCCTCCAGCTCCGCGCCGAGCGGGCCCGGGTCGAGGCGTACGCGGGGCTGGCCGTCCGGATACATGTCGGCGACCGACGGGGCGAAGACCAGGTCGGCGCCCGCCCGGCGGCACACCTCCAGGTCCGCGTCGAGGGTGCGCGGGTAGCGGTCGAAGTCCTCGTTCGGCCCGAACTGCAACGGGTTCACGAAGATCGTCACCAGCACGTGGTCGGCCTGTTCCCGGGCCGCGCGCAGCAACGTCTCGTGCCCGGAGTGCAGAGCGCCCATGGTCATCACCACCCCGACCGTGCCCTTCAGCGCGGCCCGAGCCTCGGCCAACTCGGCGCGCGTGTGCACGAGTTGCGTCATCGCCACACCTCGGTTCGCGACTGCGGGGCTCGCAAGATCGGCTCACTCCTCGCGCTCACGCGGCCACCTCCCTACCGTTGTCGGCCAGCACGCCGAGCAGCGACTGCGCGTCCACCGGCCGGAGCCGGCCGGCGGCGATCGCCCGGTCGGCGGTACGTCGGGCCAACGCCAGGTACGCGGGGACGGATTCCGGCGCGGTGGAGGCCAACCGGGCCAGGTGCCGCGCAACGGTGCCCGCGTCGCCCCGGGAGACCGGGCCGGTCAGGGCGTCGTCGCCGAGCCGCAGGGCGTTCTCCAGGGCGGCGCGCAGCAGCGGGGCCAGCACCTTCTCCGGCCGGTCCACCCCGGCGTCGCGCAGCCGGTCGGCCGCCTCGTTCACCAGGGTCACCAGGTGGTTCGCGCCGTGGGCCAGCGCGGCGTGGTACAGCGGGCGGTCCGACTCGGCCACCCACTCGGGCACGCCACCCAGGTCGGCGACCAGCCGGGCGGCCAGTGGACGCAGCTCGGCCGGGGCGGTCACCCCGTACGAAATGCCGGCCAGTCGGGTCAGGTCGTCCGGCGTACCGGTGAAGGTCATCGCGGGGTGCAGGGCCAGCGGCCGGGCACCGACCTCGGCGGCCGGCGCCAGCACGGCGAGGCCGTGCGCGCCGGAGGTGTGCGCGACCACCTGGCCGGGGCGCAGCGCACCCCGGTCGGCGAGGTCGGCCACCACACCGGCCAGGGCATCGTCGGGCACCGCGATCAGCAGCAGGTCGGCGGCGGCGTGGGCCACGGCGGCGGCCGGGCGGCGCGGCACCTCGGGCAGCAGCAGCGCCAACCGGGCGCGGCTGGCGCTGGAGTCGCCGGCGACGGCGACCACCCGATGCCCGGCGGCGGTGAGTGCGGCGCCCAGCACGGCTCCGACGCGGCCGGCACCGATGACACCGACGGTCAGCAGACGGGGGGCGACAGGGGCGCCGGGAACGGCGCGATCCCGCGATGCGGCGGGCCCGTGAGGGGCGGCCGGACGCGGGCGCAGCGGTGCGCTCATGACGATGATCCAGTCCTCGAGAAGGGGTACCGGTCGATCGCAAGTATGCGCCCGCCCCGCCGAACCAGGACAAGCATGTGTGAAAACCTTCACCACCGAAACAAGGGTCCCCTGCCGACCCATCCGATTGCACAGGAGACCCCTACTAACAGGCGGAATGTCACCGTTTGGGGCCTCCGGGGTGTTCCGTCCATGTCGTAACCACTGACCGTAGGGTCGGCACCGTGACCCACGCTCAACCAGAGGTGATGTTCTGATGTCGATCCGGTGGCGGGACGCGATGAGCCGAGCCCTCTACGGTCCGAGCGGCTTCTTCGTCGCCGGCACCGGACCGGCCGACCACTTCCGGACCAGCGTGCACGCCTCCCCCGCCTTCGCCACGGCGCTGCTGCGGCTGATCTACGACGTCGACGCTGCTCTCGGGCACCCGTCCCGGCTCGATGTGGTCGACGTGGGAGCTGGGCGCGGGGAGCTGCTCCGCACTCTGCTGCTGACTGTGGGAGACGCCGCCGGGCTCGCGGTCGGGGTTTCCGGGGAGCCCACCCGCTCCGGGCGGTCAGGCTTGATCCCTACGCGGGCGGGCTCCCCGGAAACCCTGACTCCCGCGGCCTCCGCCCGTTCCTTACGGGACGAGCCGTCGTCCGGCACGGCTCGACCGTCGCTTGCGGAACGCGTGTGCTTCACAGCAGTCGAGTACGCGAGCCGCCCCGAGAACCTGCCCGAAGAGATCACCTGGGTGTCTGAGGTCCCCGCCGAGATCAACGGGGTGTTGCTGGCGACCGAGTGGTTGGACAACGTCCCACTCGACGTGGCGGTGCACACCGCCGACGGCTGGCGATACGTGCTGGTTGACCCCGAAAGCGGCGCGGAAGAGATCGGCGAGCGGGTGAGCCCCGCCGATCTCGACTGGCTCACCACCTGGTGGCCCAGCCCCACAAGCCCGCAGAGTGCTGCCAGTGAGCCGGATCTGGGGTTGACCTGGCCGGACGCGGCCAGCGCAAGCGAGTCGGGTTTCCGGGCAGCCCGGCCGGCGCAGGGATCAAGCCTGACCGCCCGGAGCCGGCCGGGCTGCGCGGAAACCCCCCACAGTGACTACCTACGAGCCGAGATCGGCCGCAGCAGAGATGAAGCGTGGGCCAACGCGGTACGACAGATCAGCCGAGGGCTCGCGGTGGCCGTGGACTACGGGCACCTGAGAGGCGACCGGCCTGTCGACGGGACGTTGACCGGGTATCGGGGTGGGCGGCAGGTGCCTCCGGTGCCGGACGGGTCGAGTGATGTGACAGCGCACGTGGCCATGGACTCGGTCGCCTCCGCTGGTTCTCAGGTCGCCCGGTGCGCGTACTCCCTGGTTCTTCAGCGGGAGGCGCTGCGGGCGCTCGGGGCCGACGGCGGCCGACCGCCGCTCAGCCTGGCCGGCACCGACCCGGCCGGGTATGTGCGGGCGTTGGCCGCGGCGTCGGCGGTGGCCGAGCTGACCGACCCGGCCGGGCTCGGCGGGCACTGGTGGCTGCGCCAACCGGTCGGCATCCCGCACGAGCCGGCCGTGGCACGATGACGGGCATGACCACCGACGCCGGGGACCTTCGTGAACTGACCGTCGGCACCGGGGCCGGGCTGGTCGCCGGCACCGGCGACCAGCAGCTCGGCACCGACATGGTGTTGAACATCGGCCCGCAGCACCCGTCCACGCACGGTGTGCTGCGGCTGAAGCTGGTGCTCGACGGCGAGCGGGTGGTCGCCTGCGAACCGATCATCGGTTACATGCACCGGGGCGCTGAGAAGCTGTTCGAGGTGCGTGACTACCGGCAGATCATCGTGCTGGCCAACCGGCACGACTGGCTCTCGGCGTTCTCCAACGAGCTTGGTGTGGTGCTCGCTGTGGAACGCCTGATGGGCATGGAGGTGCCGGAGCGGGCCACCTGGCTGCGGATGGCCCTCGCGGAGCTGAACCGGGTGCTCAACCACCTGATGTTCCTCGGTTCGTACCCGTTGGAGATCGGGGCGATCACGCCGATCTTCTACGCCTTCCGGGAGCGGGAGACGATCCAGGCGGTGATGGAGGAGGTCTCCGGCGGCCGGATCCACTACATGTTCAACCGGGTGGGCGGCCTCAAGGAAGAGGTGCCGTACGGCTGGACCGGTCGGGCCCGCGCGGCGATCGGTGAGGTACGTCGGCGGCTGCCCGATCTGGACCACCTGATCCGGCGCAACGAGATCTTCCTGGCCCGGACGGTGGGCGTGGGCGTGCTGTCCGCCGCGGATGCCGCCGCGTTCGGGGCGTCCGGGCCGGTGGCCCGCGCCTCCGGGCTCGACCTGGACCTGCGCCGCGACGACCCCTACCTGGCGTACGACGAGTTGGACGTGCCGGTGGTCACCCGCACCGCCGGCGACTGCCACGCTCGCTTCGAGGTGCTGCTGGACCAGGTGTACGCATCGCTCGACCTCGCCGAGCAGTGCCTGAACCGGGTGGACCAGCTGACCGGGCCGATCAACACCCGGCTACCGAAGGTGCTCAAGGCGCCGGAGGGGCACACGTACGCCTGGACGGAGAACCCACTCGGCATCAACGGCTACTACCTGGTGTCCCGGGGTGAGAAGACGCCGTGGCGGTTGAAGTTGCGCACCGCCTCGTACGCGAACGTGCAGGCGCTGGCGACTCTGCTCCCCGGCTGCCTGGTGCCGGATCTGATCGCGATCCTCGGCTCGATGTTCTTCGTGGTCGGCGACATCGACAAGTGAGCCGGGCGGCCTGACCGGTCAGCGCCAGCGGTCGCCGGGCGGGGTGCCACCGGCACGCGGTACGTCGTCCTGCGGCGGGTAGCCGTAGCGCTCGTCGACCCGGCGCCGACCGGCCCGTTCCGGGGCGGGTTCGGCCTGGTGGCCGCGCTGGCGCGGTGGACGCCACTCGTCCGGCACCGGGACGCCACCCGTCGGCAGCGCCGGCCGGTCCGTCGGCTCGGCCCGGTGGTACGACTCGCGCTCCTCGTGCCGGCGCGGCTCGTCATAGCGGTGCGCATCCTCGTGCCGGCGCGGCTCGTCGTAGCGGCGCGGCTCCTCGTGTTGACGCGGCTCGTCGTAACGGCGCGGCTCGTCGTAACGGCGCGGGTCCTCGTGCCGGCGCGGCTCGTCATGGCGGCGCGGTTCCTCGTGGCGGACCTCGGCCCAGCGGTCGGCCACCCGGTATTCGGTGCCGGTGGCGTCGGCGTGCACCTCGGCCCGGCGCTCGCCGACCCGCAGCTCACGGCCGTTCTCGTCGTCGCGGACGGCGGCCCACCGGTCGCCGGCCCGCAACTGCGACCAGTACTCGCCGGTGTCGTCGGCTCGCAGAGGTGGCCCGGGCTGCGGTGCGGCGCCCGCCCGATCGCGCTGCTCGGACCAGCCACGATCGTCCGGGTCGTCCCAGGAGGGCGCGTCGGGACTCTCCGGCGTGCGGTGCGACCGCGCCGCCGGGGTGGGCTCGTCGGGCTGGGCGTACGCGTCGCGCCGATCGGTCCACTCCTGCGCTGGCGGGGTCCACTGGCCCGCGTATCCACCGCCGTAACGCCCAGCCGGCTCGGCCGGCCCGCCATCCACCACCGTGTGCCTTGTAGTGACGTGCACGGTTTCGGTGTGCCGGACCACGCCCGGCCGGTGCCCCGGTTCGGGGCGGTCGTGCTCCCGGGGGCGGGCTGAGCCGTACGCGGCGGCGGCCGGCCGTTCCGCGCCGTACATCCCGGAGGCGGCCGGCGGCGTCGCGGCCTCCCGTGGGTACGCCGGCTCGTCGTCCTCCCTGTGCTCGGAGCGAGCCCGCCGGGGTGCGTCGGCCGGGCCCGCGACCCGGGCGCGGCCCGCGGACGCCTCACCCGGTGCCTGGACCCGGCTGCGGGCCACCGGCACGTCGTCCACTGGTGGCTCGACGGCTGGCACTCGTGCCCGCCCGGCGCCGGCCGGCTCGGCGGCGGGGGCGGCGCCGGCGAGGGCGGCACCGCTGGCGTCGAGACGGCGGCGGACCGCGACGATCCCCTCCTGGGCACGTTGCGCCTGGTCGAGTGCCTGGTTGCCGCGTTGCGCGGCGGCCACGATCTCGGCGCGCAACTCCCGCCGGAGTTCCTCGATCTCATCCAGCAGCTCGTCGGCTCGTGCCGAGGCGCCCTCCGTGTCGGGACGCAACGCGATGGAGAGACCGATCAGCACCACCGCGAGGATCGCGAGCACCGCGGCGAAGCGCAGCGGGCCGTTGCCGTCGGCGACCAGCAGGATCAGGGCCGCCACCGGCGCCAGAGCGACGCCCGCCCAGAAGAGCATGGTCAACAGCGGGGGCTGACGTCGGGCGTCAGAGGTGGCCGGGGCTGGCATGGATGTGCAGCCTACCGAGGAGATTCGCCGGAGGGAACGGGGTCCCCGGACGCACGGACGCCCCCGCCCGGGTCGGGGCGGGGGCGTCCTCAGCGCCTGGGGGAGAGGTCAGCTCGTGGCGAAGGCGCCGTCCGAGGAGAAGATCAGGCCCACGCTGATCGAACCGTCGCGCAGGCCGCTCTTGGTCAGCGGTCCGCCCTGGTCCAGCGAGGAGAACTTGCCCACCGACAGCCCGTAGGTCTTCTCCAGACCCGGCTTGCAGAACGGACGCTGCTCGCACTCCGGCGGGCCACCCAGCACGGTCGCGCTGCCGGAGCACTTCGCGGCCAACTCGGACAGGGTCCGAACGCCGTACTTGTCGGCGAAGGCCTGGGTCACCGCGAAGGCGTTCTGGTCCTGAGCGGCGGCCGGGGTGCCGAAGGTGAGGCCGGCCTTGTCGCCCTCGGTCTTCAGCGCGGTCACCGTCGTGTTGATGTCGGGCGAGGAGATCGGCTGGGCGTTGGCGCCGTTGGCCTTGGTGTTGAGGAACTCGGCCATGGTCGCCGCGTACTCCGGGACGACCTGGATCTCGCCCTTCTCCAGCGCCGGCGCGTACAGCTCACGGTTGCCGATCTGCTGCACCTTGACCTGGTAGCCCGCGGCGGTGAGCGCGATCCGGTACAGCTCGCCCAGGATCTGACTTTCGGCGAAGTTGCCGGCACCCACCGTGATGTCGCCGCCCGGGCCCTTGGCGATGCCCGCGGTGAGGTTGTTGGCGCTGGCGAACTCCTCGGCCGCCACCTTGGGGGTCTTGCGGTCCTCGTTGACGGCCTTGTTGAGCTGGATCAACTTCGGGGTGTCGAGCGTGGTGGAGACCTTGTCCAGTGCGGCGATCAGCTGCGGGTTGGCCGCCTTGCTGTTGACCGCGGGAATGACGTTGTCGGAGTTCTGGAGCTTCTTGTCGTCCTGCAGAGCGATGAGCTGCTGACCGGCGACCGGGGCGCACCCGGCGCCGGAGGCGCTCGTCTGGGGTGCGTCGGTGCCGGACGAGCCGGCGCCACCGCATCCGGTGAGGAGTGCTGCCCCGGCGACGACGCCGACAGCACCGATCGCCAGACGTGAACCTGCGCGCATGTGCCCGCCTTCCGTGTCCCGGCGCGGCCCGTTCCAGGCCGGCCGCGTGTCCGACGGGCGATCCTGACTGTCGGTCGCCCGCGAATGTCCACCCAACATGCTCCGGAACCGACCGACAACCTGAGGTGGACTTCGTCACCGCATCGTCACCGATCGGATGGATGCGGGTCGTCGGCTCGACGCAGGGCTCACCCGGACGGGTCAGGCGTTCCCGGTGGCGTCGGCGGGCCGGGGCCGTCCGAGGCGCTGCCGGCCGCGCCGCAGTGGCCGAGGGGTGACCAGTCGTTCGACGCCGCCGAGGACCACCTCGGCCAGCAGCGCGAGCCCGGCCACCAGCACACCGCCGGCGACGATCTGACCCCCGCCGACCGCGACACCCAGGCCGAACCCGGTGCGGATGATCTGGCCGAGGCCACCGCCGTTGACGAACGAGGCCAGCGCCGCAGTCGCGATCACCTGGACCGCCGCGGTCCGGAAACCGGCCGCCAGGTAGGGCACCGCGAGCGGCAACTCGACCCGGCGCAGCAGCTGCCCGCCGGACAGGCCCATCCCCCGGGCCGCGTCGCGAGCCTCCGGGTCCACCTGCCGCACCCCGGTGTACGCGTTGGCCAGCAGCGGTGGCACGGCGAAGACGGCCAACGCCACCACGACCGGCGTACGCCCGAAGCCGCTGGCGAAGACCACCGGCAGGATGGTCAACAGTGCCAGGGTGGGGATGGCCAGGGTGGCGTTGGACACCAGCACCACAAGGCCACCGCCCCGGCCGAGGTGCCCCAGCCAGAGCCCGACCGGCCAGGCCACCAGGCAGCCGAGCGCCACCGCCATCGCCGAGATCGTCAGGTGCTCACCGAGGCGGTCCAGCATGCCGCCGGGGTTGGTCCAGTTGAGTGGGTCGTTGATCCAGACGATCGCCTGGCCGATCGGGTTGTCCGCGACGCTCACCGTGCCCTCCGGGCGGACCAGGGGGTCACCAGCCGGGCGACCAGGACGAGCAGCAGGTCGAGCACGACCGCGAGCGCCACGCAGAGCAGCGCGGCGGTCATGATCTCAGCCTTGTAGAGGTTGTTCTGGAAACCCGCAAAGATCAACTGCCCGAGACCGCCGTGCCCGACCAGCACCCCGACTGTGACCAACGCCACGGTCGAGACGGTCGCCAACCGTACGCCGGTGACGATCCCCGGCAGCGCCAACGGCAGATCGATCCGGAACAGCCGCCCCCACCGGCCGTAGCCCATGCCCTCGGCGGCCTCGCCGACTTCCGGAGGCACCTGGTTGAGCCCGGCCACCACGTTGCGCACGATCAGCAGCAACGCGTAGAGGACCAGCCCGACCAGCACCGTGGTCGTCCCGGTGCCCAGGTAGGGGGCGATGAACGCGAAGAGCGCCAGCGACGGGATGGTGTAGACGACCCCGCTGACGGCGAGGATCGGGCCGGCGAGCGGGCGGAACCAGTACGCCAGAACGGACAACGGCAGGGCGATCAACACCGCGAACAGCACCGCTCGCCCGGTGAGGGAGGCGTGTTCGCGCACCGCGGCGAGGATCGTGTCAGAGTTGTCCCGCACGTACTGCCAGGAGAACCAGGGGTTACCCGGGTCGGCCCGGTAGCTCAGGCGGAAGGACATACGTGGACGTTACCCCGGAGGCCGCCGACGTGGCCGAATCCCCTCGCGCGGCGCCGATCCGCCTACAGGGCATCCAGAAGCGCTACCCGAACGGCACCGAGGCCGTCCGGGACCTCAGCCTGGACGTCCGGGCCGGCGAGCTGGTGGTGCTGATCGGCCCCTCCGGCTGCGGCAAGTCGACAGTGCTGCGCATGATCAATCGCCTGATCGAGCCGACCGCCGGCCGGATCCTGCTGGGCGACGAGGACGTCACCGACGTCGACCCGGTCCGACTGCGCCGCCGAATCGGTTACGTGATCCAGAACGTCGGCCTCTTTCCACACCAGACGGTCCGGGCCAACGTGGCCACAGTGCCGGGCCTGCTGCGATGGCCCAAGGACCAGACCCGGGCACGGGTCGACGAGTTGCTCGACCTCGTCGGGCTGGACCCGGCCGAGTTCGGCGGTCGCTACCCGCACGAGCTGTCCGGCGGCCAGCGGCAGCGGGTCGGGGTGGCGCGGGCACTCGCCGCCGACCCGGTGGTGCTGCTGATGGACGAGCCGTTCTCGGCCGTCGACCCGATCGTGCGGGCGCGCCTCCAGGAGGAGTTCCTCCGCCTCCAGGCCGAGGTCCGCAAGACGATCGTGCTGGTCACCCACGACCTCGACGAGGCCGTCCGGCTCGGCGACCGGATCGCGGTGCTCTCCGAGGGCGGGCATCTGGAGCAGTACGACACGCCTGCCGCGTTGCTCGGCGCACCCGCCACCCCGTTCGTGCGTGAGTTCGTCGGCGCCGACCGGGGCATCCGCCGGCTGGCGGTCACTCCACTGGACCGGGAGTCGCTCGAACCCGTACCCGGGGACGCCGCGGCGGACCTGCCGACCGTCGCGCTGGACGGCTCCGCGTACGACGCGCTGGCCGTGCTGCTCACCTCGGGACGGGACCAACTCGTGGTGACCGACGGCGGCCGGCCGGTGGGCACGCTCAGCCGACAGCGGCTGCTCGACCTCGGCCGCCCGGCACACTGACCCGAGGACGACCGGGCTGCCGCAGTCGGCGGCCCGGTCCCGCTGCCGGAGGCGGTCACGTCCAGGTGGCCGCCGGCCGTACGGGCGACCGCGCCGACCGGCTCAGGCGCGCCCGCCGAGGCTGGCGGTGCCGATGATCCACCCGGTCAGGAAGCCGTAGCCGGCGCCCGTGCTGGCATCCTGCAGGGCACCCAGCATCGACGGGTTCGGCCCGAGCAGCGCCGCGAGCACGGCGGCGAGCCCGCCAGCCAACACGTACGCGGCCCAGCCCGAGAAGAACTGGCTGACCGAGCCGGGCACCCGGGCCACCTGGGCGGCGGGCAACAGGTAGAGCAGGCCCACCGCGAGAACCACCAGCAGCACAGCCCGTACGTCGGCGGCGAACAACCCGCCGGCCTGCCCGTCCGCGTCGAGCCGCCAGGCCGGCCACGCGAGCAGGCGCACGTAGAAGGCGGCGGCCGAGTCCGGGTCGGTCTGCGTACCGGCCCAGCTGGTGAAGGCCGGGCTGCCACAGATGCCGACCAGCAGCAACACGGCGAGAGCACCGGTGCCGGCCGCCGTGCCGTAGCGCCCGACCGGGCCGGATCGGTGCATGAGCGACGTGATCCGCCCAGGCCCCGAACCGGTCGTCCGGCCGGACCTGGGCTGCCCCGAGCGGCTCAGTGCTTCATCAGGTAGTCGATGAAGGCGGCCCGCAGCAGTGGCGCGGACTCCTCATAACCGTGACCGGTCAGCTCCCGCCACAGCGCGTTGGCCTCGTCGATCGTCGGGCCGATCGAGTTCGGTGCGCCGTCCAGCACGGTGGCCTCGTCCGCGTTCGGCAGGTGCCGCAGCACCGACCAGTAGAACTTGACGTCGCGACGCTCCCGGGCCAGGGCGAACGCCCGCTCCCGCAGCTCCTCGGTGGACAACGCGTCGAGTTCCTCGAACGAGGTTCCGCCGGGGGCGGCGGCAGGTGTGTCGGTCATGTCGCCGAGCCTAACGGTCGAGATCAGCCCCGGCCCGGCGGACGCGACGCGGCTCACCGCTCGTCGGTGTCCCACCGGCGTGGGCTGTCCTCCCAGCGCGGATCCCGCCACGGGTCGGCCGGTTGGGGCGCGGCGGGAGTCGGCAGCGTCGGGGGCCAGTTGTCGACCGGCCGGGACTGGGGCATGGTCCAACCCGTGCTGATCGTGCCGTCGCCGACCGGCTCGGGCCGGTCGGCGCTGCCCGGTCGGGGCCGCCCGAACGTCTCGACCAGCCTGGTGACCAGCAGGCCGACGCCGAGCGCCGCTCCGCCGACCGCCCAGTTGCTCAACGTCCAGCCACGCTCCGGCGCGTACGTCTGGAAGAGGGTGACCACTCCGACCGCCAGCACCGTGCCGAACACCCCACCCCGACGGCCGTACGCGCTGGTGCCCGCGAGCATGGCCACCCCCACCGCCAGCACCGTCCAGTCCAGGCCCGAGGTGGGCGCGACCGCTTCGAGGCCGTTGGCGGCGAACAGCACGCCGGCGAGGGCGGCCAGCACGCTGGAACCGACCAACGCGACAGCGGTGACCACTGCGGCCAACGTGCCCCGCCGACGGGCCGGATCGGCGATCGGGCGGTACCGGCCGGCCAGCCGACGAACAGCCCGGGTGGCGCCGAACAACCCGCCGAGGATGGCCACCGCGGCGAAGCCGGCGATGAGGTAACCGGCGTTGCGCCCCGGGTCGTAGTCGCCCTGCACCAGCACGGGCGCCGACCGACGTTCGATGTACACCACCACACCGGCCGCGCCGGCCAGGCTGGCAGCCCAACCGGGCACGTGCAGCACCACCACGACCAGCGCCAGCGCCAGCCCACCCAGCGCGGCGACGCCCACGGCCGGGCCGACCGACGCCGGCAGACCCCGATCGCCCTGCTCGGCGTAGTGCAGGGCGGCGGCGAGCGCGATCGGCCCGACGGCCAGGTTCGGTGCTGCCGTTCGCAGGCTCAGCCCGGCAGCCAGGGCGAGCAGCCCCAGCCCGACCGCGGCGACCAGCAGCGTCCGCAGGTTGTCGCCGCGCAGGGCAGCCGAGTCTTCCTGCCAGAGCAGCCAGCCCAGGGCCACCAGCCCGGCCAGCAGCAGGAACTCCCAGCCCAGGTGCACGCCGATCCGATCCCGGCCGGGCTCTCCGTGGGTGGGGTCGTCGAAGACGTTCTCCAGAACGGCGGCAGGCACCCCCGACGAGGGTTCCGCCGACCGGTCCCGGCCAGCTTCTTCGTACCCCATACGCCGCCTCCCCAGTGGCCGGCCGTCCCCGGTCCGGCGCGCGGACGAACAGGGGCGGCCCTTGCTCCCCGATCGCAGGCACCGTACCCGCGCCCGCAGCCGGGCGTAACCCCCTGCTCAGCGCTGGCCGGGGCGGCTCTCCCGTGGGTCCTGCTCACGCTCGTCGTCGGGGCGTTCCGGCACCCGGCAGGAGCGCTCCAGCCACAACGCGGCACCGACCAGAGCAAGCGAGGCGAGCAGGCCCCCGGCCGCCGCCGGACGGTCGTCGAGGGCGGCGCGGGTGGTCTCCACGAAGAGCCAGCCGGTGAGCCCCGCGTAGAACCCCGCGAAGATGGCCGCGGCCAGCGCCGATGCCTTGGCCAGCACCACGAAACGGGCGACCATCAGCGGGTTGACCGGCTCCCGGCCGGGCTTGCGCTCGATCCGGCCCCGGGTGTTGATCGCCGCGTACGCCTCGAGCACGGCGAGCCCGGCCAGCGTCACCACCGGCAGCCAGGGCAGCCGGGGGATGCCGCTGTAGTAGAGAGTGCTGATCAGCAGCCAGGCCACCGCCGCGGCGGCCAGGGCGGCCACGACCAGGGTCGAGATCCGGGTGGGACCCATCCTGGACCGGTCCGGGCCCGACCCGCCCGGTGGTGGGGACTTCGCCTGCGTCATGCCGGCCGGCTCCGCTCGGTCATGCCGTCGACTCTAACGCCAACTCCGGCCGAGGACGCAGTTCCAGCGCCTCGTCCGCAGCGGGGCCGGTGGTCAGCAGGTCGGTCAGCCAGCCGTGACCGGGCAGCCGACCGTACGGCTGGATGTCGATCCACGGTCGCAGCACGAAGGCGCGCAGGTGCGCCCGTGGGTGCGGCAGGGTCAGCTCCGGGTCGTCGCTGAGCACCGGCTCGTCGTCGTCGCCCCAGACGGCGATCACGTCCACGTCCAAGGTGCGCGGCCCGAACCGCCGCTGTGGGTCACGCACGCGACCGGCCGCGCGCTCCGCGTCGCGGGCCCGCTCCAGCCAGTCGCGCGGGGTCGCGCTCTCGTCCTGAACCAGCAGCACCGCATTGAGGTACGCGGGCTGGTCGGCGTCGCCCCACGGTGGAGTCTCATACACCCCGGAGAGCACGAGCACGGCGTCGCCGAGCGTGGCGACAGCCGTGCGCAGGTGCTCCAGACGGTCGCCCAGGTTGCTGCCGAGCGACAGCACGGCCCGGGTCACCGGGCACGCGCCCGGGTCATGGTGACGGCCACGTCGCTGAAGGTGTGCGGCACCGGGGCCTCCGGTTTGTGCACGGTGATCGTGGCGACGCCGACCCGTTCGTCGGCCAGGCAGACCGCGAGGAGCCGGTCCGCGAGGGTCTCGATCAGGTTGACCGGCTCGCCGGTCACCACGGCGACCAGGCGTTCGGCCAACTCGCCGTAGTGGACGGTGTCGGTGACGTCGTCGCTGGCAGCGGCCGGGGCGAGGTCCAGCTCGAGGACGGCGTCGACCACGAAGTCCTGCCCCTGCGCCCGCTCGAAGTCGTACACCCCGTGCCGGCCGTGGGCCCGCAGGCCGGTCAGCTGGATCCGGTCCGTCGTCATCGTTGCACCTCTTGCCGGTGGTGGTGGCTGCGCGCGCCCTGCTGGCGGTCGTGGTGCGCGCCGGCCAGGCGCGGGCTGCCGGTCGCGGCCCAGACGGCGAGCGCGTCGGCGGTGGCCCGCACGTCGTGCACGCGTACGCCCCAGGCGCCCGCGGCCACCGCCAGCACGCTGGTGGCCACTGTGGCCGCCTCCCGCTCGGCGGTCGGCCGTGGGGTGCCGTCGGGGGCTGCCAGCAGCCCACCGAGGTAGGACTTGCGGCTGGCCCCGAAGAGCAGCGGGTAGCCGAGGTCCAGCAGCTCCGGCAGTCGGGCGCTGAGCTCCCAGTTGTGCGCGGCCGTCTTGGCGAAGCCGAGGCCGGGGTCGACGACGAGACGGTCGGCGGCCACCCCGGCGGCGAGCGCCGCGTCGATGCGTTGGGCCAGCTCGGCTCGGACGTCGGCGACCACGTCGGTGTAGGTGGCCAGCTCGCGCATCGTGCGGGAGTGCCCCCGCCAGTGCATCAGCACCCAGGGGCAGTGCGCGTCGCGGACCACGCGGGCCATGTCGGGGTCGGCGAGCCCGCCGGAGACGTCGTTGACCACCGCCGCACCGGCGGCCAGGGCGGCTTCCGCCACCCGCGCCCGGCTGGTGTCGATGCTGACCGCGACGCCCGCCGCGGTCAGCTCGCGGATGACCGGCAGGACCCTGTCGACCTCGGTCGCGGCGTCGATCCGCTCGGCGCCCGGACGGGTCGACTCGCCGCCGATGTCGACCAGGTGCGCGCCAGCGTCGCGCAGACGGACGCCGTGTCCGACGGCCGCTTCGAGGTCGGCGTACCGTCCGCCGTCGGAGAAGGAGTCCGGTGTGACGTTGAGGACGCCCATCACCACCGGGCCCGGAGCCCGCACCAGATCGGTCACGACTAGACGGTACCGGTCGCGGCAGCGGCGTTCGCCGGCCCGGGTCGGGCTCCCATCACCACCCCTGACGTGCTCGTTAGAACAGGTGTACGATCGGTCATTCGGGCAGCATCGGGCAGGCCCTCCGCGGCTTGTCGCAATCCGGGGCGGCCCGTACGCTTTGGAATTGGCCAGCATCGAGATGGCGAAGCTTGGAGGGAGGGCCGAAGCGGGGGAAAACCGCCCAAACCTCGCCACCCTCCGTGGTGAGTAACGAACGCAGGGTCAAGAACGCTGCGCCCTGTGGAGCACATTTCCCGCCAGGTTCGTCCATTGCACCGCCGCGGCACCGCCGGCCGCGCTATGGGGAGGTTCCAGTGATCGCCTTCGAGCTCATGGAGACGGCGTCTTCGGGCGTCGCCCACGCGCTCTCCACTCTGGCGTCGACTCCACTCGCGGAGCCGGCACCGAAGGGGATCGACACCAACAGTGTCGTCACCTTCTTCGCCAGCAAGATCGCGCCGATCCTGCTCGCCGTCCTGGGCGTCATCTTCATCGGTCGCGCCAGCCGGGGCGAGATCTCCAAGGTGCTGACCAGCTCCGCGATCGCCATCGTCGGGCTCGCGTTCATCGCTGGCGCGGCAACACTCTTCTTCGTCGGCGATTACCTGATCGACCTGATCTTCGAATAGGCGCGTTCACCAGATGCGGCTGCGCACCGACGACGACATCTACCGGGCCCGCCTGGTCTACCTCGGGCCGCCCGGTTACACCCTTCCGGTCCACCTGCCCTACGCCCAGTACGGGCTCTTCATGCTGCTGGTCCCCCTCTACATGTTCATCCACTGGCTGTTCACGTTGACGGTCGAGCTCTTCCCGGCCTGGGAGATCGCGCTCGCCATCGTGACCACGTCGTTCATCTTCCGGCACGTCGACCCCGATCGGCCGGCGCGGGTGGTCATCCGCACCGCGCTGACCGACTGGCGACGCACCCGGGAGCCGGCGATCGAGCAGCGCGATCCGCGTCTGGTCGGCAGCCGGATCAGGATTCGGGAGGAGCTGGCATGACCGGGCGTACGCCGATCGGTCCGTCGCACGACGCGGGCGACACTGTGCCCACAGTCGCTGAGGCGGTCGCATGAGCCGCTCTTCCACGCCGGGTTCTCCGGCCGGCCGCCCAGCCGAACCGGCAGGTCACCGTGCGCACTCGTTCGACTACACCGAGGATGAGGACGAGGTGGCGCTCGACCCCGCGCTGGTGACGTCACCCGGCCACGGCGCGGTCGGCGTGTTCCAGGCGCCCCGGCCGATTCCGCGCCGGACGCCCCCGGCCGAGCCCAGCGCGGTCTCGGCCGGCGAGAACGCCGACATCGACTCCCCTTTCCTGGACCTCTTCGGCGGCGCTCGGCCCGGCGGGGCACGGGCCGTCACGGCCGGCCCGAGCACCCGGGAGCAGCCGGCGATCCCGCAGCAGCAGCTCCCGGCACCAGCTCGACCGGCTCCCGAGCTGGAGCCACCGTGGACGCCCGACGACCAGGCCGGCGGCCGCAGTGTCGAGCCCCGACACGGCGGCGCTCACCTGGGCGGCGAGTCACGGGTGCCGCATCAGGCCGGCGATCGGCTGCCGATGGTCCGTCCGCCGCGCGAGCCCGACGTCACCGCCGACGGCACATCCGGGTCGAGGCCCAACGGCCCGACGACCCGGCAACCTGACACCGCGCCCATCGCACGGCCGACGGCAACGCCGTCGAGTCGACCAACGGCACCGGTGGACCAGCCCGTGTCGCCGGTTGGCGGACCAACCGCCCCGGTGGATCGCCCGGCAGTCCGCGCGAGAGCGGCCCGGCCAGCTCTGGAGGGGACCCAGCGCCGCGCCGCCGACTCGGAGCGACCCAAGGGTGCCGGGAAAGAGGTCGCCCCACCCCGCGAACGTGGTGCGAGCCGCCAGGACCGGCCGACCAAGCCGACCCGGATCCGCGCCCCGAAGATCAAGTTCGGTGACCGGGACCCGTCGGTCGAGCTGGCAATCACCGAGATCGCCGGTCACCTGACCTTCACTCCCAACACGGTCACCGCCTGGTACTGGCTGCCCGAGGTTCGCTGGGCGTTCCGCCCGGACGCCGAACGCGAAGCGTTGTTGTCGGCGATCTCCGAGCAGTACGCCGGCCTGGCCGGCTTCCGGCTCCACCTGCGCCGTACCACCCGGCCGTTCCCCGCCGACGAGTGGGCGCGCACCATCGACGCCCACACCGCCGCACCGCTCGCCGACGTTCCCGGCACCACCGGCTGGGCGGACCACCTGGTCGCCGCCCAGCGGCACCTGATGGCGGTCAACCACGCCGAAGGCCAGACCTACCTCGGTGTCACCTTCGCCCGCCGATCCCTCGGTGACTCGCTCACCGAACGCCTGCTGCGCACCTTCGGTCGGGGCACCGCCGACGGCGAACGCCGCAAGCTGGGCCGCACCGTGGAGCAGTTCGACGAGGTGCTCGGCGCGTTCGGCATGCGCGGCCGACGGGTCACCGCACAGGAGCTCGAATGGCTGCTTTACCGCTCGGTGGCGCTGTGCATGGCACCCCCCGGGCGGCTCTCCCCGGTGACCAACGGCCAGTGGGAGCGCGGTGACCTGCTCGCCCTGACCGAGCAGGTCGAGCGCTACCGCACCCCGTACGGCTCCACAGTCAAGCTGGTCAACCGGATGACCGGCGAGGAACGGCACGTGGCCGTGCTCGCGGTCGGCCGGATGGAGCCGCTGGAGATCCCGGAACGGCACGAGCCCTGGCTGCACTTCCACGAGCGTCTGCCCTGGCCGATGGAGATCTCCACCCGCGTCGACATCCTCGGCTCCGGCGACTCCTTCCGTAACCTGGAACACCGGCTACGGATGATCCGCTCCCAGCAGCTCGACTACGCCGAGCACGGCATCGACGCACCGCCGGAGCTGGAGCGACTGGCCAAGCGGGCGCTGGTGATCGGCGACGAGATGACCACCGGCCTGCCGGTCGACTCGGCCCGTGCGCACGGCTGGCACCGGATCGCCGTCGGCGGCCGGACCAGGGAGGAGTGCATGGAGCGGGCCCGCCGGCTCATCCAGCTCTACTCCCGGGAGCTGCGCATCTCGCTGCAACACCCGAAGAACCAGGACTGGCTGGCCCGCGAGTTCATCCCCGGCGAGCCGATCGCCAACACCGGCTACGTTCGCCGCATGCCGGTGCCGCTGCTGGCCGCCGCACTCCCCCAGGCCGCATCGAACGTGGGCGACCGGCGGGGCGACCTCATCGGCCGGACCGCTGGCACCTGCCGCCGCCCCGTCTTCCTCGACCTGCACTTCCCCATGGAGGTCCGGGAACGCTCCGGGCTCGCTGTCTTCGTCGCCGAACCGGGCGGTGGAAAGTCCACCCTGCTCGGCGCGCTGGGCTACCTGGCCGCCCGCAGAGGTGTCCAGGTGACCCTGCTCGACCCGTCCGGGCCGCTGGCCCGACTCTGTGCCATGCCCGAACTACGGCCGTACTCCCGGGTGTTGAACCTGACCGGCTCGGAGCACGGCACCCTGGCGCCCTACTCGCTCATCCCGACGCCACTGCGCAGCGAGTTCGGCGCCGGGGCCGCCGGTGACCGGGAGTTCGAGATCGCGGTCTCCAACGCGCGGGCCGAACGGCGAATGCTGGTCCAGGACATCTGCATGATGCTCGTTCCGCCGCAGGTCGCCCGGGAGGCGTCGACCGCCACCCTGTTCCGGCACGCGGTCCGTCAGGTCCCCGCCGAGGAGACGTCCACCCTGGACGACGTCGTGAGCTGCCTCGGGCGCCTCGACGACGACGCCGGCAAGGAGCTGGCCAACCTCCTGCTGGACACCGCCGAGATGCCCCTGGCCATGCTCTTCTTCGGCCGGCCACCGGAAGGGCTGCTCGGCGCCGACGCCGCACTCACCGTGATCACCATGGCCGGGCTGCGGTTGCCCGACCTCAAGATCGAACGGGAGTACTGGTCAGCCGAGGAGGCACTGGCCCTGCCGATGCTGCACACCGCGCACCGGCTCGCCGTACGCCGCTGCTACGGCGGCTCGATGTCGTCGCGCAAGCTCGTCGGCCTGGACGAGGCGCACTTCATGGAGGGCTGGCGGTCCGGGCGTTCATTCCTGGTCCGGCTCGCCCGCGACTCCCGCAAGTGGAACCTCGCCGCGCTGGTCGCCTCGCAGAACCCCAAAGACATCCTCGGCCTCGACGTGCAGAACCTCGTCTCCACCGTCTTCGTCGGCCGGATCGCCGAGGACGCCGAGATCGCCTCCGAAGCACTACGACTGCTGCGGGTGCCCGTCAACGACGGGTACGAAGCCACCCTCGCCTCACTCTCCGCCGCCGACACCAGCTCGTCCAACCGGCTCGGCTTCCGAGAGTTCGTGATGCGCGACGTCGACGGGCGGGTGCAGAAGGTCCGCGTCGACGTCTCGTACGTCGAAGGGCTCCTGGACCACCTCGACACGACGCCCGCCGCGATCGCCGCGGCGGCCGGAGTGCTGCCGAGCATCCCCCTGCCGGATCTGGAGGCGTGACATGGCGAGGGCCCGAGCGAGGATCGTGTCGTTCCTGCTCGCCCTCGGCGTACTGGCCGGGGCCTCACTCAGCTGGCCGCTGATCGGAGCGGAAGCCGCAGCCGCCGCACCGCCCGTGGCCCAGGCCCGCGCCGACCTCTGCACCACGGCCGAGTGGCAGGCCGACTTCCGGGCCTGCGTGGGAAAGCTCCAAGCGGTCAGTGAGGACGAGGTCAAGTGTCGTAACGCGCCGACCCCCGGCACGCCGGACTCTGGACTCGCCGGCTGGTTCGCCGGCCGGCCAGACTCCGCCAAGGAACTCGGGCCGAAGGGGCTTTACAGCGACTACGGCTACGCCGGCTACAGCTACCCGACCTACGACATCCCGGGCGGTTGCGCGTCGTCGGTCCTGCATCCGGACTACAAGTTCACCACCACTGTGGCGAACGGGGAGTTTATGATCGCCACCGCGATCGTCGGCGCTTCGAACGCGTTGCGAGAGCGGGCCTGGGATCCGCGTTCGATGTGGGGTTGGGCCGATCCGCTGGTCGAGCAGGCAACCAAGGCCGTGTACCAAAAGGTCTTCAGCGTCTTCGGCATCGTCACCCTCTGCGTGGTGGGGCTTTATCTGCTCTGGCGCTCCCGCCAGTCGGACATGAGTAACGCGATGACCACCGCGGGCTGGGCGTTGCTCGTGATGGTCGCGGTCACGGCACTGGCCGCCTGGCCGGTCAAGTCGGCGAACATCGCGGACGGCACGCTGGTCACCACGTTGGGTGTGGTGCATGACGCCGTCGGTCCTGCGGCCCGAGACACCCCACCGGACCGTTGCGTCGTCCCTAACCCAGACGCTTGTGTGGACAAGCGGCCACCCGCTGTGCGAGCCAGTGACACCGCCACCGAGGCGATGCTCTACCGGAACTGGCTGCGTGGAGTACTCGGCTCCGCCGACAGCGAGACCGCTCGCAAGTACGGCCCAGCCTTGTACGACGCGAAGGCGCTTTCCTGGGACGAGGCAGAGAAGCTGCGCGCCAACCCGGCTACCCGGGAGGCGACGATCAAGGCGAAGCAGCAGCAGTGGGCGCGGGTGGCCCAGCAGATCCAGACCGAGGACCCGGAGGCGTACGAGTATCTCCAGGGTGTGCGGGACATGGATCGCGTGGGCGCGGGATTCATCGCGGTGCTGGCCGCGTTTCTGTTCGCGATGTTCGACCTGACTGCGTCGTTGCTGGTTCTGCTGGGCTTCCTCATCTTCCGGTGGGCGGTGATCGCGGCACCCATCCTCGGCACGGTCGGTCTGCTCCGGCCGGCCAGTGCTGGGCTGCGCCGGCTGGCGAACGCGGTCGTGGCCGCCGTCTTCAACATCGCCATCTTCGGCACCGGGGCTGCCATCTATCTGTTCGCTGTCGACCTGATCATGAGCACGCCCACCCTGCCGGGCTGGCTCCAGGTGGTGCTGGTCTGGCTCTGCGGCGTGGTCGGCTGGCTGCTGCTGCGGCCGTACCGGCGAATCACCCAACTCGGCGGCAAGGACAGCAGCGAAGCGGTCAGCTCCGCCGGGTCCTGGCACCGCCGGTTCTTCCGGGACATGCGGACAGCCGCGCGACTGGACGTGGCCGAGCCGGGTGGCACGGCCGAACCGGTGGGTGGGCGTCGACGGTCGCCGAACGCGGAGCAGACCCGGCTGCGCCCGGAGGCCCGCCGGGAGGACCCGGTCTCCACGCCGACGGTTGTTGCCGAGGGCCAGCGTGCTGGCGCCGGGCGACCCGACGGCCGGGAACGGCCCGACGAGGCACCGGCGGAGGAGACCAGAGGCCGAGGTCGTCCGGTCGCCCCCCAACCTCGTCGCCGGCTGCCGGCGACGTGGACCGAGCCGGACGTGCCGGCCGAGAACCCGTCGTTCGTGGTCTACCGTCCGGGCTCCTCTGAGCGCACGCCGGACCGGACCGGACCCCGGGTGCGCTCAGAGGCACGGTGACGGCGATGCGACGGGCCCTGGAGTTTCTCTTCACCCGAGCGCTGCGGTCCCGGCTGGGAGTGGCACTGGTCATCGCGGTGATCGTCCTCGGTGTGCTCGGGGCGGCACGGCTGATCTCCGACCCGGCCGCTCCGGCGGACGGGTTGAGTAACCGGCCGAACCGGCCGATCACCACCGTGGACCCGACGGCTGGCGACGATGGCGTGCTCACTAGCCCGGCGCCACCGTCACCCGTGACGTCGCCCGGCGCCGGCACGCCGGAGCAGACCTCCGACCGTTTTGCCGCAGCCTGGCTCGGCCGACCTGGAATGACCGCTGAGCAGTGGCAGGACGGCCTCAAGCCGTTGTCCACACCGGCGCTGACCGAGAAGCTCGCCGGTGTTGATCCCGAGGGCGTCCCGGCCGAGAAGGTCAGCGGCGCACCGTCGGTGCGGGCGCGCACCGAGACGTTCGTCGAGGTACTACTGCCGCTCGACAACGGCCGACTGCGGCTGGAACTGGTGGCTGCGGATGGCGGCTGGCTGGTCGACGTGGTGGATTGGGAACGGCCATGATCGGCGCCAGCCGGCAGTCGGTGCGGATCGGCGTGATCGCCAGCATCCTCACCGGTGTGCTGCTCCTCCTCTGCTGCACCGGGGGTACTGCGGCGTTCTTCCTCAGTGGGCTCGGCGGCGACGGTGAGGACGGGGACTCCTTGGCAGGCTTCGGCTGCGGCCCGATCCGCCCGGTGGACATCATGGGCGAGCTGCCGCGGTTCACCGAGTACGGCGACGCACAGGTCCGCAACGCCGCCATCATCATCAAGGTCGGCCAGGACCTGGGGGTGCCCTCCCGGGGCTGGGTGATCGCGCTGGCGACCGCGATGCAGGAGTCCGCGCTGCGCAACCTGGCGAACAGTGACGTGCCCGAGTCCCTGGCCCTGCCACACGAGGGCGTCGGAGCGGACCACGACTCGCTGGGCCTGTTCCAGCAGCGGCCGGGGTGGGGCTCGGTCGCCGAGCGGATGACCCCCTCGTACACAGCTGGCAAGTTCTACGAGAAGCTCGTCAAGGTCCGGAGCTGGCAACGCCGACCGCTGACGGTGGTGGCGCAGCAGGTTCAGATCAGCGCCTATCCGGACGCGTACGCCAAGCACGAGGAGCTGGCCAGCAAGATCGTGGATGCGCTGGCCGGTGGGGCGGCCCGCACCGTCGAGATCAACGGCAAGGCGGTGTGCGACGCGGCCGAGCGTGGCGAGATTGCTGCCTCCGGCTGGACCGCGCCGATCCCTGGCGACGTCGGTTCCGGCTTCCGCACCGCCAGCCGGCCCAGCCACAACGGGGTGGACATCGGCGCGGCCAAGGGCACCGAGATTCGCGCCGCCGCAGCCGGTCGTGTGCTGGTCGCCCGCTGCGACCCGGACAACAGGGGCCGGCGGGACTGCGACGTGGACGGGTACCCCGACAAGGGCGGCTGCGGTTGGTACGTCGACCTGCTGCACGCTGGCGGCTACATCACCCGGTACTGCCACATGGTGGTTCAGCCGCGCGTCAGACTGCATCAGATCGTCCCGGCCGGTGAGGTCATCGGGCAGGTTGGCAGCAGCGGCAACTCGTCCGGGCCGCACCTGCACTTCGAGGTACACCTGCGCAACGACCGGTCCAGCCGGGGCGCGGTCGATCCGGTCCCGTTCATGCGCGCACGGGGTGCCCCGCTGCGCGCCGCCGAGTGAGACCGCCACGGGGATGACCGGACCGCTGCCGGACCCGTTCGCCGACCAGCCCGACTGGGCACCACGGCCACCCCGTCCGCTGACCATCGTCCCCGCCACCGAGCGGGTGGAGCTCCGCGGGCGCCGGGTTCTCGTCGGGCTGCCAGGGCTGGGCTGGCGCGGCGACCTGCGCGCGGACGACCGGGTGGTGCAGAGCGCCAGGACCTACGTGCCGGTGATCCCCGAGCACGAGTGGTACCGCGCCGAGGCCGACCAGGTCGAGGTGTTCGCGCCGCTGGTGCCGGTGGAGCGGGTCTGGGTGGAGACGGTCGGCAGGCAGGTTGACTCGGAAGGTGGTCGGGACACCGGAATCCGGCTGGTCTCGCTGGACGGTCCGGCGCACCGGACCCCCACACCGGTCTTCGAGGCGGACGCCGTCACCGGGCGCCGGGTCGTGCACGTCGAGGGCGGTCTGGAGCACCGCGACCTGCGAGCGGTCACCGAGACCTACTCCGGTGCCGAAGGGGACATCTGCGTCCGGATCACGCCCGAGGTGGAGTGGTATCGCTGGGCTTGGCGCGGTCAGTCACCCACCACGCTGGAGGTCCCGGTCCATCTGTTGTGGATCGAGTGAGAGTCAGCTGGCCCGCGTGCCGCCGCAGACTCGCCACCCATCATCGTTCTTTGTTTCGAACCGCCAGGGCTGACGATCGCTTTGATTTATACCGTCTACACGAGCGGAAATGATCAATGTGACCTCGACAGCAGCGTTGTCGCCCTGCTTCTGGTCGTTGAGTCTCGCCCAGCTGACAGAAATCGTTACGGCAAAACGCTTCTCACGCTCGAGAAGGTCGGCCCGCAGGGCGTCCAGTGCCTCCAACTGCGCCCCGCGCTCGCAGGTGTAGAGAGCGGCCCTTGCGTCGTTGCGATCCACGAGGAATGCGCGCAGGTAGTTGTCCACCGCCACGTCGGGTGCGCTGCGATCCGGTGCCGCCGCTCGGTTGTACAGCACATATCCCGCAATGACCCCGCCCACGCAGAGCAGCGCCAGCACCCCAGCCACGACCGTGAGCACCGTCCGCATTCGGCGGCGCGGCGGCTGCGGCGCCGGCGTCGGTGGGGCCGGCGGCAGTTGCTCGGACGGTGTCCGTTGGGCCGGTACGCGGGAGACCTGGGAACCGGCGGGGGGCTGCACTGATTCCACCTCCTGAAGTTATCGGCTGGACGCCTCGGAGCCAATAGCCTCAGATCCAGCGGATCGTGACGGACCCCTCCCCACCGGTGAGATCCACGACATCCCTGGCGCATCGCCGGGGCACCTCCCGGAGGAGCGGACCCGGCTGGGATACCGTCTCTGCTCGGGAGGGGTTGCCAACCTCGGGCAGAGGGGGTGGACGCGGTGGCCGGTCCGAAGGCACGTACGAACCGCGCCGCAGCTCTGCACCGACGGGCGGCGGCCGTCGCCACCGCAGCCGCCGGGATCCTGGACGAGACCCGACCCGCTCCGGCTGATCAGCGCCGCCAGTACGAGGTGGCCGACCGCCTGCGGGAGGTTGCGGCACGACTCGCGCCGGGTTGGTCGGGCGCGGCTCTGGACTCGCTCACCGTGGACACTCCGGCGGGTGACTGTCCGCCGCCGTTCGTCCGGGTCGGCACGGCGGCGCCGTTGGACGACGCCCGTTTTCCCGCGTTGGTGCCACTGGTCGGCACCGGGCATCTGAGCGTGGACGCTGACGCCCGGGAGCCGCGGGTGGCGGGGTTGCTCCGGGCCGTACTCCTGCGGTTGTTGGGCGCGGCACCGGCGGGTGCGCTGTTGATTCGCGCGGTGGATGCCACGGGTGTCGTGCTGACGCCGTTCGGTGCGCTCGCTGATGCTGGCCTGCTGCCGCCGCCGGCGGTGGACGTGACGAGTCTGCGTGCGGTGCTGACCGAGGCGGAGCAGTGGGTCACGCCGGGTGCGAGCGGGCGACGCCGCCACGACCGGACGTTGTTGTTGGTGGTCGCGGCGCTGCCGGATTCGACCGGTCCGAGTGATCTGGCGCGGATCGAGGCGCTGGCCGAGCAGGGGCCTGCGGCGGGGCTGCACCTGGTGGTGGCGGGCTGGCCGCCGGCCGGCCCGTATTCGGCCCGGGCGCCGCTGCCGCACACCACCTCGTTGGTGCTGCGCAACGCGTACGCGTTGCTCGGTGATCCGCCGGGGGCGTCCTTCGCCGGGCCGGGCGCCGATCCGCCGGGTGGGTTGAACTCACCGGTCTTCGTCGAGTCGGACCCGCCGGCTGAGCTGGTCGATGCGGTCTGTCGGCGGCTCGCCGAGCAGGTGGAGGCGGGTTCCCGGTTGGGGTTGGCGGCCCTGTTGCCGCCGACGGGTGAGCGGCTGTGGGAGTCGAGTTCCGCGGACGGGTTGACGACCACGGTCGGTGATGCCGGGGGCCGGTCGGTGCCGTTGGGCTTCACCGAGCTGACTCCGCACTGGCTGGTGAGCGGCCGGTCCGCCGGGGGTCGCGCGGCGTTCCTGACCACCGCGTTGCTCGGTCTGGCTGCCCGGTACGGCCCGGACGATCTGGCGCTCTACCTGGTGGATCTCGGTGACGGTGAGTCCTTCGTGGAGTTCCTGCAGACCGAGCGCGACCGGTCGTGGATTCCGCAGGTGCGCGCTGCCGCGATGGCCGCCGACCGGGAGTACGTCCGGGATCTGCTCGACGAGCTGACGGCAGAGGTGCAGCGGCGGACGGAGGCCGGTGCGCGGGCTGGCGGGCAGCGCTTCGCGGAGTTGCGTCAGCATCGGCAGCTGCCGCGAATCGTCTGTGTGTTGGACAATGTGCCGCTGCTCTTCGCCGAACGGGACCGGTTGGCGGCCGAGGTGGCGGCGCAGTTGGACGGGCTGGCCCGGGCCGGTCGGGCGTACGGCGTGCATCTGGTGCTGGCCGGTGCGGGTGAGCTGGGGTTGAGTGCCCGCGCGGATGCCGGTCACCGGGATTCGGTGCTCGGGCAGTTCCCGGTGCGGGTGGCGTTGCCGGGTGGCAGCCCGGTGTTGGAGCCGACGAATGATTCGGCGGCTGGTCTGCCGGTGGGCAGCGCGGTGGTCAACACCGCTGGTGGGCTCGGTGGTCCCCGGGGTGCGATCCGAGGTCACGAACGGTTGATCCGTCACCCCGACCCGCAGGACCACCCGGATGTGGTGGAGGCGCTGCGGCACGAGCTGTGGGCGGCCCGGCCGGCCGGTTCGGTGCCACCTGTGGTCTTCGCCGGTTACGCCCGACCCCTGTTGAGCAACGATCCGCGACACCGGGCGGCCCTGGCGGGGCAAGCCCACGGTCCGGCCGCTCTGCTGGGTCGTGCGGTGGACGTGACCCGCTCGACGGTCGCCGTGCCGTTGGGGCCTGCGGCCGGGCGCAACCTGGCGGTGCTGGGGTCGGGTGTCGCAGCGGGCGGGCTGCTGGTCACGGCGGCCCGGAGCACCGCCGACCATCACCCGCCGGGCACCGCCCGTTTCCTGGTGGCGGCACCGGACCCGGGCTCCCGAGCGCTGGCGGAGGCGTTGACGGCCGAGTTGGCGGCCCGGCATTCGGCCGAGATGGTGGATCTGCCGACGCTGCTCGCGGACCCGGCCGACGAGTTGCCGACGTACCTGGTGGTCTTCGGCCTGGACCGGCCGGGTCCCCGGGAGCTGCCGGTGGACCGGCTGCGGGCGCTCCTGCGGGACGGGCCTCCGGCCGGCAGACACCTGCTGGGCTGGTGGCGGGCGGTGCCGCCGTTCGCCGCGCTGTTCGAGCCGGCGGGCGAGGTCGACAAGCTTGCCGCCGTGGTCGTGTTGGACGTGCCGGTCGCGCAGCTCACTCCGGTCTTCGGGCGGCCGGTGGAGTGGCGGGCCCGCCCCGACCGGGCGGTGCTCTGGGACGGCCCGGACGAGCGGGGCAGGGTCCTGGTGCCGTTCGCCGACGAGGCCGGCTGATCCGGTGACGCGAGCGGGGGTGTCGAGATGGGTCCGAACGCGACGGTGACCGGGCCGGGGCGGCAGCGGGCCGCTGCGGCGGGCGGAGACGCCACGCCGACGGCGGTCGAGCCCGGCGCGGCCTGGGGTGAGTATCTGGCCGCGGCACGTCAGCTGGACGGGGTACGCCGCAGCGCGGCTGCCGCAGCGGGTGAGCAGGCCCGGTCGGCGGAGGCTGCCCGGGAAGAGCTGACGGTGGTCCGTAGTGGGCTCGCGAGTCAGCAGGAACTTCTGCGGGAGCTGGGCGTACCGGCGATCTCCCTGGTGCCGTCGCCGCCGGAGCTGACCGAGGCGGCCCGGTCGATGGCGGGCGGCCCGGCTGCGGTGTTGGCGGCGCTGCGGGCCGCGCGGGGTCGGGCCGAGGCGGCGGACGCGGCCCTGGCTGCGCGCGGCCGGTTCCGGCCGGGGTCGTGGCCGGCGCGTGCCCGCAACCTCCTGGTGTACGGGCCGTTCGCGCTGGTGGTGCCGCTGATCCAGGTCGCGGTGTACGCGGCCACGGGGATCGGGCCGGCCAGTGTGGCGGCGTTGATCTGCGGGCTGCCGATGCCGGCGGTCGCGTTCGTCGCCGGGTGGGTGGGCATCGGTCGGTTGTTCCGTGTGGGCCCCGCCGAGCGGCTGGACCGTACGGTGCGCTTCGGTGCGCTGGTGTGCCTGGTGCCGGCGGTGCTGGTCACGGCAGGCCTGTTGCTGGCCCTGCTGGCCGGCTGACCCACCGAGGTCTCCCGGGAGGACGGGCAGCAACGGAAACGGCCGGCCGTCCCGGGAGGGGGTCGGCCGGCCGTGGTGTGTCCAGGGGTGTCAGCGGGGGATGATCAGCGCCATCGCCTCGGCCCGCGACTTGGAGTCCGTCTGCAGGATGCCGCGCACGGCTGAGGTGATGGTCTTGGCACCGGACTTCTGGATGCCGCGCATCGCCATGCACATGTGCTCACACTCCAGCACGACGACGACGCCGCGTGGGGCGAGCTTGCTCATCAGCAGGTCGGCGACCTGCGAGGTGAGCCGCTCCTGCACCTGGGGTCGACGGGCGAAGACCTCGACCAGTCGGGCCAGCTTGGACAGGCCGGTGATCCGCCCGTCCGGGCCGGGGATGTAGCCGATGTGCGCGCTGCCGCGGAACGGCAACAGGTGATGCTCACAGAGGCTCATCACGTCGATGTCCCGAACGATCACCAGCTCTTCGTGGTTGGCTTCGAAGGTGGTGCTGAGCACCTGAGCCGGGTCGACCCGCAGGCCGGCGAAGAGTTCGGCGTACGCGCGGGCGACCCGGGCCGGGGTCTGCTGGAGCCCGTCGCGGTCCGGGTCCTCACCGACGGCGATCAGGATCTCGCGGACGGCCTTCTCGATCCGGCCGAGGTCGACGGCGTCCTCGACCGGGCGGCCGGTCAGCTTGCCGCTGATCAGCCGCGCGGCCACGAAGTCGAGCTCGTCGTCGGGTTCGGTCGCGGAGACGGCCAGCTCCCGGTGGGGGGAGCTGGCCGTCGGGTCGTTGCTCAGTGCGTGCCGTCCGAGTTGTTGGACGGCGCCCCGCCACCGACGGACGCCTGCGCGCCGTCAGCCTCGGCCTGCGCCTTGAGCTTGTCCTTCTCCGCGGGGGTGAGCACGGGCGGCTCGGTGGACGGCTGGCGCTTGCCGAAGCCGTTGTACGGAGCCAGCGGCGGGCGCTTGACCACCCGGGAGCAGATCCGCGCCATGTCGGCCGTGGAGAGGGTTTCCTTCTCCATCAGCTCGAGCACGATGTTGTCCAGGACGTCCCGGTATTCCACCAGGATCTCCCAGGCCTCGTCGTGCGCCAGCTCGACCAGTGCCCGCATCTCGCCGTCGATCTCGGCGGCCACCGAGTCGGAGTAGTCCCGCTCGTGGCCCATGTTGCGACCGAGGAAGGGCTCGTCTCCGCTGGTGCCGTACTTGATGGCGCCGAGCTTGGAACTCATGCCGTACTGGGTGATCATCGCGCGGGCCAGTTGGGTGGCCTTCTCGATGTCGTTGCCGGCACCGGTGGTCGGCTCGTGGAAGACCAGCTCCTCGGCGGCCCGGCCGCCCAGCGCGTACGCCAGGGTGTCGATCATTTCGGCGCGGGTCTGGGTGTACTTGTCTTCGGTCGGGAGCACCAGGGTGTGGCCCAGCGAGCGGCCACGCGACAGGATCGTCACCTTGTGCACCGGCGCGGCGTGCGGCAGCGCCCAGGCGACCAGCGCGTGCCCACCCTCGTGGTACGCGGTGATCTTCTTTTCGTTGTCGCTCATCACCCGGGTCCGTCGCTGCGGACCGGCGACCACCCGGTCGATCGACTCTTCCAGCGAGTCGTTGGTGATCGCCCGCTGCTCCTTACGAGCGGTGAGCAGGGCCGACTCGTTGATCACGTTGGCCAGGTCGGCGCCGCTGAAGCCCGGCGTGCGACGGGCCACCGCGTCGAGGTCGACGTCGGGCGTGAACGGCTTGCCCTTGGCGTGCACCCGCAGGATTGCCTTGCGGCCCTCCATGTCGGGGGCGTCCACCGGGATCTGCCGGTCGAACCGGCCCGGGCGCAGCAGCGCCGGGTCGAGGATGTCCGGCCGGTTGGTGGCCGCGATCAGGATGACTCCACCCTTGGTGTCGAAGCCGTCCATCTCGACGAGCAGCTGGTTGAGCGTCTGCTCCCGCTCGTCGTGGCCGCCGCCCATGCCGGCGCCACGGTGCCGGCCGACGGCGTCGATCTCGTCGACGAAGACGATCGCCGGGGCGTTCGTCTTGGCCTGCTCGAACAGGTCACGGACCCGGCTGGCGCCGACGCCGACGAACATCTCCACGAAGTCGGAGCCGGAGATGGAGTAGAAGGGCACCCCGGCCTCGCCGGCGACCGCGCGGGCCAGCAGCGTCTTGCCGGTGCCGGGCGGGCCGAACAGCAGCACGCCCTTCGGGATCTTGGCGCCCAAGGCCTGGTACTTCGCCGGGTTCTGCAGGAAGTCCTTGATCTCGTACAGCTCTTCGACGGCCTCCTCGGCACCCGCGACGTCCGCGAAGGTCGTCTTCGGAGTGTCCTTGGTGATCATCTTGGCCTTGGACTTGCCGAAGTTGAGCACCCGGGAGCCGCCGCCCTGCATCTGCGACATGAAGAACAGCAGCAGGAGCACGAGCAGCGCGATCGGCAGCAGGTTGACCAGCAGGCTCACCCAGATGCTGTCCGACGAGACCTTGGCGTCGGCCGGGCCGGTGACCCGGTTGTTCGCCTTGGCGTCCAGCACCTCGTTCCAGATCTGGTCGCCAGCCTGGTACGGGAACTGAGCCTCGATCTTGTTGGTCTCGGTCTTACCGAACTTGGTCTTCTGGGCCAGGTCGAGCTGGAGCGTCTGCTCCTTGTCCTGGAAGACAACTTTGTTGATCTTGGCGGTGTGCAGCTGATCGAGCGCAACGGAAGTGTCCACGCGGTGGTAGCTGGGACCAGCGGTGAACAGCTGACTGAGCACAACGGCGCCGAGGATGACCAGGATGATCCAGACCACCGGTCGGCGGAAGAAACGCGTACGTTCCATACTGTTGTCGAGCGCCGGGGCGCCCGCATCCTCCTGATCGACGTCCTGACCGTCTGATGGTGTCGCCGCGGTGAGCGGCAGCCGGAGCCGCCGTGCGGGCCGGCCTCGACCCCGAGGCGCGAAACTGCCGCGCCGCGGTCATTCGACGGTACACCGTGTACGCGAGGAGTGAGCTTGCGAGCCCCGCAGTCGTGCACCATCAAAAGCCGCGCGTACGCGAGGAGCGAGCTTGCGAGCCTCCGCACCAGGCGCACCTTCGGGATCGACGGCACGCACCGTGGGCAGGCCCACCAGCCCGGCACCGAACGTACGGCGGGTCCGGGTAGGAACCGGCGTGGCGGGGAGTCCTGCCCGGCCACCTGAACGCCCGGTCACGCGGTCGAGGGGGTCGAGCGCGGAGTTACCTCCGGGCCACCGTGGTCCACGGTAACCGCAAGAGCTGAGAGCGCGCTGAACGTCGGCTTGATGGATGCCGATGCGAGTTTGCCTCACGACGCCGCCGGGTCGCCCCGACAGCTCGCGTCCCGCGTCAGGAGCGGGCGTAGACCTCGGGCTTGAGCACGCCGACGTACGGCAGCTCCCGGTAGCGCTCACCGAAGTCCAGGCCGTACCCGACCACGAACTCGGTGGGGATGTCGAAGCCGACGTACTTCACCGGGACCGGCACCTTGACCGCGTCCGGCTTGCGGAACAGCGCGACCACCTCGACGCTGGCCGCCGAACGCGACTCCAGGTAGCGCAGCAGCCAGGAGAGGGTGAGCCCGGAGTCGACGATGTCCTCGACGACCACCACGTGCCGGCCGGCGATGTCCCGGTCCAGGTCCTTGAGGATGCGGACCACCCCGGAGGAGGTGGTGCCCTGGCCGTAGGAGGAGATGGCCATGAAGTCCAGCTCGGCCGGCGGACCGTTGCGGCCCAACGCCCGGGCGAAGTCCGCCATGAACATCACCGCGCCCTTGAGTACGCACACCAGCAGCAGGCCGTCAGTCACGTGGGAGTAGTCGGCGGAGACCTGCTTGGCCAGCTCCGCCGTCTTCTCGCGGATCTGCGCCTCCGAGATGATCACGTGGTCGATGTCGGCGTCGTACCAGGAGCCGTCAGCCATGACTCCTAGCCTGCCGTACGTCGGATGGCCTCCGTCGGCGGGGCCGCACCTTTTGGCGCGGTCCCGCCAGGGATTTTCTCGGCAAATTACGCTAATCACATCAGTTGGTGCGTGACCGCCAGCGGCGGCCGTCGTCAGTGGGCTTCCAGTCGGCCGAGTCGTGGCTGTCGGCGGTGAGGCCGGCGGCCGAGGCGGCGACGAGCAGGACGAGGAACAGGAGGAAGAACAGGAACTCCATGGCGGCGCTCGCTTTCGCATGATTGCTGTCGGTTTCGCCGCCGGTGCGCACCGGACTGAGACCAGTCTGCGACCACTCACGCCGACCGGACAGTGGCAGCAATGCCATTGGTCATCGATTTACTGCCACCCATCGGGTTACCCTCGTCACATGCTGCGGTCCATCGCCGTTCTCGCTCTCGACCAGGTCGCCCCCTTCGAGCTCGGCGTGCTCGCCGAGGTGTTCGGCACCGACCGCACCGCCGACGGTTTCCCCGGCTACCGCTTCCAGGTGTGCAGCCCCGACGGTGCTCCGGTGCGTACGTCGTCCGGCTTCCACCTCACCCCGCACGCCGACCTCGGCCCGGTCGACGAGGCCGACCTGGTGGCCATCCCCGCGCACAGCCAGGGCACCACCGTTCCCGGCCCGGTGCTGGACGCGCTGCGCCGAGCCGACGCGCGCGGGGCGCACCTGTTCAGCGTCTGCTCGGGCGCCTTCCTGCTCGGCGAGGCCGGCCTGCTCGACGGCCGGGAGTGCACGACCCACTGGCGGTACGTGGACGAGCTGCAACGCCGCCACCCGCTCGCCCGGGTGCGCTGCAACTCGCTCTACGTCCAGGACGGTCGCCTGCTCACCAGTGCAGGCACCGCGGCCGGCATCGACGCCTGCCTGCACCTGATCCGTCAGGAGCACGGCTCGGCCACCGCGACCCGACTGGCCCGGCGGATGGTGGTCCCGCCGCACCGCGACGGCGGTCAGTCCCAGTACGTCGAGGCCCCCATCCCGAAGGCACCCGAGGCGCCCACCCTGGAGCCGGTGCTGGAGTGGCTGATGGGTCACCTGGACCGGGCGATCACCGTGGAAGAGCTGGCCGCCCGCGCCGGAATGGCGCCTCGCACGTTCGCCCGCCGTTTCCGCGCCGAGACCGGCACCACCCCGCACGACTGGCTCACCAACCAGCGGGTGCTCCTCGCCCGACGGCTGCTCGAAGAGACCCCGTTGAGCGTGGAGGCGGTCGCCGACCAGGCCGGCTTCGGCGACGCGGCGGCGCTGCGGCACCACTTCAGCCGCCGGGTCGGAGCGACCCCGCACAGCTACCGGACCACCTTCCGGGACCGGGCGCACAGCGCCTGACCAGGACTCAGCCCGGGGTGACGGGTGACAGTCGGTCGGCGCGGCGGAGCACCCGGACACCGCCCGGCAGATCGGTCGGGCCCTGGCCGTGCCAGTCGGTGACCAGCGCGTCCAGCGCGGCGACGTGCCGGTGCGACAGCGCCCCCGGCAGGGCGCCCAGCTCACGAGCCCAGGAGTGCAGCACCCGGCCGCGCACGGCGGGAACCAGGCCGACCAGCTCCGGCACCGACAGGCCGCCGGCAGGGTGCCGGACCGCCGCCAGTGCCGTTTGCGCCAACTCGTCCAGCGCGGCGTTGTCGGCCGCCACCAGCCGGGCGGTACGCGCGAGGTTGTCCACCACGCCGGGACCGAGCGCGCGTACCAGCGCCGGCAGCAGGTCGGCCCGCACCCGGGACCGGGCGTACGACGGGTCGGCGTTGTGCGGATCCTGCCATGGGTTCAGCCCCAGCACGGCGCACGCGGCCCGCGTCTGGTCCCGGCTGATCTCCAGCAGAGGGCGCAGCAGCGGCACACCGTCCAACTCCCGCCGGGCGGGCATCCCGGCCAACCCGCGGGGGCCGGCGCCCCGGGCAAGGGCGAGCAGCACCGTCTCCGCCTGGTCGTCGCGGGTGTGCCCGGTCAGCACCGCTACCGCGTTCTGCTGTTGGGCCGCCTCGGCCAATGCCTCGTAGCGGGCCTCCCGGGCGGCCGCCTCCGGCCCACCTGGGCGCCTGGCCACCTCCACCGGCACCACTGTCGTCGACGAGAACCCGACCTCGCGGCCCCAGGCGGCCACCGCCTCGGCGCGCTCGGTGGAGCCGTCCTGCAAGCCGTGGTCGACGGTGACGAGCACCGCGCTGCGGCCCATCCGAGGCGCCACGAACACGGTGGCCGCCGCGAGGGCGAGCGAGTCGGCGCCGCCGGAGCAGGCGACCAGCACCGGCCCGTCGGACGACAGACCGGTCAGAGCGCGGCGAACCGCCACCCGGATCGCGGCCACCGGCGGGGCGAGCGCGGCCACCGGCGGGTGATCAGCCAGCGGCCGGGATGGTGCCGGCCGGGCCGTGCACCCTGGCGACCCAGGCGTCCGGGTCACCCAACTCCGACAGCCGGGGCAGGGTGAGCGGCGAGTTGAAGATCGAGTTGAACCCCTCCATGCCGACCCGTTCCACCACACCGTGGACGAACTTGCGTCCCTCGGCGTACTGGCGCATCTTGACGTCCACCCCGAGCAGCCGGCGGATCGCCTTCTCCACCGGGTTGCCCGCCTCCCGGCGTCGGTTGAACGACGCCCGGATCCGCTCCACGCTGGGGATCACCTGGGGGCCGACGCCGTCCATGACGAACTCGGCGTGCCCCTCCAGCAGGGTCATCAGCGCGGTGAGACGGTCCAGTACGGCCCTCTGCGCGGGGGTCTGCACGATGTCCAGCACGCTCGTGCGGCTGTCCGGGTCGCGGACCACGTCGGACAGCGTGGAAACGCCCCGCCGCAGACGCTCGACCATGTGCTCGCCGCCGCTGGACGAGGCGTCCACGAAGGCCTGCACCTCGCTCAGGAAGTACGCGCGCATCCACGGGACCGCCGTGAACTGGGTGCGGTGGGTCACCTCGTGCAGGCAGACCCAGAGCCGGAAGTCCCGGGGGTCGGCGCCGAGCTTGCGCTCCACCTCGACGATGTTCGGTGCGACCAGCAGCAGTTGGCCCGGGTCGGCCGAGAAGACCTCGTACTGGCCGAGCACCCGGCCGGAGAGGTACGCCAGCACGGTGCCGGCCTGGACGCCGGTCAACCGGGACCCGATCGCCTCGGTCAACGCGCCCGGCTGCTTGTCACCGGAGAGCCGGCTCACCAGCGGAGTGATCACCTCGCGGAGACCGGCGATGTTGGTCGCGGCCCAGTCACGCCGGTCGACCACCCGCACCGGCGGGTGCGCCACCTGCGCCTTCAACCCCGTGTAGTCGGCCACGTGCCCGGCCGCCTCGTCGGTCAGCCGACGCAGGTCGCCGACCACGTCGGTGGCCTCGGTGTACGACACCCGGGGGCCCGACTTGCTCAGCGCCCCCGCGGTGGCGGCGGCCAGATCCCAGTCCACGAACTGCGCCATGGACCCACCGTACCCGCGCCGCGACACCCCGGCCCGGCCTCGCGTCGCCGCTCGACACCGATGGCGGTCGCCGGCAGGCGCGGAGACCCGCGACAGGCGACGGTCAGCGGCAGCCGCAGCCGGCCAGGGCGGCGGCGATCCGGTCCAGCGCCGGTTGGGCGGTCTCCTTGCCGCCCGGCACCTGGTCGGTGAGCACCGCGAAGGTGAGCAGCCGACCGTCTGCGGTGGTGACCAGGCCCGCGATGGAGTGCACGGCGGTCAGCGTGCCGGTCTTGGCCCGGACGCTGCCCGCACCGGGAGCGGTGCCGGGTGCGGTGCGGTAGCGCTCGTCCAAGGTCCCGGACCAGCCGCCAACCGGCAGACCACCGAACACGCCGGCCAACTCCGGATGGTCCGGGCTGGCCGCCAGCCGGACCAGGTCGGTCAGCAGCGACGGGCTGATCCGGTTGCGTCGGGACAGCCCGCTGCCGTCGGAGAGGGTGATCTCGTCCGCCGGCAGGCCCAGCTCGGCCACCTCCGCGTCCATCGCGGCGGCGCCCCCGTCGAACGAGGCCGGCTGGTTGCGGGCCAGCGCGACCTGACGGGCCAGCGCCTCGGCCACCAGGTTGTCGCTCTCACTGATCATGATGTCGACCATCCGGATCAGCGGTGGGGACTGCACCACGCCCAGCTCGGTGCCCGGTGCCGGGGTGCCACCGGCGGCGGCCTGGGCCGGGGCCGCGCCACGCTTCACGGCGTCGGTGGGCACGCCGAGCAGTCGGGCGAACGACTTGCCGGCGGCCAGGTCCGGCTCGGCGAACCGCTCGGCGGCCCCGTGTTCGGCGCCCGGGTCCCTGCGCCCGCCGTCGGTCATCAACGCGGTCACCGCGCCCCCGGACCCGCCGGTGGGGATGTCGGCGTCCCAGCCTGGGCCGTAGACCGGGCCGGAATAGACCGAGCCGTCCACTGTCACGCTGGTCGGGGTGGTGCCGCCGAGCGCGGTGCGCACCTGGGCGGCCAGGTCGTCGAGGCGCGCAGCTCCCGGGTAGTAGCCCTTCTTGTCGATCGCCAGGGTCGGGTCGCCGCCTCCGATGATCACCACTTCGCCGGCCTTCGCGCCGGCCACCGCACGAGTGGGTATCCGGTAACCGGGTTCTCGGGCTGCCAGGACGGTCACCGCGGTCGCCAGCTTGGTCACCGAGGCGGGCACGGTGCCGTCGTCCGCCCCCTTGGCGAACAGCGTCTGGCCGGAGATCACGTCGGCCACCGAGACGTTCACCCGGCTGCCCAGGACGGCGGCACCGACCAGCGGGTCGAGCGCGGCACGTACCCCGTCGGGGGTGGGCACCGGGGCGTTCGGGTCCGGGCCGGCCAGCACGTCCGACGGGTTGGGCTCCGGGGTCGCCCCGGCGGCGTTCGACGCAGACTCGGGCTCGTCGCCCAGCCACCCGGCGACCGGGCCGGGCCGGGCGACGACGACTCCGACGCCGGCGAGCACCAGCAGCAGCACGACCGCCAACACCACAGGTAGCCGCCGGCGGCCCGACGCGACGGGCGCGGGCGCCGGCCCGGCGTCACCGGGCGCGGGCAGTGCGGAGATCGGCGGACCCAGCGGTGGAACTCGACCGGGGTCACTCGGACCGGGGCCCTGCGGGCCGGTCGGTGCCGGACTGACCGGAACCGCAGCGCTGCCGCGCGGCGGGCCGCCCGAGGCGGGGCTGACCGGAACCGAAGCGCTCCCACGCGACGGGCCGCCCGAGGCGGGGCTGACCGGAACCGAGGCGCTGCCGCGCGACGGACCGCTCACCGGCCGGTCGCCACCGACCACCGGAAAGCGACCCGGGTTCGGGCTGGGCGGGGGTGACCCGGTCGGCGAGCGCCAGGGCAGCGGCGCGGGCCGCTCGGGCATCCGCTCCGAGCCCGGATTCGCTGGCTCGGGGGCCCGTGGGAGGTGGGCGTCAGGCACCGGGACCCGCCCCGTCGCACTGCCGGATCCGGATCGTCCGGTACCGTGCGCGGAGCCCCCGTCCGGGCGGTAGTGTGAATCTTCCCTCCCCACGACCCCCTCCTCCCCCAGCGAAAATCGGCTTGGGTGACACTACTTCGGTCCGAAGACTATGCGGCGGCCGGAGTCGGCGGGTGGGCATTCACCTGTCCGGAGGGGCGCCAGTGGTTCCGTTAGCCAGCGTGGGCAGACGAGGGAGCGTGCAGATGGATTTCGACGTGACGGTTGAGATCCCCAAAGGTCACCGGAACAAGTACGAGGTGGACCACAAGACCGGCCGAATCCGGCTGGATCGCACCCTCTTCACCTCGACTCAGTACCCGGCCGACTACGGGTTCATCGAGGGCACTCTGGGCGAGGACGGCGACCCGCTGGACGCGCTGGTGCTCGTCCCCGAGCCGACCTTCCCGGGCTGCCTGATCCGCTGCCGCACCATCGGCATGTTCCGGATGACCGACGAGAAGGGCGGGGACGACAAGGTCCTCTGCGTGCCCTACGAGGATCCTCGCCAGGAGCACCTGCGCGACATCCACCACCTCGGCGAGTTCGACCGGCTGGAGATCCAGCACTTCTTCGAGGTGTACAAGGACCTGGAGCCCGGCAAGTCGGTGGAGGGCGCGACCTGGGTCGGCCGCACCGAGGCCGAGGCCGAGGTCCACGCCTCCTACAAGCGGGCCAGGGACGCTGAGGCGCGCGGCGAATCCATGCACTGACCGACCGCTGACGCACCGGGCCCGGGGGCCGCTCAACCGAGCAGCCCTCGGGCCCGGTCGTACAGGTCGAGCACCGCGCAGGCGATCGGCACCACGGCGACCACCAGGGCCGTGTCGGTGAGGTCCGCGACCCTTCCGACGTACGGCGAGACCGGCCGACGGGCGTACGAGGTGCCGGCCGCGGCGGCCACCAGGGCCAGCGCCGCACCGCCCAGGACCAGCGCCAGCCGCCCTGTGTCGTCGGCCCGGCCGACAAGTGCCGCGCCCAGCACCGCGTAGCCGGCCAGCCCGGCGAGCACCGTCGGGACCCGGTGTCGCAGTGCCACGAACAGCCGCGACCGCAGCAGCAGCACGGCCGAGGTGACCGCCACGAGCACCCGGCCGGCCGTTCCGCCGACCGCCCCGAGGACGACCGCCGCGGCCACCGCCAGCAGGGCGTGCCCGATCAACATCCCGGTGAGCATCTCCTCGGTGCGGGTCACCGCGGCGTGTACCCGACTCCGGTCCGGCAGGTCCCGGGCCCGCTCCGGCTCTTCGGCGGGGGCCGAGGTCGGCAGGGTGATGGGCGGCAGGGGCAACTTGCCCAGCCGGATGGCCAGCAGCGGGATCACGCCGACGGCGAAGACCAGTGCGCTGAGCAGCACCGCCGCCGTGCCGGCCGGGGTCAGCAGCAGCCCGCCGAGCGCTGCGCAGGCGCCGGTCAGCCCAACCGTGACACCGGCCACGAAGACCCTCAGCCGGCTGGCCACCCCGAGCAGGCCGATCAACGCCACCAGCAGCAGCGCCACCGAGCCGGCCAGCAGCTCGGGAGCGCCCACCCAGCGGGCCGGCCCGAACGGCACGACCGGGTCGCCGGAGCCGACCGCGAGGGCGCCGGCCGTGAACGCGTACGGCAGCGCGTAGCCGCCGAGCGTCGCCCCGGCGGTGCCGTCGCCGTTGGCGCGGGAGGCCACCGCGCCGGCGACGGTGAGCAGCAGCGCCACGGCAGCGGCCGCCAGCCAGCCAGGCCGGTACGTCGGCCCACCGGCGAGCAGGGCGAGCAGCCCGACGGCGAGCGGCACGCCGGCACCGGCCAGACCGGCGGCCCGGGTGGCGGTGGGTGACCATGCGCCGCCCCGGCGACGGGCACCGTCGGCGATCGCCTCGACCACGTCGTCGTACTCCAGCTCGGGCCAGTGCGCGCGGGCCGGCACCAGGTGCAGCACCTCGCCGTCGCGGACGCCCTGGGGAAGCAGCGCCTGGGCGGTCGCGAGCAACGCGCCGTCGGTGCGGCGCAGGACCCAGCCGCCGTGCTGTTCGCCGTCGTCGGCCAGCCCGATACCGGCGTGCCGGAGCACGTCGGGCAGCAGCTCGGCCAGGGGCACCTGCTCCGGCAGGGCGACGTCCACCCGTCGTTGCGGCGCGCTGATGGTGACGCGTGCCAGCCCGGTAGTCATCGACTGGTCTCCATATCGAGGGGGATCGGAGGCTGCGCGGACGACAGGACTTTACCTACCATGAGTCCGGCTCGGGTTACCCAGCGCTGTCAGGAGGCCGAGTGTCCACCGTCGTCATCAAGCGTCCGCCACGTCGACCAGCGCCGGAGATCCCCAGCGGCGAGCTGCCGGTCGAGGCGCCACCGGAGATTCCCGTGGTGGCCGGCGGGCGGTGGCAGCAGATGCTCATGCTGCTGCCCATGCTCGGCGGCACGGTGGCGATGGCCATGATGTTCGGCCGGGGCGGTGGCGCCTACTCGTACGTGGTGGGTGGGATGTTCGGGCTCTCCTCGCTGGCGATGTTGGTGACGTCCTGGGGCAGCGCCTCCGGCACCCCGAAGAAGTCCGAGATGATGGCCGCCCGCAGGGAGTACCTGCGGCACCTGGCCACGCTGCGCCGGCGGGTGCGGCGGACCGCCGGGCAGCAGCGGGCCGGGCTCTTCTACCGGCACCCGGACCCGGGCGGGCTCTGGTCGACGGTGGACAGCCACCGGGTCTGGGAGCGGCGCCCCGCCGACCCGGACTTCGCGGTGGTGCGGGTCGCCGTCGGGCCACAGACACTGGCCACCCCGCTCGTCCCACCGGTCACCCGGCCACTGGAGGAGCTGGAGCCGATGACCGCCGGCGCGCTGCGTCGCTTCCTGGACGCGTACTCCGTGGTGCCGGACCTGCCGGTGGCGCTGTCGCTGCGCAGCTTCGCCCGGGTGCACGTCCGGCCCGCCGGCCGCACCGGGGGTGGCGGACCGGCCACCAGCGGGCCGCCCACCGGTGACCCGGGGGCGCAGGCGCTGGTCCGGGCCGTGCTGACCCAACTCGCGGTCTTCCACGCCCCCGACGAGCTGCTCGTCGCGGTGTGCGCGGGACCGGAACGCCGCGCCTGCTGGGAGTGGGTGAAATGGCTCCCGCACGCCCACCACCCCAGCCGCACCGACGCGCTCGGCCCGGTACGACTGGTGACCAGCTCCGCCGCCGAGCTGGAAGCGCTGCTGGCCGACGTGCTGGCCAGCCGCTCCCGGTTCAGCCCGGCCGGCCCAGCCACCGACGGCCCGCACGTGGTGGTGGTCCTCGACGGCGGCGAACTGACCGGGGCCAGTGACCTGACCGGTGACGGCGGCATCGACGCGGTCACCGTGCTGGACCTGGACACTCCGCCGCCCCGGCTGCTCGACCGGTACGCGCTGCTGCTGGAGCTACACGGCCGGCGACTGCATTCGCGGTCGTCCGACGGGCATGCCGAGGTGGGCATCGCCGACCAGCTCGACCTCGCCGACGCCGAGGCGGTCGCCCGACGGTTGGCGCCGCTCAGGCTCGCCGGTACGGCACGCGGGCCGGACGCCCCGCTCCAGGCCGACCTGGGCCTTCCCGAGCTGCTCGGTCTCGGCGATCCGGAGAGCTTCACGGCCGAGCAGGGCTGGCTGCCACGCTCGGCGCGGGAGCGGCTGCGGGTGCCGATCGGGGTGGGCACCGACGGCGGTGCCATCGAACTGGACCTCAAGGAGTCCGCCCAGGACGGGATGGGCCCGCACGGCCTGCTCATCGGGGCGACCGGTTCCGGCAAGTCCGAGCTGCTCCGCACGCTGGTGCTGGGGTTGGCGGCCACGCACAGCTCCGAGCAGCTCAACTTCGTGCTGGTCGACTTCAAGGGTGGTGCCACCTTCGCCTCGTTCGACCGGCTGCCGCACACCGCGGCCGTGATCACCAACCTGGCCGACGCGTTGCCCCTGGTCGACCGGATGGTCGACGCCATCAACGGGGAGCTGGTCCGCCGCCAGGAGCTGCTGCGGCGCGCCGGCAACTTCGCCAGCGTGCGCGACTACGAGCGGGCCCGGGCGGCCGGCAGCCCACTGGCCCCGCTGCCGTCGCTGCTGCTGATCTGCGACGAGTTCTCCGAGCTGCTCTCCGCCAAGCCCGACTTCATCGACCTGTTCGTGCAGATCGGCCGGCTGGGCCGGTCCCTCGGTGTGCACCTGCTGCTCGCCAGTCAGCGACTTGAGGAGGGACGGCTTCGCGGGCTGGACACCCATCTGTCGTACCGGATCGGACTGCGCACCTTCTCCGCACTGGAGTCCCGCACGGTGCTCGGGGTGCCGGACGCGCACGAGCTGCCCCGCTCGCCCGGCCACGGCTACCTGCGCGCCGGCACCGACCCGCTGGCCCGGTTCAAGGCCGCGTACGTCTCCGGTGCCGTCCGCCGTCGGAGCGCGACGGCCGGCGTCGCCGTCGAGGGCGGCGCGCGGCTGCTCACCTTCACCACCCACGTCGTGCCGGTGCCCGAGCCGACCGCCCCGGTCGTGCCCGTCGTCGCCGAGGAGGAGGGCAGGGGCACACTGCTCGACCTGCTGGTGGACCGGCTCGTCGGGCAGGGCCCACCGGCGCACCAGGTCTGGCTCCCGCCGCTCGGTCAGCCGCCGACCCTGGACGAGCTGCTCGGCCCGGTCGAGGTGGACCCGCAACGCGGCCTGACCGTGGGCAACCCGGAGCTGCACGGCGCACTCGGCGTGCCGCTGGCCGTCGTGGACAAGCCGTTGGAGCAACGCCGGGACCTGCTCTGGCTGGCCCTGGACGGCGCCGCCGGGCACGTCGCGCTGGTCGGCGCGCCGCAGAGCGGCAAGTCCACCGCGCTGCGCACGCTGATCTGCGCGCTGGCGCTCACCCACACACCGGGCGAGGTGCAGGTCTACTGCCTGGACTTCGGTGGTGGCGGGTTGGCCGCGCTGCGCGACCTTCCGCACGTGGGCGGGGTCACCGGCCGGGCCGACCCGACCGCCGTCCGGCGCACCGTCGGCGAGATGACCACCCTGCTGGCCGATCGGGAACGCCGCTTCGCGGAGCTGGGCGTGGAGTCGATGGCCACGTACCGGCAGCGCCGCGCCGCCGCGGGAACGACCAACCAGCCGGGCGCCGACCCGTTCGGTGACGTGTTCCTGGTGATCGACGGTTGGAGCACCGTCCGAGGCGAGTACGACGACCTGGAACCCCTGGTCACCGACCTGGCCACCCGGGGCCTGTCGTACGGGCTGCACGTGGTCGCCACCGCTCTGCGCTGGCTGGACTTCCGCCCGGCGATCCGGGACCTGTTCGGCTCCCGCCTGGAGTTGCGCCTCGGCGACCCGTCCGACTCGCTCGTGGCCAGGCGTGCGGCGGCGAACGTGCCGGAGCGTCCGGGTCGAGGGGTGACCGCGGAGGGGCTGCACTTCCTCACCGCGCTACCTCAGCTCGCCGCCACCAACGGGGACACCGCCGACCTGGTCAAACGGGCTGCCGACGGGTGGGCGGGTCCTCCGGCGCCCCGGGTCCGGCTGCTCCCGCCCGTGCTGCCGTACGCCGATCTGGACCTCGCCGCGACGACCGGGCTGCGCTTGCCGATCGGGATCGCGGAGGCGGACCTGCGCCCGGTGCTGCTCGACTTCGCCACCGAGCCACATTTCGTGATCTTCGGGGACTCGGAGTGCGGCAAGTCCTCGTTCCTCCGCGCGCTGGCCACGTCGATCACCACCCGGTTCACTCCCGAGCAGGCCCGGGTGATCCTGGTCGACTACCGGCGCAGCCTGCTGGGCGCCATCGAGACGCCACACCTGATCGGGTACGGCACCGCTGCGGCGCACACCGCCGAGCTGGTCGAGTCGGCCGCCGGCTATCTGGAACGGCGGGCCCCCGGGCCGGAGGTCACCCCGCAACAACTGCGGGACCGCTCCTGGTGGTCTGGCCCGGAGCTGTTCGTGCTGGTGGACGACTACGACCTGGTGGCGTCCGGTCCTGCGAACCCGCTGCGGGCGCTGGAGGAGCACCTGCCGCACGCCCGTGACGTCGGGCTGCACCTGGTGCTGGCCCGTCGCTCCGGTGGCGCGGGCCGTGCCCAGTACGAGCCGATCGTGCAGCGACTGCGGGAGCTGTCCACCGCTGGTCTGGTGATGGCGGGCAGCCCCGAGGAGGGCGCACTCGTCGGATCGGTGCGACCCGGCCCGCTGCCGCCGGGCCGTGGCCGACTGGTCACCCGGCGAGAGGGCGTACGCCTCGTTCAGCTCGCGCAACTTCCGCCACCGTGACCTGACTCGCCGGTTCTTCCCGTGACAGGTGGGGAAACCGGTAATCTCCGATCGTCATGGTTCCGTCGGGATGAATGGCTGAGGATGTGACTGGGGTTCGGCACAGCGGTCCGTCAGTGGCCCGCCGGACGGCAGGCCGGGCGCTGCTCGGTGTGGCCGCGGCGCTCGCTGTGGTGGCCCCGACCGCGGCGGCCGCCCCCGTCGCCGCGCCCACCAACGGCGGACAGCTCGCCGGCGCGCCGATGGCGTTCGCCCCCGGTGACACCGTCACCCGCACCGACCAGGTCCGCGACGAGCAGTGGCAGCTCGACGAGTTGCGGGCCGACACGGCCTGGCGCAGCTCGACCGGCCGGGGCGTGATCGTCGCGGTGGTCGACTCCGGAGTGGACGGCAATCATCCCGACCTGGTCGGCCAGGTGCTGCCCGGTAAGGATCTGGTCGGCCCCGAGGGTGGGGCTGGTCCGGATCCGGTGGGGCACGGCACGACGGTCGCCGGCCTGATCGCCGGGCGCAGCGACGACAAACGAGGCGTGGTGGGCCTGGCACCGGACGCCCGGATCCTGCCGGTCCGGGTGCTCGACGAGCAGAACCGCTACGACGACGCCTTGATCGTCGCCCAGGGGGTCCGCTGGGCCGTCGACAACGGAGCCCGCGTGATCAACCTGTCGCTGGGCGGCAGCGGCGACAGCCCGGCCCTGGCCGCGGCCCTGGACTACGCGTTCGTGCGGGACGTGGTCGTGATCGCCTGCACCGGCAACCTGGCGACCTCCACGAGCACCAAGGTCTGGTACCCGGCCCGCGAGCCGGGCGTGATCGCGGTCGCCGGCCTCGAACGCAGCAGCGACAACCTGTGGTCCGGGTCGATCACCGGCCAGGCGACGGTGCTCACCGCTCCCGCCAGCGGGCTCGTCGGCGCCAAGTCTCCCGACGGGTACTGGCGGGTGCAGGGCACCAGCTTCGCAGCGCCACTGGTGACGGCCACCGCCGCGCTGGTCCGGTCCCGCTACCCGCAGATGCCCGCCGGCGAGGTCGTCAACCGGTTGCTGGCCACCGCCCGGGACCTCGGCCCGACCGGGCGGGACGACCGCTTCGGGTACGGGGTGGTCGACCCGGTGGCCGCGCTGACCGCCCAGGTGCCGCCGGTGACCGCCAACCCACTGGACGACCAGACGTCGCCGGGCGTGACGGGTTTCGGCCCCGCCCCCGGCTCGGCCGACGACGAGCCGGTGGCCGGCGCCGGCAGCGACCCGCTCGGTCTTGCCGCACCCCGCCAGCAGACCAGGTGGACGGCCCGGGCGGCGGGCGGCCAGGACACCTCGGCACCGGAACAGCTGTGGACCGGAGTTGTGCTGATCGTCGCCCTGGTCGGGGGCGTCGCCCTGGTGGTGCGCCGGCTCCGGCAACGGGCCCGCTGATCGCTGCCCACCGTCAGGCCTGACCGACCGCCAGGTCGGGTAGAACCGACCCATGAGTACGCATCGGCCGCCCACCCTCGCCCCCGCCGGCCAGCCGTCCTGGCGGCGGCGCCGACTTGATCCGGACCATTCGCTGGGTCTGCGGCTGACGCTGGCCGCGACGGCGGCGTTCCTGGTGTTGGTGCCCTTCGCGCTGCTCACACTGCTGGTGCTCGGCGCCTGGGCGCCGCTGCACCGGTTGGACACGGCGGTCACCCGCGCGTTGCACGGCTACGCGCTCGACCACCCGGCCTGGGTCACGCTGATGCGGATCTGGACCGAGGTGTTCGCCCCGATGCCGCTGCGCGCCGTCGCACTGGTCCTGGTGATCTGGCTGCTGCGCCGGGGTGCCCGTCGGTTGGCCCTCTGGGCGACCACCACAATGGTGGTCGGTGGGCTGATCGGTCCGCTCCTCAAACTGCTCGTCGGCCGGGACCGGCCGGAGCTGCTGGACCCGGTGGCGCGGGCCGCCGGTTACTCGTTTCCCTCCGGGCACGCGTCGAACGCCACCCTGGCCGCCGGGGTGCTTCTGCTGGTGTTCCTGCCGTTCGCCGGGCGGGGGGCGGCGCGGGTCGCGCTCTGGGCCGCCGCGCTGCTGATCACCGTGCTGACCGGGCTGAGCAGGGTGGCGCTCGGCGTGCACTTCGCCAGCGACGTGCTGGGCGGTTGGCTGCTCGCTGTGGCGGTGCTGGCGGCGACCACCGCCGCGTTCACCAGTTGGCGGGCGCACACCGGCCTCCGGCCGGTCCGACCGACCCGTGACGGCGTCGCTCCCGAGGTGGAGCGTCACCCGGGATCGGCCTGAGGCGTGCCGACGAGGTCGGCAGGGTAATGGGCGGCACATGTCCGAGACCGCGCTCCAGATCGTCCGCCGGGTGCTGCTGCCGGTGTCCCTCCTGCTCGGCGTCATGGTCCTGCTCGGGGTGCTGGTCACCCGCGTGTTCGCCCGAACATGGCCGTTCACAGTGGAAGACGCGGTGAACCGGGAGTTGGCCGCCGACCGCACCGGCGGATGGAACGACGTCTCTCTGGTGTTCAGCACGCTGGCCAGCACCCAGATGATCGTCGTGGTCACGGTGTTGGTGGCGCTGGCGCTGCGGCTCTGGTTGAAGCGCTGGCGGGAGCCGCTGTTCCTGTGCGCGGCGGTGATCGCCCAGGCGCTGGTGTTCCTGCTGACCACGCTGGCGATCGACCGGCAGCGGCCGGCGGTGGAGCACATGGACGTCTCACCGCCCACGTCGAGCTTCCCGTCCGGGCACACCTCCGCGGCGGTGGCGCTCTACGTCGGCATTGCCGTGCTGATGGCGTTGCGGGCGCGCAGCACCGGGGCGAAGGTCGCCTGGTGGAGCCTGCTGCTGACGGTGCCGCTGGGGGTGGCGCTGACCCGGATGTACCGGGGGATGCACCACCCGAGCGACGTGGTGGCGTCCTTCCTCAACGGCGGCACCTGCGTCGTGATCATGGCTCGGGCCGTCCTCGACCGGGGGCTGCGGTGGGGGCGGGCGAAGCTGCCGACCGTGGGGCGGCCGGCGCTGTCGACCCGGAGCTGACTCCGCGCGGCTCTCAGGTGCACTCGCCGGTGGCGACCTGCCGGTTGCGTTCGGCGCCGGCCAACGCCACCGGGCGGGCCTCCGCGGCGGTCACCGCGAAGCCGGTGTTCGGGTCGTCGGCCGCCGCCGCGAAGATCACGCCGAGCACCAGGCCGTTGGCGGAGAGCAGCGGGCCGCCGGAGTTGCCGCTGCGGACCAGCGCTCGGATGGTGTAGATCTCCCGGGTCACGTCGCCGGACGAGTAGATGTCCGGGCCTTTGATCCGGTCGACGTCGCGGACCCGCGCCGACTGCGCGTTGTAGGGGCCGTCGAGCGGGAAGCCCAGCACGATGGCGTCGGAGCCGCTGCCCGCGTTGCCGGCGGCGAACCGCAGGGACGGGCCGGGCAGCCCGGGCACGAGCAGCACGGCCAGGTCCCGGTCCGGGTCGTAGACCACCACCTTGCCGTCGTACCGCTCGCCGCCCAGCTCCACAGCGACCGAGCGGGTGCCGGCGACGACGTGCGCGTTGGTCATCACCCGGTCGTCGGCGTACACGAAACCGGAGCCCTCGATGCGGCGCGAGCAACTGGGCGCCGAGCCGAGCACCTTGACGACCGACCGCTGACCGTTGACGACGACCTGCGAGCCGGCCAGGGCCGGGTCCGGTGGGTCGACCTGCCGGGCCCGGGTGGGCGTGAGGTCACCGAAGACGTCCGGGAACCCGTCGGTGTCGACCGTGTCCTCCAGCGCGGTCGACAACTGGTGGGCCTGCTCCGGCACGACCCGGTTGACCACCGAGATCAACGCGCTGTTGCGCACCGCGGCCGCGAGCCAGGGCACCGAGGACGAGCCGAGCGGCACCGCGACCAGCCAGGCGAGCAGCAGCACCGCGAGCAGTGAGACGAACGCCCCACCCACGTCGTCGACCCGTTTGCCCACGTCGCTGGTGATGGTCTTACGGAGGTGCGAGCCGAGCCAACCGGCCAGCGCCTGCCCGACCACGGCCAACCCGAAGATCGCGACGAGCGAGATCAGCACGCGGGTGCCGGCATCCACGAACTGTCTGGCGAACAGCGGCCCGAGCTGGAGGCCCAGCAGCAGACCCAGGAAGAAGCCGGACAGCGACGTGATGCCGATGACGAAACCCTGGCGGTATCCGCTGATCGCGAACACGAGCATGAGCAGCAGGAGGACGAGATCCACGACGGACACAGGTCAAGCGTACGGGCAGTGCGCCTCCCGGATGACCATCGCTTGCCGAAGGTGACCGTGCGATCAGCGCAGGGCTGTCTCGTCCGCGTTGTCGGTGCCCGCCGAGGGCGCCGGCGTCGCCCCGCTCGGCGGGAGCTCGACCACCCGGCCGTGCGGCCACGGACGCGCCCAGCCCCCCATCTCCAGGAGGGTGGCCAGCACCCCGGCGGTGAAGCCCCAGACGAGCATCCCGCGCGCCGAGAACGCCGGCCCGATCCAGCCGCTCGGGTGGCGGACCCGCATTCGGTTGGCCGGGTCGACCAGCTCGCTGACCGGCAACCGGGCGACGTGCGCCACCTCGGCCGGCTCCCGGGGGTGCACCGGGTGCGGGTCGTGCCACCAGGCCAGCACCGGGGTGACCACGAAGTCGCTGACCGGGATCCACAGTTTCGGCAGCTCGGCCAGCACGGTCACGCTGGTCGGGTCGAGACCGACCTCCTCGTTCGCCTCGCGCAGCGCGGTGGCGCGGACGTCGGCGTCCTCCGGGTCGGCAGCGCCGCCGGGAAAGGCGGGCTGGCCGGCGTGGTTGCGCAGGGTGGCGGCGCGTTGCAGCACCAGCACGTCGGGGCCGGCACCGGGTTGCTCACCGAGCAGCACCAGCACGGCGCTCTCCCGACCGCCCTCGGCCGGCGTGGTCAGCCGGGTGAAGTCCTCGGCGCGGGCGGTGCCGAGCCGGGTCAGCAGGGGCTCGATCCACTCGGGTGGTCGACGGGTCACGCCGGCACCGCCAAGCCGAGGTGCTGGCGGACCAGCTTGGCGAGCTGGGCATCGTCGAGCGCGCCGGTGGCGTCGATGTGCCGGATCTGGCCCTGCGCGTCGACGAAGAGGGTGAGCGGGAAGGCGTTGCGCTTCAACTCCCGTTGCAGCGCGTCGCCCTGGTCGACCAGGATCGGGAAGCGTACGCCGAAGTCCTCGCCGATGGACTGGGCGCCGCCCCGGCTGTCGCGGGTGTTCACCCCGACCACCTGGAGTTGACCGGCGGTCCGTTCGCTCAGCCGTTGGAAGGCGGGCAGTTCCTTGCGGCACGGCCCGCACCAGGACGCCCAGACGTTGATCACGGCCGGCCCGGCCACGTCCCGCAGGGCGACGGGGGCGCCGCCGGTGAAGCAGGACAGCGTCAGCTCCGGCAGCGCCTTTCCACCGGCGGCGGCCGTCGTGCCGGTCGTGGTGGGGGCCGTCGTCGCGGTCGACGTCGGCGCGGTGCCGAGCTTCGAACAGTCCCGGAACGGCGACGGCCGCTCAGCGGCGGCCGTCGGCCGGGGGGCCGGGTCGTCGTCGGCCTTTCCTGCGGTGCAGCCGGCGACGACCAGCAGCAGCGGCAGGGCGAGCAGGGCGAGCCGCCGGTTCACGGCACCTCCGCGGCGATCGCCTGTGCGGGCACCAGCTCCGGGTCGACCCCGGCCGCCACCGCCAGGTCACGCGCCCGAGGGCCCTTGAGAAGCTTCGCGGCGGCTGCCGGATCGGTGGGCCCGGTGCCGTACGAGGGGCAGAGCTTCGCGAGTGTGCACGCCCCGCAGGCGGGCTTGCGGGCGTGGCAGACCCGTCGCCCGTGGAAGATGATCCGGTGCGACAGCATCGTCCAGTCGCGCTTCGGGTAGAGGGCGCCGACCGCATGCTCGATCTTGACCGGGTCGGTCTCGGTGGTCAGCCGCCACCGGTGGACCAGCCGTTGGAAGTGTGTGTCGACGGTGATGCCCGGTACGTCGAACGCGTTGCCGAGGATCACGTTGGCGGTCTTGCGGCCGATGCCGGGCAGGGACACCAGGTCGACGAGCCGGCCCGGGACCTGGCCGTCGTACCGGTCGAGGAGCGCCTGGCCGAGCTTGAGCAGCGAGTCGGTCTTGTTGCGGTAGAACCCGGTGGGCCGGATCAGCTCCTCCATCTCGGCCCGGTCGGCCCCGGCGTACGCGGCGGCGCTCGGGTAGCGGGCGAAGAGCTTGGGGGTGACCTCGTTGACCTTCTTGTCCGTGCACTGCGCGGAGAGGATGGTGGCGACGGCCAACTCCAGAGCGTTGGAGTGGTCCAGCTCACAATGCGCGTCGGGGTGCGTTTCGGTCAGCACTCGACCGATCTTGCGGGCACGGCGGGTGCGCCCGAGGTCGGTCTCGCTGGCGCCGGGAGGACTGTCGGTCACGACGGTCAGCCTACGTCGCGCCCCGGACGTTCCTGGCGGGTCAACCGCCGGCCGGCGGCGAGATCTTGCCCTGCCCGTCGAGCCGGGCGCCGCCCTTGGGGAAGTCGGTGCGGCTCAGCTCGGTGACCAGGCCCAGACCCCGGTCGTTCGGGTCCATCGTCGGCTTGCCGGCGTCGTTCATGTACGTCGAGGTGAACGAGCCGCCGGCCCAGGTGCCGTCCGGCTTGAGCGACACCTTCAGCACCCCGCCCCAGCCGAGGCGGCCGTCGTTGTTCAGCGAGTTGCCGCCGCCGGCGAAGTTGCCCAGGCTGTACGCGATCAGCCGCCCCTGGTAGAACTCCATGCCGCGCAGCACGTGCGGCCCGTGCCCGACGATCAGGTCGGCGCCGGCGTCGATCATGGCGTGGGAAAACTTGACCGGGTCGCCCCGGTTCTCGCCCAGGAACATCTCGGTGCCCGGCTTCACCCGGGTCTTCTCCGCGCCCTCGCCACCCATGTGCACCTGCACCACGACCAGGTCGGCCATGGTGGCGGCCTTGGCGACCACCGTCTTCGCCTTGGCGATGTCGACCAGACTGTTGGACCAGACGTACGACGAGAAGCCGGCCACGGCGACCTTGACGCCCTTGACGTCCACCACGGTGATCTGGTCCGGGGCACCGGTGTGCTTGAGGTCGTACTTCTCCAGCGCCTTCTGGGTGTTCTCGTAGCCCTTCGGCCCGTAGTCGTAGCCGTGGTTGTTGGCCTGGTTGAGCACGTCGAAACCCGCGTCACGCAGGTGTGCGGCGTATTCCGGTGGGGCCCGGAACTGGAAGCAACGGGTGGAGTTGGCCCCGCACTTGCCGGTGCCGGTGTCCACCGTCAACGGCTCCTCCAGGTTGCCCATCACCAGGTCGGCCTTGAGCGCCTCGGTGACCGAGGTGAAGAAGCCCTTGCCGCCGGCTGAGGGCAGCCGGCTCGGCGCGTTGCCCATGATGATGTCGCCGGTGGCGGAGAGCGAGATCGCTCCACCCGCGCCGGAGGTCGCGCCCCCGCTGGCATCCGGGCCGGCCGTGGCCACCGGAGCGCCCGTGCCACCACCACCGGCGCCGGGCTGCCACACGGGGGCCTCGCCGCCCGCATCGGAGCAGCCGGCGACGAGCAGGGCGGCCAGCAGCGCGGCGAGGCCGAGGGCGACGCGGCGACGCGGGCGGGACGCAAGGGGGGCCGGAGCATACATCGCCCGCGACCCTACCTGTCGGCAAACGCGCCGACGACAGCCGATCGGTCGAATCTTCAGCTGGTCAGCTGGTCCGACCAGGGCACGACCGCCCGGGAACCCCCGGCGAGCACCGCCGCGTGCACCGCGCGAGCCAGCGGGGCGCCCCAACTGGAGCGCGGTCCCCCGTACGCGGCCTCGGGCCCGTCGACCGGGCAGAGGACGGTGACCGCGTCGGTCGGGGTGCCGGTCCCCGGCAGTCCCAGCTCGCTGATCGCCTGGGTCTTCGCCTCGGTCGCGGTGGCCACCGCGTTGACCAGTGCCGAGTCGGCGAGCCGCGCCGGCACGTACACCACGATGTTGACCGTGCCGACCCGCTGCACGAGCCCGGCCGGAGCTGGCGCGGCCGCGAGCACCGGCGTGCCGAGCCCGACCGTCGCCCAGGCGCGCACGCCGGTGTCGGTGCGCGCCACCACCTCGCCCACGTCCACCCCGGTCAGCAGACCCACCCCGGGCCCGTCGAGGGCCAGGTCGGCGGCGAGGGCCGTCAGGTGCGCGGCGGGGTCATCCCGGTCGTACGACATCGGTACGGTCGCGTTCAGCACCCAGTGCCGGACGCCGATGCCACCGCCCAGTGGGCCGCTGCTGACAGCTCGTAGGGGCACTTCCGCGCGCCAGACGAGCAGCGGAATGTGAAGCCCATCCTCGGCGCGGCTGGTCAGGGTCGGCTCGCTCAGCACGTCGGGCAGGTTACGCCCACCGATCAAGATTCCAGGGGCGACCTCTGATTCGTGCTCACGTGCGCCTAGACTTGGCGGCGCGCGAGGGGATCAGCGGACGGCGGACCCGGCCGACGGACGGCACGCGTAAGCGGAGGTGCGCGATGGACGAGGTACTGGCCCGCAGCGGGATCTTCCAGGGTGTTGACCCGGAAGCTGCCGAGGCGCTTGCCAAGGAGATGGAGACGATCGAGGTCCGCAAGGGCGAGATCGTCTTCAATGAGGGCGAGCCCGGTGACAGCCTCTATATCCTGCTGTCCGGGAAGATCAAGGTTGGTCGCCGCGCAGCGGACGGCCGACAGAACCTGATCGCGGTGATGGGGCCGTCGGACATGGTCGGTGAGCTGTCGCTCTTCGACCCTGGCCCGCGTACGGCGACCGCCACCGCGGTGACCGACACCAGGCTGGTGCGACTGCGCAAGCAGGCGCTGCGGCCGTGGCTGAACAACCGCCCGGAGATCGCCGAGCAGTTGCTGCGGGTGCTCGCCCGGCGGCTGCGTCGGACCAACGACTCGCTCGCCGACCTGATCTTCACGGACGTGCCGGGCCGGGTCGCCAAGAACCTGCTCCAGATGGCTGGACGGTTCGGCACCCGCGACGGCGGTGTCCTGCGGGTGACCCACGACCTCACCCAGGAGGAGATCGCCCAGCTCGTCGGCGCCTCGCGGGAGACGGTCAACAAGGCGCTCGCCGACTTCGCCTCGCGCGGCTGGCTGCGTCTGGACGGCAAGAGCATCATCATCCTGGACCCGGAGCGCCTGGCCCGTCGCGCCCGCGTCTGAGCGGTACGTCCCGTCCCCGCCTTCCGTCACCGACGGACGGCGGGGACGTTTCGTCTGCCCGGCGTCACCGCCGCCGACCTGATCGTGCTGACCGGCGACATCGCGGCCGGCCCGCAACCGGTCGAGGTGCTGGACGTGCTCGCCGGCCTCGGTGACCGGGTCTGCTGGGTGGGCGGCAACTGCGAACGGGAGCTGGTCGAGGCGCGGGCCGGCAAGCCGGCGTCGGTCGAGGTGTCGAACTGGGCCGCCGGGCACCTGCGCTCCCAGCACAGCGACGCCGACGCGCTGGCCGTCTTCGGCCCACGCGACGGCCGCTGACCCGGCCGGCCTCGACCAGGGGAGATGCCCTCAGTCCACGGTCCGGAATCAGCCACGGGTCGGGCGTAGGGAATGGTCCTCGCTGCCTGTAGAGCTGCCCCGGATCTGGGGCGACGCGACTCAGCCGAGACGGCCAATGCGCTCCGCGAACTCATGGAGAGTCGACACGGCAGTGGGCACGGCTCGATGCGGCGCCTGGCCGACAAGGTTCAGCAGGACACCAACGAATCAGATCCATACAAGACAATCAGTCGGCAGCTCGACGGCCGACCCGGATGGCGTGCACCACTCCGCCCCCTCCCGACCTTCGGCAGCCGACACCCCGAAACCACGGCAGGCCGGTCACGATGGCCGACGGGGCCCGGGGTACGGCTGGATGGGCGAGGGGACCTCTTCACCTGAGGGCAGGGTCGCCTCCCCCGGTGACGTCGGCACCTGCCCCATCCATGGGGCAGCTCTACAGGAGCTGTGCCACAAGGTCCCGTCCCACTCCACCCGCGCCGAGCGACACAGAAAAAGTCAGTCTTGACTGTTTGTTTCTCAGGCCGCAGGCTGTTCGCGTGTCCCCCGCATCAACCCGCGTCCCTCAGCAGGAACGCAGCCGCGCCACTCAGGCCCGGCTGCTGGAGGCGACCGTCGACTGCCTGATCGAGCACGGCTGGTCCGGCACCACGACCACCGTCGTCGCCGCGCGCGCCGGTGTCTCGCGCGGGGCCCAGCTGCACCACTACCCGACGAAGGCCGCGCTGGTAACGGCCGCCGTGGCCCATCTCGCCGAGCGACGGGCCGCCGAGTTGCGCAGCGAAGCCGAAGCCCTGCCGGCCGGGCCGCAGCGGCTGGACCGGGTCATCGACCTGCTTGGCGTGGCGTTCACCGGGCCGCTGTTCGTGGCCGCTCTCGAGCTCTGGGTCGCCGCCCGCACCGATCGGGAACTCCGGGACGCCCTGGTGCCGTTGGAGGCGATGGTCGGCCGGGAGATGCACCGGCTCACCGTTGCCCTGCTGGGCGTCGACGAGCGTCGACCCGGCGTCCGCGAGGCGGTGCAGGCCACCCTCGACCTGCTGCGCGGGCTCGGGGTGGCCAACCTGCTCAGCGATGACTCGGCCCGTCGTACCGCCCTGTTGACCACCTGGAAACGCCAGCTCGCCACCCTGCTCACGCCCTGACCGCCGGCCGCACCGGCCACCACCGACCGGAGGCACCATGGTCGACCTCACCGACCTGCTCGCGGATCTGGCCGCCGAGTCCACCCAGCTCGATGCCCTGGTGGCTCCGCTGCCGGCCACCGACTGGGCCCGGCCAACCCCTGCGCAGGGCTGGAGCATCGGGCACCAGATCGCCCACCTCGCCTGGACCGATCGTGTGGCGTTGCTCGCCGCCACCGATCCCGAGGCGTTCTACGCGACGGTGACCACCGCCCCGGACGCGACCCGGCTGGTCGACGCGGGCGCCGAGGAGTTCCTCGCGCCGCCGGTGGAGCTGCTCGAACGCTGGCGGGCCGGCCGGACGGCTCTGGCCGACGCGCTGGCCGCCGTTCCGGTCGGCGAGAAGCTGCCCTGGTACGGCACCCGGATGTCTGCCACCTCGATGGCGACGGCCCGGATCATGGAGACCTGGGCACACGGTGAGGACGTGGCCGACGCGCTCGGCGTCGTCCGTCCCGCCACTGACCGGCTCCGGCACGTCGCGCATCTCGGTGTGCGTACCCTCGGGCACGGCTTCGCCGCCCACGGCCGGGCGACACCGACGTCGCCGGTCCGGGTCGAGCTGCTCGGGCCCGGCGGCGACACGTGGAGCTGGGGTCCGGCGGACGCCGCCGACCGACTGAGCGGCCCGGCACGGGACTTCTGCCTGCTGGTCACCCAGCGCCGCCACCGCGCGGACCTCGCCCTGGTCGCCACCGGCCCGGTCGCCGACGAATGGCTCGACGTGGCGCAGGCGTTCGCCGGCCCGCCGGGTGTCGGCCGCGAGCCGGCCAGCGCGGACGGAGCACGCGCGTGATCCGGATCGGCAACGCCTCCGGCTTCTACGGTGACCGGTTCACCGCCTGGCGGGAGATGCTCGACGGCGGCGAGCTGGACGTGTTGACCGGCGACTACCTGGCCGAGTTGACCATGCTGATTCTCGCCCGGGACCGGTTGCGCGACCCCGACCTGGGCTACGCGAAGACGTTCCTCCGTCAACTGGAGACCTGTCTCGGCACCGCCCTCGACCGTGGGGTGCGGATCGTGACCAACGCCGGCGGGTTGAACCCGGCCGGCCTGGCCGCAGCCATCGACACCCTGGCCACCCGGTTGGGCCTGCCCGCCAAGGTGGGGTACGTCGAGGGCGACACGATCCAACGCCCGGACGCGCTGAGCGCGAACGCCTACCTCGGCGCGTTCGGCATCGCCGCCTGCCTGGACGGCGGCGCGGACGTGGTGGTCACCGGCCGGGTCACCGACGCGTCGCTGGTGGTCGGCCCGGCCATCGCCCGGTACGGATGGGGCCGCGACGACCTCGACCAGCTGGCCGGGGCGACAGTCGCTGGGCATCTCATCGAGTGCGGCGCGCAGGTCACCGGTGGCAACTTCAGCTTCTTCACCGAGCTGCCCGACGGCGGGCACCGGCCCGGCTTCCCGATCGCCGAGGTGTCCGCCGACGGCTCGACGGTGCTCACCAAGCATCCGGGCACCGGTGGCGCGGTCACCGTGGAGACGGTCACCGCACAACTGCTCTACGAGGTCGGTGGGCCGGCGTACCTGGGACCGGACGTGGTCGCCCGACTGGACACGGTGACGTTGCGCCCCGACGGGCCGGACCGGGTCCGGGTCTCCGGCGTCCGGGGCACCCCGCCGCCGCCCACCCTGAAGGTGGGCGTCAACAACCTCGGCGGCTTCCGCAACTCGATGACGTTCGTCCTCTGCGGACTGGACATCGAGGCGAAGGCGGCGCTGGTCCGCGGGCAGGTCGAGGAGTCGGTCGGCAAGGACGGCCTGGAGTTCGTGCTGGCCCGGACCGACCACCCGGACGCCGCCGACACCGAGGCGGCCAGTGCCCTGCTGCACGTCCACCTGCGCGACGGCGACAAGGCGCGGGCCGGCCGGGCCTTCTCAGCCGCCGCCGTGGAGTTGGCCCTGGCCTCGTACCCGGGCTGCACGTTGACCACCCTGCCGGGCGACGCGACACCGTACGGCGTCTTCACCGCCGACGTGGCGCCGCAGGACGCGGTGCCACACATGGCGGTGCTGCCCGGCGGCGCGCGGGTCCCGATCGCCCCGCCGATCCGCACCGCGCCCATCTCGGCGGCCGAGACGGCTCCGGAGGGCGACGCGACCCACGACGGTCCCACCCGGCGCGGCCCGCTCGGTGAGCTGGCCGGTGCGCGTTCCGGGGACAAGGGCGGGGACGCCAACCTCGGCGTCTGGGCGCGCAACGACGAGGCGTACGCGTGGCTGCGCGGCTGGTTGACAGTCGCGCGGCTGGCCCAGCTGCTGCCGGAGACCGCGCCGCTGTCGGTGCGGCGCTACGACCTGCCGAACCTGCGCGCGGTCAACTTCGTGATCGAGGGCCTGCTCGGTGCGGGGGTGGCCGCGTCCACCCGGTTCGACCCGCAGGCGAAGGCGCTCGGTGAGCTGCTGCGCGCCCGGATCGTCGACCTGCCCGCCGACGCGCCGACGGGGGCGGCGCGATGAGCATCGTGGACACTCCGGAACGGCGGCAGCTGCGGGAGCTGACCCGGGCCTTCGTGACCCGCGAGGTGCTGCCGCACCTTGACGACTGGGAACGGGCCGGCGAGGTGCCGAGAGCCCTGCACGCCACCGCCGCGAAGCTGGGCCTGCTCGGCGTCGGCTTCCCCGAATCGGTCGGCGGCAGCGGCGGTGACCTGCTCGACTCGATCATCGTGACCGAGGAGGTGATCCGCTCCGGCGGCTCGTCCGGCCTGATCGCGGCCCTGTTCACGCACGGCATCGCCCTGCCGCACATGGTGGCGGCCGCCGGTGTGAGCATCGGCGGCTCGCTGGGCGGCCGGCTCGGTGGCACCTCGGCGCCCGGCGACGACGACCTGGTCCAGCGGTACGTCCGGCCGACCCTGGCCGGCACGATGATCGGGGCGTTGGCGATCACCGAGCCGGACGGCGGTTCGGACGTGGCCGGCATTCGCACCACCGCCCGCCGCGACGGCGCCCACTACGTGGTGAACGGGTCGAAGACCTACATCACCAGCGGCCACCGGGCGGACTTCGTGACCACGGCGGTCTGCACCGACTTCCCCGGCAGCGGCGAGCTGACCCTGCTGGTCATCGACAAGGGGCTGCCCGGGTTCACGGTCGGGCGCCGGCTGGAGAAGCTGGGCTGGCACTGCTCGGACACCGCCGAGCTGTCGTTCGTCGACGTGCGGGTGCCGGTGGCCAACCGGATCGGCGCGGAGGACACCGGCTTCCTGGCGATCATGCAGAACTTCGCCGCGGAACGGCTCTCGCTGGCCACCCAGGCGTACGCCACCGCGCAGCGCTGCGTCGAGTTGGCGGTGCGCTGGTGCCGGGACCGGGAGACCTTCGGGCGTCCGCTGGCCAGCCGGCAGGTGGTCCGGCACCGGCTGGCCGAGATGCACACCCGCGCCGAGGCCGCCCGGGCGTACGTGCACGAGGTCGCCGTTCGGGTGGCGGCCGGTGAGCCGGTGGTGACCGAGGTGGCGATGGCCAAGAACGTGGCGGTGGCCGCCTGCGACGAGGTCGTCGACCAGGCGTTGCAGTTGCACGGCGGGTTCGGCTACATGCGCGACGCCGAGGTGGAGCGGCACTACCGCGACGCCCGGATCCTCGGCATCGGCGGCGGCGCCACCGAGATCATGAACGAGATCATCGTGAAGGGGATGGGCCTGTGACCACACTGGACACCACGGTCGATCCGTCCGCGCCCGGCTTCGTGGCGAACCGGGCGGCGCTGCTGGAACGGCTCGCCGAGCTGGACGCGGCGCTGGACCAGGCCCGCGCGGGCGGCGGCGAGAAGTACGTGGCCCGGCACCACAAGCGGGGCAAGCTGCTGGCCCGGGAGCGGATCGAGCTGCTGGTGGACGCCGACAGCCCGTTCCTGGAGCTGTCGCCGGTCGCCGCGTACGGCACGGACTTCCCGGTAGGTGCCAGCGTGGTCACCGGCATCGGCGTGGTCGAGGGCGTGGAGTGCCTGATCGTCGCGAACGACCCGACGGTACGCGGCGGCGCGGTCAACCCGTGGTCGCTGGCGAAGACCCGGCGGGCCGGTGAGATCGCGCTGGCCAACCGTCTGCCGATGGTCAACCTGGTCGAGTCGGCCGGGGCGGACCTGCCCACCCAGGCGGAGATCTTCATCCCGGGTGGTCGGGTGTTCCGTGACCTGACCCGGCTCTCGGCCGCGGGCATCCCCACGGTCAGCGTGGTCTTCGGCAACGCCACGGCCGGTGGCGCGTACGTGCCGGGGATGTCCGACCATGTGATCATGATCCGGGACCGGTCACAGGTCTACCTGGCCGGGCCGCCGCTGGTGAAGATGGCGACCGGCGAGGTCACCGACGACGAGTCGCTGGGCGGTGCGGCGATGCACGCCGGCACGTCCGGGCTCGCCGACCACCTGGCCGAGGACGAGCGGGACGGCATCCGGCTGGCCCGGCAGTGCGTACGACGGCTGAACTGGCGCAAGCACGGCCCGTCGCCGCGTACGGCGATGCCGCAGCCGCCGAAGTACGACCCGGACGAGCTGCTCGGCATCGCCAGCGCCGACCTGAAGGTGCCGTTCGATCCCCGTGAGGTGCTGGCCCGGATCCTCGACGGCAGCGACTTCGACGAGTTCAAGCCCGCGTACGGGGGCGCGTTGGTCACCGGTTGGGGCGAGCTGCACGGCTACCCGGTGGGCGTGCTGGCCAACGCCCGCGGTGTGCTGTTCAGCGAGGAGGCGCAGAAGGCGGCTCAGTTCATCCAGCTCGCGAACGCCTCGAACACCCCGCTGATCTTCCTCCAGAACACCACCGGCTACATGGTCGGCACCGAGTACGAGCAGCGCGGCATCATCAAGCACGGCGCGTTGATGATCAACGCGGTGTCCAACTCGACGGTGCCGCACCTGACGGTGAACCTGGGCGCCTCCTACGGGGCCGGCAACTATGGCATGTGCGGCCGGGCGTACGACCCGAGGTTCCTGTTCACCTGGCCGAACGCCAAGTCGGCGGTGATGGGCCCTGCGCAGCTCGCCGGGGTGCTGTCCATCGTGGCCCGGCAGGCGGCGGCCGCACGGGGGCGCGACTACGACGAGGACTCCGACGCGGCGATGCGGATGATGGTCGAGCAGCAGATCGAGTCCCAGTCGGGCGCGCTGTTCCTCTCCGGCCGGCTCTACGACGACGGCGTGATCGATCCCCGGGACACACGGACCGTCCTCGGGCTCTGCCTCTCGGCGATCCACAACGGCCCGGTCAAGGGTGCCGACGGCTACGGCATCTTCCGGATGTGAGAGGCGAAGTGATGATGATTCGGAAACTGCTCGTTGCCAATCGCGGTGAGATCGCGCGTCGGGTCTTCGCGACCTGTCGCGCCCTCGGCGTGGAGACGGTCGCCGTGCACTCGGACGCGGACGCCGCCGAGCCGTTCGTCGGCGAGGCCGACCAGGCGGTCCGGCTGCCCGGGGCCACGCCGACCGAGACGTACCTTCAGGTCGAGAAGATCCTGGACGCGGCCCGGCGCAGCGGCGCGGACGCCGTCCATCCGGGTTACGGCTTCCTCGCCGAGAACGCCGAGTTCGCGGCGGCGGTGACCGACGCGGGCCTGACCTGGGTGGGTCCGCCGGCCAAGGTGATCGCGGCGATGGGCGACAAGCTGGCGGCCAAGGCGATGCTCGCCGAGGCGGGCGTGCCGATGCTGCCGAGCTGGACCGACACCGATGGGATCTCGGACTTCCCGGTGCTGGTGAAGGCGTCCGCCGGCGGTGGTGGGCGGGGGATGCGGATCGTCCGGGACGCCGCGGGGTTGGCCGAGGCCGTCGCGTCCGCGCGCCGCGAGGCGGCTGCGGCGTTCGGCGACGGCACGGTCTTCATCGAGCGGTACGTCGAACGCGGCCGGCACGTCGAGGTGCAGATCTTCGGTGACGCCCACGGCCGGGTGGTGGCCCTCGGTGACCGGGAGTGCTCGATCCAGCGCCGGCATCAGAAGATCGTCGAGGAGGCGCCGGCGGTCGTTCCGGAGCAGGTGCGCACGGCGTTGCACGAGGCTGCGGTGGCCGCCGGTCGCGCTGTCGACTACCTGGGCGCGGGCACTGTGGAGTTCCTGCTCGCCCCGGGCGGCGAGTTCTTCTTCCTGGAGATGAACACCCGCCTCCAGGTGGAGCACCCGGTCACCGAGCTGTGCACCGGCCTCGATCTGGTGGGGTTGCAACTGCTCGTGGCCGAGGGTGAGCCGCTGCCGGCGACCCTGCCGGTCAGCACCGGGCACGCGATCGAGGTGCGCCTCTGCGCCGAGGACGCCGGGGCGGGTTGGCGGCCGGCAACCGGCACTCTGCACCGGTTCACGGTCCCCGCGGTGGCAGCCGAGTTCGGCGGGCTGACCCGGCCGGGGCTTCGGCTCGACTCGGGCGTGGTGGCCGGCTCGGTGGTCGGGGTGCACTACGACTCGATGCTGGCGAAGCTGATCGCCTGGGGGCGTAACCGTGCCGAGGCGACCAGGGTGTTGTCCACCGCGCTGGCCCGGGCCGAGTTGCACGGGGTGACCACCAACCGGGACCTGCTGGTGCGGGTGCTGCGCAGCCCCGCGTTCGCCGCCGTGGAGATCGACACCGGTTTCCTGGACCGGCACGCGGAGGTTTTCGCCGCGCTGCTGCCCACCGAGCGGCTCCCGCTGGCCGCGCTCGCCGCGGCCCTGGCTGCGGCTGCCCAGCGTCGGGCGACCGCACCGGTGCTCGCCGGGCTCCCGTCCGGCTGGCGAAACGTGCCCGCAGTTCCCCAGACCACCCGTTTCGCCGTATCGGGCGGCGACGAGATCGAGGTCCGCTACCGCCTGGACCGGGCCGGCCGGCTCGCCGAGTGGTCCAGCACCTCGGCGGCCTCCGACTCCGCAGATGGACCCGAAGCTCCCGAACCGGCCGCCGAGCCCGTCGTGGCACTGGTCGAGGCGGCCCCGGAGCGGGTGGTGCTCGACATCGACGGGGTGCGGTGCGCGTACCGCGTACACCGGGTGGGGTCGGCGGTCTTCGTGGACGGCCCGGACGGGGCGGCGAGCCTGGCCGAGCTGCCGCGTCTCCCCCTGCCCACGGCGGAGGTGGCCGCCGGGTCGCTGCTCGCGCCGCTGCCCGGCGCGGTGACCCGGGTGCATGTTCAGGTCGGTCAGCGGGTCACGGCCGGCGAACCACTGCTCACGCTGGAAGCGATGAAGCTGGAACATCCCGTGCTCGCCCCGACCGACGGTGTGGTCGCCGAGCTGCCGGTGCCGGCCGGCGGTCAGGTCCAGACGGGCGCCGTGCTGGCCGTCATCGACAGCTCCCCCGCCACCGGCGACCTGGAGCCGTCGAATCCCGAGGAGGACCCCCGATGACCTTCGACCTCACCCCCGAGCAGGACCAGTTGCGCGACGCCGTGCGGGCGTTGGGCCGTCGCTACGGCCACGGCTACTTCGTCGAGAAGGCGAAGTCCGGCGAACACACCACCGAGCTCTGGGCCGACGCCGGACGGCTCGGTTACCTGGGCGTCAACATCCCCACCGAGTACGGTGGTGGGGGCGGTGGCATCACCGAGCTGGCGATCGTCTGCGAGGAGTTGGCGGCAGTCGGTTGTCCGTTGCTGCTGCTGGTGGTCTCCCCCGCGATCGCGGCCACCGTGCTGAGCCGGCACGGCACCGAGGAACAGCGCAAACGGCACCTGCCCGGCCTCGCCGACGGCTCCCAGAAGATTGTCTTCGCGATCACCGAGCCGGAGGCCGGTTCCAACTTCCACCGCCTCGGCACTGTGGCCCGCCGCGACGGTGAAGGCTGGGTGCTCAATGGCCGCAAGTGCTACATCTCCGGCGTCGACGAGGCGGATCACGTCCTGGTGGTGGCCCGGACCGAGGACTCCTCCACCGGCAAGCTCAAGCCGGCGCTGTTCCTCGTGCCGACCGACGCGGCCGGGCTGACCCGGTCCAAGTTGGACATGGAGATCCTGTCTCCGGAGAACCAGTTCCTGCTCTACCTGGACGACGTCCGGGTCCCCGCCGACGCACTGCTCGGTGAGTCACTGGACGCCGGGCTGCCGGCGCTCTTCGCCGGGCTCAACCCAGAGCGGATCACAGTGGCCGCGATGGGGGCCGGCACCGGCCGGTACGCCATCGAACGGGCCAGCGAATACACCGCCACCCGCAAGGTCTGGGGTGGTCGGAGCATCGGCTCCCACCAGGGGGTGTCGCACCCGTTGGCGCACGCGGCGGTGCAGGTGGAGCTTGCCCGCCTGATGATCCAAAAGGCTGCCACCCTGTACGACGCCGGCCGTGACCTGGAGGCCGGGGTGGCTGGCAACATGGCCAAGTACGCGGCCGGGGAGGCCGCCGCGCTCGCCGTGGACACCGCCGTCCAGGTGCTCGGCGGGGCCGGCATGACCACCGAGTACGGGGTGGCGACCCTGCTCGGCGCGGTGCGGGCCGGCCGGATCGCACCGGTCAGTCGGGAGATGATCCTCAACTTCGTGGCGCAACACGTCCTGGGACAGGACAAGTCGTACTGACCCGGGCCTCCGCGTCCGCGCGGGCGTGCCGGGCCATGGCCGGGCCCGCCCGCGTTCCCGCACGTGCCCCCGCTGCATGATCGACTCGGTTTTCTTGATTCCGGGGTGTCCGAGAGCCAGTGACACCCCGATTTCCAGGAAGCCGAGTCGATCAGCGTGACGGTGGTCAGCCCGGGGTACGACAGGTGGCATCGATGCGGTGGACCGGGCGGACCCGCCGACCCATGCCCTCCAACAGTGAATCCTCGACGTGGAAGTCGTGAATGCGCAGTTGGTGGCGGGGCAGCTCCTCCTCGCTCGGGCAGAGCACCTGCGCGCGGACCAGATCGACCGGCACGTACCGGACGCCGCCCTGCTCCTGAAGGATCACCATGTTGACGTCGTCAGTGGTGACCACGTGCCCGCGTACGTCCTCGGTCGGCCCGTTCTCCTCGCCGACGGTGGTGACGGTCAGCGGCAACACCGGCGTGCTGATCACCGGCACCGCGGCCCAGACCAGCGTGGCCAGCACCGCCACCTCGGTCGCCGACGCCAGCGGCCGGATCACCACACCAGGCAGCGGTCCGGCGATGAACAGGGCCAGCAGCGGCGGCACCACGATGAGCGCCAGCACCAGCCCTTCGTCGCCCTGCCGCACCGCTTCCCGCAGGGTGGGCAGCATCAGCCAGCCGTACCCGGCCAGCAGCGCGACGATGATCAGCAGCCGTGGCAGCACCCGTTCGTGCAGGCGCTGGGGACGGAGTTGGAACGCGGCCACGAATGCCGGCAGCAGCAGCGGGAGATAGAGCAGCGGCCAGGTGATCAGGGCGAGCAGGAAGCTGGCCAGCACCACCCAGGCGGGGGTGATGTCGGCCCAGCGGGCGAAGAGCGGACGACGCCGGGCGCCCGGCGGCAGCCGGTCGGCGCTGACGGCCAGCACCGCGCCGAGCGCGAAGACGGCGACCAGGCCGGTCGAGAGCAGCCGAGCGGCCGTGGTCAGGAAGCCGGCGAGCAGGTTGACCGGCCCGACGTTCGCCACCAGCAGCAGTGTGGTCTGGAGTTCGCCGCCGGCCTCCACCCCGAGGCGGAGCACCGAGAAGATCGCCGGTACGCCCACCACGGCGGTCCAGAACGACTGGCTGGCGCGAGCGCGTCGCTCCGCCGGGTCCCAGCGGACCCGCCCGGGCTCGACCTCGGCGATGATCGGCTCGGCGGGTTCGGCGACGGGCACACCGGCTGGCCAGTCGACACCGTCCACCCCGGCGGGCGGCGCCGACTCCGTACCGTCGATTGTCGGTGCGGCTGCGAAGCCCGGCACGGAGCTGCGGGGCGGCGGGACCGGGCCGTCGCCGCCGGCGGCGGTGGTCGCCGCGCTCACTTCGTGGGCGCCTTGTCGTCGAAGTCGACCAGCTTCGGCACCTCCAGCGGCTGCGGCTGGCGCTTCTCGGCCTTGAGCCACGGACCCAGCGTCCGGTTGTACGAGGTCTGCCACGGGCTCGCCTGCTCGTCGCGCCCCTGCTGGTAGCTCTTCTGCAGGAAGAACGCGACCAGGTCGCGCAGTGCCGGGTCACCGATCGGCACGCCGACGCCCAGCAGCTCGCTGGTGCCGAACGGCATGTCGACGATCTCGAACTCCTTCGGGTGGCGCGCCAGGAAGCCGGCGAGGATCGTCTCGTCGGAGCTGACCGCGTCGTAGCGGCCCGCCCGGATGCCGGCGACGCAGTCACCGACGGTCTTCACGACCAGGGCCTTGACCTGGTGACCTCCCAGCTCGGCCTCGGAGGTGGAGCCGCCACTGGTGCAGATCTTGTAGTCCGGGTTACGGAGGTCCTCGATGGTGCTGATCTTGCCTCTCAGCCGCGTCGGCACCATCACCTCCTGGGTGGTGACGAAGTACGGCCCGGCGAAGCTCACCACCTTCTTACGCTCCTCGGTGATGGAGAAGCTGGACACCACGAGGTCGACAGTGCCGCCCTGCAACGCGGGGATCCGCTCCTCGGTGGCCACCGGAACGAACTCCAGCCGCTGATCCCCCTCGTAGCCGAGGGAGGCCGCGATGTACTTGGCGATCTCGACGTCGAACCCGACGTGCTGGCCGTTGCGCAGCTCACCCATCAGCGGCTCGTTCGTGGCGACGCCGATGCGCAACTTCGACTGACCGTAGATGTGCGTCTCGCGCATCTTCTCCTGCACCGAGGGCAGGTCCGGTTCCTTCCGGCTGTCGCACCCAGCGGCGGCGGCAAGGGTGAGCGTGAGGGCCACCGCCAGCGTCGACGCGACCGAGCGGAGCCGGGACTGCGAACTGCCTGCGTTCATGGGCGACCTCGCTGCCGGATGAGCTTGCGGGACACCGAGAGTAGCGGCTCTTGTCCATTGAGTGTGGACGTCGTCGGCCTTGTCGGCGGGTCCTGGCGGATCGACGGCGATCTGCGCGGCGGTCGGTTCTGCGGTTGACAGCCGGCCCCGTGGCGACATGCTGGACAGGTGAGTCGATTGCCCAGACCCGATGCGCGGACGGTGGCGGTGCTCGCGGCGCTGGGAGCCCTCGCGCCGCTGGTCATGCTGGTCATCTGGCGCCGACAAGATCTTGTCGGCGTGGTCCTCGCGCTACTCTGCGTCCTGTTGACCATGGTGGCCGGGGTCGCCGTCTCCGCCGCGCGTCAGGCCGACGACCCGGAGCCGGCGGACCGGTCGGCGACCGTCGGGCCGCCCGAGCTGATGCCGTACGGGATCGACGCGGACACCCTCGACGCCCTGGACAGCCGGGCCACCCTGCGTGCGGTACGTGACCGGCGGCGCGGGTCGAACGGACTCAGCGGCGGCCGGTGAGGGTGGGCGCGGCGAGCCCGTCCACGCCCCGCCCGGCCAGGCACCGGTACGCCCGGTCGATGCTGCCGTCGACCGGCGGTAGCACCTCCAGATGCCAGCCGCTCGGCTCGGCGATCCCGGTGGTCAAACGGAACGTCGTGGCGCTGCACACCTGCCGCACCGGGGCAGCGGCGACCACCTCGTCGTAGTCGGCACCGACCAGCGCCACCGGCAAAATCCCCTCGGCGTACGTCTCCCAGGTGTGCCGGCCGGCGCAGGGAAGCCGGACTGCCTCGGCGCGGCTGCCGCGGATCCGCACCGGGCCGAAGCACTCCAGCTCGGGCAGGCAGCGGGCGCCCTCGGGCAGGGCGGTCGGCGAGCCGGCGCCGGTCACGCAGCCGGGCAGCGGGCCGGTGGCCGGGGCGGCGACCTGGGTGACCGACGGGCTCGGGGTGGGTGATGGCGCCCGGTCGGCGACCCAGGCCCCGGCGGTGGCGGAGGCGGCGAGCGCCAGCACTCCCGCGCCGCCGAGGAACCAGCGCCGCCAGCGCCGGCCACCGGTCACCACCTGCTGAGTGTCCTCAATGGGCGGGCGGGGCACCGGCTGACTGGCCGCGTACGGGCCGGAGAGGGTCACGCCGCCGCTGACCGGGGCACCGCTGACCGGTGCCGACGGTGAGCCGAGGGGCAGGTTGGCGAGCAGGTCGTGCAGTTCGAGGGCGGAGGGACGAGCGGCCGGGTCGTTGGCCATGCCGAGGCGCAGGACGTCGATCAGCTCGTCCGGCACGCCGGGCAGGGCGGGAAGCGGCTGGTTGAACAACTCCAGCACGGTGACCAGGCTGGGGTTGCGCTCGGACTGCCAGCGGGGCGGCCGGCCGTGCATCACCGCGTAGAGGGTGGCGCAGAGCGCGTACACGTCGACGGCCGGCGACGGCGGGCTGTGGCTGAACATCTCCGGTGGCGCGTACGCCGGGGTGAGCACCTCCAGGGTGACCGAGGCGTCCCGGTGCTCGGCGAGCACGGCCAGCCCGAAGTCGGCGAGCACAGCCGAGTTGAAGTGCGAGTGGAGGATGTTGGCGGGCTTGACGTCGCGGTGCAGCACTCCGGCCCCGTGCGAGTGGGCCAGCGCGTCGGCGATCTTGATGCCGAGGTCACGGGCCTCCACCGGGCCCAGCGGCGACGTACGCATCCGTTCGGCGTACGAGCCGTCGCAGAGTTCCATGATCAGGTAGGGGTGCTGGTCGACGGTGACCCCGACGTCGAAGAGGTCCACCACGTGCGGGTGTGACGACATCCGGCCGGCAGCCCGCGCCTCGCGCAGGAAACGGGCCTGATCCCGCTCGCTGTCCAGCGTCCGGTTTTCCACCTTGACGGCGACCTCGCGACCCACCGAGATCTGGGTGGCCTGGTAGACGGTCGCGTAGCCGCCCCGGGCAAAGACCCGCAAATCCGTCAGACCGGGCACGATCGGAACTCGCAAGCCGCCGGTCGGGGTGTCGGTCACCGCTCGAAAATACCCAACCCGACCGATGGCTCAGCGCACCGCGTCCGCCGGAGCGGCACCGGCCGGACCGGTACCCTCCTCAGCGTCCGCAGTCGCCCCGGCACCGTCGGACGTCACCACGTCGCCAGCCGGCGCGCCCCGGCGGGCGTCCAGGCGCAGGCCGACGGCGGTGGCCACCGCCCCCAGGCCCTCCCAGGCCGCCACGCCGAAGAACCGGCCCGGAGCGATGTCGGCCAGCACCGCGATGGTGAACACGGTGAACGTGACCAGCCGGAAGACGACGGTGAACCGGTAGAACACCCGCCACTCGGTGACCGTGGCCAGCAGGTAGTAGACGCCCATGTTGAACGCCGCCATCGAGGACGCCAGCAGGAACGTGCCGGTGTGGTCACCGACGGCACGCGTCTCCGGCACCTCGAACCCGAGCATGCGCAACTGCGCCTCCGGCCAGAGCAGCCCGACCGTGCCCATCACCAGCGCCAACACGCCGAAGACCGCGATGGTCCAGCCCGCGATGGAACGCGGCAGCTTCATGAAGGGCCTCCCCAGGCACGGCGACGATCACACTGTGGACCGGCACACGGTGGTGACACGCTAGCCGCTCACCCCGACCGCCACATCCCCGGAACCGGCAGAAACCGTGCCGGGTGGGGTCAGGTGAGGGCGGGGGTCAGGCGGGCGCGGAGGGCGTCGGCGGCGGCGCGTTCGCTGCGCTGCTCGGTCGCGTACGCCAGGCGGACCGCCTCGTCCGCGCTGGCCAGGGCCTCCATCGGCTGGCCGCAGGCAGCCAGCGCCTCGGCCAGCACGCTGGCCGCGATCACCTGACTGCGCACGTCCTCGGCCGGCGCGGTGACCGCCCGGCGGGCCCAGTCCAACGCCTGCTCCCGCTGACCGTGAGCGAGCAGCGCCGCCGCGTACTGGGCCATCGTCTGGCGACGGGAGAAGAGCAGCGAGGGCGCGTTCGCGGCGGCCGTGGCCACCGGGGCGAGCAACCCGACCGCAGTCGCCGAGTCACCGGCGGCCAGACGTGCCGTCGCCAGCAGCACCCGGGGCGCCACCTGCGCCGGGGCCTGCGGGTTGTGCGGCTCCACAGCGGTCAGCACCGAGCGGGCCACCCGCTCGGCCGTCTCGCAGTCGCCCATGTCCAACGCGACGAAGCCGCGCAGCGTGCCGGCCATCCCGGTGAGCAACGGGTGCGAGGTGCGCTCCGCGTACGCCAGGGCGTCGGTGAGCAGGTCGGCCGCGTGCTCCGGCTCGCCCAGCCCACGCGCCACCACCGCGCGCACCACAAGCGCGAACCCGCGCCCCCAGTCGTCGGAGGCGGCGGCGAACTCCCGGTACGCCCGTCGGGCCTCCCGGTCCGCCTCGGCCAGGTCACCCAGCTCGGCGGTGGCGAAGGCAGCCACCGCACGAAGCGTGCCCACCGCCCACGCCTCGCCGACCCGCTCCCCGAAGGGCAGGAACACCTGCGCCATCCGACACGCCTCGCGCAGTCGGCCGGCGAGCAGTCGAGCGAACGCCGTGGTGCCGCGCAGCCAGGCCCGCCCGTACGGGTCCTTCAGCTCGGCGAAGAGCCGGGCAGCCCGGCCGAGCACCGCGTCGGTGCCGGCGAAGTCACCCCGGGTGGTGGTCACCCAGGCCAGGTTCTGCAACGACCAGGCCTGCCCGCGTCGGTCCTTCGCGCCGAGGCTGACCTGGTACGCGGCAGCCAACCGGCTGCTCGCCTGACTCAGCCGGCCAGCCACGAAGTCGGCCATGCCGAGCCGGCGCATCGCCGTGGCGCGTTGGATGGGCAACTGGCCCGCCGTGGCCACCTGCAACGCCTCCTGCCAGGCGGTCACCGCCCGACCCTGATCACCGAGGGTTTCCTGGGCCTGCCCCGCGAGCAGCAGCGCGCTGACCCGGGTGACCTCGTCCCCCGCGTTCGCGGCGATCTTCTCGGCGTACGCCAGCGCGTCGGCCACCCGGCCGACCTGGAGCAGCGCCCGTGCGTGCACCACCCGATCGGCCGCCGGCATGCCGTCGCGAGCCAACTCGGTGGCCCGCTCGGCGTACTCCACGGCCAGCACCGGCTCACCGGCGGACAGCGACCGGCGGGCGGCCCGGCCGAGCGCGGCGACGCCGAGCGGGACCACCGCCCGGGCCGGCGCGTCGGGGCGCAGCTTCACCGCGTCGGCGAGCGTGGCGGCCCGTTCGACGTGCATCGCCACGAAGTCGTCCCGGGCCTCGTCGGTGAACCCGCCCGGCGCCCCGGCGGCGGCCTCGTTCGCGGGCGCCGCCCAGCGGGCCAGCGCGGCGTGCCGCTCGGCCAGCTCCGCCTTGCTCACCCCTGCGTACGCGGCCTCCCGCATCAGCGGGGTCGCGAACGAGTAGCCGGTGCGGGAACGGTGCAGCATCCGACGTTGCAGCAGCTCCTCGACGGCCCTGTCGAGTTCCACGGCGACCACGGCCGACGGCCGGCCGTCGCGGCCGGCGCGCTGCTCACGCATCGCCTCCAGGGCCCCGGTCGGCACCGTGTCACCGATGACCGCGGCGTCACGCAGCACCGAACGGGCGTCCGGTGGCAGCGCGTCGATCCGGGCGGCGAGGACGGCGGCGAGGTCGCGGGAGAGCAGCCGGCTGCCCAGCGACCCGGGCACCAACCGCCAACCCGTCGACGGGCTCTGGTCGCGTTCGCCGGAGCCGGGACGATCAACCGAGGCACGCGAACCGGGCGCCGCCTCCGGGGCACCGACACCGCGCGCTGCCTCCGAGGCACGGGCACCGCGCGCTGCCTCCGAGGCGCGGATACCGCGCGCTGTTTCCGTGGTGAGCGCTCCGCGCTCGATGAGCAGGGTGACGAGCTCGGCCAGGTAGAAGGGGTTGCCCTGAGCGGTGGCGAGCAGCCGGTCCGTGTCGGCCTGCGGCAGCTTGCCGCCGCTGAGGTAACTGGTGAGCAGCCGCGCCGCGTCGGCACCGCGCAGTGGAGGCAGGGAGTGCACCTCGGCGTCCGCGACCCGGGTCAGCGCGCCGGCCGTACGCACCAGCTCCGGCCGACCGAGCAGCAGCACCAGCACCGGGCCGGTGAGCCGGGACAGGGTCAGCCCGAGGGCACTGATCGTCTCGGGGGTGGCGTCGTGCAGGTCGTCCACCACGATCACCAGTGGCGCTTCCGAGGCGAGCCCGCTGAGCAGGTTGGCGACCGCGTTCGGCACCGTCTCGGCATCCGCGGCCGGGACGCTCGACCCGCCCCACTCGCCCGAGTCGGTGCCGCCGTGGGCCGGGAGTTCGCCGTAGCCGAGCAGGGCGAGCAGTTGCTCGACGGCGATCGGGGTGGTCTCGCCGCCGGAGCGGGCGAGCCGCTGCCCGAGCCGTCGCAACCTCTCGTCCACCGCCGGTCGGGTCAGTGCGGTGGAGGCGTCACTGGGCAGGCCGACGGCGGCACGCACCAGGTCGGCCAGCGGCGCGAGCCGACGTCGCTCACCGAAGGCGGCACACCGCACCGACAGCACCCGGGCGCCCGTGTGCGCCGCGTACCGGCCAGCGCCCACGTCGTACCCGGCGGCGAGGCGCTCGACCTCCGCGGCGAACCGGGACTTGCCGATGCCCGCCTCGGCGGTCATCAGCAGCACCCGCGGGTCACCCTGGTCGATCACCTCGGCGAGCCGGCCGGCGACCCGGCCGATCTCCGTCTCCCGGCCGACGTACGGCGCTTCGTCGCCCAGCCCCGAGCGGGTGCCCGGTGCGTCCAGCAGGCCCAGCAGCTCGTACGCCTCGACCGGCTCACGCTTGCCCTTGAGCCGCAGCGGGCGCAGCGCCCGCCAGGACGACACGTGTCGGGTGGCGGCGGCGGTGCGGCCGCCGGCGTAGACCGCGCCGACCGCTGCGGCGTCGGCCAGCCGGGCGGCCGTGTTCACCGTGTCGCCGATGACCGTGTATTCGATGGCGGCCTGGATGCCGGCGATGACGTCGCCGGTGTTCAACCCGACGCGCAGCCCGAGCGGCGCGCCGCCGCCCCGCTCGTCGTCGAGCACCCGGCGGACGGCCCGCTGCATGGACAGGGCGGCCCGGACGGCGCGTTCGGCGTCGTCCTCGTGCGCCACCGGGGCGCCGAAGACGGCCATGATCCCGTCGCCGGTCAGCTTGTCGACGTGCCCGCCGAAGGTCTTCACCGCACCGGCGAGCGCGGCGAGCACCCGGTCGGTGACCGCACCGACCCGTTCCGGGTCGAGGTCCTCCGACCAGGAGGTGAACTCGGAGAGGTCGCCGAAGAGCACGGTGACCACCCGGCGCTCGGCTGCCGGCAACGTGGCGGCGGCCGGCAGCGCGGCACCGCAGTTGTGGCAGAACCGCGCGCCGGGAACGGCGACGGTTCCACACACGGGGCAGGTCACATGTGCTCCAACCCACTGACCCCCGGCGCAGATTCCCCGATGCCGACACCCAGATACTCAAGCTGCGCACGGACCGACCACTCGGCCGCCCACCAGAGCGAGCGGTCCACGTCCGCGTAGACCGCCGCCACCACGTCGGCGGGCGTGCGGGCGCCGGCCGCGACCGCCGCGCGGACCTGGTCGAGCCGGGCGCGACGGTGCGCGAGGTAGAAGTCGGCGGCGGCGGCGCAGTCGGCCAGCGCCGGGCCGTGCCCGGGCAACGCCGGGATCCCCCGGTACGCGGACAGCAGCTCCAGGCTGGTCAGGTAGTCACCGAGGTGCCCGTCCGGATGGGCGACCACGGTGGTGCCCCGGCCGAGAATGGTGTCGCCGGTGAACACCACCCGCTCGCCACCGTGCCCGACCAGGAAGCAGACCGAGTCGGCGGTGTGCCCTGGAGTGCCCAGCAGGCTGATCTCCAGGCCGAAACCGCCGAGGCGTTCGCCCGGTTCGGTCAGTGGCTCGCCGCCGATGGTGTGCGCCGGGTCGACGGCGAGGACGTGCACGCCGCCGAGCAGTTCGCTCAACCGGGCGGAGCCCTCGGTGTGGTCGGGGTGGCCGTGGGTGATCAGGACCAGCCCGATCGGGCCCTGCTCGGCGATCCGGGTCAGGTGTCCCTCGTCCGCCGGCCCCGGGTCGACCACGACGGCGTGCTCGGCCGACGGGGCGCGCAGAACCCAGGTGTTGGTGCCGTCGAGGGTCATCGGCCCCGGGTTCGGTGCACGCAGCAGTGTCACCCAGGTCGGCAGCTCGTCGGCCAGCGCCGCAGGTGGTGCCGTCACGTGCCCGCTCATGGCTGCGATGGTACGACCCCGCCCGCAACACCCCACGATCTTGCCCACCGAACCCGGAGGAAGGGCCCCGTCGACGCCTGGTGGCGAGGAAGGGGCCCCTCCTGAGCGCGGATCGCGGGGGTGCTGGTGACGCGTCAGGCGACCTCGACGATGAGCTCGATCTCCACCGGGGCGTCGAGGGGCAGTTCGGCCACTCCAACCGCGCTGCGGGCGTGGCGGCCAGCCTCGCCGAAGACGGTCCCGAAGAGGTCGGAGGCACCGTTGATCACCGCCGGCTGACCGGTGAAGCCGGGCGCGGAGGCCACGAAACCCGTCACCTTGACGACCTTGACGACGTTCTCCAGGCCGACGAGCGAGTCGACAGCGGCCAGCGCGTTGAGCGCGCACCGCTGGGCCAGATCCTTCGCCTGCTCGGCGGAGATCCCGGCGCCGACCTTGCCGGTCGCGAGCAGTTTGCCCTCGGCGATCGGCAGTTGGCCGGAGACGTACACGTGCTGCCCGGACTGCACGGCCGGCACGTAACTGGCCACCGGTGGCACGACCTCGGGCAGTTCGAACCCCAGCTCGGCGAGTTTCGCGTGCGGACCGTTGCTCACGCCTTGGGCCGCTTCAGGTAGGCGACCAGCTGGTCCGGATTGGGCCCGGGGATCACGGCGACGAGCTCCCACCCGTCCTCGCCCCAGTTGTCGAGGATCTGCTTGGTCGCGTGGACCAGCAGCGGGACCGTGGAGTATTCCCACTTCTGCATCGCTGAAGGGCTCCCTCTCGGTGCGGAATTGTTCGAGGGACAGCCTACGGTCCGCTGGCGGGGCGAGGTGCGGGACGCTGCTCCGGAGCGGCCGGCAGCTCCCCGCAGAGTCCTTCGTGCTCGTATCCCTGGGGGCAGCGGGAGCGGTCGGGCAGCAGCAGGTCACAGAACACCCGGTGCCGGTTGTTCTGGTCGTCGGCGTTGGACACGGTGGTCTCGCCGGCGTCCAGCTCGGGCAGGAAGCCCAGGGACACCGCGACCCGGCCGGCCAGTACGGTCGCCGCGGCCAGACTCGGCACCCGGATCGGCAGGTGGATGACGAAGCCCGGCTCGTCGTCGTCGCGGGCCCGCTCGGCGGGGCGGCCCGGCGCCCGAGCCGCCTCCGTCTGCTCCGGCATCCGGCGGTACGACCGTTCGTTGACCGGCTGGCTGCCGACGGGCCCGCCGGTCTCGACCACGGACCCGGGCCGGCGCGGCCGGTCGTTGGTCGGGAACTGGGTGCGAGGGATGTTGTCCGCGTCGCGCATGCACTGCCTCCGGTCGTACCTCTCGGATCATGCTTCCGGTCCGAACCCATTCGTCCGTTCCGGCCCCCGCACCGGGACGAAGGTAGGTCGGTGGCCGCAGTCCCGCCAATAGGACGCGCACAACGGCCACCAACAGTCACATATGCGACAGATCGACAGTCGGAGGATGGACTGCCAAACCGAGCGCGGCTCATCACCTACCGAACCGACGGCCCGCGCGGCATGGCAGGGGCGACGCCGATCCGCTCATCGACCGCTACCCTTCCGGTCGGACGGTCGCGCTGCGCCCGGACGCCCGCTCGATCACGCTCGGCGCCAGGGGTGGCGGCGGGCGCCGCACCCCCGGGGGAAAGACCATGACCCAACCGCCCAGCGGCGACCAGGCCGGCCCACCCGCTCACCCGCCGGCCCACCCGGATCCCGCCGGTCAGCCCGGCTCTCCGAGCATTCCTGCCCAGCCAGCCCCCGCCGCACCGGCCGGGCGGCTCGCCCTCCCCGCGTCCCCGGCCCAGCCGGCGCTCCCCGCTGGGCCGGCCGCTCCCTCCCAACCGGCCTTCCCCAGCCAGTCGAGTGGTGCTGAGGGTGCCGGGCAGCCGGAGGGGCCGGGTGGCTCCACGTCGACCGCGGCACCGACCCAGCCGGGCAGCCCGGAGATCCCGCCACCGCCGTCGGGGTACCCGCCCTACCAGGGCACGGCCGCGCCGAAGAAGAAGCGCGGCCTGCTGATCGCGGCGATCGCACTGGTCGTGATCATGGTGCTCTGCGTGGGCGGCGGCGTTGTGGCGTTCCTGACCCTGCGCAATGCCGAGACCGGCGAGGGCGCGAAGGAGCCTGCGATCGCCGTCGACGAGTTCCTCACCGCGGTCTACAAGGATCGCGACGCCTCCAAGGCTGCCGATCGGGTCTGTGCCGCCTCCCGTGACGACGAGAAGATCGCCGCGAAGGTCGCCGAGGTGCAGAAGTACGCCTCAGCGCACCAGAATCCGCGTTTCCGGTGGACCACCCCGAAGGTGGACAACCAGACCGGGGACCGGGCCACCGTCTCCACCCGGATCACCATGACCACCTCCGACGAGAAGGTGGCCGACCAGGACCTGCGCTTCACTGTGGTGCAGAAGACGGGTTGGTGGGTCTGCGAGGTCGCGTGACCGTCGGGCCTGGATAGGCTCGACGGGTGTGTGCAGCTGAGCGGCCGATCGAGCCGGCCGGTACCGGATGGTCCGCCCGCCTTCATGTGGTGACCGGCAAGGGGGGCACCGGCAAGACCAGCGTCGCGGCGGCCCTGGCCCTCGCGCTCGCCGCCGGCGGCCGGCGCACCCTGCTGGTCGAGGTCGAGGGGCGGCAGGGCATCGCCCAGCTGTTCGGCATCGACCCGCTGCCCTACGAGGAGCGGCACCTCGCCGACGCGCCGGACGGCGGCGAGGTACGCGCTCTCGCGGTGGACGCCGAGGAGGCGCTGCTCGAGTACCTCGACATGTTCTACAAGCTGGGCGCGGCGGGCCGGGCGCTGCGCAAGCTCGGTGCCATCGACTTCGCCACCACCATCGCGCCGGGGCTGCGGGACGTGCTGCTCACCGGCAAGGTGAAGGAGGCCACCACCCGCACCTCCGGGCAGCGGCGGGTGTACGACGCGGTGGTGCTGGACGCCCCGCCGACCGGGCGGATCGGTCGCTTCCTCAACGTCACGGCCGAGACCGCCCGGCTGGCCAAGGTGGGCCCGATCAAGACCCAGAGCGAGGGGGTCGCCGCGCTGCTGCGCTCCCCGATGACCGCTGTGCACGTGGTCACGTTGCTGGAGGAGATGCCGGTGCAGGAGACGGTGGACGCGATCGCCGACGTGACCTCGCTCGGCTTCGGCATCGGGAAGGTGATCGTCAACGGCGCCCGGCCCCCGCTGCCCGCCGGCCGGGCGATCACCGCTGCGGAGCTGCGGCGTGGGCTGGTCGCCGCCGGCCTGCCGGCCGATCGGGACACCGTGGCCGGTTTGCACGACGAGGCCCGGGACCAGGTCATCCGTCGCGAACTGGAAGATTCGCTCCGCGCCGAGCTGGTGGAGTTGGGGCTGCCGATGGTCGAGCTGCCGTTGCTGCCCGACGGGGTGGACCGTGCGGGCCTCACGACACTGGCCCGGGCCCTCGTCAGCGCCGATTGACTCACACCTGAGCTCAGCACCGGCGCATGGACCGACGCGGCCCGATACGCTCGATTGGTGCCTTCCGAAGACGCGGCGCCGCAGCTGGACGTCGACCAGATCCTCGCCGACCCCGGCGTGCGGATCGTCGTGTGTTGCGGTGCCGGCGGAGTGGGAAAGACGACCACCGCTGCGGCGCTGGCCCTGCGGGCCGCCGAGCACCACGGCCGACGCACTGTGGTGCTCACCATCGACCCGGCCCGCCGGCTGGCCCAGTCGCTGGGCCTGACCGAGCTGGACAACACCCCTCGCCAGGTCAAGGGCATCGACGTCGAGAGCAGCGGCGGCGAGTTGCACGCCATGATGCTGGACATGAAGCGCACCTTCGACGACGTGGTGCTGCAGCACACCGATCCGGCGAAGGCCGCGGAGATCTTCGCGAACCCGTTCTACCAGGCGATGAGCTCGACCTTCGCCGGCACGCAGGAATACATGGCGATGGAGAAGCTGGGCCAGCTGCACGCCCGGGGCGAATGGGACCTGATCGTGGTGGACACGCCGCCGTCCCGCTCGGCACTGGATTTCCTGGACGCGCCGGCCCGACTCTCCCGCTTCCTCGACGGCCGGATGCTGCGACTGCTGCTGGCTCCGGCCCGCAGCGGCGGACGGAGCATGTTCAGCCTGGTCACGGCCTCGTTCGGGATGTTCTCGAAGGTGGTGCAGAAGGTGCTCGGCGCACAGCTGCTCACCGACCTGTCCGGCTTCGTGGCCGCACTGGACTCGATGTTCGGTGGTTTCCGGCAGCGCGCCGAGCAGACGTACCGCATCCTCCAGGCCGGGGAGACGGCCTTCCTGCTGGTCGCGGCGCCTGAGCCGGACGCGGTCCGGGAGGCCGCCTACTTCGCGGGCCGTCTGCGGGACGAGCGGATGCCGCTCGCCGGCCTGGTGCTCAACCGGGTGCACCGACCGGCGGTGCCGGAGCTGGATGCCGAGCAGAGCCGGCTCGCCGCCGAGCGGCTGACCGAGCTGGGTGGGCACGAGGCCACCGCCGACGTGCTGCGGGCGCACGCGGCGCTGGCTCGTCAGGCGGTACGCGAGCAGCAGGTCGCCGCGCGGTTCACCGAGGCGTTTCCGGCGGTGCCGGCGGTGTCGGTGACGGCACAGCCCGCCGACGTGCACGACGTCGACGGGCTGCGAACGATCGGCGCGGCGATCAGCCGGCCGTGACCGGCGTCAGGTGGCCGCGCTGACGAGGATCTTGTCCTTGCCGGCCTTGTCCTTGCTGTTCTTCTTCATCGCTGCCTCGAACATCTTGCGCCAGCTCGTCACCTGCGGGTGACGACGCAACAGCGCCCGCCGTTCGCGTTCGGTCATGCCACCCCACACACCGAACTCGATCCGGTTGTCCAGCGCGTCGGCCAGGCACTCGTACCGAACTGGGCAGCTCCGGCAGATCCGCTTCGCCACGTTCTGTTCGGCGCCTTGTACGAACAACGCGTCCGGGTCCCCGTTCTGACATGCCGCCAGCGACGGCCAGTCAGTGATCATGCCCATGTGTACACGTCCCCCCTTGCAGTACCTACCGACCTCGTCGATGCACGTCAGCCGGCAATTCCCCCCGATCGCCCGGCCTGCCTTCCCCAAGGCGGCGCGGACGACATGTGGCGCTGTCGCCGCCCCCATCATGCTCTGTAGTCACCCGATTACGCAACGTTGTCGGCGAAATCCATCATTCCGGACACTCCCGGCTTCCCGGGCCTTCAACCGCCGGTTACCCCGCCGAGGTCAGCGATAACGCCGCGCCGCCTCCCTGAATTGGAGGAGACTCACGCCAGGTCACACGCAACCAAGCACGGGGGGTCGTGCGTTTAGCACAACGAGGGCAGCGCACGCAGGAAATGGGGAAAGAACGCCCCAGCGCACCTCGTTCCCTACTCGCGTACCCTGCTGAGGTGACCTGGATGCGGAAACGTGACCACAATGTGCTGACCAACGCCGCATCGCTACTCGTGTGTGGCCTGTTGGCCGGCGTGGTGGTCGCTGCGGCGGCCTTCCCCGCGGTGGCGATGTCCGGCTTGGCCGCGAAGGCGGGCGCCGAGACATTCGGCAACCTGCCCACGGAGCTGACGGTGGCCCGAGCGCCGCAGATCAGCTACCTGCTGGCCTCGGACGGCAAGACACCGCTCGCAACGATGTACGACGAGAACCGGCGCGACGTGAAGCTCGCCGACATCTCTCCCTACATGCAGAAGGCCATCATCGCGGCCGAGGACCACGACTTCTACAAGCACAACGGCGTCGACATCAACGGTGTCGCACGCGCGTTCGTCAACAACCAGGCCGAGGGCTCCGGCCGGCAGGGCGCCTCGACGCTGACCATGCAGTACGTCCGGCTGGCCATCGCCTACTCGGCCACCCACCCGGCCGACGTGGTCGCGGCGACCGAGGACACCAGCGCCCGCAAGCTCCGCGAGATGCGGCTGGCCCTCCAGGTCGACAAGGAATTCTCCAAGGACGAGATCCTCACCCGCTACCTCAACCTCGCCTCGTTCGGCAACGGCGCGTACGGCATCTTCGCCGCCAGCCAGGTCTACTTCGGTAAGCCGCCGAGCAAGCTCAAGATCGAGGAAGCGGCACTGCTGGCCGGCATGGTCAAGGCCCCGACGACGAACGACCCGACCACCAAGGCCGGCTACCCGCTCGCTCTGGACCGCCGTGACTACGTCATCGACAACATGGTCGAGATCCAGGCCATCACCCAGCAGGAGGCCGACGCGGCCAAGGCCGTCAAGCTGGTGGTGAAGGAAAAGCGCACGCCGAACGGCTGCGTCGCCGCCAACGTCAACGAGTGGGGCTTCTTCTGCGACTACTTCTACCGCTGGTGGATGCAGCAGGAGACGTTCGGTTCGACCTCGTACGACCGGGAGCGGCGGCTGAAGAGCGGCGGCTACACCGTCGTGACGTCGATCGACGTCCAGGCGCAGCGCGGCGCGGACAAGGCGGTCCGCAAGGCCAAGAGCGTGAACAGCAAGGAAGCCGCCATGGTCGCGGTGGTCGAGCCCGGCACCGGCCGGGTCCGGGCGCTCGCGGTGAACCGGCAGTTCAAGCTGGACGACCCGAAGAACCCGAAGAACAAGATCTCCAGCGATCCCGCGAAGAGCAAGAAGAAGATCCGGGGCAACTACCCGGCGACGGTCAACCCCCTGCTCACCGGTGGCGACGGCATCACCGGTTATCAGGCAGGCTCGACCTTCAAGATGTTCACGATCGTGGCGGCGTTGGAAAAGGGCATCCCGCTCAGCTACCCGATCAACGCGCAGAAGCAGTTCAAATCGGAATACATCATCCAGCCGGGCCCCGCAGCCTGCCCAGGCACCAACTTCTACTGCCCCACCAACTCGACCGAGAGCATGGCCGGCCCACACAACATGTGGACCGCGTTCGGCCGCTCGGTGAACACCTACTTCGTGCCACTGCAGCAGCAGGTCGGCGCGGAGAACGTGGTCAAGGCCGCCAAGCGGCTGGGCATCAACTTCCGGTCCCAGGAGGACCTGGATCTGGAGAAGGGTGCGCACCAGTGGGGCGCGTTCACCCTGGGCGTCTCGCAGACCACCCCGCTGGATCTGGCCAACGCCTACGCCACCCTGGCCGCGGACGGCACGTACTGCGAACCGATCCCGGTGCAGGAGATCCGCGACCCGGAGGGCAACAAGCTCGACATCGCCAACCCGCGCTGCGAGAAGCGGTTCAGCACCGACGTGGCCCGCGCCGCGGTGGACGCGGCCCGATGCCCGGTCGGTGACAAGTCGTCGTCCTCCCGGTGCGCGGGAGCCACTGCCGGCAACGTCCGCAACGACGTCGGTTACCCGGTGGCCGGCAAGTCCGGCACCACCGACTCGGAGAAGACCGCCGCACTGGTCGCGATGACCAAGCAGTACGCGGTGGCAGGCATCATGGCCGACCCGGACTGGCCGCAGACCAACGTGAAGATGAAGCACGGTGAGAAGGACGGCATCAACCCGCCGGTCTGGGAGACGCTGCGGGACGCCATGAAGGGCAAGAAGGCGATCCAGTTCGAGCCGCCGGGCCAGAAGATCTCCGAGGGTGACCAGCGCAGCATCCCGAGCGTGAGCTGCATCCCGCTGGATCAGGCGAAATCCCGGATCAAGGGTGCCGGCTTCGAGCCGGTGGTCTCCGATGCCAAGGTCAAGTCTTCCTGTCCTCCGGGCACCGCCCACGGCACCAGCCCGGACGGGCGCACCATCAAGGGTGGCATCGTCACCATCCAGGTCAGCAACGGTGGTGGCGGCACCACGCCGGGCAACACCGGTGGTCCCGGTGGCCCCGGGCAGCCTGGCAACCCGCCCGGTCGACCCGGTGGCGGCGGTCGTCCCGGCGGCTGAGCCGACGAGCAGGACACAACGGGCGGGCACCCTTCTCGGGTGCCCGCCCGTTCGTCTGTCCGGTCGACCAGCTAGCGGCGCCGATCCCGAGGGCCGCAGTCGCGGTGCCGCCGATGGGTCAGAGGCCCAGCTGTCGGCGTACCTCGGAAGCCACCCGGCCGCCCTCGGCCTGGCCCGCCACCGCGGCCTGGGCCGCCTTCATGGCCGGGCCCATCTGGGCCTTGCCGGTGAAGCCGCCCGCGGCGAGCGCCCCCGACACCAGCTCGGCCAGCTCGGCGTCCGAGAGCTGCTTGGGCAGGTAGCGGTCCAGCACCTCACCCTCGGCCGACTCCTTCGCGGCCTGCTCGGCGCGGCCGGCGTCGGCGAACGCGGTGGCTGCCTCCCGGCGCTTCTTGGCTTCTTTGGTCAACACGGCGAGCACCTCGTCATCGGTGAGCTCGCGCTTGGCCTTGCCGGCGACCTCCGCGGTGCCGACGGCGGCCAGGGCCATCCGCAGCGTGGAGGTGGTCAGCTCGTCGCGCGCCTTGAGCGCGGAACGCATGTCGGCAGTGAGGCGGTCCTTCAGCGTGCTCATGGACGGTCAAACTACCCTGAACGCCATGCGAAAGCGCACACTATTCCGGCTTGCCGCCGGAACCGCCACGGTCGGCGCGGCCACCCTCGCGTACGCGTCGCTCATCGAGCGCAACATGTTCACCCTGCGGCGGTACGACGTGCCGGTGCTGCCGGCCGACGCGGAGCCGCTGCGTGTGCTGCACCTGTCGGACCTGCACATGATGCCCGACCAGGCGCGCAAGCAGCGCTGGGTGGCGTCGCTGGCCGCCCTGGACCCCGACCTGGTGGTGGTGACCGGCGACAACATGGCGCACCCGGACGCGGTGCCCGGGGTGCTGCGCGCCCTACAGCCGCTGCTGGACTATCCGGGGGCGTTCGTGTTCGGCTCCAACGACTACACCGGGCCGGTCCTGAAGAACCCGTTCACCTACTTCCTGCCCGACCGTGAATACACCGAGGGCGTCGAGCTGCCCTACGAGGAGCTGCGTCAGGTGTTCACCGGCGCCGGCTGGGCGGACCTCAACAACGTCCGGACCACGTTGAAGGCCGGCGGTCGGCAGCTCGACCTGGTCGGCGTGGACGACCCCCACATCGACCGGGACGACTACCCCTCCGTGGCTGGCGCTGTCTCGTCGTCGGCCGATCTGTCCATCGCGCTGACGCACTCCCCGGAGCCACGGGTGCTCGACCAGATGGCGGCGGACGGCTTCGGGCTGATGCTGGCCGGGCACACCCACGGCGGTCAGGTCTGCGTACCGGGCTTCGGTGCGCTTGTCACCAACTGCGGCCTGCCCCGCTCGATGGCGCGAGGTCTGCACCGCTGGCCGGGCTCGGACTCCTGGCTGCACGTCTCCGCCGGCCTCGGCACCCACCCCACCGCCCCGATCCGCTTCGCCTGCCCCCCGGAGGCCAGCATCCTCACCCTCATCCCCCGCTGACCCGCCCACACCTGCGCCCCGCACAGGCGGCGCAGGCCTCAAGATCCGCGCACACCCCTGCGCCCCGCGCACACCCCTGCGCCCCGCGCGGGCCTCAAGATCCGCGCAACATCAGGGATGTTGCTGCCTCACGCCGCGCCGAGGCAGCAACATCGGGGAAGTTGCGCGGATCTTGGCTCTCTCCGGGGTCCGGGCAGCGGGGGTACCGAGTTTGACCATCGGGGCGGGTGGGCTACTATTTGTCGGCACGCCTCGGGGTGTGGCGCAGCTTGGTAGCGCGCTTCGTTCGGGACGAAGAGGTCGTCGGTTCGAATCCGGCCACCCCGACCAGGTCAGAGGGCACATCCGATCCATGGATGTGCCCTCTAGTGCTTCCTGGGGTCCAACTGCGGCCGGATCGAGGCCAGCCAGGGTTGCGACCCGGCGGAAGGCCCGGCGGACGGTGGCCGCATCGGGGGCAGTGCCGACAGTCGAGGGAAGATCAGCCCGAGCTTGACGTTTGGCCTAGGAGCCGTCGCCCGCGCTCTTCCAACCGTCCCGCTCGGGTAACTCGGCGAGAAGCCGCTCGTACTCGGCCTGGCTACCGATCGTTGCCCGGTGTTCGGGGTGAGCGACGTAGTGCCCGATCACAGCAGCGAGAAATTCCGCGTCGACGTTGTCGGTGCGCATGGCCTTCCGGCTCCACGGAATACCGCGTCGCCGCACCAGCTGGGGTTCCGCGATCGCCATCCGGAGCCGCGAGGGGCGGTCGACACCTGGGGGGATCTGAGCGGCCGGTAGGGCCTCCCACGGCACAGTGAGTGAGCCGAGAGCCCAACGCTGCCGCATCCCGTAAGGATGGAGCTGCACCCCGTAACCCCGCCACGCCTCAACCAGCAACAGCGCGACCAGCAAAAACCAGGGAATATTGACATCACGTCGAACGTCGACGCAATGCCTGCCCTGGTCGAACGCACCACCGCGCCGATGCTGGCCGATGCAGGCGCGAGGAAGCCCAGGGCAATGAGCACCTTCCACGCCGGAGCGGGTGTGGCGAAGGCCGGAACCTGCGGCTGCACCACAAGGTAGACCGGACGGATCCCCATGACGATGAGCGCCAGGACCAGGACCGCCAAGGTAAGGAAGAGCAGCGGGAAGAACAGACGCTGCCCCAGGGTAGGCACGAAGCCGACGGCCGCGACGTTCACACCCGCCACCAGTAGACCAAGCATCAAGACACCGTGCCTGTGACGCACCATGGCATCCGAAACCTTGCCGATCATGCCCGTGACCATACGAGCCGGCGGTTGCAGGACTGGCTAGCCGATCGGTCGACGCTGAACAACGAAGCGTCGATCATGTCAAGCATCCTGTCCCGCAAAGTTTCTGCGCGCCTTCAATGCGGCCCGGGACGGGCCCGCACCCGGTCGCGGTCCGTGAGGGGTTGCGCAGGGCCACCCCGCCAGCGTCGACGCGGGCAAGCCGAGCAGACCGCCACCCGGGCCGCCAGCGTCCGAACGTGCGTCAAGGCCGTCTTGACGTGGGGGACCGGGGTGGCGGCCCGCTCCCCAGGAGGGCGGGTCGGCGGCAGGCGGGATGGCAAGCAAGGCGACAGCGGTGACGATCTCAGTAGGATGCGCACATGTCTCGGCCAGTGATCTTCGATCTCTTCCATACCCTGGTTCACGGTGCCGATGACGAGCGTGACCGGGTAGTTGGCGAGATGGCGCTCGTGGTCGGGGTGGCACCGTCCGCGCTGATCGCTGCGTACCACGCCACCTGGCGTGACCGGCTGGTCCGGTGGGACGTGGAGGAGACTGTCCGCATTCTCGCCGGACGCCTTGGTGGCACGCCAACCGACGCACAGGTGACACGGGCCGGTGGACATCGGCGAGCCCTCGCGCGCCGGGTGCTGGGCACTGTCTCGACCGCCACCCTCGACGTGCTTGACGCGCTGCGCGACGACGGGCATCCGCTGGCCCTTATCAGCAACGCCACCTCGGAGACCGCCGAGGCGTGGCCGCAGGGCCCGCTTGCCCGCTGCTTCGACGTCGCGGTCTTCTCCTGCGAAGTCGGGCTGGCCAAGCCCGACCCGGCGATCTACCGCATCGCCGCTGAGCGGTTGGGCGTCGCGCCGGCAGAGTGCGTCTTCGTCGGTGACGGCGCAGACGGCGAACTGGCCGGCGCGGCAGCGGTCGGTATGACCGTGCTTCGTACCACTGAGCACAACGACACCGACCCGAGCTGGGGCGGACGTGCGTTCGCCACCCTTGGCGAACTGCCCGCCCTGCTGTGTGAGTCGGCCGGTCTAAGTTCCTCTTCAACGTCTGACGGTCGGGTTGGGTGACCAACTGGGTGACGACGGACGAAGAGGTCGAGGTGCGGCTGTAGATGTTGTGCCACGATCGGCCCGTGCGTACCTGGGGTGACCTAAGCCATGAGGAGCAGTGCCTCATGGTCAACGCTCAAGAGCATGACCTGCTCCCGAGCGTGCTCTGGGACTGGCGGACCGATCTCGACCAGGAAGACAAGTTGACACTGCTGCCGGTGCTTGCCGCTGCCCTGGTCTCACTGGTCAATGATGGGCTCATCGAGGTACGCCAGCTGGTCGTCGACGTAAACGGCAGCGGCAGCGGCAGCTACGAGGTAATTCCCTGCGGACAACTTCCTGACGTGCTCGCCGACCAGGCTGTGTGGGAGTACACAGATCACAGCTGGATCCATCGTGACGAGGGCCTGGCGATCGTCGAGACCCACGCGGGGCGAGAGTTGTCGCTCACCGATCGCGCAGGTGTGCCAGATCCCCAGAGCTCGAACCCCTACCTGAAGTAGCCGGCCTGTCGGGGCGGGCGGTGAGCCAGCGGTCCGGGAAGCTGAACGGCGCGGCGATGATCATCGGGCAGAGATCCGGCACAACTGACACCGGCGAAGGCTGTCAACTGCGGTAAGGCAGCGGAAGAATCGACCCTGGCCACGTGGCCGATCCGTCCAGTTCGGAATGATCGACGCAGCGCTGGAGGGGTTCAGGGTTCTAGTCCGCCCCGGCGGTCCGAACCACGGCGAGCGGCTGCAACCGCACAACCTGAGCTGTCCAGCAGTCCGGGCGGCCCGAACGGATCGACGTCGACGGCGATCTTCCCCACCGGCCGTTCGCGCTGCCGGCAGTGACGTTCTTGCGGGCGCTGTCGCTATGACTTACGCCTGTCTATGACGAATCCCCGGGATCTGGAGATGTGCATGGTGTCGCAACAGCGAAGGCTGGGCCGTGGCGTGATGATCCTGCTGATGGCCCTGGCCGTGATGGTGGCGTCCACCACGCCGGCGTTCGCGGCGGCATTGCCGCCACCGGCCTCGGTTGGCGCGGCGGCGGTCTCCGCGACCCGGGTCGAGGTGAGTTGGCAGGCTGTGGCAGGCGCCGGCAGCTACGAGGTACGGCGCGGAACCGTGTCAGGTGGCCCGTACCAAACGGTGGGGACGGCCAGCGGGACGTCTTACGTCGACGAGACCGTCGCGCCGGAGAAGGCGTACTACTACGTCGTACGGTCCCGGTCCGGCAAGCGGACGTCGGGCGACTCGACCGAGGCGTCGGTGCAGACCTCGCTCCCGAAGCCCGTCAACGTGCGGGCGACCGCGGCGGAGACGAGCATGACCCTGCGTTGGAAGGCCGCGGCCGGCACAGCCCGATACGAGATCGTCCGGCTGAGCGAGGCGGCACCGGTGGAGACGGTGGTCGGCACCACGACCTCGACCGAGTACGTGGACAGCGGCCTCACGGTCGCCACCCGCTACGTCTACTGGATCCGGGCGGTCGGCGCGGGCGGCGCCACGGCCACGTCCGACGCCGTACGGGTCTACACCGGCCCTGCCACGACAACGACGGTCACGGTGTCACCGGGCTCGGTGGAGCAGGGACAGCGGATCCTGCTCATCGCTAACGTGCGATACGCGGACGGCCGGATTCCCAGCGGTGAGGTGGCGTTCATGTCTGCGGCCGGCGCGGTCGCGTTCGTCAACGTCGACGGCACCGACGGCACGGCGATCGCCATGGTCAACGGCACTGGATGGACTCCGACCTCGGTCTACGCGCAGTTCCAGGGGTACGACTGGCAACCGTCCGGGGCGAGCGTGTCCGGCGATGCCGTGCCCGTGGTCACCCAGCCCTACGGCTCAGTGGTCTTCGCCGCTCCCTCCTGGCTGAAGCTCGGCTCCTGGGAGGAAGCGGTCGCCACCGGCGACCTGACCGGCGATGGGCTCTCTGACGTGGTGGTGACGACGACCGAGTACGCCGATGACGCCCACGACCATTCCGCCTTCCTGTTCGTGCAGCAGGCCGAGAACCAGCTCGTGCTGAAGCAGCAGTTGGCGACGTCGACACCCACCGGCGGCAGCATGTACCCGGTCATCGGTGACCTGGACGGCGACGGCGCCGACGAACTGGTCGTCGCTACGGGCGACGGGGTCGACGTGTTCCGCCGTACCGGATCCGGGCTCTCGACGGCCGAGCACCTGTCGTTCGCCGACGACCTCATCGACCTCAAGCTCTGCGACCTGGACGGTGACGGTCGGACGGACATCGTCGCGGTGAGCGACAACGGCGTCCTCGTGCGGTACGGCGACGACAACGGTGGCTTCGCACCCGTGGCTCTCGTCTCGCCGCACCGCGGTTTCGTCCTGGAGACGGTCGACATGACGGGGGACGGCCGGCCGGACCTGGTGGTGCAACTCGGACAGCTGATCCAGATCAGCACCCAGACGGCGCCTCGATCGTTCGCCGACCCGGTCGGGTACCAGGCTCCCGCCGGACACCTGCGCACGGTCAGTTCCATGGCCGTCGGCGACGTGACAGGGGACGGTAGGAAGGATGTCGTCGTCACCGTCTCCGGCAACGCACCGAACGCCCAGGTGCAGGTGCTCACCCACGACAGCGGGGGCGTGTTCGGACGGTGGATCCGCTACCCGGTCTACGAGATACCGGACGCCATCGCGATCGCCGACGTGAACAACGACGGTCGTGACGATGTCGCCATCACCCACGGCGGCTGGAGCTCAGCGGGCGTCCTGCTGCAACGGCCGGACGGCTGGCTGGGCGACGAGTTCCGCGTCTCCCAGCTGCCGCCCGCCAGTTCCTTCACCCCGCGCGGGCTCGCGGTCGCCGACATCAACAACGACGGCCTGAAGGATCTGCTGATGGCCAACTACAACTACGGGCTCGTGGTGGTGCCGCAACGCCCCGCGGCGACGTCCGCAGCGACGTCGCCGAAGGTCCAGGTGGGCCGGGCCTGAGCGACGTTGGAGGACTCGTCGGTGGAGGGCACATCCGATCAACGGATGTGCCCTCCACCGTTCCCGGGCGTGCCTGCGCGCTCAACCCACAAGGATGAGTTCCGGGACCAGCGGATGCTGCCGTCGCGGCTGACGACGGAGCGACGCCCCGCTGACTAGCATCGATCGCGATGGAGCTGCTGGAGCGCACGGACGAGCTCGCCACCCTGGACCGGCTGCTGGCCTCCCCCGGTGGCGCGATCGCGCTCGTCGCGGGCGAGGCAGGAGCCGGCAAGTCCACAGTGGTCGGTGCGTTCGCGGCGACGGCCGGGGCCAGGGTGCTCTGGGGCAGCTGCGACCCACTGCTGACCCCACGGGCGCTCGGCCCGGTGCACGACATCGCCCGGCAGGTCGGCGGCGTACTCGCGGAACGACTGAGCGCACTGCACACGGCGACGGAGGCCGAAGGGCGCGACGCCGTCTTCGACGCGCTTCTCGGCGAGCTGACCAACCCCCGGCCCGGTCACCGGACGGTGATGGTGGTGGAGGACGCGCACTGGGCGGACGGTGCCACCCTGGACCTCATCGCGTACCTGGGGCGGCGGCTGACCCGCCACCCGGCGCTGCTCGTGCTCACCCTGCGCGATGACGAGGTGAGGGCTGACCATCCCCTGCACGCCGTGCTCGCAGGGCTGCCCCGGCCACTGGTCCGCCGGTTGCCGCTGCCGGCCCTGTCCACCGATGCCGTCGCGCGGCTGGCCCGCCGCGCCGGCCGCGACCCTGACGGGTTGTACCAGGCCACCGGCGGCAACCCGCTGCTGGTCACCGAGGTGCTGGCCGCCACCGGCCCGGGTGTGCCGCCGACCGTACGCGATCTGGTGTTGGCCCGGCTGGCCGCGTTGTCGCCGCCGGCCCGGGAGGTCGCCGCCCTGGTCTCGGTGGTCCCGTCCCGGGCCGAGCCGTACCTGCTCGACGGTCATCCACCGGCTGCCGTGCAGGAGTGCCTGGATCGCGGGGTGCTGGTGCCGGCGGGCAATGCGGTGGCATTCCGGCACGAGTTGCTGGGTCGGGCGGTACGCGAGTCACTGTCCCCGGTGCACCGGGTCGCGCTGCACGCGGCCGTACTGGCCCGGCTCACGCCCCGGCCGGACGTGGACGCCGCCCGGTTGGTGCACCACGCCCACCACGCCGATGATCCGGCGGCCGTGCTGCACTGGGCACCCGTGGCGGCCCAACGGGCCAGCCGGGCGGGCGCGCACCGGCAGGCAGCGGACCACTACACCGTCGCACTCCCACACGCCGCGGGCCTGCCGGCAACGCGCCGGGCCGAGTTGCTCGAGGCGTACGCGACTGCCGCGTACCTTGCCGGGCTTGCCGCGCAGGCGCTGGACGCCCGGCAGGCCGCGCTCGCCCTGCGGGAGGCCGAGGGCGATCCGCTGCGGATCGGCGAGAACCTGCGCTGGGTGTCCCGGCTGTGCTGGTGGACCGGGGACAGCGCTGCGGCCCGGACGACGGGTACCCGGGCGGTTCAGGTGCTGGAGGCCGCGCCGCCCGGCAGGCAGTTGGCGATGGCCTACAGCAACATGTCGCAGCTGCTCATGCTCGCCGACGACAACGGCCGGGCCATCGACTGGGGGGACCGGGCCCGGGAGCTGGCCCGGCGGCTCGGCGACGTGGAGACCGAGGCGCACGCCCTGGTCAACGTCGGTTCGGCCCGCCTCCAGAGCGGTGATGTCGCCGGCATCATCGAGCTGGAACGTGGGCACACCCTGGCCGTCGCCCACCATCTCGACGACCACGCGGCCCGGGCGCTGGTCAACCTGGCCACCATGTCGGTGGAGTGGCACCGGATCGGGCGGGCCGCCGAGGCCCTGGACCGGGCGTTGCGCTTCACCGAGACCCGGGACCTCGACGGGTACGCCCGGCACCTGCTCGGACACCGGTCCCGACTGCGGCTGACGACCGGCGACTGGGCAGGTGCCCGCGCCGACGCCGAACGGGCGCTGACCGGCACCGTGCAGCCCGGCGGGAGCCTGGTCCCGGCCCTGGTCGCACTGGGCCGGCTCCATGCACGCCGGGGCGAGCCGAGCACCGAGGACCATCTGGACAGGGCGGCGCGCTGGGCGACGCAGAGCCGGGAACTCCAGTTCGTCGTGCCGGTCGCCGCGGCCCTGGCCGAACGACACTGGCTGGCCGGCGAGCCGGAACGGGCGGTCCCCGAGCTGCGCCGTGCCCACCGGCTGGCTCTCGACGCGGGCCAACCCTGGTACGCCGGCGAGCTGGCGTACTGGCTGTGGCGGGTCGGCGAGCCGCTCGGGGACACCGACGCGCTGGCGTCGCCGTACCGGCGGCTCATTGAGGGTGACTGGGCTGGCGCGGCCGAGGAGTGGCACCAGCTCGGCTGCCCGTACCCCCGGGCCGAGACGCTGGCCTGCGGCGACGGCCCGGCGGCCGCTGAGGCGCTGCGGATCCTGGACGGGCTGGGCGCGGTCGCCGTGGCCCGACGGATCCGGGCTGAGCTGCGCGGCCGCGGAATGGCCCGGGTGCCGAGAGGGCCGCGCCCGAGGACGGCCGGGGACCCGGCGGGCCTGACCGCCCGGCAGCGGGAGGTGCTGGCGCTGCTCGCCGAGGGGCTCAGCAACGCCGAGATCGCGGCCCGGCTGTCGCTCTCCGTTCGGACCGTCGGCCACCACGTGTCGGCGGTGCTGGACAAGCTCGCGGTGCCCAGCCGGGGCCAGGCTGCCGCGACGGCCCGCCGGCAGGGCCTGGCGCCCCCAACATAGGTGTTTCTACCGATCCCTCGCAGTGCCACTCCGCCTACGGTCGGTGACACACGAAACGTCCGAGGGGGACCATCGATGACCACCGCAATCGATCTCAACGCCGTCAAGGCGCGCCAGCAGGTGACCTGGGCCAGCGGCGACTACGGCGCTGTCGCCGCCCTCATCCACCCGATCTCCGAGTTGCTGGTGACGGAGGCCGACCTGTCGGCCGGCGCCCGGGTGCTGGACGTGGCGACCGGCACCGGCAACGCCGCCATCGCCGCCGCGCGCTGCGGCTGCGTCGTGACCGGCGTCGACTACGTACCCGAACTGCTGGAACGGGGCCACGCCCGCGCCGCTGCGGAACGACTCCCGGCCACGTTCGTGACCGGGGACGCGGAGCGCCTGGCGTACGCCGATGGGTCCTTCGACGCGGTGCTCTCCGTCGTCGGCGTGATGTTCGCGCCCAACCAGGAACAGGCGGCAGCCGAGCTGGTCCGGGTCTGCCGGCCCGGCGGCACGGTGGCGCTGGCGTCGTGGACGCCGCAGGGATTCATCGGCGACCTGTTCCGCACGGTGGGGCGGCATGTGCCGCCGCCGGCAGGGCTGCGCCCACCGGTGCAGTGGGGCGACGAGGGCCGGGTCCGCGAGCTGCTCGGCGGGGCCGTGGGTGAACTGCGGACGGTACGCCGGGAGTACGTCTTCCGCTTCGGCACCCCGGAGGAGTTCGCCGACTTCTTCCGAGCCAACTACGGGCCGACGCTGAAGGCGTTCGAGGCGCTGCCCGAGGAGCAACGATCGAATCTGCACGCCGATCTGGTGGAGCTGGCCCGTACGCACAACCGGTCCGCCGACGGCACGGTGCGGATCCCGGCGGAGTACCTGGAGGTCGTGGCACGGCGGACCGCCGACCCGGTCTGACAGGGCCCCACCCAAAGACGGGGGCGGCTGCCGGTGTGGCCGCCTCCGCCGGTCAGTCCTGTCGTTCGGTGCGCTCGATCTCGGCGAACGCGGCGGCCAGGTAGTCGTCCAACGGCACGCCGGTCGCCGCCAACAGATCGGCCACCAGCAGCGGGGCATGCCGGGCCAGGGCGGACGCGTCCGGGGGTGACTCGTCGCCCTCGGGGTCGTACACCCCCAGAGCGCCGGCCAGCAGGACGAGCACCACGTGCGGGTCGACGTCCGAACGCCACCGTGCCGCACCCTGCACGCAGCGGGTCAACACCTGGCGGATGTCGTCGCCGGTCAGCCCGTCCGGGTGGCTCTCCTCCAGCAGCAACCGGACCACCGCGCCGAGCACCAGCCCGGAACGCTCGTCGGCGGCGAGCTTGCCGACCACCTCGTCGTACGCCTGACCGTCGCGTGCCTGGGCTGCGGCGACGGCCGCGGTGGCGGTCACCGCGATGGCGCGGGCGGTAGCGGGCAGATGTCGCCAGGTGCCGGTCATCGGGTCAGCATCGCAGACCCGGCGGACACCGCCGGACGGCGAGAGGGTCAGGTGGATCATCGTGGGATCGGTCACTCGTCGACCTCGACGACGGCGCGGCACGGCCGAAAACGAGTCGCGTGGTGTCACACCCGACCAACAGAATGCCGGACATGCTGCGCCGCGCTCTGCCCCGCCGTTCGGAAGCTCGCCGGATCCTTCTCGGCACCCTGCTGTCGGCGATCGGGCGCGGCTTGACCCTGCCGTTCCTGTTCATCTACCTGACCGACGTACGCGGGCTCACCGACACCCGCGCCGGGCTCGTGATCGGCTGGTACGGCGCCGTCACCCTGGCCCTGTCACCGCTGGGCGGGACGCTGATCGACCGGTTCGGCGCACGCCGGGTGGTGGTGCCCTGTCTGCTGATCGAGGCGGTCGGCACCGGCTCGCTCGCGCTGGTCAACTCGACCGGGTCGGCGCTGCTGGTGATGACGGTGATCGCCGTCGGCAGCTCGGCGATCTGGTCCGGGCAGAACACGATCCTCGCGTCGCTGACCGACGACGATGAGCGGCAACGCGTCTTCGGGCTGAACTTCGCCCTGCTCAACCTGGGCATCGGCATCGGTGGCATGACCTCCGGCGCGATCGTCGACACCGGCCGGCTCGCCACGTTCCAGGTGATCTATCTGCTGGACGCGGTGACCTACCTGCTGCCGGCCCTGATCCTGCTCACCCTGCCCGGCGTGGGCCACCGACTCGGCAACCATCGGGGCGTCGACGAGCCGTCTGCCGGCGGCTACCTGACCGTGCTCCGGGACCGCCCGTTCCGGCGGCTGGTGATCTTCGGGTTGATCCTCACCACCTGCGGCTACGCACAGGTCGAGGTGGGCTTCGCCGCGTACGCGGTGCGGGTCGTCGAGGTGAACCCCCGGGTGGTGGCGTGGGCGCTCGCGGCGAACACCGTGATGATCGTGCTCGCGCAACTGCTGGTGATCCGCCGGATCGAGGGGCGCAGTCGCACCCGGGCACTGGCGGTGGTGGGTGCGGTGTTCGCCGCAGCCTGGTTGGTCCTCGGCGCGGGCGGCCTGGTCAGCGGTGAAAGCGCTCTGTTCGCCGCCCTGTGCGTGGTGGCCTGCTCGGCGATCTTCGGCTTCGGCGAGACGATGCTCTCGCCGGTGATGCCCGCGCTGACCAACGCACTGGCCACCGACGAGCTACGCGGCCGATACAACGCCATGAGTTCGATGATCTTCGGGGTCAGCGGTGTGATCGGTCCGGTGACCGCCGGCCCGCTCATTGGCGCCGCCAACGGCATGGTCTGGGTAGCGACTGTGGTCGGCGGCTGCCTGGTCGCCTCGCTGGTCGCGCTGTCCCTGCGCCGCCTGCTCAGCACCGAGCAGGACGGCCTCGCAACCACCGCCCCGGCATCCCCCGCCCCCACGCCCGCCACCGCCTGACGACCTCCGAGGCCCCTCCCCGGCGCCACCCCGCGACCTGGGCGCTGCGCCCCGCACCCCGCGCGCTGCGCGCGCCCCCGCACCCGCACCCCGCACCCGCGTGCTGCGCCCGCCCCCCGCGCCCGCGCCCCGCACCCCGCACCCCGCACCAAGATCCGAGCAACTTCCCGGATGTTGCTGCCTCCGGCGCGCAGGAAACAGCAACATCCCTGATGTTGCGCGGATCTTCCTCGTTGATCTCGCCGCGCGGGCGCGGCAGGCGCGGGCAGACGCGGCAGGCGCGGGCAGGCGCGGCAGGCGCGGGCAGGCGCGGGCAGGCGCGGGCAGGCGCGGGCAGGCGCGGCAGGCGCGGGCAGGCGCGGGCAGGCGCGGGCAGGCGCGGGCGGGCGCGGGCGGGCGCGGGCGGGCGCGGCAGACGGGGGGGACGGAACGGGCCGGGCCCCGGAGCGGATGCTCCGGGGCCCGACGTGGCGCGGGGTCGGCCGTCAGGCGGCGGGGACCTCGGCGGTGGTGCGGATCCGGTCCAGCGTCGGCGCGGAGACCGGCGACTGGGCGGTCAGGTACGCCACGAAGGCGTCCAGGTCGATCTGGCCGGTGACCAGGTTCGTCCCGCCGGTGAGGACGCTGAACCCGTCACCACCGCCGGCCAGGAAGTTGTTCACCGTCACCCGGTAGGTGGCGGCGGTGTCGACGGCGGTGCCGCCGATGGTCAGGCTGCCCCGGACCACGCGGGTGCCGGCGCACGGGTCGGCGGCGGTGGCGCTGGTGCCGTTCAGGTCGACCACGTAGCGCAGGGTGGAGGAGGGGTACAACGTCCGCCCGGTGACGAACTGCTGCTCCAGGACGCAGTAGAGCTGCGCTCCGGTCAGGTCCAGCGTCACCAGGTTGTTGGCGAACGGCTGCACCGTGAAGGCCTCCCCGTAGGTGACCGGTCCGGCGTCCAGGGGCGCCCGTACACCACCCGGGTTCATGAGTGCGGCAACCGCGCCCTGCTCGTCGTCGGTGGCGGCGAGTTGCGCGTCGGCGATCACGTTGCCGATCGGCGACTCCCCGCACGAGTTGGGCACCTGCGCTGAGCAGGTGCCCAGCAGGTTCTCCTGCGTCGTGGGAAGTGCGGTGGCGGTCACACCAACCTGGCGGTCGGCGACCGGGCCGAGCACCGTCTTGTACCGGTCGATCAGCGCGGTCTGCTTCGGGTCCTTGGCGACGTCCCGGGTGACCACAACGTTGTTCGCGGCGGCGGAGATGACATCGCCCGACCGGCGGTCGATCTTGAGGTCGATGTCGGTGATCAGGCGGCCGAACGAGCTGGCGCTGGTCACCAGCTTGCCGTTGATGTCGCAGTTGTACGCCTGGTGGGTGTGCCCACTGACCACCACGTCGATGGACGGGTCCATCCGGTTGGTGATGTCCACGATGGGGCCGGTCATGCCGACGCAGTCGTTGATGCCACCGGTCGCCGCCTGGGCACCGCCCTCATGCAGCAGCACGACGATCGTCTCCACGCCCTTGCGGCGCAGCTCGCGGGCGTACCGGTTGGCGGTGTCCGCCTCGTCGGCGAAGCTGAGGCCGGCGACGCCCTGCTGGCTGACGATCTGCGGGGTGCCCTCCAGGGTCATCCCGATGAAGCCGACCTTGACGCCCTGCACCTTGTGAATGGCGTACGGCGCCATCAGCGGCTTGCCGGTCGCGGTCTTGAAGGCGTTCGCGGAGAGGTACTTGAAGCCGGCGCCCCGGTACGGGGTGCCGTCGGCGCAGCCGTCGACCGGGTGGCAGCCGCCGTTCTGGATCCGCAGCAGCTCGGCGGCACCCTCGTCGAACTCGTGGTTGCCGACGCTGGCGTAGTCCAGGCCGGCCATGCTCAGCGCTTCGATGGTCGGCTCGTCGTGGAACGCGGCGGAGAGCAGCGGGGACGCACCGATCAGGTCACCGGCGGCAACGGTGACGGTGTTCTTTTTCTTGGCGGCGGCGCGCAGCTCGGCCAGGTGCGTCGCCAGGTATTCGACACCACCCGCGGTCTGTCCGGCGATGGTGCCGCTGGACGAGGTCGGCGGTTCGAGGTTGCCGTGGAAGTCGTTGAGGGCCAGCAGGGTGACGTCGACCGGCTTCGGCCGTGCGTCGGCTTGCTCAGGGCTGGTGGCGACCGCGCCGAACGCGGCCACCGCAAGCACGGTCAGGCCGACAGCGGCCCGACGCATCCTGGTTATGGACATGGATCTCCTTGTGAGAATCGGCGCGTGCGGTGCCCGGCCTCTGGGTCGACCGGGCCGCCGGCCAGCGCCGTCGAAAGGGTCGCGATTGGCGGCGGTTGGGGTTGGCCGCCCGCCCCGACAGCCTCTCATCCGGACGCCGCCCGGTCGACCCAGGCAGCACATCAGAGCTGCGGGTACGCCCCGACCTCGGATCGACGGGCGTTTGGTGGGTCTGCCAGACAGTGTCGGACCCAGGGTCTAGAAAGGACGGGACGGTCAGCGCGGACGGAGGCGGCATCGTGAGCGGAACGACACCGGTGGTCGAGCAGGTGAGATCGGCGGATGGCACGCCCATCGCGTTCGAACGGGCCGGGAGCGGGCCTGCGGTGGTCCTCGTCGGCGGCGCGTTCAACGACCGCAACACGACCCGCGCACTTGGTGCGGCGTTGGCACCGGATTTCACCGTTTTCGGCTACGACCGCCGGGGTCGGGGCCAGAGCGGCGACACCCTGCCCTACGAGATCGGCCGCGAGATCGATGATCTGGCTGCCGTGATCGCGGCGGCAGGTGGTTCCGCCGCTGTCTACGGGGTCTCTTCGGGGGCGATCCTGGCCGCCCTGGCCGCCGCGCAGGATCTGCCGGTGACCGGGTTGGTCCTGTTCGAGCCGCCGTTCCAGGTGGGCTCGCACGTCGGCGTCCGGAAGGACATCACCGCGCAGCTCATCGAGCTGATCGCCGCCGACGACCGGGATGGCGCGGTGGAGACCTTCCTCAGCGTCTCGGTCGGGCTGCCCGCCGAGGCGATCACCGGGATGCGGGCGCAACCGGTGTGGGGCGCACTGACCGCCATCGCGCACACGTTGCCGTACGACGCCATCGTGAGCGCGGGAGGGCGACTGCCGGCCGACCGGCTGGCCGCGATCACAGCTCCGACCCTCGCGGTGGACAGCACCGGCAGTCCACAGTGGTTGCGGGATGGGAGTCGGGCCGCGGCCGAGGCAGTCCCTGGCGGTCGGTCCATCAGCCTCGACGGTGGCTACCACGAGGTGCCGCCTGCGACGCTCGCTCCCGCGCTGCGCGAGTTCCTGCTCGGCTGACGACCACACCGGCGCACGGCCCGCCAGCCGGGCGCGCGCGACGCAGGGCCAACCGCCTGACCCGCACGAGACGCAGGCGTCAACCGCCGGACCGGCGCGCGACGCAGGCGTCAACCGCAGGGCCGGCGCGCGACGCAGGCGTCAACCGCAGGGCCGGCCTGACGTCGACGGTGAGCCGACCACCAGCGCCTCGTCGGCCAGGGCTTCGTCGACCAGCGCCGCGACGGCGTCCGGCGACCAGGCGTCCGCCACGCCGGGCCGGCCTGCCAGATAGCTCGCGATCCGCTCGGCCGACCAGCCGTGCGACTCGCGCAGGCCTCGGGCGATCATGCCGAGGTAGGTCGGCGCGGGTGGCCGACACCGCACGCCGGACGCGCCGTCGGGTGCGGTGAAGGTGAGCATCGGGACGCCGCTGCGGCTGCCGGGGCAGACCAGCGTCTCGTACCGTCCGGGGCCGAGCGTCGCCCGCCCGTTGGCGACGGCGGCGTCGATGGCCGCGCCGGTCGCCGGGATGAGGTCGGTGGCGTCATCCACTGGGCGGTACATCTCCTGTGCCGCGATGTCGGTGAACTGCTCCAGGGTGACCAGGTAGGCGCGTGCGGCGGCCTCGCCCGGCAGGTGCGGGTCGTAGAAGGCCATCCCGCCGGTCCAGGCGCCGGACTCGCCGGCGAAGTAGATGCCGCCGGGCAGCGACACCGGCACCGACCGGCTCGGTGGGCGTCGGTCCCGGCAGCCCGGGTACGTCCGCTTTCCGCCGGGCGGGCAGCCTCCCCCGATGTACCACGCCAGCCGGGCGGCGTGCATGTTCGAGCCGTACGCGACGTACCAGACCTCCATGAGGGGTGCCGTCAGAAGCCGCCGGTCTGGCCGGCGGCGTGGCTCACCTGCACGGTGTGTGTCACGCAGCCGCCCGCCTCGACCAGGTGCAGCAGGAAGGCGGTCGGCTCGTCGACCCAACCGAACTGCTCGTCGGCGCTCATGGTGAGCGCGCTCTGCCTCCAGGTGCTGGGCGCCACGGTGAGCACCGTGCCCGCGTACGCCGTGGTGACCGCGCGGTGCAGGTGGCCGGCGGCCACCCGGACGACGTGCGGGTGCCGGCCGATCACCTCGGCGAGCGCGTCACCGTCGGCGAGCCGGATGGAGTCGGCCGCGGGGAAACCGACAGCGACCGGAGGATGGTGCAGGCAGACCACGGCGGGCACCTCGGGTCGCCCGGCCAGCACCCCGTCGAGCCAACCGAGCTGCTCTTCGCCGAGTTGGCCGCCGTCGCTGCCGGCGACGAGCGAGTCGAGCACCACGACTGTCGCCGCCTCGTGGTCGACGTGGTAGTAGGCGGAGAAGCCGCCGCCGAGCCACGGCGTACCCCCGAAGGCGTCGAGCAGCGACTCCCGGTCGTCATGGTTGCCGGGAACGAGGTGCACCGGCAGCGGGAACCGGCCGATCAGCTCGCGTAGTGCCGCGTACTCGTCGGGTCGTCCGTGGTCGACCAGGTCACCGGTGATCACCACGCAGTCCGGTCGGGGCCGCAACGCGAGCACCCGGCCGAGCGCACGGTGCAGCCCCGCGGTCGGTGCGGCGGCGAGCAGGCCGGTGGTCAGGTGCGGGTCACTGAGCTGGGCGATGATCATGGGTCGCTCCTCCGCGCCGGGATCTCCACGCTATCGCCGGTCACCGTTTCGCGTTGCCCGCGACCGGGACCCACAGCGCGAAGCCGCAAGCCCGAAGCCCACAGGCTGCGTCCACAGCCTGTGGATAGAACATGTGTACGACGTCAGTCGACTCTCAGCAGCCGGAAGTACGCTTGATCGCGCGGCTCGGCGACGCCGGGCTCCTCCCCTACCTGGAACGACGTGCGAGTGGATCATCAGCGAGTCATCCGTGACGTCACCGTCCGCCTGCCGATGGCGTCGAGCACGCCGGAGGCCTGTCGGTGGACGGTCAGCGCGCTGTCCCGCCACACCCCGGCGACCATCTCCGTACTGCTCGCGGTCCACGACCGCCTGCGCTGCGTCGCGGCGACCGGGGCCTGGCAGGTCTTCGCGACCGTGCCGGCGCGAACCGGCATCGTCGGCCGGGTGTACGACAGCGGCGCCCCGGCTGTCGTCCCGGACGTCACCGTCGACCCGGACTACCTACCGGTACGCCCGGACGTGACCGCCGAGCTGTGCGTACCGGTGCTGGATCCGACGGGCCGGGCGATCGGTGTCCTCGACCTGCAGTGGAGTGAGCCGATCGACCTGGAGCCGTGGCGGGAGACCACGCAACAGCTTGCCGACCAGCTCGGCGCGCGGATCGCCGCTCTCGGTGGCCCACCGGCGGAGAGCCGCAGCGAGAAGCTGCTCCGGCACGCTGCCGCCCTCTCCACCGCACCGACCGAGGCGGACGTACTGGGCGTGGCGGCCTGCGCCGCGCGCGAGGTCTCCGGCCTCTCCACAGCGGTGCTGCTGATCGCGGGGCAGCTCGGCGCACCTCCGGCGGCCCCGAGCGACCTGGAGACCCGGATCCGCGCCGAGCTGACCGAGTCGGGTCCGGCCGCACTGGTCCGGATGGTCGACCGGGCACACCGGTACGGCGCGGGGTACACGCTGGGCGAGGCCGGGCACCCTCCGACCGAGGACTATCGACCGCTGACCGGGGCGGGGGTGCGCACGCTGGTCGCCGTTCCGGTTGGGCCGCCGGACGCCGGCGGGGTGCTCCTGGTCGCCGACGAACGGGCCCTGCGCCCGGACCCGACCACGGTCAGCCTGATGGAACTGCTCGCCGGGCAGGCCTGGACGAGCCTGGACCGGCTGCGCACCCTGGCCCGGCTGCGCGAGCAGGCCAGCTCCGACCCTCTGACCGGGTTGCGGCACACCGGCCCGTTCGGGCAGCGGATCGCGGCGGCCACCCCGGGGCGTACGGCCCTGTTGGCGATCGACGTGGACGGCTTCAAGACCGTCAACGACACGTACGGCCACCAGGCCGGCGACCGGGTGCTGGTCGGGTTGGCCCGGGCGCTGGAGGGGGCGCTGCGCCACGGTGACGAGCTGTACCGGATCGGCGGCGACGAGTTCGTCGCGGTGATCGAGGTGAGTCGCCCCGAGGAGGCGGTCCGGATCGCCGAGCGGCTGACCGAGGCGGCACGGCGAGTCGGTCGCACGATCAGCGTGGGCGTCGCGCTACCCCGCCCCGGCGAAACACCCGACCGCACCCTGAGAAGAGCCGACCAGGCCCTGTACGCGGTGAAACGCCAAGGCCGAGACGGAGTCCACCTGTCCGCCGCGTAACCCCAACCCCCACCCCGTCGATCATGCAGTTGTGGTGGGGATATTTGCCGCTGCCGGTGTTGAAGCGCCCACCACAACTCCATGATCGACCCCGCAAGAGCGCGGGGCCGAGGGAGCCGCTGGTTAGGGGGTGCGGAGTTCCTTGGCGAGGAGCTCGGCGATCTGGGCCGTGTTGAGGGCAGCGCCCTTGCGGAGGTTGTCGCCGGTCACGAAGAAGTCGAGGGCGCGGGGGTCGTCCAGGGCACGGCGGATCCGGCCGACCCAGGACGGGTCGGTGCCGACGGCGTCGATCGGCATCGGGAACTCCCCGGCGGCGGGGTCGTCGACAAGGATCACCCCGGGTGCGTTGCGCAGTGCCTCGCGGGCGCCCTCGGCGTCCACCTCGGTGGCGAAGACCGCGTGCACGGCCACCGAGTGGGCGGTGACGACCGGCACCCGGACGCAGGTGGCGGACACCTTGAGGTCGGGCAGGCCAAGGATCTTCCGCGACTCGTTGCGGATCTTCATTTCCTCCGACGACCAGCCACCGTCTGCGGGCGAGCCGGCCCACGGCACCACGTTGAGCGCCATGGGGGCCGGGAACGGGCCCAGGTCGTCGCCGACCGCCTGCCGCACGTCGCCGGTGCGCGAGCCCAGCGCCCGATCGCCGGCGACCTTGGCGAGCTGGTCGTGCAGGATGTCGACGCCGGACTTGCCCGCGCCGGAAACCGCCTGGTAGGAGGCGAGCACGAGCTCCCGTAGGCCGTACTCGCGGTGCAGCGGCGCGACCGCGACGATCATCGCGAGGGTGGTGCAGTTGGCGTTGGCGATGATGCCCCGGGGCCGGTTGCGGACCTGCTCGGGGTTGATCTCGGGCACGACCAGCGGGACGTCCCGGTCCATCCGGAACGCGCCGGAGTTGTCGACCGCGATCGCCCCTCGGGAGACGGCGATCGGTGCCCACTCGGCGGAGACCTCGTCGGGCACGTCGAACATGGCCACGTCGACCCCGTCGAACGCCTCGGGGGTCAGCGCCTGGACGACCATCTCCTCGCCCCGGCAGCGCACCCGGCGCCCGACCGAGCGTTCGGAGGCGAGCAGCCGGATCTCACCCCAGACGTTGCGACGCCCGGTGAGCAGCTCACACATCACGGTGCCGACGGCACCGGTCGCTCCGACCACTGCGAGGGTGGGCAGCGCCGTCATCGGCGCTACCTACCCGTCCCCGCGTAGACCACGGCTTCGGTGTCGCCGCCCAGCTCGAACGCGTCGTGGATGGCGCGGACGGCGGCGTCGAGGTCGGTGTCCCGGCAGACCACGGAGACCCGGATCTCGGACGTGGAGATCATCTCGATGTTGACCCCGGCCGCGCCGAGCGCGGCGAAGAACCCGGCGGCCACACCGGGGTGCGAGCGCATGCCGGCACCGATCAGCGAGACCTTGCCGACGTGGTCGTCGTAGAGCAGGCCCTTGAACTTGACCGGCTCCTGGATCTTGCTGAGCGCGGCCATCGCGGTCGGGCCGTCGGTCTTGGGCAGGGTGAACGAGATGTCCGTCCGGCCGGTGCCCTCGGTGGAGACGTTCTGCACGATCATGTCGATGTTGATCTCGGCGCCGGCGACCGTGTCGAAGATCCGCGCGGCGGCACCCGGCTCGTCGGGCACCCCGACGATCGTGATCTTGGCTTCGCTGCGGTCGTGCGCGACTCCGGTGATCAGTGCCTGCTCCACGGAAAGGTCCTCCATCGATCCGGTGACCATCGTGCCGGTGTTGGTCGAGTATGACGAACGGACGTGGATCGGCAACCCCGCCCGCCGGGCGTATTCCACGCTACGCAGGTGCAGAACCTTCGCGCCGCACGCGGCCAGCTCCAGCGTCTCCTCGTAGGTGATGTGCTTGATGTGCCGGGCGTTGGGCACGATCCGAGGGTCGGCGGTGAAGATGCCGTCGACGTCGGTGTAGATCTCGCAGACGTCGGCGTGCAGGGCTGCGGCGAGCGCCACGGCGGTGGTGTCCGAGCCGCCCCGGCCCAGGGTGGTGACGTCCTTGGTGTCCTGGGAGACGCCCTGGAAGCCGGCCACGATGACCACCGAGCCCTCGTCGAGCGCGCCCTTGAGGCGCCCGGGGGTGACGTCGATGATGCGCGCGCGGCCGTGCACCGAGGTGGTGATCACACCGGCCTGCGAGCCGGTGAACGAGCGGGCTTCGTACCCCAGGTTGTGGATGGCCATGGCGAGCAGCGCCATGGAGATCCGCTCCCCGGCGGTGAGCAGCATGTCCAGCTCGCGGCCCGGCGGCAGCGGGCTGACCTGGTTGGCCAGGTCGAGCAGCTCGTCGGTGGTGTCCCCCATCGCGGAGACCACCACCACCACGTCGTCGCCGGCCTTGCGGGCGGCGACGATGCGCTCGGCCACCCGCTTGATCCGCTCGGCGTTGGCGACGGAGGACCCGCCGTATTTCTGCACCACGAGTGCCACGACGGTGCACTCCCTCCCAGTAACCCTGAGCGTGCCGACGCCGCCGGAACCGGGGCCGGCGGCGCGTGTCAGACCCCTTGAGGGTATCCGGCGGGCAACGACGGCGGGTCAGGTGATCCCACCATCCGGCCCGCGCGGGCCAGCGAGGGTCGGTCCCACCAGGTCGGGCGGTACGCGGGGAAGACCCCGTCCGACACGCCGGAACAAGCCCGGTACGCGTCGGCACCCACCAACGGCCCGCACCCACCAGAATGGGCCGGTGCCCGCCCTCATCCGCCCGACCGGCCGTGTGCTCGGGCCGCTCGTGATCGCCCTGCCAGCACTCCTGACTGCCTGCACCAGTGCGCAGCCCCCGAGCCCGATGCCCACGGAAACCGGGGTGGTCGAGGTGGAGGCGGCCCGGGACGAGCTGGCCGCGCTGGCCGCGGCCGCCCAGGACCGCCACCTGGTGGCGCAGTACGTGTACAGCCGGGCGGGTCAACCGGACCGCACCATCGTCTTCACCAGCGCGAACGATGGCAGCTGGCGGGTCGACGTGCCGGGGGGTGCCCTGGGTGGCGCCGCCGACGTCTCGATGGCCGCCACGGCCGACGGGCTGTTCCAGTGCGCCCTGCCGTCGGTCGGCCGACCGGAGTCGGCGAGCTGCGTACGCCTCGGTGACCGCGACGACGCGATCCCGCGCCGGTCGGACCCCCGGATCCAGCATCCGCTCACCGACTGGCTGGACGTGCTCACCGACCGGCGCGCGCCGTTGGCGGTGGCCCCGGCCAGCGCGCCGGAGGGCGTCACCGGCACCTGTTACTCGGTGGAGTCCACCTCGGCGTCGCTCAACGCCCCGCTGGACGTGGGCATCTACTGCTACGACCGGGACGGCACGACGACCGGCGTGCGGACCGGAGCGGGGACGTTGCGGCTGGCCGCGCCACCCGGCCCGGCACCGGCCACCGTGCAACTCGCCGGGCCGGTGGTGGTCGACCGGGACCCGCTCGACACCGCAGCGCCGCCGACGCCTGACCCGTCGGACAGCCCGAGCGCGGGAACGTCCTGATCTTCGTCCCGTTACGGGTGCGTTTCACCACATTTTGCAAGCCCGCCCTGAGCCGCGAATCACCCATACAGGACGATTCACGCCATGGCTGACCTGACCCCGCTGCTCGCCTACCGCTGGAGCCCCTGGGCCTTCGACCCCAGCGCCGAGCTGACCCCGGACGAGGCGGCCTCGCTGCTGGAGGCGGCGCGCTGGGCGCCCTCGGCGGAGAACCGGCAGCCCTGGCGGTTCGCCGTGGGCTACCGGGAAGACGAGACATGGAAGCGCATCCTGATCAGCCTCCCGGGCAGCGACCAGGGATGGGTTCGACACGCGGCCACCCTGGTGGTCGGCGCGCACACCGGCGGCGACGCCGAGCGGGCCGCGTACGACCTCGGTCAGGCGGTCGCCCACCTGACGTTGCAGGCCACCGCGCTCGGCCTGCACGTGCGCCAGCTCACCCGCTTCGACCAGGCCGGCCTCGCGACCGAGCTCGACATGCCCGGCGCCGTCCGTCCACTGGTGGTCGCCGCCGTGGGCCGGCTCGGGGACCCGTTCGCCCTCCCGCCCGACCTGCGCGCCCGGGAGATCGGCCTGCGTCGCCGTCGCCCGGTCGCCGACCTGCTGCTCGCCTGATCACCCAGGCGGGTCACCCTCCCCGGCTGGCCCGGAGCAGGACCCTCGCGGCGTCGCTGTTGCGGTAGAGGACGTGCCGACCCTGTCGAGACCGGTGGACCAGCCCGGCTGCGCCCAACGCGGCCAGGTGCTGGGAGACGTTTCCGGCGGACATGCCGGTGAGTCGGGCCAGGTCGGTGGTGGTGGTCGCCGTGTCGAGCAGGTGCAGCAGTGCGGCGCGGCCGGGGCCGATCACCCGTGCCAGCGGGTCGCCGGGCGGTGGGGCCGTCGCCTCCCAGAGGGTCCCGACCGCCCGGACCGGGTACGCGCCGGCCGGCAGTGAATCCTCCAGCAGGTTCCACAGCACATTCCGCCCGCTGAACACCGTCGGGTTCAGCGCCAACCCGCGACCGCGCAGGTCGAAGTCCCGCTCGAACGTGTCATCGCTGATCACCCGGTCCCCGTGCCAACGCAGGCTCGGGTGGAGCTGCTCGAAGAATCGACCGGCGCCGCTCTCGGCGAGCTGCGCGGCGCGGTACGCCACGTCGGCGTCGAGCAGCGCCCGCATCCGCGGCCAGTCCGGGGCGATCGCCTCGTCGTACCAGACACGCACCGCGTCGACGACCTGCGGCAGCAGCCCGCCGGGGTCGGCGAGCAGCGCCTGCCCGAACGGATTGAGCGGCCGGCGCGGGGTGGTCGCCAGCAGGTCCTGGACCACCACGGCCGGTGGGGTCGCCGCAATCTGGTCGAGCTGCTCGGCCATCTCCACGTTCGGCCGGGCGGCCGGGGTGAGGAAGTCGGGCAACCAGCGCCCCCGCCCGACCAGGTGCGTCAGCGGTCCGACCCGGTCGGCCACCTCGGGACGACGCAGAGTCACCCTGGCCCGGTCGATCCAGGGCAGGTGCACCGCGTAACGGACCGGGCTGGCCAGCGCCCACATGCTCATGACCGTCTCGTTGACCGGCGACACGGCGAGGCGCACTCGCGCCACGTCGGCCAGACTGAACCGCAATTCGGACATGCCACCCCCGGCGCAGGATTTGACTCAGCCTAAAAGGCTCGACCGAGGCCGTGGGGGCACGGTTCACTGCCGGCCATGGGGGCCAGAGAAACCATCCGTACCGCTGTCCGAAACGTCGTACCGCCGGCCGGGCTGACCCGCGCCCTGGCCGTGCAGGCGATGGTCTACGCCGTCGGCAGCGGCCTGTTCCACGCCGGCAGCGCCGTCTTCTTCACCCGGGCGCTGGGACTCAGCGCCGCCCAGGTCGGGCTGGGGCTGTCCATCGCGGCGGGGGTGTCGCTGCTGGGCACGGTGCCGCTGGGCGGGCTCACCGACCGGTACGGGCCGCAGCGGGTCTGGATCGTCGGGCTGGTGCTGAACGCGGCGCTCTTCGCGACCTACCCGTTCGTGGGCGGCTTCGCCGGGTTCCTCGCCGTGGTGGTGGCGCTGGCCGCCGTGGAAGCCGCGAGCGGCGTGGCAGTGCAGGTCTACTCGATCAACGCGCTTCCCCCGGCCGAGCGGGTCACGGCGATGGCGTACCAGCGCTCGTCGCTGAACGTCGGCTTCGGGCTGGGAGCGGTGATCAGCGGCCTGGTGCTGGCGGTGGACACCATCGAGGCGTACCGGGGAATGGTGTGGTTCATCTCGATGGTCTTCCTGGTCACGGCTCTCTTCGTGCGGCGACTGCCCCGGCTGCCGCAGGTGGCCCGACCGACCGAGCCGATGAGTCGGCTCGCCGTGCTGCGGGACCGCCCGTTCATGGTGGTGTCCCTGCTCTCCGGGCTGCTCACCGCGCACCAGACGCTCTACCTGACGGTGATGCCGCTCTGGATCCTCACCCACACCGACGCCCCGAAGACGATCATCGCCGGGCTGGTGCTGCTCAACACGGTCCTGATCGTGCTGCTCCAGGTACGCGTCAGCCGGGGCGCCGACACCGCGTCGGGCGCGGCTCGGGCCTCTCGTCGGGGCGCCCTGCTGATCGCCCTGTTCTGTCTGGTCCTGCCGATCTCCGGGCTGACCCGGGGCGCGCTCACCGTGGTGGTGCTGGTGGCCGCCGCGACGGTGCTGATCCTGGCCGAGCTGATCGAGTCGGCGGGCGCCTGGGGCCTCACCGCAACCCTGCCGCCGGCCGACCAGCGCGGCGCGTACGTGGGGGCGTTCCGGCTCGGCTCCCAGGTGCAGTACCTGATCGCCCCGGTCGGTCTGACCGCGCTCGGGGTGACCACCGGCGGGTGGGGATGGATACCGGCCGCAGCGATCTTCGTGCTGGTCGGGCTGGCGATCGTACCCGTGGTGGGTTGGGCCGGGCGGACACCGCGGCTGGGTGCTGCGGCGCCGGAGCGGACCATGACGCCGGTCCCATAGTCCGGACCTACCTTCCCACCCCCCTTTTCATCACGTAGGGTGACCTGGTCATGTGGCAGGCGCTCGTTCTCCTTAGCCGCCGCGACGAGGCCTGACCGGCCGGCACCTCGTCGCGGAGTTGCATCGCGCCGTCCAGCACATCCGATTTTCTTCTCGGCACCGCCGCGCACCGTTGCCCGGCATCTCGCCGACACCTTCCGATCTGCTGACGCCACATGTTCCAGGGAGCACTCTGAGATGGCTCAACCTGTCACCGATGCCGAGACCGATCCGTTCGCTCGGCAACGCCCGAGCCGGATGCCGTACCACCGCTACCAGCCCTACCGGGAGCAGTTCCGGGTCGAGCTGCCGGACCGCAGCTGGCCCACCCGCACCGTCGAGGCGGCCCCACGGTGGTGCGCGGTGGATCTCCGCGACGGCAACCAGGCACTGATCGACCCGATGTCGCCCGAGCGCAAGCGGCGGATGTTCCAGCTGCTGGTCCAGATGGGCTACAAGGAGATCGAGGTCGGCTTCCCGTCGGCCAGCCAGACCGACTTCGACTTCGTCCGGCAGCTCATCGAACAGGACATGATCCCGGACGACGTGACCATCCAGGTGCTCACGCAGTGCCGGGAGCACCTCATCGAGCGGACCTTCGAGTCGCTGCGGGGCGCGAAGCGGGCCATCGTGCACTTCTACAACTCGACCTCCACCCTCCAGCGTCGAGTGGTCTTCGGCCTGGATCGGGACGGCATCTCCGACATCGCCACGACCGGCGCTCGGCTCTGCCAGAAGTACGCGGAGATCCACACTCCGGACACCGACATCTTCTACGAGTACTCGCCGGAGTCGTACACGGGCACCGAGCTGGAGTACGCGCTGGAGGTCTGCTCCCGGGTGATCGACGTGATCGACCCGACGCCGGACCGGCCGCTGATCATCAACCTGCCGGCCACCGTCGAGATGGCCACCCCCAACGTGTACGCCGACTCGATCGAGTGGATGCACCGGCACCTGCCGCGCCGCGACAGCGTGATCCTGAGCCTGCACCCGCACAACGACCGGGGCACCGGGGTGGCCGCCGCCGAGCTGGGCCTGCTGGCGGGCGCGGACCGGATCGAGGGCTGCCTGTTCGGCAACGGCGAGCGCACCGGCAACGTGGACCTGGTGACGCTGGGGCTCAACCTCTTCTCCCAGGGCATCGACCCGATGATCGACTTCTCGAACATCGACGAGATCCGGCGCGCCGTTGAATATTGCAACCAGCTGCCGGTGCACGAGCGCCACCCGTACGCGGGCGACCTGGTCTACACCGCCTTCTCCGGCTCGCACCAGGACGCCATCAAGAAGGGCTTCGACGCCCTGGCGGCCGACGCGAAGGCTGCCGGCGTACCGGTGGACGAGCAGACCTGGGCCGTGCCGTACCTGCCGATCGACCCGAAGGACCTGGGCCGCACCTACGAGGCGGTCATCCGGGTCAACTCGCAGTCCGGCAAGGGCGGCGTCGCGTACATCATGAAGAGCGAGCACCAACTGGACCTGCCGCGGCGGCTCCAGATCGAGTTCTCCGGGGTGGTGCAGCAGGTCACCGACCACGATGGTGGCGAGGTCGACCCGGGCGCCATGTGGGAGATCTTCGCGACGCACTACCTGCTCGACCACCAGCCCGACCCGGCCGTCCGGTTGTCCAGCTACACGATCGGCACCATCGACGGCAAGGTCGAGATCGAGGCCCAGGTCGGCGTGGGCGACGAGCACCGCTCGCTCACCGCGGTCGGCAACGGCCCGATCGACGCGTACGTGAACGCGCTGCACTCGATCGGCGTGGGCGTGCGGGTGCTCGACTACCACGAGCACGCGCTCTCCTCCGGTGGGGACGCGCAGGCCGCCGCGTACGTGGAGTGCGAGGTGGACGGTCGCACGGTCTGGGGTGTCGGCACCGACGCCAACATCGTCACCGCCTCGATCAAGGCGGTCACCAGCGCCGTCAACCGCGCCCGCCGCTGACCTACGCGCGACACCCCCGGAGCAGCTACTTCGGGGGTGTCGCGGCGGGCATCGAGTGGCAGGGCTGCGACGGCGGGGCTGCCCGGGGCGGTCGGTGGACCAGCACGAGGGCCAGCACCGCCCCGGCCACGAGCAGGCCGGCGCACCATTCCATCGCGCCCCGGAACGCGTCGGTCAGCTCGGCCTTCTGCTCGTACCCGCCGCCGGACAGGCCGACCAGCAGCGGCAGCGCCGCCACCGCGAGCAGACCACCGGCTCGGGACGCCGCGTTGTTGAAGCCGCTGGCGACCCCGGAGAACCGGTCCTGCACGGCGGCCAGCACCGACGCGGTCAGTGGTGCCACGACCAGGGTCAGCCCGATGCCGAAGAGCAGCACCCCGGGCAGCACGTCGGTCCAGTACGACGCGCCCGGTCCCACGCCGCGCAGCAGCAACAGACCGATCGCGGCCACCACCGGTCCGATGGCCAACGGCAGCCGGGGGCCGATCCGGGCGGACAACGCTCCGGCTCGGGCCGACCCGACCAACAGCAGCAGGGTCATCGGCAGCAGCGCGATGCCGGTGCGGAAGGCCGACCACTCGACCACGTTCTGCAGGTAGACGGCGAAGAAGAAGGTGAAGCCGCCGAGCGCCGCGTAGACGACCACTGTGAAGATGTTCAGCACCGAGAAGAGCCGGCTGCTGAACAGCCCGGTGGGCAGCATCGCGGCGTCGCCGCGCCGCCGTTCCAACAGGACGAAGGACACCGCCGACACCACTCCGACCACTGCCGCGATCAGCACCGGCGCGGAGTCGAAGCCGCGCGCCGGTGCGTCGATCAGGGCGTACGTGACACCGGCGAGCGCGAGTGCTCCGAGCAGGGCTCCCGCGACGTCGAACCGCCGTCGGGTCCGCCCCGGGTCTTCGGTCCGGGAGGCGCTCTCGTCCCGGCTCTCCGGCACCCAGTGCATCGCGGCCAGCACCACCAGCACGGCGATCGGCAGGTTGAGGAAGAAGATCCAACGCCAGGAGAGCGCGTCGATCAGCCAGCCACCGATGAACGGGCCGAGCGCTGTGGACACCCCGGACAGTCCGGCCCAGGCGCCGATCGCCCGGCCCCGGTCGTCCGGGTGGAAGCTGGCCTGGAGCACCGACAGCGACCCGGGTGTGAGCAACGCCCCGCCGGCTCCCTGGAGGAAACGGGCCGCGATCAGCCACCCGGTGCCCTGGGCCAGCCCGCACAGCACGGACGCGGCGGTGAACCAGATCACGCCGATGAGGAAGATGCGTCGCCGGCCGAAGCGGTCCCCGAGTGCGCCGCCGAGCAACACGAAAGCCGCCAGCATCAGCAGGTAGCCGTTGATGGTCCACTGGAGATCGGCCACGTTCGCGCCGAGATCCTGCCCGAGTTTCGGCAGCGCCACGTTGACGACAGTGCTGTCGAGGAAGACCATGCCTGAGGCGAGTACGGCGGCGAGCAGCGTCCCACGGCCGGCGGCGGTGCCCATTCGGAGGGCAGGCGCCGGTACGGGTGCGGTCATCCCACCAATCTGCCCTGCCTGATGTGGGAGACGCCACGAAATGCCAAAACCATCCCCGGGTACTGTGCGCAATCGCCGGGAGACCGCAAGCTGGAGAGGTGTCGTCTGTGCGTACCACATCAGGACCGCGAGCGGCGGTGATCGCGCTCGCCGCGACGCTGACGCTCGGCGTGGCCGGTTGCGTCCCGCAGGACGAGCCGGACACTCCGCCGTCGAGCGGCGGCGGCAATGCCGTGCAGCAGCTCGGCCAGCTCACCGTCGCCACCGCAGGCTCGATGAAGGGCTACAGCCGGGACCACTTCCCGCACTGGCGGGACACCGGCAAGAACTGCGACGTGCGGGACAGCATCCTCCAGCGCGACGGCAAGGACGTGAAACTCTCCGGCTGCAACGTGGTCGGTGGTCGCTGGGAGAGCGTGTACGACGGCCGCAGCGCCGCCGATCCCGCCGATGTGGACATCGACCACATGGTGCCGTTGGCCAACGCGTGGCGCTCGGGTGCCGACGAGTGGGACGACCGCAAGCGCGGCGACTTCGCCAACGACACGACACGCCCGCAGCTCATTGCGGTTTCGGCGTCCTCGAACCGGTCAAAGGGTGACCAGGACCCGTCGCAGTGGAAGCCGGCGAACCGTGAGTACTGGTGCAAGTACGCTGAGAGCTGGGTGACGGTCAAGCACTACTGGCGGCTGACGGTGACCACCGCCGAGAAGGCTGCCCTGACCGACATGTTGGAGGGCTGCACAGTGGGGAGTGAATCGTGACCGCCGCCGAGGAGAGCGCTGGCACCGGCCCGGCCGCCGCCGGCATGACCGCGGACGGCACCGCCGAGACCCCCGCCGCCGTGCCGGGTGCCGGCATGGTCGCGGATGCGGGCGGGGCCGCTGGCCCGCAGAGCCGCACCACCGACATCGTGCCCGGCCCAGGCGGGGTGATGACCGATGAGGTCGGCGTCGTCACCGGCGACCTGACCCTGCGCACCGAGTACGCGGACGGCAAGGTCACCCTGCGGGTCCAGTACAAGGACGCCGACGAGTGGTATGTGGTCACCGGCGCGTCGGTGGCGTTGGCCGACCCGGCGGGTCTGGACGCGGTGCACGGCGTCGCGGTGGGCCTGCTCAACCGCCCGGAGGGCTGAGCAGCTCCGACGTCGCCGGCACCGCGTCCAGTCTCAGACGTACGAGCCGGGCTCGGTGGGCGCGGAGACCACGGCTGGCGCGTCCCCCTCGCCCTCGGGGCGGACGATCTGCGCGCTGACCCCGTGCGGGCGCAGCTCGCCGCTGGCGATCTGCTCGGCCCAGTGGCAGGCCACCCGGCTGACACCGATATCCCGCAGCACGGGCCGCTCGTCCGCGCAGCGGGTGGGCTGCGCCCACGGGCAGCGCGTGTGGAAACGGCAGCCGGACGGCGGGTTGGCCGGCGACGGCAGGTCACCGGCGAGCAGGATCCGCTCCCGACGGTCCTCCACGTCCGGGTCCGGCACCGGCACCGCGGACATCAACGCCCGGGTGTACGGGTGCAGCGGCTCGTTGTAGAGACGGTCGCTCGGTGCCTCCTCGACCAGCGCGCCCAGGTACATGACGCCGACGGTGTCGGAGATGTGCCGGACCACCGCGAGGTCGTGCGCGATCACCAGGTAGGTCAGCCCCAGGCTGTCCTGAAGTTCGTCGAGCAGGTTGACGACCTGGGCCTGGATCGACACGTCGAGTGCCGAGACCGGCTCGTCGGCCACGATCAGCTCCGGCCCGAGCACCAGCGCCCGGGCGATGCCGATGCGCTGCCGCTGCCCGCCGGAGAACTCGTGCGGATAGCGGGACAACGCCCAGCGGGGCAGCCCGACCGCGTCCAGGGTCTCCCCGATGATCCGCCTGCGGTCGGTGCGGTCGGCGCCGATCCCGTGAGTCTGGAGGCCCTCGGTCAGGATCGACTCGACGTTCTGCCGCGGGTCGAGGCTGGACATCGGGTCCTGGAAGATCATCTGCATCCGGCGACGCATGCTGCGCAGCTTGCCGGGCGCCAGCGTGGTCAGCTCGACGCCGTCGAAGCTCACCTCGCCCGCGGTCGGTGGGGTCAGCTGGAGCAGTGCCCGACCGAGCGTGGACTTACCGCAGCCGGACTCGCCGACCAGGCCGTACGTCTTTCCACGCGCGATGCTCAGGTCGACCCCGTCGACGGCCTTCACGTGGCCGACCACCCGGTCGAAGAGCACACCCCGCTTGATCGGGAAGTGCACCTTCAGGTCGCGTACCTCGACGAGGATGTCATTCTCGCTCACGCTGATTCCTCCTCGCGCGGGGCGGGCACCGTGCCGGGCACCGGCTCCGGGTTCACGCACCGGTAGCTACGTCCGTCGTACGCCTGCACCAGCTCCGGCGGCTCGCCCACGCACTCGTCGATCCGTCGGGAGCAGCGCGGGGCGAAGGCACAGCCGTCCGGCCAGGGCAGCAGGTCGCGGACCGAACCGGGGATCGGGTTGAGCTTCTCGCCCCGCCCGGCGTCCAAGCGCGGCACCGAGCCGAGCAGACCCACTGTGTACGGGTGCCGCGGCTGGCGGAACAGTGGACGACGGCGGGCCGTCTCCACCACCCGACCGCCGTAGAGCACGTTGACGGTGTCGACCATGCCGGCCACCACACCGAGATCGTGCGTGATCATCAGCAGCGCGGTGCCGGAGTCCCGGACCAGTTCCTTGAGCAGCTCCAGGATCTGAGCCTGGATGGTGACGTCCAGAGCGGTGGTCGGCTCGTCGGCGATGAGCAGCCGAGGCTGGCAGGCCACCGCCATCGCGATGAGCGCACGCTGGCGCATGCCACCGGAGAGCTGGTGCGGGTATTCCTTCAGCCGCCGCTTCGGGTCGGGGATGCCGACCCGGTCCAGCAGCTCCGCCGCCTCCTTGGCGGCGGCCGCACCCTTCATCCCCCGGTGCCGGGTCAGCACCTCGGTCACCTGCAACCCGATCGGGATCACCGGGTTCAGCGAGGAGAGCGGGTCCTGGAAGATCATCGCGATGTCCCGGCCACGGATGTCCCGCCGTGACCGGTCGTCGAGCTGGAGCAGGTCGGTGCCGTCGAAGACGGCCTTGCCGCCGACCCGGAGGCCGGGTTGCTTCGGCAGCAGACCCATGATCGCGAGCGAGGTGACGCTCTTGCCGCAGCCGGACTCACCGACCAGGCCGACCACCTCACCGGCGTCGACCGAGAAGGACACCCCGTCGACCGCGTGCACGGCCCGCTGGCCGCGCCGGGCGAACGTGACGGACAGATCGTCAACTTCGAGCAGTGCCATTGGGGGCCTACTTCCGCAGCTTCGGGTCGAGGGCCTCACGCATCGCCTCACCGAGCAGGGTGAAGCCGAGCGCGGTGATGATGATCGCGACGGCCGGGTAGATCGCCAGCGACGGCCGGATACCGAGGTACTGCTGCGCGTCGGCGAGCATGACACCCCACTCCGGTACGGCCGTGTCCGGGTTGCCGAGGCCGAGGAACGAGAGCGCCGCAGCCTCGATGATCGCGGTGGCCAGGGTCAGCGTGGCTTGCACGATCACCGGGGCGAGCGAGTTCGGCACCACGTGGGTCAGCGCGATCTTCGACTTCTTGACACCGAGCGAGGTGGCCGCCAGCACGTAGTCGCTGTTGGCCTGGGAGATCATCGAGCCGCGCAGCAGCCGGGCGAACACCGGCACCGAGACCACGCCGACCGCGATCATCACAGTGGTCAGGCTGGCCCCGAGCAGGGCGGCGATGCTCACCGCGAGCAGCAGGCTCGGCATCGCCAGCAGCATGTCGATGAACCGCATCAGGGTCGTGTCGATCCAACGCCCCCACCGGCCACCGAGACCGGCTGCGGCACCGGAGACGCCACCGATGACCGCGCCGATCGCCAGACCGATCAGGGTGGAGACCACACCGACGAGCAGAGTCTGGCGGGCACCCACGATCATCCGGCTGAACTCGTCACGGCCCTGGTGGTCGTAGCCGAACCAGTGGTCGCCGTTCGGGCCGGGAATGACACCAGGCTTGATCAGCCCTTCCCGGATGCCGATCGTGTCCGTCGCCGCGTACGGCACGAGGAACGGTCCGATGACCGCGACCAGCACGAAGAGCGCCAAAATGACGGCGCCGACGATCGCGGCCGGGTTGCCGCGCAGCCGGCGGAACGCCTCCTGCCAGAGGCTGACGCCACGCTCGTCGTCACGGGCGGCCAGTTCGGAGAGCCGGTCGATCTTCTCGCGCTTCTTGCCCGGGCTGAGTGTCATCGCACCCTCACCCTCGGGTCGATGAAGCTGTAGGAGAGGTCCACCAGGAGGTTCACCAGCACGTACACCACCGCGATGATCAGAATGAAGCCCATCAGCACCGGATAGTCGCGCTGGCCGATGGCCTCGGCGACGAATGCTCCGATGCCACTGAAGGCGAAGACGGTCTCGGTCAGCACGGCGCCGGAGAGCAGGCCGCCCGCGAGCAGACCGATCGAGGTGGCCACCGGCAGCATCGCGTTGCGCAGCACGTGCCGGCGACGGACCGTCTGCTCGGTCAGGCCCTTCGCCTCGGCGGTGCGCACGAAGTCCTCGTTGAGCACCTCCAGCACGCTCGCCCGGGTGATCCGGACGATGATCGCCAGCGGGATGCTGGCCAGCGCGATGGCGGGCAGCACCAGATGCCAGAGCGCATCGGCGGCGGCGTCCCACTCGCGGGTCATCAGGCCATCGAGGACAAAGAAGTTGGTGACCCGGGTCGCCTCCAGCGTCGGGTCCTGCCGGCCACTGGACGGGAACCAGTGCAGGTTCTCCGAGAAGATCGCCTTGAGCACGTAGCCCAGGAAGAACACCGGGATGCAGATGCCGATCAGCGAACCGCCCACGGACGCGTGGTCCAGGAAACGGCCGCGACGGCGGGCGGCCAGGTAGCCCAGCGGGATGCCGATGCCGATCGCGATGATCATCGCGGTGATGGTCAGCTCGACGGTGCCGGGGAAGCGCTCGATGAACTCCGTGGTGACCGCCCGCTTGGTGGAGGTCGAGGTGCCCAGGTCGAGCTTGATCATCCGCCGGACGAACCGGCCGTACTGCACCAGGATGGGCTCGTCGAGCCCCATGTTGCGGCGGATGGCGGCACGCATCTCGGGCGTGCCGCGCTCGCCGAGGATGGCGGTCTCGGGGCCGCCGGGGAGCCGGCGGAGCCAGATGAAGAGCAGAAGGGAGAGCCCGAACAGCGTGGGTATCAGCTGAAGCAGGCGCCTGACGATGAACCGGAACACGGCGGCCTCGAAGGGGTGCGGAGGGTTGCGGGCGGGCGCTGTGCGACAGCGCCCGCCCGCGTTCCTTGCGTCAGATCAGGACTTACTTGAACTCGGCGGTTGCGAAGCGCTCGTCGGTGAGCGGGCTCGCCTTGACGCCGGTCACGTCCTTGCCGAACACGATCGCCGGCGGCGAGTGCGAGATCGGCACACCGGGCAGGAACTCCATCACGGACTTGTTCAGGGCCTTGTACTTCTCGGTCCGGGCCGCGATGTCCGCGGTGGTGTCCGCGTCCTTGAACTGGTCGAACAGGGCCTTGTTGTTGAAGCCCCACTCGTCCTTCGGCCGGTCGAAGAAGGTGCCGATGAAGTTGTAGGCGTCGCCGTAGTCACCGGTCCAGCCCAGGAAGTGGATGTCGTGTTTGCTGCCCGAGGTGGTGGCGTTGAGGTAGTCCGGGCTCCACTTGAGCGGGATCGCCTCGACGGTGATGCCAACCGCCTTCAGGTCCGCCGACAGCAACTCGAAGATGTCCTTCGGGTTCGGCATGTACGGCCGGGTGACCTCGGTCGGGTAGTGGAACTTCAGCGTCAGGTTCGACGCGCCCGCCTCGGCCAGCAGCGCCTTCGCCTTGGCCGGGTCGTAGTTGTACTTCGGAACGTCGCCGCTCCAGCCCTCGACGGTGTCGGGCATGAAGTTCTCGGCGACCTTGGCGCCCGGGGGCAGCTTCGAGTCGACCAGCTGCTGACGGTTCAGCGCGTACGCGATGGCCTGCCGGACCTTCGGGTCGGCGAGCTTCGGGTTGCCCTTCTGGTTGATCGCCAGGTAGAGCACGTTGAACGCCGGGCGGGTGAGCATGTTGAAGCCCTCGCCCTTCAGCGGCTCGACGTCGGCCGGGCCAACCAGGTCGTAGCCCTGGATGTCGCCGGAGCGCAGCGCCTGCTTGCGGGCGTTCTCGTCCGAGATCGTCTTGAAGATCAGCGTCTTCAGCTTGGCCTTGGCGCCCGAGTAGTCGTCGTTGCGCTCCAGGGTCAGCGTCTTGTTGGCGACGTCCCAGGCCTTGAACTTGAACGGGCCGGTGCCGGTCGGGTGCGCCGTCGCGTACGCCGGGTACTTGATGTCCTCGGCGGTGCCGGCGACGTTGCTCGCGTCGAACTCCTGCAGCGCCTTCGGGCTGTGGATGGAGAACGAGGGGAGCATCAGCGCGGCCGGGATCTTGCTGGAGACCCGGGTGAACGCGAGGTCCACAGTGGTCGCGTCCTTGGCAGCGCACGACTTGAAGAGGCTCGCCGGCAGGTCTTCGCTCTCGTTCTTCGCGAAGCCACCCATGACGTCCTGCCAGTACGCGGTCACGTCCGGGCTCTGCATGAGGCCCTTGGCGTTGTACCAGCGGTTGAAGTTGACGCAGACGGCCTCGGCGTTGAAGTCGGTGCCGTCGTGGAACTTCACGCCCGAACGGAGCTTGAAGGTCCAGGTGGTGCCCGCGGCGTCCGGGGTCCAGGACTCGGCCAGGCCGGGGGTGACCTTCGTGCCACCCTCCTCCGGTCGGACCAGGGTCTCGAAGACCTGACGCGCCACACGCAGCGACTCACCGTCGCTGGCGAAGCTCGGGTCGAGCACCTTCGGGTCTCCGGCGACGCCGAAGACGAGGGTGTCCTTCTTGCTACCACCGGATTTGTCGTCGTCGCGGTTGCTCTCGGCGCAGCCTGCTACCGCGAGGGCCGCGACCGCGATGGCCGCGATCGCGACCTTCGGCCTGGGTGCACGCATGTGTGCTTCACCTCGTCCTTGGGGGTACGGACAACGTGGTGACAGGGGTCACCGATGGCGGTGACCATAGCTCCCGTTGCGTCCACCCGGAAACCGCCAGGTGGACGGTTGGTATCGGATCGTGCCTCAACCGCCGCTTGACATTCGATTCGAAGGTAAACGGCCCCAAAAACCGATCAATCTGCGACCGCGATGCCAAACTGTTACGTCGAACAGCCCCGATGAGGGATCAAGTGTCAGATCAATTCCGGGCAGTGACGCCCACCGACACGACGATGGCCGGCACCCGATTCGGGCGCCGGCCATCGGCCGTGGATAGATGTCAGACCGCCCGGCGACCCTCGAAGGCCCGACCCAGGGTGATCTCGTCGGCGTACTCCAGGTCGCCGCCGACCGGCAGCCCACTGGCCAGTCGACTCACCGCGATGCCCATCGGCTTCACCATCAGGGCCAGGTAGGTGGCGGTCGCCTCGCCCTCGGTGTTCGGGTCCGTGGCCAGGATCAACTCCCGCACCCCGCCACCACCGAGCCGGATCAGCAGCTCCCGGATGCGCAGATTGTCCGGCCCGATCCCCTCCAGCGGATTGATCGCGCCGCCCAGCACGTGATAGCGACCGCGGAACTCACCGGTCCGCTCGACGGCCACCACGTCCTTGGGCTCCTCCACCACGCACAGCACCTCGTCGGTGCGGCGCGGGTCGCGGCAGATCCGGCACTGTTCGGACTCGGCCACGTTGTAGCAGGTCGTGCAGAACCGCACCAGCTCCTTGACCTTGCGCAGCGCGCCGGCCAGCCGGTTGACGTCGGCAGGGTCCGCCGACAGGACGTGGAACGCGATCCGCTGAGCGCTCTTCGGGCCCACGCCCGGCAGCCGACCCAGCTCGTCGATCAGGTCCTGGATGGCACCTTCGTACATCTGCCGCCTCAGAAACCGGGCAGGCCGAGGCCGCCCATGCCACCGGCGACCGGGCCCATCTTGCGCTCGGTCAGCTCCCGGGCCGCCTCGGCGGCGTTGTGCACGGCCGCGACGACCAGGTCCTCCAGCGTCTCCACGTCATCCGGGTCGACGGCCTTCGGGTCGATCTTGATGGCCTTGAGCTCACCGGAGCCGGAGACGGTCGCGGTGACCAGCCCACCGCCGGCGGTGCCGGTCAGCTCGGCCTCGGCCAGCTCAGCCTGGGCGGCGGCGATCTGCTGCTGCATCTTCTGCGCCTGCTTCAGCATCTGCTGCATGTTCGGCTGTCCACCTGGGCGCACGGATGGCTCCTTCTCGCACTCGTCTGCTCGGCCGCCGCCCAGCCTATCCGCTGGGACCGACCCCGCCCCGCCCGGAGGCGTCCGCCCACGCCGAGCCTTCGGGTACGGCTACCACTACCCCGAACCGGGCATCTGCCGGTAGTGCGCCCAGAGCCGTCGCACTGGTGTGCTCGTGGCATGAATCTCAACCCCACCGGCCGGGTCGGCGCGCTGTGCTGGGCCGCGGCAGCACCGATCTTCCTCGTCGCCAGCCTGGTCACCGGCCTGCGGTGGCGCGAACCGACCTACAGCTGGGCCCTGCACAACATCAGCGACCTCGGCAACGCCCACTGCGGCGTCTGGGACACCACCAGGCCCCGCTACGTCTGCTCGCCCTGGCACCCGCTGATGAACGCCGCGATGCTGACCACCGGAGTGCTGCTCGCCGCCGGGCTCCTGCTGACCTGGCGACTGTTCGGTCGCGGCGGCGTGGTGCGCTCGGCCCAGATGTTCCTGCTGGTGGCCACCGGCGGGTACGCCCTGGCGGCCCTCTACCCGGCCGACGTCGACGAGAACCTGCACGTCCTCGGCGCATTCCTGATCATGGGCCTGGGCAACATCGGCCTGCTCCTCGCCGGCTTCGCGCCGGGCACCACGACGCTCGGCCGGTGGCGACCGCTCACCCTCACCGCAGGGCTCATCGCCCTGGTAGGCACCGTGTTGTTCTTCGCCCAACAGGGCGTCGGGATCGGGGTGGGCGGCATGGAACGGGTCGCAGTGCTGCCCTTCCCCCTCTGGGCCTGCTGCCTCGGCGTCCTGCTAGCCGAAAGACCTGCCAGCCAGCCTCGCTCAAACCCAAGCAAGGTCCACTAGTTCCTTGATCGTTGGCAGCTGAGCAACTCGACACGCCGCACACGGCACTGCTGAGCTGCCACCGATCGCCGCGACGCAGTCCCCTACCGGGCGTCGACCTCGTCGATCTTTTCCGCTCCGAAGGTCTCCCGGAGCAGCCGTACCGCCTGCTCCTCACTGGACTCCCGGGCGGTCTTCTCGTCGATGACCTCGTCCAACGGCTCGTCGCCCGGGTCGAACCCCTCGTAGACCGGGGTCGCCGGCGCCGCGCCGCCCGGCCGACCACCGCGCGTCGGGCCGTCGAAGTCCGGGTCGTAGGGAGGCTCGCCCGCCCATTCGGCGTCCGCGACGGGCCGGGCTGCCGCTGGGGTACGCGCACCGCGCCCCGCCGCCGCCGCGCGAGCCGCGGCGATGGCGCTGCTCACCGGTGCGTTACCGGCTGTCGCCGGCTGCCGGGCCGCCGGTGTCGGGTTGTCCCGTCCGCCCGGCTTACCGCCACCGGCCGATGCGCCGGCGCCACCCGCAACACCTGGTCCACCGCCGTTCGCGGTGCGGCCGTTCGCGGTGCCGCCGTTCGTGCTGCCGCCGGTCGTGCTGGCCGATGCGGGGGCCGAGCCGGAGCCGCCCGACGCGGTGTCGGCACCTGATCCGTCGCCCGACGCGCCGCCGGGGCGGGCGGCCTCCGGCCAGTCCTCGTCATCGGTCGCCGCTGCGGCGGAGGCACCGCCGCCGGGGCGCGCCGCCTCCGGCCAGTCGTCCTCGTCATCGGCCGCGCCGGGCTGCGCTGCGCGCGGCCCACCCGCACCGTCTGCGGCAGCGGGCTGGGCGCCGCCCTGCCGACCTGCACGGTGATCATCCGCAGCGGTGCGCGGTGCTGCGCCCTGCTGACCAGCACCGGAGCCGCTTCCGTGCACGCCGACAGCGCCGCGCGCACCCGGGCCGGTGGTGCCGGTCGCATTCGCTGCGCTGGACGGCGCATGAGTCGGCCCAGCGGCACCGGTCGAGGTCGGTACGACGGGCGGCGCGCTCGTCGGGCTGGTGGCAGTCGGTGGTGGCGCACTCGTCGGGCTGGTAGCAATCGGTGCGGCGGGCGGCGCGCTCGCCACGCTGGCAGCAGTCGGTGCGACGGGTGATGCACTCGTCGGGCTGGTAGCGATCGGCGCGGCCGTCGGGTTGGCAGCAGTCGGTGCGGCCGGCGGCGCGCTCGTCGGGCTGGCGGCGGGTCGGGCCGGAGCGGCCTGTTGTGAGCGCTGCGAGCCGGACAGCGACACGCCACCGCGCTCACCGGCCACCTCGCAGCGGATCTGCCAGCGCCCGCCCAACTCCTCGTAGAGCGCGTCGGTCAGCACAGCCGCATGGTCGGCCATCATCTTGGCCAGCACTGTCGACTTCACCGTCAGCACCAGCATGTCGCCGTCGAGTTCGCGTACGACCGCGTCGCGCATCAGGGCCGCGATCCGCTTGTTGGTCCGGTTGACCTTGCCGACCACGTCGGGCCAGACACGGCGGACCGCGACCGCGTCCAACGCGGCGGCCGGCGCACCCGGTCGGGGTGGCACGGGCGTGGCCGGGTCGGGGAGCACCGCCGACGGCGGCACCACGCGACGCTGGGCGTGTGAGCCGGCGCCCGGCCCGGCGGGCGAGACAGGTGCGCCCTGATCAGCGGGTGACGACCCGACGGTGGCACCGGGTGACGCCGGAATGGGCGAGTCGGCGGCCGAGGCCGGCACGCCCGACACTGGCGCGCCCGAGGTCGGGACGCCCGAAGCCGGTGCGTTCGACGCCGGAGCGGTCGGGACCCGGCCGGCCGAGGCCGGAGCACTCGACACCGCAGCGCTCAGGTCGGCGGCGTTCCGGGCCGGGGACTCCGCCGGGTCGACCTCCCACGGCGGTGCGGAGGTCGGGGCGTTGGTGGGTGCCGGGCCTGCGGCAGCCGGAACCGGTGAGGCCTGCTGTGGGCGTACCCCTGGATGGGCTGCTGGCGCGGAGCCGGCGGCGGCCGGCGGCGCGTCGGTGCCGGTCAGGGTGAGCCGACGTTCCATCCGCTCAAGCCGCTGGAGGAGGCCACCGGCGGAGTCGTCCACGCCGGGCAGCAGCATCCGGGCGCAGATCAGCTCCAGCAGCAGGCGGGGTGCTGTGGTGCCGCGCATCTCCACCAGGCCGTCGTGCACGATGTCGGCGCAGCGGGAGAGCGTGGCCGGGCCAAGCTGGGAAGCCTGGGCGGCCATCCGCTCGATCTGGTCGGCCGGACCGTCGATCAGGCCCTTCGCGGCGGCGTCCGGCACCTGCTGGATCACGATGAGGTCGCGTAGCCGTTCCAGCAGGTCGGCGGCGAACCGGCGCGGGTCGTGCCCGGCCTCGGCGACCCGGTCGACGGTGGCGTACGCGGCGGCGCCGTCCCCGGCAGCCAGCGCGTCGCACATCTCGTCGATCAACGCGGCATCGGTGACCCCGAGCAGCGCGGCGGCCCGCGCGTAGGTGACACCCTCCGGGCCGGCCCCGGCCATGAGCTGGTCGAGCACCGAGAGGCTGTCCCGGGCGCTGCCTCCACCGGCACGGACCACCAGCGGGAAGACCGCCGGCTCGACGGCGACGCCCTCCGCCTGGGTGAGCTGCTCCAGGTACGGGCGGAGCACCTTCGGCGGGATCAACCGGAACGGGTAGTGGTGGGTCCGCGAACGGATCGTGCCGAGGACCTTCTCCGGTTCGGTGGTGGCGAAGATGAACTTGACGTACTCCGGGGGCTCCTCGACCAGCTTGAGCAGGGCGTTGAAGCCCTGGGTCGAGACCATGTGCGCCTCGTCGATGACGTAGATCTTGAAGCGGCTGCTGGCCGGCGCGAAGAAGGCGCGCTCACGCAGCTCGCGGGCGTCGTCGACACCACCGTGGCTGGCCGCGTCGATCTCGATCACGTCGATAGAGCCGGCACCGTCGGTGGCCAGCGAGCGGCAGGACTCACACTTGCCGCACGGCTCCGGGGTGGGGCCCTGCTCACAGTTGAGCGAGCGGGCCAGAATCCGGGCGCTGGAGGTCTTGCCGCAGCCGCGCGGCCCGGAGAAGAGGTAGGCGTGGTTGAGCCGTCCGCTGCGCAGCGCCTGCGACAGCGGCTCGGTCACGTGCTCCTGACCGATGACCTCAGCGAAGGTACGCGGCCGGTACTTGCGGTAGAGCGCCAGCGTCACTCGTCCCGCCTCCTCTCGACCGAGCCATTCTGCGCCGGTCGGGCGCGGGTGACCACCCACCACCCCGGCACCCCGGCTGCCGTGCTTGATCGACCGGGCCGCCAGGGCTTAATCGACCCCGCGCCGCGCCTGACCGACGCCGCGCCGCGCTTGATCGACTCGGCTTCCTGGAAACCGCGGTGTCCGCGTGGCCGGGACACCCCGACATCACGGAAGTCGAGTGGATCAACCGGCCCACAGACAAAAAGGCCTCCCGTGCACCCGGCAGAGCTCGCTTATCCTTGCTGCCTTCCGGCCCTGGGGAGGTTCACGAGATACCGCCGCACGGGAGGTGCCGCCCAGCCTACCCGACCGCCCGTCGATCTTCAGGGGGTGGTGGGGTGGCCCGGCCGACGGAGGCCTGTATCCTGGCTCGCGGAGGATTCGCCTAGAGGCCTAGGGCGCACGCTTGGAAAGCGTGTTGGGTTTACACCCTCACGAGTTCGAATCTCGTATCCTCCGCTCGTCTGAGCTACACGACCGACAGGGCCGGCCCCACTGGGGACCGGCCCTGAGTCGTTCTCCGCGCCGGGAACCACGCCCTCGGCCCAGCCCCCTTCAGGCGCGAGCGCGGGCCCAGGACAGGAAGCGGTCGGTCAGCCGACCTGGGTCGACCTCGCTGAGCTGCGCGCTGGCCTCGGCTTGGAGCGTCGCCAGGTAGACGGTCAACGCCAGCCGGTCGTGCCGGTATTCGCCGAGCAGCCGCAGCTTCGCCGCCGAGCAGGGCCAGGCGATGCCGCACGCGGCACAGCGCCAGGTGGGTCGGGTCGGCAGATGGTTCCGGTAGCGGCGGCGGGGCACAGGCGAACCTCCTTCGCGGTGGACGGGGGTCGCCCTGTCGGGGCGACCCCCGGACTGACGCCTACCGCCGGGCTCCTGCGCCTCCACCGGTCACGCCGTCTTCTGCGGACCACCCTCTGGCGCGTCACCGGACAGGTACACCGCGTAGCGATATGGTCCTCAGATATTCGAGACATCCGATGGAGGGGCCGCCGTGAACGATGCGCTTCGGGTGGCGCTCAGCGACACCGGGCACACCACCGAATCCCTCGCCGAGACGGTCGGCGTCGACCCGAAGACCGTGGGGCGCTGGTTGACCGAGGGGCGCATCCCGCACCCCCGGCACCGCCTGGCGGCAGCGGAGGCCCTCCACAAGGACGTGTCGGACATCTGGCCGGACACTTCAAGACGTCGTGACCCCATCTGGTTTCGTCCGTGGCAGGAGATCGAGCGCGAGGCGGTGTCACTGCGGTCGTACGAGTCGACCGTCCTGCCGGGGCTGTTGCAGACCGAGGCGTACGCCAGGGCAGTGCTGAGCGGCGCGGGCCTGATCCCCCGGGGTGACATCGAGCGGCTTCTCACGGTCCGGCTCGGCCGGCAGGGCGTGCTCAAGCGGGATGACCCGCCGCAGTTCACGGCGGTCGTGGACGAGGCGGTCATCCGTCGCCCGGTGGGCGGCGGATCGACAATGCGCGAGCAACTGTTGGCCGTCGTCGCGGCGTGCGCCGAGCCGCACATCCGGGTGCACGTCGTGCCCAGCACGGTCGGTGCCTACGCCGGGTTGAACGGGCCGTTCGTGATCGCACACAGCCACGACCACCGGGTCGCCGGCTATCTGGACAACCAACTCCAGGGACAAGTCGCTAGCGACCCCGAGGACATCGCGGCCATGATGGCGGCATGGGAGAACGTGCGCGGGGAGGCGCTGTCCCACTGGCAGTCGGTCGACCTGATGAGGGAAGTGGCGCAGACATGGAGCTGAACGGCGCACGGTGGCGCAAGAGCAGCCGCAGCAGCGGCAACGGCGGCAACTGTGTCGAGGTCGCCGACAACCTGCCCGGCGTCGTCGGCGTACGGGATTCCAAGGACCCGACCGGCCCGGCGCTCACCTTCGCGCCGGCGACCTGGCGCGCGTTCATCAGCCGGCTCGCCATGCGGCTCTGACCAGGGCCTCAATCCGTCGTACACATGTTCTATCCACAGGCTGTGGACAGGGCTTGTGTCAGGAGCCGTCGCGGAGATCGGCGAGGCGTTCCGGCCGGAAGCTGATCTCGTCGAAGGTCATGCTGCACCCGTCGCCGGTCGGCGACTGGCCGGCGAAGCCGATCCGGTCGCGGGTCGTCTCGCCGTCGAAGCTGAACACGCGGATCAACTGCCAGGTCGTGCCGTCGACCGAGGCGTGGTACGCGTAGACCCGGCCGATTCGCGAGACGCGCAGCCACACCGACCGGTCCGCCACGACGAAGGCGTTCGCGTCGTCGGCGACACCACGGCAGATGACGGAAACGATCATGGGTTCACCCTCGGGCGAGAACTCGAAGCACAACTTGCCCCAGCACCGCTCGTCACGCCAGATCAGCAGCACCCCGGCGTCGAAGGTGGCGGCGAAGGCGACGCTGACCCGGGCGCTGAACTGGAAGTCGCCCTCCGGCGGCAGGTCACCGAGCAGCGTCGCCGCGTTGAGGACGGGCACGGCGTTCTCGTCCCCGTCGACGCCGACTCCGCTCGGGTCGATGAAGATGTCCGTGCGCGGCTGCGCCGACACCGTCACGGCGCCGGTCGTCTCGTCCACCCGCCAGAGCCCCTCGGGTGAGGGCACGAGCGGAGACGGCATACCGGGGACGGTCAGTTGGTCAGCCATGACCAGGACCGTACAACGGGTCCCGGCAGGGAGTCTGTCGCCGCTGGGCGGGTACGGTCCGGGAATCGACGCCGGCTCGCCGGAAACCGTCGTACACATGTTCTATCCACAGGCTGTGGACGGCGGAGGGTTCGATGGCTTACCAGCTCAGCGCGGTGGTCGCGGACGCCGAGCTGCTCCGCGAGCAGACCGCCGAGCTGGATCACGCGGTCCTCGGCGAGCTGCGCCAGGATTTCGGGTTGTTGCCGGTCACGCCGCAGTTGGTGGTGGAGCTGACCGGGTCGCTGCCGGATTTCACGACGGACGACCGGAGCGCCGAGCACCCGTTCGGCCTGGTGCTGTCGCCGACGCTGACCGAGTCGCTGACCCGCTGGTCAGAGGCGGGGCCGGTGGCATACCTGGAGGCGGAGTTCGGCGGTGGCACCGGCTACCAGTCGGCGGCGGTGTGGCTGGGCGGGACGCTGTCGTGGGGTCCAGGCTTCGACGACGTGTTGGACGCGCCGCGCGAGCAGTGGCCGATCAACGCGGCGTTGACCCGGCTCGGTGTCGAGCCCGGCGAGTGGATCGACCCGTTCGCCGAACTGGGGTTGCACCTGGAGCGCAACACCGAGGGTTGGCTGGCGCACGGGCGGCGTCGACTCAGCGCCGACTACTGGGATGAGCTGGTCGAACAGTGGGAAAATCAGTAATCCGGCGATCGCCAGCAACCTGAGCGCCCTCGTTCCGTTGGGGACTGGGGGATTCCATGAAATTGCGACAATTTGCTTTTATAGCCATGCTGATGACGGCTGCCTCGATCGCTGGCAGCGGCGTACCGCCAACCGGGTCGATCCCGCACGGCCGGCCCGCCGGCAGCGTGGAGATCATCGACCTGAACGGCCTGCGCAACATCGAGTTCGGTGACACCGAGGATGAGCTGACCCAGCGCGGCATCCTGCGTACCAGCCTGGACGCCTGCGGGCCGATGCTCGTCGGCCACGACACGGTCAGCCCGGTCTTCATGGACGACAGACTGGTGCTGCTCTGGGTCGGCGACCCGATGCGGACACCGGAGGGCATAACGGTGGGCTCGCCCGTCGACCAGGTCTGGGCCCGCTACCAGCTGGTGACCAGACTCGATGCTCCACAGGGGACGCACCGCCTCGACGGGTTGCTCGCCCGCAGCGGCGACCGCGCGTACCTGTTCCTGCACGACGGGCGCACGGTCCGAAAAACCATCGCGGGGTACGCCGACTGGGCCCGCCGCCTCTTCGACGAGGGCGTCGGCCCCTGCTGAGGCGAACCGCACCGACGTGGCGCTGACGGGCGGGCTGATCCGATGTGGATCGACCCGCCCGGCACGTCGGGTCGATGCTTCAGTGTCGGGAACACCCCGGCGGGCTGTTCGCGGCTCGCTGAGCGCTCAGACCGTCCCGGTGGCCTGTTCGGGCAGCCGCGCCCCGGACGCCGCGGCGAAACCGGCGAGCGCGATCTCCGCGGCCTGTCGCAGGTCCTCCCGGCTGACACCGGCGGCGGCATGCACCGCCTGCCCCTCGCTGACGATCATGACGAAGCGGGCGAGCGCGACCGGGTCGGCGTGAGCGGGTAGGTCGCCTTCGGCGACAGCGCGGGCGAACCGGTCGGCGAGAGCCCCTTCGCCTGCCAGGCGGCTGGCGGCGAGGAACCCGGCGACGGGTGCGTTCTCGCTGGAGCAGGCGGTGCCGCCCTGGATCGAGAGGCACCCGGCCGGACGGTCGGGCCGGGTCACGGCGAGCACGTTCTCCCGCAGCAGGGTGCCGACCACCTCGTACGCGGTGGGTTGGGCGAACGCGCTCCGGGCGTACGCCATGTCCTTTTCGGCGTAGCGGGCCACGGCCTTGCGGAACAACTCCTCCTTGCCCCCGTAGGCGGCGTAGAGGCTGGGTTTGTTGATGCCCATCGCGGCGGTGAGGTCGCTCACCGACGCGCCCTCGTACCCCTGACGCCAGAACACCTCCACTGCGCGCTCCAGCGCCTCGTCGGCGTCGAAACCCCGTGGTCGCCCTCGCTGTGGCACGGCCACCACCTCCCTCGACCCATCCTACCCGCAGCCCAACCGATCGGTACAGAAATTTGCGGACGTCGCCGCCGGTTGCTACGGTCGGATCCGTACCGCTCGGTACAGAATAGGTGGGAGGACGGCGTGGCGAATCACTTGAACACCCCGCTACCTGCGGTCGGGCTCTGGAGCATGGAGCTGCGCGGTGCCGCCGACCCGGCCATTCGGGACGCGGCGACCGAACTCGACGAACAGGGCTTCCGGGCACTGTGGGTGCCCGGCCTGGACGGTGGCGGGGCCGTGGACGACGTCGGGCACCTGCTCGGAGCCGCGCCGCACGCCACGATCGCACTGGGAGTGCTGGCGATCTGGGGCCAGGACCCGACGGGTCTGGGCGACCGGCTGGCCGCGCTGGACGCCGCGCACGGACCCCGGACGGTCTTCGGCTTCGGGGTCAGCAACGCCCACTCCGCCGCCCAGGCCGGCCAGGACTACGGCCGACCGGTGGAGTCGATGAGCCGCTGGCTGGATTCCCTGGACGCCGCGCCACGGCCGGTTCCCGTCGAGCGCCGCATCCTCGGTGCGCTCGGGCCGAGGATGGCGGACCTGGCTGCCGACCGGACGGCCGGCTGGCACCCGTTCATGGTGACCCCGGACTACAGCGCCGCGCAGCGCGAACGCGTGGGGGCGCAGCCGCTGATCGCACCGCACCTGGCCGTCGTCCTCGACAAGAACCCGGAGCGGGCCCGCGCAGCCGCCCGGGCGGGGATCGGCATGTTCATCGGCTTTCCGACCTACCGGGCCAACCTGGCCCGCCTCGGGTTCACCGACGACGACCTGGTCCCCGGCGGGAGCGACCGCCTGATCGACGCCCTCGTCGCGTGGGGCGACCTGGACGCGGTGGCCACGCGCATCCGGGAGCACCTGGACGCGGGCGCGAACCACGTCGCCCTCCACGTGCTGCGACCCGACGACCCGGGCCGGCCGGCGCTGCCCCTGCCGCAGTGGCGCGACCTGGCCGCCCTCCTGCCGACCTTCACCCCGGCCCCCGCAACCCATTGACCACCGGCCGCAACGGCCGGCCGGACCACCCGCACCGCAACAAGAGGAGATCCATCGTGGGACAGCTCGACGGCAAGACCGCCCTCGTCACCGGGGGCACCACGGGCATCGGCCTGGCCGCCGCCCGCCGATTCGCCGCCGAAGGCGCGTACGTCTTCGTCACCGGCCGGCGCAAGGGCCCGCTGGACGAGGCCGTGGCCAGCATCGGCACCAACGCCACCGGTATCGCCAGTGACGTCGGCAACCTCGACGACCTGGACCGGGTGATGCGGGCGATCGAGGCCCGGGGCGCCGGGCTGGACGTGGTGTTCGCCAACGCCGGCGGCGGCGAGTTCCTCCCGCTCGACTCGATCACGGTCGAACACATCGCCAGCACCTTCGACACCAACATCTACGGCACCGTCTTCACCGTGCAGAAGGCCCTGCCTCTGCTCAATGAGGGTGCCTCGATCGTGCTGACCGGCTCGACGGCCGCCAGCAACGGCACCCCGGCGTTCAGCGTCTACGCCGCGTCCAAGGCCGCCATCCGCTCGTTCGGCCGCACCTGGGCCGCCGAGTTGGTCGGCCGGAACATCCGGGTCAACACCCTGGTCCCCGGCTCGACCGAGACCCCCGGGCTCGCGGGTCTGGCGCCCAGCCCCGAGGAGGCCCCCGGCCTGCTCCAGTCCATCGCCTCGGGCGTGCCCATGCGCCGGATGGCCCACCCGGACGAGATCGCCAACGCGGCGCTCTTCCTCGCCTCCGACCAGAGCAGCTTCATGACCGGCGGCGAGCTGTTCGTTGACGGCGGCGAGCAGCAGCTCTGAGACCGAACGCGGAACGCCCGGCCGATCCTCGCGGATCGTCCGGGCGCTTTCGCACTTCAGAGCGGTGGCGGAGGGATTTGAACCCTCGGAGGGCGTTAACCCTCACACGCTTTCGAGGCGTGCTCCTTAGGCCGCTCGGACACGCCACCGCCGACGAGGGTACAGGACCGCTGGTTCCGACGCCGAACCGGTATCGCCCCTGCCGGCCTGGCAGGATCTTTGCCATGAGTACGCACATCGGCGCGAAGCCGGGCGAGATCGCCGAGCGGGTCCTGATGCCGGGCGACCCCCTGCGGGCCAAGTGGATCGCAGAGACCTACCTCGAGGGCGCCACCTGCTACTCGACGGTCCGGGGCATGCTGGGTTTCACCGGCCGCTGGAACGGCGTCGAGGTTTCCGTCCAGGGCTCCGGCATGGGCATGCCGTCGGCCTCCATCTACGCACACGAGCTGATCAACGAGTACGGCGTGAAGACGCTGATCCGCGTCGGCTCCTGTGGTGCCCTCAGCACCGACCTGCAACTGCGGGACGTGGTGGCGGCCATCGGGTCCTCCACCGACTCCAACATGAACCGGATGCGCTTCGACGGGCTGATCGACTACGCCCCGGTGGCCGACTTCGGGCTGCTGCGTACGTCGGTCGAGGTGGCTGAGCGGCGCGGCATCACGATGCACGTCGGGCCGATCCTGGCGGCGGACGCCTTCTACACCGACCGGCCGGACCTCTACGACACGCTCGCCGACTACGGCGTGCTGGCGGTGGAGATGGAGTCGGCGGCGCTCTACACGATCGCCGCCCGCTTCAAGGCCCGCGCGCTGACCGTGCTGACCGTCAGCGACCACATCAAGACCGGCGAGAAGACCACCTCCGAGGAGCGGGAGCAGACCTTCAGCCAGATGGTCGAGATCGCCCTCGACACGATCATCGCCTGACCCGTCCGGGCGGCGTCACCGCGGAGAGCGTGATGACTGTGTGGCATAAATATGCCTCACAGTCATCACGCTCTCCAGCATCAGGCCGGCCCGATCCGCGCCACGCCAACCCACGCCACGCCAACCCGCGCCACGCCACGCGAGCCCGATCCATACACCCAGGTCACACGGCGGCCAGCGCCCACGTCGGCGAGAGGCGAGCGGCCCGGCCTCAGCGGAAGAACGCTCGCAGCACGGCGGCGGTCTCGGCCTCCAGCACCCCGCCGTAGACCTCGGGGCGGTGGTTGAGCCGGCGGTCACGCAACACGTCCCAGAGCGATCCAGCTGCGCCGGTCTTGGGCTCCCACGCGCCGAAGACGACGGTGGAGACCCGGGCCAGCACCAACGCACCCGCGCACATGGTGCACGGTTCGAGGGTGACCACCAGGGTGCAGCCGTCCAGCCGCCACCGGCCGACCTGCTCGGCACCTCGGCGCAGGGCCAGCACCTCGGCGTGGGCGGTGGGGTCGCCGGTCAGCTCCCGCTCGTTGCGCCCGATGGCCAACTCGGTCCCGTCCGGCCCGTAGAGCACCGCGCCCACCGGCACGTCGTCCACATCCGTGGCACCGGTGGCAGCGTCGGCAACGCCCGTAACGGCGACCTCCAGGGCACGGCGCATCCACAGCTCGTGCCGCTGCCGCCGGCCGACTTCGCCCAGGTCGGCCAGGCCCTCGTGGGCGCCCGGGCCGGCGCGGCCCACCGCGCCGGGGGTCGGCTGCCCGGGCCGGATCGACTCCAGCGACGGATCGGTGGCGTCGGCCGGCTCAGACCTCACGCAGCTCCTCGACCTCGTCGACGCAGCCGAGCACCTGGCAGATCTCGGCGGTGACGTCCGCCGGCATCATGCCCTCGTGCGTACACAGGGTCAGCAGCTTCTGCGCGGAGATGCCCAGGTTGGCCAGCAGGTCGGCATCGCCCACCGGGTCGGCCTCCGGGTCGACGACGGGCTGCTCGCTCTCCTCGTCACCGCTCGTCACCGGGCGCGGCTCCTCGTCGCCGTCGAGCCCGGTGACCGAGGTCTTCAGGTCACCGACCAGCAGCGAACCAAGAGGGGACTCCTCGGCGAACGCGGAGTCCGAACCGAACACCCGCAGGTCGTCGCCCTCGTCGAGACGAAGGACCACCAGATAGGCGTCATCGGCCTCGACGAACAGCAGCGACACGTCGGCCTCCAGGTCGACGTCACGCAGTCGGTCAGCGACCTCGTCGATGTCGGTGGCGCCGCGCAGGCTGACCTCGGCGGCGGTCCAGCCACTGTCGTCGCGCACCACGGCCGCAGCGAAGTACGACACGGTCCCCCCAATAGCCCCTCGGCACAACGCCGACCCGTTACGCGTGCACGTTAGCCGGTCGGGTCGGCAGGCGACCGGTCAACGCCCCGAAGCGCCGGTCATTCCTGACAAAGTCGGATCAGCCGACGACCCGACGGCGGGTGGCGATGAGCTGGCGCAGACGCTCGGTGCGCTGCCGCTGCGGTCGGCTGCGCTGACGGACCGCGCGGGCACCCGCCAACTCGGCCAACAACTGAAGGCGGCGGCGGGTGCGATCCGGGTCCTGTCGCGGGGTGGTCCAGGCCATAGTGCCGAGCGTGCCGAGTCTCGGCGGCCACGTCAAGACGGCGTTCGCTACGCAGCCAACCGGGCACACGGCGCAGTCATGGACACTCGTTTCGGAGCCGTTTCGGCACTGTCACGGGAACAGTCGGTGACGCAGTCGGCGGTCACCACAACGGCCAGTCACCGCTGGTTCCCCAGCGCACCGCCAGCACGGCGGCGGCGATGCTCCAGCCTCCCGCCGTGACGATGGCGACCCCGGTGGCGACCCCTCGGTCGCCATAGCGGACCAGCACCAGAGCGGTCAGCCACGCCAGCAGACCGGCCACCACCGTCCACCACGCGTAACTGGCCACATCGGTGCCGAGCAGCCCGAACAACAGGAACCAACCGGCCGCCGCGCCGCCGCCAGCGGCGACACCACCGCCGGTGACCGGGTGCGGCTCGCGGTAGGTGGGCCGGGCCGGCGGGCCGGCGGGGAAAAGACCCGAGGGGGTACGCGCCACCGGGCGGACGAAGGCACCGGGATCCGAGCCAGGTTCTGGTCGGGCGATGGTCACCGTCGCTGCCCTCCCTCACGCGCGTCGCTCGTGCCCACGGTACCGGCTCTGCCAGGATGACCGGATGCCGTCGCCGACGATCGGCCGCCGCGCGCGTCCGGCGTACCCGATCCTGCTGCTGCTCGTCCCGGTGCTGGCCGCCGGCTGCGCGACGACCCGGCCGGGGGTGCCGGCCGACGGCGCCGCGCCCACGCCGCCGGCGGTCTGGGCGACCGCCGAGCAGCCGGCGGCACCGTCGACGTCGGCTGCCACCCCGACCCCGGCCTCGACACCGTCGTCCGCCGGGCCGTCGGCGACGGCACCGCGCACCGGGCTGCGGCATGTCTTCCCGGTACGCGCCGACAACGTCGACTACCACCCGACGCACGGGGCATATCCGGCCACGGATCTCTTCGCCGACTGTGGTGAACCGTTCGTCGCGGTGACCGACGGGACGGTGCTGGAGGTGAGTCGGGTCGACCGGTACTCGAAGCGGGGGCCGCAGGGCCCGGAGAACGGTGGCCTGTCGGTCTCCCTGCTCGGCGACGACGGGGTGCGCTACTACGGCTCGCACCTGACTGCCGTGTCCGGCGGGGTCGACGCCGGGGTGCGGGTCCGCGCCGGGCAGCAGCTCGGCAAGGTGGGGCGCACCGGCAACGCCAACAACGTGTGCCACGTGCACTTCGGCATCTCGCCGCCGTGTGCGGGCAAGGACGGTTGGTGGATTCGGCGCGGGGTGCTCTGGCCGGCCCGCTACCTGGATTCCTGGCGACGCGGCGGCAATCGGGAACCGGCCACCGAGGTCACCGCGTGGCAGCGCAAACACGGCTGTCCGAAGGCTCCCTGACCGGCGCGGCACCGACTAGGTTCGGTGGGATGAAGGCCCGGGACCCCATCGCCGACCTGCGCCGGATCGCGTTCCTGTTGGAGCGTGCGAACGAGGCCACCTATCGGGTCCGGGCGTTCCGGTCGGCGGCGAAGGCGCTGGCCGGCCTGCCTGCCACCGAGGTGGCCGACCGGGCCGGCAACGGCACGCTCACCGAGCTGGCCGGGGTTGGTGACGTCACCGCCCGCTGTGTGGCGGAGTCGCTGGCCGGTGAGGAGCCGGTCTACCTGCGGCGGTTGGTGGCGACCGAGGGCAGCGACCTGGATGCCGAGGCGACGGCGCTACGCGCCGCTTTGCGGGGCGACTGCCACACCCATTCGGACTGGTCCGACGGCGGCTCGCCGATCGAGGAGATGGCGCTGGCCGCTGTGGAGCTGGGCCACGAGTACCTGGTGCTGACCGACCACTCGCCACGACTGACGGTGGCCCGTGGCCTGACCGCGGCCCGGCTGCGCCGGCAACTCGACCACGTCGCGCAGGTCAACGCGGCGCTGCCCGAGGGTTTCCGGATCCTCACCGGGATCGAGGTGGACATCCTCGCGGACGGCTCACTCGACCAGGACGACGAGTTGCTGGCCCGGCTGGACGTGGTGGTCGGGTCGGTGCACAGCAACCTCAAGGACGAGCGGTCGAAGATGACCCGCCGCATGCTGACCGCGATCGCCAACCCGCACCTGGACATCATCGGCCATGTCACCGGCCGGATGGTGTCGTCCCGCCCGGCAGGAGTGACCGGCCCTGGCGACCGGGGTCACCGGGCCCGGACCCGGGCGGAGAGCGATTTCGACGCGGACGCGGTCTTCGCCGCCTGCGCCGAGCACGACACCGCCGTCGAGATCAACTCTCGGCCGGAGCGCCAGGATCCACCGAAGCGGCTGATCCGCCGCGCGCTGGAGGCGGGCTGCCGGTTCGCCATCAACACCGACGCCCACGCGCCCGGCCAGCTCGACTGGCAACGGTTCGGCTGCGAACGGGCCGCCCTCTGCGGCGTCCCCGCCGACCGGGTGGTCAACACCTGGTCCGCCGAGCAACTCGTGGACTGGACCCACAACCACGCCTGACCTGGACGCCCCGCCCGACCCCTTCCGCGGACCGGCCGGCGGTGGCCGGCCCTCCAGGGACCAACCCCTTCCAGCCGCCGCCCCGGCGGCACGGCGGGCCTCAGTGGCGGACCGGCTCGGCGGCGGGCGCTGCGGGCGCACCGACCCCGACCACCGGCCGGGGCTGTCGGCGACCGAACACGCCCTGCGAGACCGCGACCCCGAGCAGTACGATCAACGCGCCGACCGGTTGGTGCCAGTTGAGGCGTTCGTCGAGCGCCACGGCGCCGATCAGCACCGCGAAGATCGGGATCAGGTACGTGACGGTGGAGGCGGTGCTCGCGCCAGCCACCCGGATGTTGCGCATGTTGATCACGAAAGCGAGCCCGGTGCCGAGCGCGCCGAGGGTCAACACGCTGGCCACCACTCCCGCCGACAGCTCGGTGGGCAGCGGCGGCATGCCGGCGACGAACGGGGTGACGATGGCCAGTTGCCCGGCGGCGAGCAGCAGCTGCGCGGCGGACAGCGACAGGCCGGAGTGCGCGCTGCCGGCGACGAACCGCTTCTGGTACGGGATGGCGACGCCATAGCAGGCGGCCGCGCCGAAGCACATCAGCTGGCCGGTGAAGTGGGCCCCGCCGATGCCCTCCCAGACCCCGAGCACCACCAGCACACCGAGGAAGCCCAGCCCGAGCCCGACCGCACGGCGCACGGTCAGCCGCTCGGTGCGGAAGACCAGGACCGCCAACGGCAGCACGATCAGTGGCGTGGTGGCGTTCCAGATGCCGGCCAGCATCGACTCGACCCGCTGCTCGCCGTAGCCGAAAAGGGTGAACGGCACTGCCACACCGAACGCGGCGACGACGCTCAGGTGTGCCCAGACGCGAGGCTCTCGGGGCAGCCGGTCGCGCAGCATGGCGAGGACGACGAGCAGGGTCAACGCGCCGGCGACGACCCGGTAGAGAGTGAGCTGGACCGGGTGCAGCTCGCCCACCCCGACCTTGATGAAGAGAAAGCTGGAGCCCCAGATCGCGGCGAGGGCGACGAAGCCTGGCAACCAGGAACGGATTGGCGCTTTGTCAGGAGTGGTATCGGCGTTCACCCCTGACACTCTGCCGTAGCGCTCCGACAAAGTCGCACGCCTTTTCGGACGTCACACGCTGCCGGAACCTGTTGCTGAACACGACAAACGTCATCGACACGGGGGCGGGGTGGTCACGTAGTGTCGCAGCGTGGGACGAATCGATGAACTAGCCAACCGATACGTGGCCGAGTGGGCGCCCTTGAGCCCCACCGGCGCGACCTTCGTCGGCATCGCCGGCCATGACGACCAACTCGACGACCTCTCGCCCGAGGGTTACCGGGCGCGTGCGGACCTCACCCGCCGGACTCTCGCCGACCTGGAGGTGACCGAGCCGGCAACCGAGTTGGAGCGGACCGCCAAGGAGGCCATGCAGGAGAGGCTCGGTCTGGACCTGGCCCGGTACGACGCCGGCGAGGTGACCAGCGAGGTCAGCGTCATCGCCAGCGGGCTGCACGAGATTCGCATGGTCTTCGACCTGATGCCGACCGCGACGGCCGACGAGCAGGCCAACGTCGCGGCCCGGCTCAACGGCTTCGCCGGCGCGCTGGAGGGCTACAAGACCACGCTGCGCGAGGCACTCGCCGCCGGTCAGGTCAGCTCGAAGGTGCAGCTGGTCGAGGTGGCCAAGCAGTGCGACATCTGGGTCGACCCGACCGGGGACAACTTCTTCCACGGGCTGGTCGAGCGGCTGGACGCGGAGGGCTCGCTCGGCGCGGAGCTGCGTAGGGGTGCGGCGGCGGCGACCGCGGCGACCGCCGAGTTCGGCCAGTTCCTGCGTACCGAGATGGCCCCGCACGGGCGGGACAAGCAGGCCGCTGGCCGGGAACGCTACGAGTTGGCCTCGCAGTACTTCCTCGGCGCCAAGGTCGACCTGGACGAGACGTACGCCTGGGGTTTCGCGGAGCTGGCCCGCCTGGAGGCGGAGATGCGGGTCGTCGCCGGGCGCATCGCCGGGTCCGGCGCCACCGTCGACGAGGCCGTGGCCCGGTTGGACGCCGACCCGGCCCGGACCATCCAGGGCAAGGAGGCGTTCCGGGACTGGATGCAGGAGCTCGCCGACAAGGCGATCACCGAGCTGAACGGCACCCACTTCGACATCCCGGAGCAGGTCCGCCGCATCGAGTGCTGCCTCGCCCCGACCAGCGACGGCGCCATCTACTACACCGGCCCGAGTGAGGACTTCTCCCGCCCGGGCCGGATGTGGTGGGCGGTGCCGCAGGGCATCAGCGACTTCTCCACCTGGCGGGAGGTGACCACCGTCTTCCACGAGGGCGTGCCGGGTCACCACCTCCAGGTGGCACAGACCGCCGTCCGGGCCGACCTGCTCAACCGCTGGCAGCGGCTGCTCTGCTGGGTCTCCGGGCACGGCGAGGGCTGGGCGCTCTATTCCGAGCGGCTGATGGACGAGCTGGGCTACCTGGAGGATCCGGGCGACAAGCTGGGCATGCTCGACGGTCAGGCGATGCGCGCGGCGCGGGTGATCGTGGACATCGGCATGCACCTGGAGCTGGAGATCCCGAAGGACAACCCGTTCGGCTTCCACCCGGGTGAGCGGTGGACGCCCGAGTTGGGCTGGGAGTTCATGCGGGCGCACTGCCGGGTGCCGGACGAGAACCTGCGCTTCGAGCTGAACCGCTACCTGGGTTGGCCGGGGCAGGCCCCGTCGTACAAGGTCGGTGAGCGGATCTGGCTCCAGGCCCGCGAGGACGCCAAGGCCCGCAAGGGCGCGGATTTCGACCTTCGCGAGTTCCACCGGCAGGCGTTGGACCTGGGCGCGCTGGGCCTCGACCCGCTGCGCCGGGCGCTGGCCCGGCTCTGAGCCGCTGACGGTTCCGGGTGCTGGCGGTGCGAACGAGCCGCCAGCACCCGGAGCCATCGGGGCGGATGTGTCGTTCAGCCGAGGGCGAGCGCCAACGACGGCCGGGCGGTCAGCGTGTCACTGGTGACGTACGCCAGGTCCATGACCGGGTCGGTGAACGTGATCGAGATCGGCAGGGTGACCGGGATCCCGTCCGGCAACGGCAGGTCCGGCGTCAGGGTGAGCTTGATGCCGAGCAGCTTGCCGACGAACCGGGTGGAGTAGAAGGCCACGTTACCGCGGACGGTCAGCCGGTCGGTCTTGTACCGCTGGGTGCGCCCGTCGGGGCCGTCGGCGACCAGCAGGAAGTCGTCGGTCACCGCCTCCCGCATGCTGAACTTCAGCACCTTGAGGCTGCCCTTCTCGGTCTGCAGCTCGGTGGTCCCGTCGAACCGCAGCCCGGTCATGGTGACCTTGGAGCCGGTGAGCTTGGACGGCGTCTGGCCCACCATTGGCAGATTGGGGTCGGCGGCGATGCGGGGCAGCGGTTTACCCGGCTCCGCTTTCTCTGGCTTGTCTGGTGTCGTGGCCCCGGGCTTGCCCGACCCGCCCGGTTTCGGTGACGGGCAGGCCGTGGAGCCGGGACGGGCCGTCGGCGTGGCTGTCGGCTTCGCCGACGCGCTGGCGGTCGGGGTAGCCGACGGCGTCGCGGCCTTCTCGCCGCGGCCACCGGTGAACAGGTCCCCGATGCCGTCCAGGATGTCGGTGATGATGTTGCCGTCCCGCTCCGGGCTGGCGCTCGGTGTCGGGGTCGGCGTCCCGGTGGGAGTGGTGGGGCTGGGCGACGGCGTGACAGAGCGGGACGGGCTCGGGCAGGCGGTCGCGGCGGGTCGGGTCGGTGCGGCCTGCACCGCTCTGGGCTGGGTGGCCAGGCCGGCCGCAGCGAGGCCCAGCACCAGCAGCGCAACTCCGAACACCCGCGGATCAGCGGAACGTCCCGGCCACTCGGGGGGTGCGCCCACGTCGGTCGCGCCGCCCGCCGGGCGATCCACCGGCTCGTCGGCCGCGTCGACCTGCTCGACTCCGATCCGCTCCGTGTCGAGCCGCTCGACTCCGCTCTGCTCGGCGTGGCCCTGACGCGCGTCCGCCTGACCCGCGTCCGCCTGATCCGCGCCAGGCTGATCCGCCACCGCCTGGCCCGCATCGACCTGGTCGGCGAGGGGCAGGTCCGTGTCGGACAGGTCGGTGTCGGACAGTTCGGCGGCGGCTGGCGCGGGTCGGATCGGGGTCCAGGCGAACGCGAGCGCGCTGCCGACGATGCCGAGCAGCAGACCGACGAAGAAGCCGCCGAGGTTGAGCCCGATCAGCGAGTAGACCGTTGTGACCGCCGCGACGACCGAGTAGAACAGCCGCTGCGCCGGGCTCAACCAGAGCAGCAGGGCGCAGGTCACCAGGATGACCGGGATCAGGAGCGAGAGCAGACCGGTGGCTCCGCTGTGGAAGCTCAGGCCGTTGATCGTCATCCGGGTGGAGGCGAACATCGCCACCCCGGCCAGGGCGATGAAGAGGCCACCCCAGAACGGTCGGCTCCGCTGCCAGCGGCGGAAGGTCTGCCACGCCTGGGCCGTGCCGCCGGGCCGGGTGTGGGACGCGTTGGCGGTTGTCACGTACTCCTCCTGGCGGAGCGGGGACGGGGACGTGGACGTGGCCTGCGGTGGTCGGCCACCGCGGGCCCCGGCTCACCTCAGAAGCACTCCTTGCCCTTGGCCTTGTCGCCCACGTTGACCTTCAACCGGAGTCCGACCAGGTTGAAGGTGGCCGCCGTGGTGTACCGGGACACCTGCTGCAGGTTCGTGATGGTGACGTGGTCGGAGTTCTGGCCGAACGAACCCTTCTGCGCCGTCGCGTTCAGGTCGGTCGCGTCCCGGCCAATCTTGATGTTGGTGAACGTCGCGTTGCCGTCGAGCGAGTCCATGGCGATCAGCAGGTCCTTGGCCCGGGCAGGCTCCTTGCCCTCACCGGCGTTGATGGTGAGAACCACCGGCAGGCCAGGCAGGTCAGAGCGGATGGACTGGCAGAGGTTGTAGAGCTCTGCGCTGCTGATCTCGGCGACGGCGATCGGGTGGGTCCTGCCGTCCTCACCCTTCTCGCGCACGACGCCGCCGTACTGCTTGAAGCCGTCGCCCTCAAGGCGGGCCGCGCCGATCTTGAACGTCTGCCCGGACACGGTGACGTCGGACGCGATGGCGCCGGTCGACATGCCGAACAGGATGGCGCCGACGGCGGCGGTGGCGGGGACCGCCATGGCGACGAACCGCCGCCACCGGGTACGACCCTGATCCTCAAACCGAGCCTGCACGGGTTCCTCCTCAGGTGGCCGGTCCCGCACTGGCGGCCCGCACCGGGCCCGTCATGTGTTACCGGCGGGTAACGATCGAGCCTGATCGTGCACCCGTTGCGGCGCGGCTCACAACCCCCTGGCCATCCGGCGGCAACACGAGGGCGACTCAACAGCAGGCCGCCGTCACGAATCGTGAGTTTTCGGTGTGGACAGAAACCTCGACAGGCGACAAAGACGGCATAGCCATGCCCTCCAACAACAGAGAGTGGCAGAGCATTGATGGATTACAATTAGGTAACGGATGTAAAGCACGCAATCGCGGAGAGCCGTTCGGCTCATCCCTCTCGTCCGAACATCCAGGCGATCCCGGAAACAGCGGGACCCCACCGGATGGCCGGAGGTCCTAGGGTTTCGACGTGCAACTGAACGACGTGCGACGCGACTGGACCAAGCTCGGAGCTGAAGATCCGCTCTGGGCCGTACTCGTTGAGCCCGGCAAACGCGGCGGACGGTGGGACGTGGAGGAGTTTCTGGCCACGGGCCGCACCGACGTCGAGGGGACGTCCGGCCAACTTCGCCAACTCGGCCTGCCCACCCGCTGGGAGCGGGTGCTCGACTTCGGCTGCGGCGTCGGGCGACTGTCTCAGGCACTCGCCCCACACGCGGACGAGGTCGTCGGTGTGGACATAGCTCCGACCATGCTGGAGGCCGCCCGGCGACTCAACCGGAGCGCCGAGAACATCCGGTTCGTCCTCAACGACGCACCGGACCTGAGCCAGTTTCCCGACGGCCACTTCGACCTGGTCTACAGCGCCCTGGTGTTGCAACACCTGCCGCGCCCCGCCATCGATCACTATCTGGCCGAGTTCCTGCGCGTGTTGCGGCCAGGCGGCATCGCTGTCCTGGGGCTGCCAACCGAGCCGGGGCGTACGGCCAGGGGCATCGTCTGGCATCTGGCGCCGTCCCGCCTGATCAGCTGGGCACAGTGCCACCTGCTCAATTATCCGGCGCCGATGAAAATGACTGTCGTACCACACGCCGACATGGTGCGGCTCATGGCCGCACATGGCGGGGACATCGTCGGGCAGTGGCGCGATCTGCTGTACAGCGACGACTGGGTCTGCATGCGGTACGCGGTACGCCGCGCAGGGCATCCGAGGCAGGAGCCGCTCCACGACTGAGGGGTGGGGGCGGGGCCGGGCGCCCGCGGGGGCGAGGGGGGGGG